>CAZQEH010000075.1:0-15184 GCA_964592205.1 uncultured Novosphingobium sp.
TTGAGAAGTTTGGTGGACGCACTAGGGCTCGAACCTAGGACCCGCTGATTAAGAGTCAGCTGCTCTACCAACTGAGCTATGCGTCCACACCGTGCCGCCACCGGCGACCGGGAGCCGCCCCATTAGCGATTTCTGCCGCGCTGCCAAGTCCAAAATTTCAAAAATTATCTGAGGCCGCTGCCAGGTGCGCGCGACCAGCGATCAACGGCCATCAAAGTGCCGATGCAGAGCATGTTCGTCATCATCGATGAACCGCCGTGGCTGACGAAGGGGAGGGGAATGCCCACGACGGGTGCGAGGCCCATGACCATCATCAGGTTGATGCAGACGTAGAAGAAGATCGTCGTCACCATGCCAGCCGCGAGCAGGCGGGAGAAGCGGTCTGGCGCATTGAGCGCGACCTTGAGGCCCCAGCGCAGCACCAGTGCGAAGACGATGAGTACGAAGAAGCCGCCGATCATGCCCCACTCTTCCGCCATCGTCGCGAAGACGAAATCGGTGTGCGCTTCGGGCAGATAATCAAGGTGGCTCTGCGATCCCTGGCCGAAGCCCTTGCCGAAGAGGCCGCCCGAACCGATCGCGATCTTGGACTGGGTGATATGGTAGCCCGAACCCAGCGGATCGCTTTCGGGATCGAGGAACACCAGCACGCGCTTGCGCTGATAATCGTGGAGCACAGTGAAGAACGCGAGCGGCGCGGCGACGGCGACAGTGGCTCCGCCGCTGATGAACAGCCACAGCGGGAGCCCCGCAAGGAACATGATCACCACCGCGCCGAAGCTGATTGCAAGGCCAGTGCCGAGATCGGGTTGGAGCATGACGAGGCCCGCCGGCAGCCCGAGCAGGATCACGGCCGGCGTAATCGCCCGCCAGGTGCGGATCTCGGACGGTGGCAGCACGCTGTAGAACCACGCCAGCACCAGCACGATGCCCGGTTTCATCAGCTCGGACGGCTGCAATTGCATGAAGCCGAGGTTGAGCCAGCGCTGGCTGCCGCCGCTCACCCGGCCAAGCAGTTCAACCAGCACCAGCAGTACGCAGAGCACCGCGTAGGAGGGCAGCGCTGCGTTCTTGAACCACGCGGGCGGAATGCGCGAGACGATCATCGCCATGCCGAGGAACACCATGAAGCGCACCACATGGAGAAGCGCCCAGGGCATGAGGTGGCCGCCCGCTGCCGAATAAAGCACTGCCCCGCCGAAGACGACGAGCGCGCTGAGGGGCAGGATCACTCCCCAGGGCTGGCGCGCGATGAACGCGGGGATATAGGCGCGCTGCATGCTCTAGGCTCCCGGTGCGGGGGCGGCTGGCGCTGATGCGGCAGGAGGCGGCAACGGCACGGCAGCGGGCGCACCGGTTTGCACTGGAGCGGGCGAGGCTTCGGGCTCGGGCGCGGGCGGTGCCGCGTCGGTCTGCGCAGCGGTCGGTTCGGCTACGGGCGTGTTGTCGGCCGCCACTGCTTCGGCGGCTTGCTCCTCGTCGGGCGCCTTGGGAGCGGTGGCGCCGAATTGTGCGGCATAGGCGTTGTACTTGGCGGCCATGCGCTGCTGCACGTTGCCGCCCCATTCCTTCTCGAAGCCTTCCAGCACTTCCATCGCCTTGCCGCGATCGAACAGGAAGGTCATCACATCGCGTGCGATCGGGTAGGCTGCGCCAGAACCGCCGCCGTGTTCGATGGCGACGGCACAGGCATAGCGCGGTTTGTCAAACGGCGCGAAGCAGATGAAGTGGCCGTGATCACGGTGCTTCCACAGGCCGCCCTTGCCGTTGCCGATATTGAGCCCGACGACCTGCGCGGTGCCGGTCTTGCCCGCCATCTGCACGTTCGGCACGGGCAGGCGCGCCTTGCCTGCGGTGCCGCGCCCGTTGACCACTTCGTTCATGGCCGAGTGGATCAGATCGAGGTGGTCCTGCCGGATGCCCAGCGACGGTGCGTGCGGGGCGTGGCGGTCCATCAGGAGGCGCGGGGTGAGTTGGAGCCCGGAGGCAAGGCGCGAGGCCATGACCGCCTGCTGCAGCGGATTGACCAGCATGTAGCCCTGGCCGATCGTGGCGTTCACCGTATCGTAGATCGCCCATTCCTTGCCGTACTTGCGCTGCTTCCACGCAGGATCGGGCACGGTGCCATAGGACTGGCCAGGATAGGGCATCGGAAATTCCTGCCCAAGCCCCAGCCGCCGCGCCATCGCCGCGATCTTGTCCATCCCGATCTGCTGGGCGAAATGGTAGAAATAGACGTCGCAGGACTGGTAGATGCCCTTCAGCATGTTGGTGGAGCCGTGGCCGCGGTGGTTCCAGCAGTGGAACACGCGGTTGCCCACGCGCAGCCCGCCTGCGCAGTTCACGCTGGCTTCCGGATCGAGCCCGGCCTCGAGAAACGAGAGCGCGACCATCGGCTTCACTGTCGAGCCCGGCGGATAGAGCCCGCGCAGTACCTTGTTGCGCAAGGGCACGTGATCATCTTCCGAGAGCATCTTCCATTCGATGCGGCCGATCCCGTCGGCAAAGCTGTTGGGATCGAAGCTGGGCATCGAGACCATGGCGAGCACATCGCCTGTCGCGCAGTCCATCACCACGACCGAGCCCGATTCGAGGCCGATGCGGCGGGCGGCATAGTCCTGCAGGCCGGAATCGATGGTGAGCTGGATCGGCTTTCCAGGCACGTCCTCGCGCGTGCCGAGATCGCGCACCACGCGCCCGCTGGCCGTCGCTTCCACGCGCCGCGCGCCGGGCACGCCGCGCAGGCGCTCCTCGAAGTGCTTCTCTAGCCCGTCCTTGCCGATCTTGAAGCCGGGGGTGATGAGGAGCGGATTGTGCTCCTTGAGGTAGTCGTCCGCTGAAGCCGGGCCGACATAGCCGACAAGATGGCCCACCGCCGCGCCGGTCGGATAATAGCGCGAGAAGCCGCGCTGCGGGATCACGCCGGGCAGTTCGGGCAGGCGCACGCTGACCGCAGCGAACTTGTCCCAATCGAGGTTGGAGGCAACCTCGACCGGCTGGAACCCGCGCGCCTTTTCCAGCTTGTCCTTGATATCGCTGACCCGGTCGGCGGTGAGGCCGAGAAGCTGCGACAGCGTGCTGAGCGTGGCATCGGCATCGACCACCCGGTCGGGCACGAGATCGACCCGGAAATCGGCGCGATTGGCAGCCAGCGGCGCGCCAGTGCGATCGATCACCCAGCCGCGCCGGGGCGGGATCAGCGTGAGATTGACGCGGTTGCTTTCCGAGGCGGCGCGGTACTTCGCGTTTTCCGCCACCGCCAGCCAGGTCAGCCGCCCGGCGAGGAGCATGCCGACGCTCGCCTGCGCCATGCCGAGCACGAAGGTCCGCCGTTCGAACGAGTGGGTAAGCTGCGCGCTCGTCACCGGCAGCGGTTTCGCCTGCTTCGACCACGGCCATGTCCACTGCTGGCGCACGAGGCTCAGACCGTTCGGAGCGGAAGGAGGCGGACGCGGTCGAGCAGCGCCACGGCGCGCGTCACCAGCGGATAGAGCGCGAGCGTGACGAGCAGCTGCGGGCCGACCACCAGCGGCAGCGGATAGGCGGCGGCAAGGCCGGCGATCCCGGCTGACAGCACGAGATAAGCCGCCATCAGCAGGCTGGCGACCGCCCAGTCCTGCACGAAGCTGCGCCACAGCAGGCGGTTGTCGACGGTATCCATCACCAGCATCGCGGCGGACCATAGCACGATCCCCGAACCGAACGGCTGCCCGCTGTAGAGATCGTCGAAGGCGCCCAGCGGCAGGCCCGCCCAGAGCGGCAGGAGGCTGGGGCGCAGCATGCGCCAGGCGAGGAACACCATGAACGCAAGTGGCGGCACCACGGGCGCGGAAGCAATCACCGGCGAGAATGCGGCCAGCGAGGCGAACATGACCGATATCCACGGCAGGCCCGAGGCCAGCAGCGGTGAGGGCGCGCGGTTGATCCGCTGGGGGACGATGTCCTCCGGCCGGATCGGCAGGCCGGGCAGATCGGGCAGGCGCGGGAAGGGCATCAGTTGCCGCTGCCTTCCCCGCTGGCTTCCGGGGCGGGACCGGCGGCTTGCTGGCTTGCCCCGAGTGCGCCAACAGCGGTGGGCTGGAACACTGGCAGCACCAACACGAAATCGGCATCGGCTGGATCGCTGGCGAGGTGGCCGACGCCGCCATCGTGCAAGACTTCGGTGACGACCGCTACGGGAATGCCCGGCGGATAGAGCCCGCCCGAGCCCGAAGTCACGAAGACATCGCCCAGCTTTAGCGGATTGACCCCCATGTTGAGCAGGCGAATGGCGATGCGCCCGTCTGATTTGCCTTCGACAAATGCGGGCAGACCATCGCGCGCGCGGCGCACGGGCACGACGTTTTCAGGATCGGTCACCAGCAGCACGCGCGCTGTTCCCGGTCCGGTTTCGACCACGCGTCCGATCAACCCTGCTGCCGAGCGCACCGGCTGGCCCGGGCGCACCCCTTGGGCAGAACCTGCCGAGAGCACGGCGTAGCGACGGGCGCTCGCGGCTGTCGAGCCGATCAGGCGGGCGGCGGCCACGGGTTTCCCCTGCGGATCGACAATGCCGAGCAGCGCTTTCAGCCGCCGGTTTTCGCCTTCCAGCGCCTGCATGGTGAGCGCATTGGCGCGCGCGGCGGCGACTTCGCGCGACAACGCGGCGTTCTGGCGGCCGGCCTGGAAATAGGCACCGATGGCGGAAATCACGCTCTGGCCTGCCGAGCGGGTCTCCGCCCCGGCCTCGCCTGCGGGGCGCGCAATTTCGCTCGCCGCGCCGCGCACCGAGGAAAACGCGCCGGGGTTGACGATGCTCACGACCAGCAACGCCACGCCCGCAACGAAACCGGCCACGGCGATGACGTAGCCGGTGAAGATCCCGTATTGCGCCCTGCGTGAAAAGCCCGGGCGCCGGTCTGGCGACCGCGCCATCTAGCTACCCTTCCTCTTGCGACCTGCCCAACGGCGGCCCAGCGGCATCACGCCGTCATCAGCACGCCGCGGTAGATCGGATCTTCCATCGCACGGCCGGTACCCAGCGCCACGCACGAAAGCGGATCTTCCGCCACACTTACAGGGAGGCCGGTTTCATCGCGCAAGTGCTCGTCGAGCCCGCGGATCAGCGCGCCGCCGCCCGTCAGCACGATGCCCTGATCGACGATGTCGGCCGCGAGTTCGGGCGCGGTGTTTTCGAGCGCGATGCGCACGCCTTCGACGATGGCGCCGATCGGTTCGGACAGCGCTTCGGCGACATTGGCCTGCGTGATGGTGATTTCCTTGGGCACGCCGTTCACAAGATCGCGGCCCTTGATGTGGATCGTCTCGCCCACGCCATCAGCCGGCACGATGGCGATGCCGAAGTCCTTCTTGATGCGCTCTGCGGTCGATTCGCCGATCAGCAGGTTGTGGTGGCGGCGGACGTAGGACACGATCGCTTCGTCCATCTTGTCCCCGCCGACGCGTACCGACGTGGTGTAGGCAAGGCCGCGCAGCGAAAGCACCGCGACTTCGGTGGTGCCGCCGCCGATATCGACGACCATCGAGCCAACCGGTTCGGTGACAGGCATGTCCGCGCCGATTGCCGCTGCCATCGGTTCGAGGATGAGGAATACCTGGCTCGCGCCCGCGTTGCTGGCGGCATCGCGGATCGCGCGGCGTTCGACCGAAGTGGAGCCCGAAGGCACGCAGATCACGATTTCGGGATAGCGCAGCAGGCTCTTCGAGCCGTTCACCTTGCGGATGAAATGCTTGATCATCTCCTCCGCTACTTCGATGTCCGCGATGACGCCATCGCGCAGCGGGCGAATCGCCTCGATGTTGTCCGGGGTCTTGCCCATCATCATCTTGGCATCGTCACCCACGGCCTTGACTCGCTTGATGCCGTTGATCGTCTCGATCGCGACGACCGAAGGTTCGTTGAGCACGATGCCGCGGTCCTGCACGTAGACCAGCGTGTTGGCGGTGCCGAGATCGATTGCGATGTTCTGGGAACCGAACTTGAAGAATCGGGAAAGCATCGAGGCCATCAGGAAATCCGTGTAAAACTGCGGTTGGGCCCGCGCGCGCGAAGGGCGAGAGGGGCTTTGGCGAGGCGGGTGAAGTGCGCGCATTAGCAGGGCCGCCGAGCAAAACCCAATATTTTGTGCTCTACATTGCGGGATAAGTAAGGGCGCTGGCCTCGAAAAAGCGTGCCTTCGTCGCTAGGCTGGGATCGTCCATGTCCGAGCCCCCCACCACTATCCGGCGAACCATCCGGCGCCTGCCTGAAAACCTCGTCAATCGCATCGCCGCCGGCGAGGTGGTCGAACGCCCGGCGAGCGCGCTGAAAGAGCTGGTCGAGAACGCCATCGATGCCGGCGCGGGCCAGATTTCGGTGCGGCTGGCGGAGGGCGGCCTCTCGCTGATCGAAGTGACCGACGATGGCTGCGGCATGCGCGCCGATGAAATCGCGCTGGCGCTGGAGCGCCACGCAACGTCCAAGCTGCCCGATGAGGCAATCGAGCGGGTCGCCACCCTTGGCTTCCGGGGTGAGGCGCTGCCATCGATCGCCTCGGTCGCGCGCGTGACGATCGAGAGCCGCGCCGGGACGGCGGGCGAGGCCTGGGCCCGCGTGGTCGATCACGGCGTGCTTGCCTCCGATGGCCCCGCCGCCTTGCCACCGGGCACGCGCGTCAGGGTCGAGGATCTGTTCGGCAAAGTGCCCGCGCGGCGCAAGTTCCTGCGCAGCCCGCGCAGCGAATGGGCGGCCAGCCTCGATGTGGTGCGCCGCCTTGCGCTGGCACGGCCCGACATCGGCTTCATGCTGGAGCATGATGGACGCCGCGCGCTATCGGTCCAGCCGGGCGACACGCTGGCGAGCCGCACTGCGCAGCTGGTTGCGCGCGAGCTGCATGACAACGCCGTTGCAGTCGATCTGGTGCGGGGCGACTTCCACCTGATGGGCGTGGCCGGGCTGCCGACCTACAATCGCGGCGTGGCGGACCACCAGTACCTCTTCGTCAACGGCCGCCCGGTGAAGGACAAGCTGCTGATCGGCGCGGTGCGCGGCGCTTACGCCGATATGCTCGCGCGCGATCGGCACGCGGTGCTGGCGCTATTCCTTGAGGTTCCGCCCGAGGAAGTGGACGTCAACGTCCACCCGGCCAAGACCGAAGTGCGCTTTCGCGATCCGGCGCTCGTGCGCGGGATGATCGTATCGGGGCTGAGGCAGGCGCTGATGACGGGCGACCGCCGCTCCGCGCAGGCGCCCGATGCGGCCGCGATGCAGGCATGGCAGGCCGAACCCATCGCGCCGATGCCGCCGCCGTCCGCGCCGCAATCGAACCTGTTCTGGCAATCCACCGCAGCGCGCGTATCCGAAGCCGGGCAGGCATGGCGCGGCTACGAAGCGGCAGTCATGGCGCCCCCCGCCGCCCGCGCAGAGCCGGCGGTGGAAGCCGTCACCAGTCATCCGCTCGGCGTGGCGCGCGGGCAGATCGCCAACACTTATATCGTTGCCGAAGCGGAAGATGGTCTCGTCCTTGTCGACCAGCACGCCGCGCACGAGCGGCTGATGCTCGAACGCCTGCGCGCAGCCGGGGCTGGGGAGGGCACGGCCCCGGCGCAGGCGCTGCTGCTGCCCGAAGTGGTCGAACTTGATGAACCCTCGTGCGACCGGCTGGAGGAAGCCGCGGTGGAACTCGCCGCCTATGGCCTTGCGCTCGAACGCTTTGGCCCCGCCGCGATGCTGGTGCGCAGTGTTCCTGCCGTGCTCAAGGGCGGCGATGTGCAGGCGTTGGTGCGCGATGTGGCCGATGATCTTGCCAGGAACGGCGCGGCGCTGCTGCTCGGGGAAAAGCGCGATCTCGTTTTGGCAACCATGGCGTGCCACGGTTCAGTAAGGGCCGGGCGGGTACTCAGCGTTGCGGAAATGAATGCGCTGCTGCGCGAAATGGAAGTGACGCCGCGCTCGGGACAGTGCAACCATGGCCGCCCGACGTGGATCAAGCTGGCCCATGGCGATATCGAGAAGTTGTTCGGGAGGAAATGATGCGGGGAATTGCTCTGGGCCTGGTGCTGCTGCTGGCCGCCTGCGGTTCCGCGCCGCCGCCGCCGCCGCCCGCGAGCACGATCCAGCCTGAGCCGATCACGTACCCCGACATCAAGGGTAACGAGCTTTACGGTGCTGGCTGCAACTTTTCCGCTGATGGCGGCGGCATGGGGGCGCTGGTGTTGGCACAGGAAAAGGAAGCGATCCTCAAACTGGGCGGCAATATCCTGCGCATTCCTGCCGACAAGACGAGCCAGATCCTGCCTGAAACCGCGCGCACCCGCTATGTGGGGGCCAAAACGATCCTGATCCTCGCCCCGCTGCCGGGCGCGGAACCCAGTGAGAACGGCGTCGTCAAGAGCCTCGCCACCAGCGTGACGATCATGGACCTGCAGGGGCGCATTCAGTTCTTCGCCAAGGGCCAGGTGCAGTGCAAGCCGATGTGAGGAGCTGAGGGCTTAAAGCAGGCGCCCCATGCTGATGTGTTCTTCTACGCTGAAGCCCAGCCCCTTGTAGAAGTCGATCACCGCAGCGTTGGTGCTGCGCACTTGCAGGTTGATCTTGGAGCAGCCCAATTTGCTGAGCGCCGCTTCGGCGGTCTGCACCAGCGCCGTGCCGATCCCGCGCCGCTTGGCATCCTGCCGCACCGCGACGGAATAGAGCCACCCGCGATGGCCATCGTATCCCGCCATGATCGAGCCGACGACACGGGCCTGCTCCACCGCGACAAACAGCAGGTCGTCGCGCATGGCGAGCTTGGCGGGAACGGAAGCGTCGGCACGGTTGCGCGGCGGATCGTTAGGGAACGCTTCGCGCCAAAGCGCGTCGAGCCCATCGAAATCGGCTTCCTTGTAGGGCCGGATTTCCATGTGTGCCTTCAGTCGGTGCCGCCAGGTTCGCGTGTGGCGACGAGGCCCAGTGCCTTGAAGCTCATCACCAGTTCGTCGTTCTGGTTGAAGACACGCGTTTCACCCTTGATGATGCCCATTTCCGGCCGCGTCTTGCTGCGGCGCTTTTCGAGCAGCGTGTTCTCGCAGCGCAGCGTATCGCCGGGATAGACAGGCTTGATCCAGCGAAGTTCGTCGACGCCGGGGGAGCCGAGCCCGGCCTGCTTGTTGTTGAGCAGGTTCGCCACGGTCATCGACATGGTCATCGCGGCAGTGTGCCAGCCACTGGCGGAAAGGCGGCCGAAATGCGTGGCAGCGGCGGCATTGTCGTCGAGGTGGAAGGCCTGCGGATCGTACTTGCGGGCGAACTCCATGACTTCCTCGCGCGTCACCTCATAGTGGCCGAACCTGGTCACCTTGCCGACAACGAGATCCTCATAATACTGCATCTGCCCGGAACCTTACACGTTGAACTTGAAGTGCATGACGTCGCCGTCACGCACTACATATTCCTTGCCTTCCTGCCGCAGCTTGCCCGCATCGCGCGCCGCCGCTTCGCCGCCCAGCGTGACGAAATCTTCATAGGCGATGGTTTCGGCGCGGATGAAGCCGCGCTGCATGTCCGAATGGATTTCGCCCGCCGCTTCGGGCGCCTTGGCCCCGGCATGGACTGTCCAGGCCCGCGCTTCCTTGGGGCCGACGGTGAAGAACGTCAGGAGGTGGAGCAGTTCGTAGCCAGCGCGGATGATCTTGGCGAGGCCGGCTTCCTCCAGGCCCAGCGCGCTCAGGAACTCGCCCCGGTCCTCGGTCGGCATCGTCACGATATCTGCCTCAATCGCGGCGGAGACGACCACCGCATTGGCGCCTTCGGCCTTGGCCTTTTCGAACACGCGGGCGGAGAAATCGTTGCCGGTGGCGGCGGCTTCCTCTTCGACGTTGCAGACATAGAGCACCGGCTTGGCGGTGATCAGCTGCGCCTGCGCGAAGACGCGTGCTTCCTCGTCATCCTTGGGCACGGTCAGCCGCGCGGGCTTGCCCTCGCGCAGGAGCTCCAGCGCCTGCCCGAGCACCGAAGCCGTGATTTTCGCTTCCTTGTCGCCTTGCGCGGCCTTCTTCTGGGCGGCGGGGACGCGCTTCTCGAGGCTTTCGAGGTCCGACAGCATCAGCTCGGTCTCGACCGTTTCGGCGTCCGAGATCGGATCGACCTTGTTGTCGACATGCTGGATGTCCGCATTTTCGAAGCAGCGCAGCACGTGGACGATTGCGTCCACCTCGCGGATATTGCCGAGGAACTGGTTGCCAAGCCCTTCGCCCTTCGAAGCCCCGCGCACGAGGCCGGCAATATCGACAAAGCCCAGCTGCGTCGGGATGATCTTCTGGCTGCCCGCGATCGCCGCCAGCTTGTCGAGCCGCGGATCGGGCACGCCGACGTTGCCGATATTGGGCTCGATCGTGCAGAATGGATAGTTTGCCGCCTGCGCCGCCTGCGTCTCGGTCAGCGCGTTGAACAACGTCGACTTGCCCACGTTCGGCAGTCCGACAATCCCGCAGCGAAAACCCATGAAATGATCCCTATCCAATACAGCGTCTGGTGCGGCGGGCGAATGGCTTGCCCGCAGCTGTGAAGCGCGCGATGGTATTGCTTGGGCACAAGGTCAAGGGGGCGCGGGTGATATGAAGCATTGGATGGCGTGGCTGATGCTGATGATTGCGGCCTTTGCCGGAACCGCAGCGCACGCTGCGGACGGGGCAGCGCATCAGGCGCAAGCTGTGAAAGTCACCATCCTTTCAACTATGCTGACCGACTACGGAACGCTTGGCGAGTGGGGATTTGCCGCGCTTGTCGAAGTGGACGGGCGGCGCCTGCTGTTCGATACCGGCGCCAATCCCGATACCGTGCTCAAGAACGCCGAGGTGCTCAATATCGACCTGTCGAGCGTCGAAGACGTTGTAATCTCGCATTTCCACGATGATCACACCGGCGGTCTGCTGACCTTGCGCAAGGCGCTGATGCTGAAGAACCCCTCCGCGCTATCGCACCTCTACGTGGGGGAGGGCATCTTCGCGCCTCGCTACACCGCAGACGGCAAGAGTGCGGACGAGAACGACTTTCCCGCACTTGCCAAGGCCTATCTCGATACAGGCGGCCGGATCAGCGAAGTTGCGGGCCCACTCGAAGTGGCCAGCGGCGTGTGGCTCACCGGACCGGTACCGCGCGGCCATGGCGAAACGAACTGGAATGCCGGTCTTTTCGTCAAGACGGCCGGGCAACTGGTGCCCGACACGCTCCACGAGGATACTTCGCTGGTCATCGCGTCGGCAAGCGGCGTGGTGATCGTCACGGGCTGCGGGCATGCCGGGATCATGAACATTGCCGATGCGGCCAAGGCGATCACCGGCGATGCGCGGCTTCATGCCGTGATCGGCGGCATCCACCTTTTTGCCAAACCCGATGCGGTGCTCGTGGAAACGGCGGCGCGGCTCAAAGGTCTGGCCTTTCTGCTTGGTGCCCATTGCACTGGAATTGAGGCTACGTTCCGCCTGCGTGAACTCCTGGAGCTCGATCGGCACAGCGCGGTGATTGCAGCGGTCGGTGCGAGCTTCTCGCTCGGCAAAGGCATTTCTGCGGGTGAAATCGCCGGATGGAAAGGCTGAGCCTGCGCCTTCAACCAGACGGCAAGGAATGCAGCTTATATCCATTTTGAATGTACTTTGCCGTCTGGTCGCTTCCGGCGGATAAGGAATGGGCCTCATGAAAAGCCTTACAAGTTCGCCGCTGGCGCTTTCCGCACTGGCTCTGGCGTTGCTTGCGGGCGGCTGCGGGGCCGATCCCAAGGCGCTCGCGGCCAAGGCGCGCAGCGAATATGCCGCGCACCAGTATCTGGCGGCGCAGACCGATCTGGCGGGCGCGCTTGCGGCGAACCCGAACGATCCGGCGCTGCTGGAACTCCAAGCGCGCAACGCGCTGGCGATGGACGATGGCATCGCGGCCGGCGCCGCCCTCGACAAGCTGGCCGGATTGGCCCGCCCTGCCGATTTCAACCGCTTGCTTGCCGAGGCTGCGCTGCTGCGCGGGCAGGCGCATGATGCGCTCGCGGCGCTGGGCGATGACAAGTCCGCCGCCGGTCTGCGCCTGCGCGGCCTTGCGCTGCTGTCGCAGGGCAATCAGGCGGGGGCCGAGCAGGCCTTTCAGGCGGGGCTCGCGGCCGAGCCCCGCAATGCGCAACTGCTGGCGAGCTTATCCCGCCTCAAGCTGATGGGCGGCGATACTCGTGCGGCGCGCGGGCTTGCCGATCAGGCGCTGGCGGCAGACAGCGATTTGCTCGACGCCATGCTCGTGGACGCGCAAGTTACCACTGCGGAAGGGCGGCTGGGCAATGCGCTTGCCGCCTACGACAAGGCCGGGAAGCGCTATCCCGGAAACCTTGCCGCACTGACGGGAGAGGCCGCGATCCTTGGCGATCTTGGCCGGACCGACGAACTTACCGCACTGCTCGCGGGCTTCCAGGGCACGACCACCGATGGCACGATGGCCTATCTCAAGGCGCGCCTCGCTTCGGCCAAGGGGGACTGGAGCACCGCACGTGACATTCTTCAGGCCAATGAAGACAAGCTCAAGGACCGTGATGACGCCAACGTGCTTTATGCGCAGGCGTTGACGCAGATCGGCCAGCCCGAACAGGCCCGCGCGCGGCTTGCGCCGATCCTCACGCGCCATCCCGAAAGCGCGTTGCTGCGGCGCGAACTGGGCAAGGCGCAGCTTGTTGGCAGCGATCCCGCGGGCGCGGTGCGGACGCTCATGCCATTTGCCCAGAGCAAGACGGCCTCGCCCGAGGATCTGCGCCTGCTGGCCAAGGCTGCCGAAGCGGCGGGCGATCCCAACGCCGCGTTTTTTGCCGCGTGCGCGCGCTATCCTTCGCCGCAATCGCTCGGGCAGGCGCTCGGCGCGGCGGACGCGGCGATGAAGGCAAACAATTGGGGCAATGCGATCCACGCCTACGAGCAGATCCTTGCGCTCACCGATGGTCGCAGCGCGCTGGTGCTCAACAACATGGCCTGGGCACAGGCGCAGGTGGGCAACCGGGACAAGGCGCTGGCCTTCGCCCAGCGTGCAATTCAGGTCGCGCCGGATGATCCCTCGGTCATGGATACGCTTGGCTGGCTGCTTCACCAGACCGGCGGCAACAAGAGCCGTGCGTTCGATCTGCTGCGCCGCGCGGCCCAGAAAGCACCGCAGAACGAGACGATCGCCAAGCACCTTGCCGAAGTCCAGCGCGGCTGAACCGCAAGCAGAAAGGGCCCCGACCGCGTGTCGGAGCCCATCTGTTTTTGTGAGGGTTTCAGGAAATCGCGGGATCAGGCTCGGCGAAGCGCACCCGCACGTTCGGGCGCCGACGACGCGCCAGTGCGAGACCGACGATGCCTGCGCCGAACAGGCCCAGCATGTCCGGTTCCGGAACCGGCGTGCCGCCCGTCGAGGTGCTGCCGCCGCCCGCGCAGGAATTGGTGTTCGCCACCGAATAGTCGAACCTGTAGTCGTTGGCCGAAACGCCGGTGAGGGTGAACGTGGTCGAGCCGGTCAAGCCGTCGATCGTCGCGCCGCCGGAACCCGCATAGCCGTTGCAGTCGAGCGTGATCGACTCGCCGATGTCAGCCGCATTGAACAGCATCGAATCCGCAAATGCGGGGGGCGCGGCAGTCAAGGATGCCAGAACGGCGAATGTTGCGAGCTTGGCTTGAATGGTCGTGGCGCTGCCCCCGAGTGGTTAAAATTTGATCCCCCGCACACTGAGTAAACGCCATGCCATTGGCGTGAATTCACCATTTCAGATGATTAACTAGACGCCGTTTGCAGACCATTCCGACGTTTCAGGCCTTGCCCGTGCCCCCCACCTTTTCACGGAAACTTCAGGGCTTGGACCGTATGGTCTGGCGCGATGAAACGCACGGCTCTCCTTGCTGCCCTTCTGCTCGCTTCGGCCTGTTCGCGCGCCGATCCGGCGGCGCAGTTCGTTGCGGCGCAGCAGGCCTTCGCGGCGGAAGACTATGGTTCGGCCCGCACGCAAGTCCTCGGCGCGCTCGACAGCGACGGCAGCAACCGGGACATGCTGCTGCTCTACGCCCGGACCCAGTTGAAACTGGGTGACGGTGACGGCGCGCAGGCGACGCTCACGCACCTGGAGGAAGCGGGCTTCACCGGCGTCGATCTCGCACGGATGAAGGCGGAGGCTGCGATCCTGCGTGGCCAGCCGCAGGCCGCGCTGACCTTGCTCGGCCGCGATGGCGGGGCAGAAGCCTGGCGCTTGCGGGCTGCGGCGAACGCCGCGCTCGAGGATTCCCCGGCCGCGCTTGATGCGCTGCGCCGCGGCCTTGCAGTCGATGGGCGCAACTACGCGCTGCTCCATGATTATGCGCGCTTCCTCATCGCCGCGCAGGAGTATCCGGCCGCGGCGAAGGCGGTCGAGACGTTGCGCCAGCTCGCGCCGCGCCGGCTCGACACGTTGATGATGCTGGGCATGCTGGCCGAGCGGCAGGGCCAGCTCGATGCCGCCGCGCGCAGTTATGGTGCCGCAGCCGAAGCATTTCCGTCGCGCGTGGAGCCGCTCACCGCACTGGCCAGTCTGGCCGACATGCGGGGCCAGGTCGATGCGGCAGCGGCGATCGTCGCGCGTGCGGCGAAGATTGCCCCCAGCCATCCCGAAGTGATCGATCTTACGGTCCTGCTCGCTTCTGAAAGGGGTGATTGGGACACCGTGCGCAAGACGCTGGCCGCGCAGGAATCGACGCTCGATCCGCGTTCGGCGAATGGCATGAGCTATGCCGAAGCACTGCTTCGTCTGGGGCATCCCGAACAGGCGCGGGCCATGTTTGCAAAGGCACTGCTGCTATCGCCGCAGAACCCCTATGCGCGGATCATGCTGGCCGAGGCGCAACTGGCGGTTGGCGATGCGGCCACTGCGCTGCGCACCGTGCAGCCGCTTTCGGATAGCGTGCTGGCCGGCCCGCGCGAACTCGATCTTGCGGTGAGGGCGGCAAAGGCGGCGAACGACCCTTCCGCAGCGGGGCTGGTGGCACGGCTTCAGTCGCCCGCGCTCAAGGTGAACCAGCAATTGGTCAGTGCGGGGCAGGCGGCGCTGGCACGGCAGGACTGGCAGGCCGCACTGATAGCCTTCGGCCAGATCCCGGGCCATGAGAACGATGCCGAAGTGCTGCGCCGCATGGCGCTGGCGGCGTCGCGCGCCGGGCAGGCCGATGCCGCGCTCGGCTATGCCGACCGGGCGCTCGA
>CAZQEH010000076.1:0-15076 GCA_964592205.1 uncultured Novosphingobium sp.
AAAACGCTGCCCGCGCGCAGCCCTCGACGCTTGCGGCGCTGACCGGCACGCCCACGCCCGAGCGCCCCGCCACGCGCAAGCTCCGCAGCGAGGCGGACCTCAAGTTGCCCGACCCGAAATCGGCAGAAGCCCCGCTGCCCGAAACCGCCGGTGCACTTGCGCAGACCCAGCCATCGTTCGCCCCCGCCTCGCCGGAGGCCCCGGCCATATCCGGCCCGCAGCCGATCAGCTTTGATCAGCTGGTCGAATCCATTGCCCGCGCGCGCGATGGGATGCAGCCCGCCGGCCCCGTCGCCGTTGCCATGCACCATGCCGAGTTCGGCCGCATTTCGCTGCGCATCGAAGGCGATGATACTGGCCTTTCGGTCGCGCTGGCGAGCCCCGATCCCACCTTTGCCCCCGCCGTGGCCGCCGCACATGCCGCTGCCGTGACGGCCGAACCCGCCCGTCCGGCCAGCTCTGCCGAACCCCGCGCCGACGGCTCTGGCCAGGGTAGCGGCCAGAACCTCAGCCAGAACTCGTCAGGCAGCGGCAACGGGCAGCGCCAGGCATTCGCCGCCCAGCGCCCTGCCACCAACGCGGCGCGCGCCGGCGCAGCTTCGGCCGGCAGCCGCGCCGGCATCTTCGCCTGATCCCTTTCCGCAAGCCCCCTAAGGACCACCGATGAGCGAGAAGAAGGACAAGGACGCCAAGCCCAAGAAGAAGGGCGGCGGCATGATGCTCAAGATCGGCGCGGCCGGTGCACTGCTCGCCGTTGGTGGCGGCGGTGCCTATGGGCTCGTTGCGGCGGGCATCATCGGCGGCGGCGGCCACAGCAAGGAGCATGAGGACAAGAACCCCAAGCTCATCAAGAAGGGCGAGGAAGATCCCTACGCGCCTGCCGCCAAGGAAGGCGAGAAGGGCGGCGAAGGCGCAGGCCACGATGTCGAGGGTGAAGGCGGCAGCGAATACCGCACGGCCTATTTCAGCTTCACTGACGATTTCACTTCGAATCTCAAGGATTCGGACATGCTGGTGCAGGTTAGCCTCGCCTGCTCCACCCACCGCGATTTTCGTGTGATCCTGTGGCTACAGAAGCATGAGCTGGCGATCCGCTCCGCCGTGCTCACCGCGCTCGCCGATACGCCCGGCGAGGAAGTCCAGTCGGCGGAGGGCAAGACCCGCCTGCAGAAGCGCCTCGTCGCCACGATCAACAAGGTGCTCACCGATACCGAAGGTTTCGGCGGCGTGGATGCCGTCTATTTCAAGACCTTCATCGTCCAGTAAAGCGCCCGATGAAACCCGAACGCCCCCTCGTTGCCCAGCGGCCGCTCGCCTGCCACAGCGCAGCGCTGCTTCGCCCGGCGCCCGCCGCGGCAGAGCTGCTGCCCGTACTGGCACGCGCTGGCGATGCCCTTGCGCGCAAGCTGCGGCTTGCGCTTGCGCCGCTCCACGGCGGGGAAGCGGCGATGATCGAATGCAGCCAGCCCGCGGAAATGACCGCAGGCAGCTTCGCCCCGGCGGGCCTCGCCGCGATTAGCCTGCTTGCTGCGGGCACGGCCGGGCACCCGCTGCTCGCGGTGGTCGAAGGCGATACCGTCCTGCGCCTGCTGGACCGCGCGTTCGGCGGGCCGGGTGAGGCACCTTCCCCGCTCCCGCGCGAACTGCCCCTCTCCGCCGAGCTCATGGTCCAGCGCATCGAGATGCTGCTTGCCGCCCCGCTGTCCGCCACGCTTGCCCTTGAAGGCGGCGTCAGGCCGCTGCGCCGCGCCGCCAGCATGGCCGAACTTGCCGCCCTTGCCGATCATGCCCCGCTCGCCGTCCTCACCTTCTCGATCCGCGAAGGCGCCCGGCCGGCCTGGACCTTGCGGCTCGGCTTTCCCATGGCCGCGCTCGCCGATCTCGTCGGAGCCGCGCACCCGGCGCCAAAGCCGGTGCGCGCGCCTGCCCCGGCCGATCCCAAGGCGGCCCCGTTCGCGGAAATGCCGCTCACCCTGCGCGCCGTGCTGGTCGATGTTGCGCTTCCGCTTGCCACGTTGGGCGCGCTCGAAGTGGGGCAAGTCCTCGCTCTTCCCGTCGCGCGCAGCGTTCCCCTGCGCATCGGCGAAACGCTTGTCGGCCACGGCACCGTTGGCGCGATGGATGATCGCGTTGCCCTTCAACTCACCCAGCTCGCCTGATCCGGCGGCCCACCCCAGGATGCCCACATGACCTTTCAGACCCGCGGCTTCGAGTTCCTCAAGGATGTTGGCGTTCGCCTCACCGTCGAACTCGGCCGCACCGAAATGAAGCTCAAGGACGTGCTCTCGCTCACCGAGGAAAGCGTCGTCACACTCGATCGCCTGACCGACGAGCTGCTCGATGTGATGGTCAACGGCAAGCTCATCGCGCGCGGCGAAGTCGTGGCGCAAGGCGAACGCTTCGGCCTGCGCATTGTCGAGCTGGTCGGGCAGGAGGGGCCGGCCTGATGCTCTGGTACCTCCTCAAGCTTGCGGTCGTCCTGCCGCTGATCGCGGGCCTTGCCTGGGCCAGTCTCAAGTTCGCCCGCCGCATGGAAAAGCGCTTCAGCCCCAGCGGCGGCGCGCGCGCGGTGAAGATCCTCGAAACCCAGTGGCTCGGCCCCGGCCAGCGCATCGCGGTGCTTGAATTCCGGGGGCGCGAGATCCTCGTCTCGGCCTCGAAGCAGGGCCTCATCCGCCTTGCCGAAGTGCCGGCACGCTCCGGCGCAGAGGATTGATCCGGTGAAACGCCTGTGCTTCCTCGTCCCCGTCGTGCTGCTCGCGCTGGCGATCGCTCTCCCGGCCCACGCCGCCGATCTCGCCCCTGCCGCCGCCCCCTCCACCGCCGCAACTGGCAGCGCCATTCCCGGTGCGCTCGATCGCGCTTTCGGCCAGATCGCGGGCGCGCAGTCGGGCGGCAGCCTTTCGCTCTCGCTCCAGCTGCTCCTCGTCATGGGGCTGCTCACGATTCTGCCCAGCCTGCTGCTGATGATGACGAGCTTCACCCGCATCCTCGTCGTCCTCGCGATCCTGCGGCAGGCGCTCGGGCTCCAGCAGTCGCCGCCCAATCAGGTGCTCGTCGGCCTTTCGCTGTTTCTCTCGCTGTTCATCATGGCCCCCACGCTCGACAAGGTGAACGCCAACGCGATCCAGCCCTATTCCGCCGGCGCCATCAATGCCGAGCAGGCCATCGCCGCCTCCGGAACCGAATTCCACGCCTTCATGATCCGCCAGACGCGCGAACACGATCTCCAGATGTTCGCGGCCATGGCCAAGGCCCCCAGGTTCGCGAAGCCGGCCGATGTCCCTTTCTCGATTCTCCTCCCCGCTTTCGTCACCAGCGAACTCAAGACCGCGTTCCAGATCGGCTTCATGCTGTTCCTGCCGTTCCTGGTAATCGATCTCGTCGTCTCGTCGGTCCTGATGAGCCTGGGCATGATGATGATGTCCCCCACCGTAGTCTCGCTGCCGTTCAAGCTCCTGCTGTTCGTCCTCATCGATGGCTGGGCACTGCTGATGGGCAGCCTCGCGGCAAGTTTCGGATAGCACCGGGATGAACGATACCGCCGCCCTCCTCGCGCTTGCCGATCGCATGCTCTGGGTCACCGCGCTCGTCGCCGCGCCCGTGCTGCTGGCCAGCCTTGCCGTCGGCCTCGTCGTCGGCGTGGTCCAGGCCGCCACCTCGATCAACGAGCAGACGCTCACCTTCGTCCCCAAGCTCGCCGCCATCGCGCTTGTGCTGGTCCTGCTGGGCGGCGCGATGATGGGCCTGATCGGCGATTTCCTCACCGAGATCTTCGCCCAGATCGCGCAGATGGGGAGATGACCGCGCAATGATCGCCCTCCACTTCGGCTTCGGCACGCTGGAGGCCGAATTCTGGCGCCTGCTCTTCGTGATGACGCGCATCGGCGCGGCGCTTCTGGCCGCCCCGCTGTTCGGCGCCAACACCGTGCCCATGCAGCTGCGAGTCAGCCTGGCGGGCGCCGTGGCGATCCTCGTCTGCGCATGGACTCCGGTCGCCGCGCCGCCCGCGCTGTTCACGCTTGCGGGCATCCTGATCACCGCGCAGGAGCTCCTCATCGGCCTTTCGCTCGGCTTCGTGCTGCAATGGAGCTTCGCTGCCCCGCTCATCGCTGCCGAAATCATTGGCGGTTCGATGGGCATGAGCATCGCCGCCACCGCCGATCCGGTCAGCGGCGCGCATTCGCCCGTGCTCGGCCAGTATTTCTCGGTGCTGCTCACCGTGCTCTTTCTCGGCCTCGGCGCGCATCTCACGTGGTTTGCGCTGATCGTCGATAGCTACAGCGCCTTCCCGCCCGGTGCTGCGTGGTTCACGCCCGATCGCATGCTGCTGGTCGCCGGCTTCGGCTCGCAGATGCTCACCGCCGCGTGCCTGATCGCGCTGCCGGTCACACTTCTCCTGCTTCTCGTGCAAGTGATGACCGGCGTGATCAGCCGCTCGGCGCCCAGCCTCAATCTCTTTGCGCTCGGCCTTCCTGCCGGCGTCCTCGCCGGCATAGCCGCGCTGATCCTCACCGCTCCGCTGCTGACGGACCAGCTGAGCGACCTTTCGCTCGCCGCCATCGAACAAGCCGCACAGTTGACGACCCGGGCCCATGGCTGAGGAAACACCGGGCGAGAAAACCTTCGCCCCAACCGAAAAGCGCCGCCAGGATGCCGCCAAGAACGGCGACGTCCTGCGCCCCCGCGAACTTGGCATCGCGGTCGGTGTGCTCGCTTCTGCCGCGTGGCTCCAGTTCGCCGGTCCGTGGCTCCTCTCCAGCCTCCAGCACACCGCGCGCACCGGCCTCATGTGGGACCGCGCCAGCATCGATCGGTTCGACGCCGCCCCGCTGATCCACGCCGCGCTGATCACCGTGCTGCTCCCGGTGCTCACCTTGGGCGGCGTGCTCATGGCCGCTGCGCTTGTCTCGCAGCTGGGCCTTGGCGAAGGTCGCTGGGTCGGCGAAAATCTCGCGCCCAAGGCTTCGCGCCTCAATCCCCTCTCCGGCCTCAAGCGCATGTTCGGCCCGCAAGGCTGGATCGAACTCGCCAAGGGCCTTGCCAAGCTCGCGCTGCTCGGCGCCATTGCCTATGTCTGGATCAAGGGCCGCCTTCCCGCGATCATCGGCCTCGGCGGCGGAGAGCTGCGCGGCCAGCTCGCCTATAGCTGGGATGCGCTGCTGGCGCTGCTCTACGCGCTCGGCGGCGGCCTTGTCGTGATCGCGCTCGCTGATTACCCGGTCCAGTGGCTGCGCCGCATGATGCGCCTGCGCATGTCGCTGCAGGATCTCAAGGACGAAAACAAGGAAAGCGAAGGCTCGCCCGAACGCAAGGCCGCGATCCGCCAGCGTCAGCGCCAGATCGCGATGGGCGGTCTCGCCACGGCGATGAAGGAAGCCCAGTTCGTCATCACCAACCCGACGCACTTCAGCGTCGCTCTCGCCTACGATCCCGAGAAAGCTCCCGCCCCCGTCGTGCTGGCCAAGGGGCGCGGCGAAAAGGCGCTAGCGATGCGCGAAATGGCCGCCGAAATGGCCGTCCCCACGTTGTCCTCGCCCGCACTCGCCCGCTCGGTCTACTTCACCACGCGCGAGAACCAGATGATCCGCGAAGAGCTCTACGCCGCAGTCGCCGCAGTGCTCGCCTTCGTGCTTGCACTGAAGCGCGGCGACGTCCCGCCGCAGCCCCGCGTCGATGTCCCGCTCGAACTGCGCTTCGATGCCGAAGGCCGCCCCGAAGCGGCTGTCTCCGCCGCTTAAGCCCGCGCCTGTTTCGCCGTTCTGGAAACCATGCCGACAACATCCTCCACCTCCACCACGTCTTCGGGTTCGGCCACGGCCAATCTGATCTCCACGCTGGGTGCGGGCAGCGGGATTAACACGGCGCAGCTCGCCGAACAGCTGGCTGCCGCGCAGTACGCCGCGCGGCTCGATCAGATCACCGCCAAGACGGACAAGATCACCACGCAGATCTCGTCGGCATCCACGCTCAAGAGCATGATTTCCTCGCTCGCCTCCTCGCTCGGAGACCGCGTGCGCACTGGTGATCTCGCCGCCACGCCGCAGATCGCGAACAGCACGATCGCGCAAGTCAGCAAAGGCGCCGCCACCGGCCGCGGCACCACCACGCTCGAAGTGACCGCGCTCGCCAAGGCGCAGACTCTCGTCACGCCGTCCGTCGCGAGCGAAACCACGCCCGTCGGCTCAGGCACGCTCACGCTGCGCTTCGGCACGGTCAGCGGCGGCACGTTCAGTGCCGATGCGGCCCGCGCGCAGGTCGATCTCACGATCCCCGCCGGCGCGACCCTCGACACCGTCGCGAGCACCATCAACTCCAGCGGCGCGGGCATCACGGCCTATGTCGCAACCGGCACCAGCGGCGCGCAGCTCGTGCTCAAGGGGCAGGATGGCGCCGCGAACGGCTTCGTCCTCGAAGCCACCGAAAGCCCAACCGAACCCGGCCTTGCCGTGCTCGCCTGGAATCCATCGGGCGATGCGACCCGCCTCAAGACCCCCGCGAGCGACGCCGCGTTCCTCCTCGATGGCGTTGCGCGCACGTCAGGCACCAATACCGTCACCGATGCGGCCCCCGGGCTTTCGCTGAAGCTCACCGGCACCAATCCCGGCGCACCGACCACGATCAGCTATGGCGATCCCGGCAGCGCGATCACCGGCGCGATGCAGGATCTCACGTCCGCGCTCAACGAAATGGTGGCAGAGCTCAACCGGGATACCGATCCCACCAGTGGTACTCTCGGCAGCGATCCCGGTGCGCGGGCGATGCGGCGCCAGCTTACCACGCTGGCAAGCCTGCAGGTCATGCCCGACAACGCCAGCGGAGCGCCGACCACGCTTGCCGAGCTTGGGCTCAAGATCAACCGTGATGGCACTTTCGCGCTCGATCAAAATCGCCTCGATGCCACGCTGAAGCGCGATCCCATCGGCACCGGGGCGATGTTCACCAACGGGCTCTACGGCGTCTACGCCACGTTCGACAAACTCGCCCGCACCGTCAGCTCTACCAGCGACGCCTCGTCGCTCGGCGGCTCGATCGCGCGGCTCACCAAGCTGCAGACCACGCTCGGCACGCAGAAAAGCGATATCGCCACCAAGCAGGAAGACTTGCGCCAGCGCCTCGTCTCGCGCTTCGCCAAGCTCGATTCGAACGTCAGCGATTCCAAATCGACGCTGTCGTTCCTGCAGGCCCAGATCAGCGCGTGGAACGGGAAGAACAACTGATGCTGCTGCGCCGCGATCCGGGAGAAACCTACCGCCGTGTCGATTTCGACGCCCGCGTGAAAGGTGCCAGCTCGCTCCAGCTCGTCGCGTTGTGCCTCGAACAGGCCGCCGGCTCGCTTGGCCGCGCGATCTATGCGCAGGAACATGGCGACAATTCCGCCAAGAGCGCCGCGCTCACTCGCGCCGTGGCCGCGATCACCGCGCTCGAACTGGGCGTGGATAGCGCGCACCCCGCCGGCCAGCCGCTGCTCCAGCTCTATCAGGCCGCGCGCCGCACGATCCTCGACAACGCGCTGCGCTTCGACGCCGTGCAGCTCGATACGATCCGTAAGGATCTGCTCGATATTCGCGAGGCAATGCTGGGCACGGCGAACTGACGTTCAGTTCGAAATCTTCAGCGCCAGCACGGGATTGGCGGTAAACTCCGGGTCGCCGACCATCACGCTGATCAGCTGGTTGCGCGATTCGCGTCGGATCAGCCGGGTCGTCTCGTCCAGCGCGGGGAGCGAGCGCTCCGAACTGACGGTGAGCCCGGCCACCGCATACCACTGTGCGCCGACTGCCATGGCGATCTCTGCGACGCTGCGGTCGAACGCGGAATCGACGTCCCAGCCTGCGCCTTCCAGAAACCGCCGCATCAGCACATTGCTCGCCGCCGCTTCGAGATCGCTGCCCAGCACGACATGCGCGAGGCCCGAAATATCCGAACTGCTCGGTGCCAGTGCCTCGACCACCAGTTCGACCGGTGGCGCTTCCGGGAGTACTTCGGTGCGAAGCGGCGGCAGCTGCGGAATGATCCGATCCGCGACGACCGCGGCCAGCCGCGCCTGCCGCACGGCAACCTCTTCGCGGCAATAGATTCGGGAGAGACGAAGTGCGTCTCGAGCCGTTCCAGACCCCGCCGGTCGATCGCCGACATCGCAACCCCGGTCGCCCGCACCTTGGCGCCCCCCCCCAACACCCACAACTGCTTACGAGTCGCTAAGCATCACGACACCACATCGGCCCAAACCTATCGAGTGCTGTTTCCGCCTATCCCCGCCCATAAGTGTCAGGCGTTTTGCCGCAGCAGGCGGCGGCGTCCTTCCGAAGGGTGGAGGAACCTTCCGGTTCCTCCACCCGCGAAGCGCGCAGGTGGGGGGGGGCTTGCCTGCGCTTCGCAAGGAATATCGTGCCGGATCAGAAGTTGATCGACGCCTGGACGCCGAACGTGCGCGGCGGATTGAAATTGCCGTAGTCGCCGAGCACACCCGAATAGTTTAGCGAACCGTCGTTGTTGACCGTTGGCGAGCTGTTGGCGTTCGAGCGGCGATAGATGTGGTCCTCGTTGAACAGGTTGCGCGCCCACACGCTGAGCGTCGCCCTGGTGCCGCTCGCCATCAGCGGAACATCCGCCAGCGCCAGCCGCGCGTTGACGATAAAGGCCGATTCGGTCTGCACGTTCTCGTTCTGGAAGCTGTAAGTGGGATCGGAATAATTGGCATCCATGTGGAGCATCACCGACATGCCGCCCGTCCCGATCGGCAGTTCATAGTCGAACGAGCCCGATGCCGCGTTCCCGGGCGTGTAGACCGTGAACACCTGATAGGGGATGCCGAACAGCGGACCCGCCAGCGGGTTCGGCGTCGCCGGCACTTCCACATCGGTATAGGCATAGCTCGCGCCCAGTGTCAGGCCGGCCACCGAATGCGCCGGTGGGCGCCTTGGTCACGATGCTCAGCGCGGCATTGAGGCCCTGCGAGCGGCCCAGATAGACGCCGTCGATATAGACGCCGACACCTGGCTCGCGCGCGACCTGGTTCTGGTCGAACGGCACGATGCCGCGGATGCCCACCGTGAGCGCCGACTGGCGCGCTTCAAAGGTGGCCACACGCAGCGAGGGAACGCCGCCATTGGCAAGGTCCATCAGGCTCTGCACGTGGCGCTTCTCGACGATGTCGGCCCCGATCACCGAGATCGAGATCGGCGTCTTCTGAAGGTTGGTCTCACGCTTGGTTGCGGTCACCACGATTTCGGTCAGTCCCGAATTGTCAGCAGCGGTGGCTGCCGCGCTGTCAGCAGGCGCGGTATCTTGCGCGCTCTGCGCGGTTTCGGCGGCATGCGCGGAACTTGTCAGGGCGAGGCCGGAAGCAGCGAGCATCAGTGTCCAAGGCTTGCGGAAAGTCATTTGTATGGTCCTCCCTGGAAACGGGCAGGGCCGCGATCCTCGCTGCCACCTGCACCATCCGATGAGGACGCGCCTGACTTTCGTTAGTTACAAAACGGAGGCAAGTCTATATCTTTAAATACCTTTTGTATATTGCAAAATAATCCAAACGTTTAAGCGCTCCCCATCACCGGGCCCGGATTGGCCACGCCGCCATCAGCGCGGGCCGGTCTCGATCCGCGAACGACCCTTGGCCTTGGCAAGGAACAGCGCCAGTTCGGCATTCTTGACCGTGTTGTCGGACGAGAGCGTTATCTCGGCGATGCCGACGCTGGTCGAGACCGCGAAGTTCCCGCCCAGCGCCGCGCGGCCCGCTTCACCGAAGGTCTCGACGATCGGCACGCACGCCGCTGCCGCCGCCTCGGGCAGCAGGCCGGGCATGATGACGCCGAAGCGCTCACCCGATACGCGCGAGATGATATCCTCGCTCCGGGTCATTGCCCGCAGCAACCCGGCAAAGGCGATCAGCAGGTCATCCCCCGCAAGTTGCCCGAAGCGCATGTTGAGCTTCATGAAGTGATCGATATCGAACAGCGCGAGCGCGGCCTGCTGCGGGGAGGCGACCAAGTGATCGAGCATCGCAACGAAGGCGATGCGATTGGTCAGCCGCGTCAGCGGATCGGTGAATTCGGCGGCAAACAGCCGCTCCTCCAGCGATTTGCGCTCGGCGATGCAGCGCATGACGACCAGCGCGCCATAGACCTTGCCGAACTGGTCTGGCATCGGGCGAACCTGGAATTCGAACCATTGCCCGTTGCCCTCAGCATGCGCCGCGCGCAGTTCGAGCCAGGCGCCGTTGTCCTGTCCGGCAATGGCGGCTCGGTGTTCATCCTCGATCAGATCGCGAAAATCGGGGTGAACGAGATCGCGCAGGTGCGGCCCGATCAGCATCGCCGGCAGCGCCATCCCCAGTTGCCGGAGCCCGGGCGAAGCGGCGAGCACGAAGCCGCGCCGATCAGTCTTCAGGATGATATCCGTGGAATGGTCGGCAAACAGCCCATAGACCGCCAGACGTTCCCTCGTCGTGAATTCGACCCGCATTCGCCTCGCGCCCCACCATGACCGCGCACCCGCTCACGCCGCCAAGCTGCCTTGGCCGAACCGGGCGAAACGATCGCCTTCCTCACTGATCCCCTCCCTGTCGGCGGGGCCGGCCAAAGTTAGGCGGGTTACATAACCGGACTAAATTTGGCTGTTAATTCAATGGAATAACCGCGAATCGGGGCGATGGAAAGTGGTTAATTCGGGGTAAAGCGATTCTCTTGTCGGGCGAATGGATTCAGAGCTCGATCGAAACCTTCACGCGGTTCGGATCGACGCCGAACGCCTTGGCGACGACGTTGCGCGCCTGACTGAGCGCAGTGGCCAGCGCATCGCCGTCGCGTCCGCTGAGCAGCTCGTCCTCGGCCACGCCGAGCAGGTCCGCCAGCGCGGAAATGCGTTCCGGAGTCGGCCTGCTCTTGCCCTGTTCCCACGCCCAGACCGTCGGCTTGCTGACATTGACGAGCGCGGCCAGGGCTTCGAGCGTCAGCCCCTGCTCCTTGCGCAGCCTCGCGATGCGGACCGGCAAGGTATCACCGGGCTCGGCCGCGGCAGTGGGCGCTACCGCCTCCGAATGGAGTTCAAGCGCGCCCAGGGCCCCCACCGATAGCGTTGTTTCAAACCGGCAGCCGTAGAAACTCTCGTTCATCCAGACAACATAGGCGGAGACCGTGCCGACTTCGGGCAAGGTGATCTCGATTCGCTCGTCTTCGGCCAGCGCGACGGCGCTTTCGATCAGCAGGCCCGTCACCGAAACATTGTGGATCAGCACCCGCGCCGTCTGGCCGGCGGCCGTGGACCCTTCGGATTCCAGCCGCAACTGGCGCCTTGCGGCACGCGGGCGAAGCGGATCGACAGGGAGGTCTTCAAAGTGAGCACGGATCGGCATGACAGCAGGTATTCTCCTCCTGCCCACATCGCGGCCCAAGCCGTTAAGATCGCGTTACCAGCGCGGCGCCGGGTAAAGCTGCGGGTAAATATTCCCTTTTGCTGCGCGCACATAATGGGGCCCGCGCGCAAGCGCCCGGCGGGCATGGCAATCCACCGTTGCCTTGAACATCAGCCTTATTTTGAAAGCAGCTCGACCGCTGCGGAAAGATCAGCCGCCGTGGTATCGGGCAGCGGATCGAGAGTTTCGGCGGTAACACCAAGCCGATTGATCCAGGCCGTCCGATACCCGAACCACTTGGCACCCAGCGCATCCCAGCCGCCGAACGCAACGAAGCCGATCTCGCGCTTCGCCAGAGCGAAATACGCGGGCCCCATGGCGTAGGCGCGCGCCGCCGGCTTGAACGCCCGCACCCTGTCGGTGCTGAGTGGCGGCTCCATCAGCGCGGCGAGGCCATTGCGGCGCATATTGGCTAGAAGCATCGCTTCACTCAGGTTTGAAAGGAACGCGAGCCGGATTCCGGCCTGCCGCAAGTGCTCCAGCCGATCGCCCGCATCGGGCCAGGCCGGCAAGTCTCCGAAGACCTCGACCAGTTCCCGCCGGCGCCCGGCGCTGATCTCCAGCCCCAGCGAACGCGCGCTGAAGGCCAAGGCCGCATCGGCGAGGGCCGCGAAGCCGCTGTATCGCCCGGCCGATGTCTCCAGCCATGACAAGGCAAACAGCTTGTTGGTCCAGGCCGCCGCCAGCGCGGCACCTCGATCCGGTTCAAGCGCGATGACCGCCTTGGTGACGGCGCGAGGATCGAGGATAGTGAACCCGTCGAACGCCATGGCGCGAAGGGGGCCGCGGCCTTCGGCGGCAAGAACTGGCGCTGCGGCGGTAAGTCCCGCCCCAAGGCCAAGGCCGAGGGCAGAGCGGCGATTGAAGGAAGCGGCAGGCATGGCGTGTCTCCAGTAGCGGACGCCGGTTACTTGGTTGAGCAAGTAGACGTAATGTGATGAATGTGGAAGCCACTATTCTCCTTCAGGAATAATCGGATGGACCGTTTTACGGCCTTCAGCATCTTTGCCGCCGCCGCCGAAGCGCGCAGCTTCGCGCAGGCCTCACGCGTTCCCGGCATGTCTGCGCCCGTCATCACGCGTGCCATCGCCGGGCCGGAGCAGTGCTACGGCGTCGCGCTGTTTCGCCGCTCCACCCGCTCGGTCGTGCATACCGAGGAAGGCAGCACCTTGCTGGAACGGGTGCGCCCGCTCATCGAAGCGTTTGCGCCGCCGGACCCAGACAAGAAAAACCCGGAACCGGGTTTAGCGGTTCCGGGCTCTGAGGCAGGCGTTCCAGGGACGATCAACGCCTTTGGGAAAAGTTCAGCCGATCCCGCAGGCCTTCAGCACAGCAGTGCCGATATCGCCAAGGCCGACTTCGCGGGCCGCGCCGCCGGCTTCGATGGCGGCGGTCGGTGCTTCGGCGACCATCGCGGTCGCGCGGTCCTGCACCAGGGTATCCTGGCCGGCATCGCGCATCAGCCTGAGCCCGCGCGCGCCATCGGCGCCCATGCCTGTCAGCACCGCGCCCACCGCCGGCACCGCGCCGCGCGCGATCGAACCGAACAGCAGGTTCGCCGAAGGCCGCGCGCCATCCACCGGATCGCGCTCCATCAGCCGGATCCGTCCGGGTTGGCCGGGTTCAACTACCACGTGGCGATCGGGATCGGCGGCAATGTGGATCGTCCCTTGCGCCAGACTCGCGCCATCCCGCGCTGCGCGCACATTGCATTTGAGATCGGTGTCGAGCCGCTTGATGAAGGTATCGACCACCATCGGTTCGGCCTGCAGGCATACCACGGTCGGCGGGCAATTGGCGGGAAACTGCGAAAGGATCGTCGTCAGCGCGTCAATCCCGCCCATCGAGGCGCTGAACGCGGCGATATGGCCGTTCCACGCAAAGGGCGCGTCAGCCGCGCTCCTCGGCTCGCTGCGCGCCTTGCGGTCGTGCACATTGCTGTTCGCGGCGGCGAGCACGATCTTGCCGAGCTTGCCAACCGTCTTGCTGAACTGCTCCGGCGTCGCTCGCAGCGGCTTGGGGAAGCATTCCACTGCACCCAGTTCATAAGCCTTCAGGGAGGTTTCGGTCCCCGCTTGCGTGAGGCTGGATAGCATCACCACCGGCAGCGGATTGGTTTCCATGATTTCGGCGAGAAACTCGATCCCGCTCATCCCCGGCATCTCCACGTCGAGCGTAATGACATTGGGCTTGAGTTCGGCGATCTGTTCGCGCGCGGCGCCGGCATTGGCGGCGACACCGACGACGCGGACGTTCTTCGCCTCGTCGAGAATATCGGAAAAGAGCGCGCGCATCGCGGCGGAATCATCGACCACGAGGACCCGGGCTTCGTGCATGGGGAGGCTGACCTTCCTGTTGGCGCGCCACAAACCGGGCGCTGTCCCTCGCGTGGTACCCGGCAGCCTCCCTGAAATTCCTGCTCACCCCGTTAAGTATCTCACCGTAAGCCCCCTGCAAGGCGACCTTTGCCGCTTCTCTCCTAAGCCGGGACGGTAAGCGTGCCCCCCGATGCGGGGCCAGCGAGGGAAGCCGCCTCTATGCCGACGATCACCCTGCCCCCCCGGTGCGACCGCGCCGCAGCCGAAGCCCTGCTGCCCGAAATGGTGGCGGGCCTCGGTTCGGGCGCGCTCCACATCAATGCGCGTGATTGTACGCAGATCGGGCAGGCCATGCTCCAGCTCCTCGTCAGCGCGCGCCGCACCGGCGACGGCGCGGTGATCGAGCCTTCGGACCACTTGCGCGAAACCGCCCGCCAGCTCGGCCTCGAAACCGAACTCTTCGACGGAGTTGCCGCATGAACGCCGAGGAAATCCAGGCCATCTTCTTCGCCGAGTGCGAGGAATCGCTGGCCGCGGCGGAAAGCGGCCTTGCCGCCTGCAAGGCCGGCACGCAGGACGATGATACCGTCAACGCCGTGTTCCGCGCGGTCCATTCGATCAAGGGCGGCGCGGGCGCGTTCGGCTACGTCGCGCTTCAGGCCTTTACCCATACCTTCGAGACGCTGCTCTCCGATGTGCGCGAGGGCGCTGTCCCCGTCACCGAGCCGCTCGTCGATCTCCTCCTGCGCGCGCTCGATACGCTGAGCGATCATGTCGGAGCCGCGCGCGGCCTTGCCGATGTGCCTGATGACGTCGGCCTGCTCGCCGAACTGACCGCTGCCCAGGCAGCAAACGCGGGTGCCGCACCTGCGCCAGCCCCCGCACCCGCACCCGCTCCGGCGCCAGCCGCAGCACCCGTCGCCGCAATCCCGCTCGAATCCGACGAGAGCAGCGATCCCTTCGATCTCGACGCGATGCTCGATGATATCACCGGCGCGATGGAAGCCCCCGTCCCCGCGTCCGCCCCCGCGCCCGGCTGGCTCCTCAAGGTCCGTCCCCATGCGGGCGCCATGCGTAACGGCGGCGAGCCGCTCCTCCTCCTGCGCGAACTCACCGCGCTCGGCGCGCGCTGCATCGAATGCGATTGCGGCGCCGTTCCCCCGCTCGATACGCTCGATCCCGGCACCGGCTATCTCGGCTGGACGTTCGCGCTCGATGCCGATGTGAGCGAAGCCGCCGCCCGCGATATCTTTGAATTCGTTGGCGATGATTGCGGCCTTGCCAACGGCAGCGATGCACCGATGCCCGCCGTGCGACCCGCGCCCGCCCCAGTCCCCGCTGC
>CAZQEH010000077.1:0-15076 GCA_964592205.1 uncultured Novosphingobium sp.
GGCGTGCGGGGTGGACATGGCCGACGATGTCGCGGTGGTCGGCAGGGTTCAGCACGCTTTGCGCGGGGCGCGCTGCATCACCGGCGCGGTGCGGGCGCGCGGCGCTGGCGGTGAGGGCTTCGCCGAGGGCGGCGAGGGTGGGTTCGTCAGCGAGATCGAGGCCCTTGGCATTGGTGCGGTCTGCAAAGAGAGCTTGCGGCAGCACGATGGCTTCGTGCGGGGCGCCGGACTGCGGCTCGGCGGCGACCACGGCGGCCGGGTCTTCGATCAGCGCATCCACCGGCACAGTGGGATCGGCGATGCGGTTGACGAAGGAGGAATTCGCACCGTTTTCGAGGAGGCGGCGGACGAGATAGGCCAGCAGGGTCTCGTGCGTGCCGACGGGGGCGTAGACACGGGCTGGGCGGGCGAGCTTTTCGGGGCCGACGACTTCTTCGTAGAGCGGTTCGCCCATGCCGTGGAGGCATTGGAATTCGTAGTCGCCGGGGGTGAAATCGGGGCCCGCGAGGTGGAGTACGCTGGCCAGCGTCTGCGCGTTGTGCGTGGCGAACTGCGGGAATACGGCATCGCGCGCGGCGAGAAGTTTGCGGGCGCAGGCGACGTAGGCGAGATCGGTGTGGACCTTGCGGGTGTAGACGGGAAAATCGGCAAGCCCGGCTTCCTGCGCGCGCTTGATCTCGGCGTCCCAGTAGGCGCCCTTGACGAGGCGGACCATGATGCGGCGGCCCGCGCTGCGGGCGAGATCGACGATCCAGTCGATCACCATGGGGCAGCGCTTCTGATAGGCCTGGATGACGAAGCCCAGGCCCTGCCAGCCTGCGAGGCTGGGCGCGCGGGCAAGGCCTTCGAGCAGATCGAGCGAGAGTTCGAGGCGGTCGGCTTCCTCGGCATCGATGTTGAAGCCGATGTCGTAGCTCTTGGCGAGCTCGGCCAGCATGAGCACGCGGGGGGCGAGTTCGGCCATGACGCGGTGGACCTGCGCGCGGGTATAGCGGGGGTGGAGTGCGGAGAGCTTGATCGAGATGCCAGGGCCGGCGAACACGCCGCGCCCGGCGCTGGCTGCGCCGATGGCGTGGATCGCGGCAGTGTAGGCTTCCATATAGCGCGCAGCGTCCTCTGCCGTGGCGGCGGCTTCGCCCAGCATGTCGTAGCTGAAGGCAAACCCTTGCGCTTCGCGGCGGCGGGCGCGGGTGAGGGCTTTCTCGATGGTTTCGCCCATCACGAACTGCTCGCCCATCATGCGCATGGCGGTATCGACGCCGCGCCGGATGACGGGTTCGCCAAGGCGGTGGACCATGCGGGTGAGCGCCTGGCCGAGCCCGGCGGCATCGACGCTGGCGGTGAGCTTGCCGGTGATGACAAGGCCCCAGGTCGCGGCGTTGACGAACAGCGGCTTGTCGCCGCCGAGGTGCGCGGCCCAGTTGCCGGTGGCGAGCTTGTCGCGGATGAGCGCATCGCGGGTGGCATCGTCGGGGATGCGCAGGAGCGCTTCGGCGAGGCACATGAGCGCGACGCCTTCGTGGCTGGAGAGCGCGAATTCCTGCACGAGCGCCTGCACGCCGCCAGGACGGGCCTTGGCGCGCAAGGCTTCGATGAGAGAGCGTGCGGTGCGGGCGATGGCCTGCCGATCGGCTTCGGCTAGCGCGGCGGCGGCGAGCAGTGGCTGGATCGCCTCAGGCTCCGCGATGCGCGTGGCTGCGGTGATGGCGCGGCGCAGCGGGGTTTCGGGCGAGGGGCGCGGGGCGAAGGCGGGGAGGCTGGGCATGGCGTGAGAATACCAGAATCGGCACAGGCAGTTTGCCTGATTTACGTTGTGAAGGTGTGTATATTGGCCTAAATTGACGGATATGGCAGGCGATAAGAGCACTGATAGCGCTGATAGCGGGTCACTAGACCGGTTTGACAGGGCGATTCTGGATATTCTGGCGGTGGATGGGCGGCTGCCGATCACCGAGCTGGCGCAGCGCATCGGACTTTCCAAATCGCCGACGCAGGCGCGGCTCAAGCGGTTGATTGCGGAAGGGTATATCCGGGGCTTTCGCGCGATCCTCGATCCGCGCAAGCTGGGGATGGATCATGTTGCCTTCACCGAAGTGAAGCTTTCCGACACGCGCGAGGCGGCGCTGGAGGCGTTTCGGCAAGCGGTGCTGCGCATTCCCGAAATCGAGGAATGCCACATGATCGCCTCGAGCTTCGACTATCTGCTCAAGGTGCGCACGGCAGACATCCGCCGTTACCGCGAAGTGCTGGGCGAGAAGATCTCCAGTCTGCCGCATGTGGCGAACACTTCCACCTTCGTCGCGATGGAGACGGTGCGCGAGTCCCATGATTGAGGGCGGAAGATGATCACAAAATGAGGCGGTTCGGCTGGATTGACGAACTCGGAGCGGTATCGCATCGGATAATGTGATCACATTTTGCGTTGACAATTGCCGGGCAGGCCCAGTATTCTGGACGAATGACCGACCTAATCGTTGACCATTTCTCGCCCGCCTCGCCTTATGCCGACATGCCGACCTACTATGCGGCGAGCGCGAACCCGGTGCCGCGGCGGCGTGAGCTGCTGGGCGAAGAGCGTGCCGATATCTGCGTGGTGGGCGCGGGCTTCACCGGCATGGGTGCGGCGCTGGAACTGGCCGAGCGCGGCTACAAGGTGATCGTGGTCGAAGGCGAGCGCGTAGGCTGGGGTGCCTCGGGGCGCAACGGCGGGCAGCTGGTCAACGGCTACAGCCGCCGGATGCAGGAAGTGCGCCAGCATTACGGTGCGGAGGCGGAGAAGGCGTTCGGCGCGATGGCGCTGGAAGGCCAGTCGATCATCCGCGAGCGCGTGGCGAAGTATGGCATCGCGTGCGACCTGCGCGCGGGCAATGCGATCATGGCGATGAGTGGGCCCCAGCTGAAGCTGCTGGCGGAGCGGACCGAGGAATGGCACCGCCACGGGCACACGCAGATGTTCCTCGCGGAAGGTGCGGCGGCGCGCGAGCATATCAATTCGGACCGCTATATCGGCGGCATGTTCGACCCCATCGGCGGGCACATGCATTCGCTGAACTATGTGCTGGGCGAGGCGGCGGCGTTCGAGAGCCTGGGCGGGCGCATCTTCGAGAATTCGCGCGTGACGCATGTGGACCGGGGTGCGGAACCGGTGGTGCACACCGCGAGGGGCACAGTGCGCGCGAACAAGGTGTTGGTCTGCGGCAATGCCTACCTCGGCGATGCCGCGCCCGATCTTTCGGGGCGCATCCTGCCGGTTTCGAGCCAGGTGATCGCGACCGAAGTGCTGGGCGATGACCTGCTTGAAACGCTGTTTCCGACCAATTATTGCATCGAGGATATCCGCTATATCCCGGACTACTATCGGCGCACCGCGGACGGGCGGCTGCTGTATGGCGGCGGCACGATCTATGGCGGGTTCGATCCGGCCTCGATCGAGGGCAAGATCCTGCCGCAGCTCCACCAGACGTTCCCGCAGCTGAAGGGCGTGAAGGTCGATTTCCAGTGGAGCGGCAATTTCGCGCTGACGATGACGCGCTATCCGCAGATGGGGCGCGTTTCGGACAGCGTCTATTTCTCGCAGGGCGACAGCGGCCACGGGGTGACGACGACGCAGATGCTGGGGCGCCGCCTGGCCGAAGCGATCGATGGGCAGATGACCAAATTCGACGTGTTTGCCTCGCTGCCGTACATCCCGTTCGTGGGCGGCAAGCTGCTTCGCGTGCCCTACTGCGTGGTGGGCGCGTGGTACTATGGGCTGCGCGACAAGCTTGGAATCTAAGGATGAATCCTGAATCTAAAGTGAGCTTTAGGTCCGATTCAGTTCTCCGATTCCTTTCAATGCCTTGGTGATCAGGTCCGCCTTCCAATCCGGGCCTGCGAGATCGGGCCGTGCATCGCTCCAGCCGATCAGCATGAGCGTGCGCATGAGCAGGAACAGGCTGAGCTGGGCGTGAGCATCTGCAGGTAGCGGGCGGCGGGAGGCGTAGCCCGCAAGAAAGCGATCGCGCAGCTCGGGGAAGCGGGGTTCGCTGGAGGCGCTCCACAGGCTGACGGCCATGTCGAACACCGGCCAGCCCCATGCGCAGTCGTCGAAATCGATGAGGCCGAGGTGGTCTCCGCTGATGAGCACGTTAGCCGGGTGGGCGTCGGCGTGGATCAGGATGAGGGGGTCGGCGAGTGTGGCGAGGCGGGCGGCGACGAGATCGCGGGCTTTGCCAAGCAGGATGCGTTCGTCGGCGGTGAGGCAGGGGAGATCCCAGAAGCGGCCCCAGAACGGGGTTTCGCCGACGAGGCCTCTTTCATCGAGGCGGTGGCGGATGAAGCCTTCGGGCGGCGTCCAACTTGCGGTGGCGTTGTGGAGATCGGCGAGGAGTGCGCCGGTGCGTTCGAACCAGTGCCAGGTTTCGGGGCCGCGATCCTTGCCGATGAGGCTTTCGAGGGTCTGGCCGGGGTGCCAGAGCGTCATGCCCGCGAGGCGGCGGGCTTCGGGGTCTGGCGTTGCGACTTCGGCGTACCAAGCGCCGTCCACGGTGCGGCGGCCGGTGGGGACGAGGAGGCCTTGTTCGGTAAGCTGCGCGGTGAGTGCGCGGTCTGATTCCAGCGCGGGGAGCGCGTGGTAGCCGGGGCGGTGGAGGCGCAGCGCCCATGTGGTGCCGTTTGGCGCGTCGGCGCGGAAGACGACGTTTTCGCTTTTGCCGATGGGGTGGGGTTCGGTTTCGGCGAGGCCGAAGGCGGCCAGCGCGGCGCGGGCGGCGGGGAGGTATTCCGCGATTTCAGGCATGCGTGACGCGGTCGAAGGCATCGAGAAAGGCGAGCGCGTCGGCGCGGGGGAGGACGAGCGGGGGGCGGATCTTGACGCAGTTGTTGAAGGCGCCGTCGACCGAGGTGAGGAAGCCTTCGCGGCGGAGCGCGCAGACGAGCTTGAAGGCGTGGGCGGCGTCCGGGTTGCCATCGGCATCGACGAATTCGGCGGCGAGGAACAGGCCCTTGCCGCGCACGTCGAGGAGGCCGGGAGTGTGCCCGAGGCGCTGTTTCAGGCCGTCCTTGAGTTCGGCCCCGAGGGTGCGGCTGTGCTCGACGAGGCCCTCTTCCTCGATCACGCCCAGCACCGCGAGGCCGACCGCGCCTTGCAGGGGGCTGGCGGCGAAGGTGTTGAAATAGCGGGTTTCGGCGCGGAACTGCTCGACCACATCGCGCCTCGCCGTGGTGGCGGCGAGGGGGAGGCCAGCGCCCATCGGTTTGCCGGTGACGACGATATCCGGGGTGAGGCCGACGAGGTCATAGCCCCACCATGTGCCGGTGCGGCCGTAGCCTGCCTGCACTTCATCGGCGATGATCAGGCCGCCCTCCGCGCGGACGAGCGCGGCGGCCTTGGCCATGAAGTCATCGGGAATGTCCGGCAGGCCTTCGTTGGCGAGGATCGGGCAGAGGATGAGTGTGGCGAAGCCTTGGCCATTGGCGTTGAGATCGTCGATCGCAGCCTTGAGGCGCGCGACGTAGGCGTCGGCGGCGGCTTCGCCAGAGGCGAGGGGGCGCAGGGTTTCGGGGAAGGGGATCGAGCGGATATGCGGGTGGCGGGTGTCGCCTGCAGGAAGGTTGGTCAGCGCGCCGACCGCGAGGTTGTTGCCGTGGTAGGTGTGATCGGTGCAGACGATCCCGTGCTGGCCGGTGTGGATCTGCGCCATGCGCAGCGCGATTTCGATAGCCTCGGTGCCGGAGCAGCAGAATACCGCGCTTTCCGTGACGCGCTGGAGCGCGGTGAGGCGTTCGGCGAGCGCAATCGCGGGTTCGCTGAGGTAGCGGCTGTGAGTGTTGAGCGCCGCCTGCTGGCGGGCCATGGCCTCGACCACTCGGGGGTGGGCGTGGCCGACGCAGGGGACGTTGTTGTACATGTCGACGTAGCGGCGTCCGTCCGCGCCGAAGAGGCTCGCGCCCGCGCCCCGCACAAGGTGGAGCGGTTCGTCGTAGAACAGCTTGGCGCCGCGCCCGAAGGCGCGGTCGCGCCGCTGAAGCAGCGGATCAGGCCCAGTGTCAGGCGTTGCGGAGGTACCAGTCATAATCGAGCGCGGTGACCTCGCTGTAGAAGCGGTCCTGTTCGGTGCGCTTCACCGCGCAGTACATGTCGACGAAAGTGTCGCCGAGATAGTCGCGCATGATGGGCGAGGCGTGGAGCGCATCGACGGCTGCGTACCAGTTGCCGGGGACCTGATAGGGGCTGTCCGCCGCGGCCTTGTAGCCATCGCCGACGATGGCTGGGCCGGGGTCGATCTGGTTCACCATGCCGTGGTGGACGCCGGCAAGCATGGCCGCGAGCGCGAGGTAGGGGTTGGCGTCTGCGCCAGCGAAGCGGTGCTCGACATGGCGTGAGGCGGCGGGGCCAGCGGGGATGCGCAAGGAGACCGAGCGGTTGTTGACGCCCCAGATCGGCGCGGTCGGCGCGTAGGAATTGGCGCGGAAACGGCGGTAGGAATTGGCGTTGGGGGCGAAGATGCCGAAGGCCTGGCCTTGCGTTTCGCGCAGGCCGCCGATGGCATGGCGCATCTGCTCGGTGCCTTCGGGATCTTCGCTGGCGAACACGTTCTTGCCGTCTGCGCCTGCCATGCTGAAGTGGAGGTGCATCGAACTGCCGGCGGAATGGCTGAAGGGCTTGGCCATGAAGGTGGCGGCCATGCCTTGCGTCTGCGCAACGCCCTTGGCGAGGCGCTTGTACATCTGCGCTTCGTCGCCCGCACGCAGGGCATCGGGGCGGTGGTGGAGGGTGAGTTCGACCTGGCCTTGGGCGTATTCCGAGATCACGGCCTCAAGCGGGATGCCCTGCACATCGGCCTGCCGCCAGAGTTCCTTGAAGAAGGGCGCGAAGTCCTGAATGTCCGTCAAGCTGAATACGTCGATGAGGTGGGGCTGCGCGGACGTGTGCGGCGAGCGGGCGAGGTGGACTTCGCCGCGCGGGCCGCGGACCGGATCGACGAGGTAGTATTCGATCTCGCACGCGACGACGGGGGTGAGGCCGAGCGGCTTGAAGCGGTCCACCACGCGGGCGAGGACGTGGCGCGGATCGAGTTCGCAGGGCGTGCCGTCCGCGTAGTACATCGATGTGATCACTTGCGCGACATCATCACCCAGCCACGGCGCCTTGACCAGCGTGCCGGGAACGGGGCGCAGCATGTAGTCCGGATCGCCGTTGCCCCAGACGAGGCCGGTATCCTCGCAGTCCTGCCCGGTAATGTCTGCGACCAGCATCGAGCTCGGGAACAGGCGGCCGTTTTCGTAGATCGCCATCAGCTCGCTCTTGCGCACGCGCTTGCCGCGCGGGACGCCGGAGATCGCGGTGAAGATCACTTCGATGAAGGCGATCTCCGGATTGGCGGCGAGGAAATCGCGCGCTTCGGCCGGATCGGCGATCATGCTGGCGGGGGCGGTCATCGGTCTCAGGGGTCCTCGGGAGCGTTGGTAAAAGGTGGTATGGAGCGGGGCGGGGGGTGTCAATCGCACTTGGCGTTCCGGCGAAAATGTGATCACATGGCGGCATGACGGCAACAGGTGTTCCCCCGGATGAAGAGGCCCGCACGCTGCACCAGCAGGTGCTGATGCGGCTGCGCGAGAACATCCTGCTCGGGCGGATCGAGCCGGGGCAGGCGCTGACGATCCGGGGCCTCGCGGCGGAACTGGGCGTGAGCGCGCAGCCGGTGCGCGAGGCGCTGCGCCAGCTGGTGGCCGAGCGCGCGCTGGAGCTGATGGACAACCGGCGCGTGCGCATTCCGCCGATGACGATCGAGCGCTTCGACGATTTGATCGCGGCGCGCGTGGTGCTGGAAGCCGAAGCAGCGGCGCGGGCCATGCCTTATGTGAACGAGGCGCTGATCGCGCGGCTGGAAGCAGAGGATGCCGCTCTCAACTCGGCGGTGGCCGAGCGCGACTATGACCGCTGGATCGGTGCGAATTATGCTTTTCATTCGATGCTTTACGGGGCGGCGGGGCAATCCGCCTTCGTGCCGCTGATCGAATCGCTGTGGTTGCAGATCGGTCCCTTCCTGCGCCGCGCAATGCGGACCATTTCGGGCCACTACACGGTCGACCGGCATAACGAGGCACTGGCGGCGCTGCGGCGGCGCGATACGATGGCGCTGAGGATCGCGATCGAGGCCGATATCCGCGACGGGATCGCGCATATCGGCAGCACGCTGATCCGCAGCGAGGCCCTGGGGGCGGGCGCGGCGCAAGGCACCTTTCGACCGGCTCAGGGTGAGCGGGTTCTGGGGGAAGCATCAGGCTGAAATGGGGGATTTTATGCATGAGTGAGCAAGGTGGCCAGCAGGGAGGCGAGCAGAGCCTGGCGAAAGGTGCGCTTTCGGCGCTGGAATCGACGATCATGGGGATCGCCGGGACATCGCCCGCCTTCACCGTCGCGGTGACGACCGGCACGATCTATGCCGCGATCGGACCGCTTTCGGTGGGGAGCCTGCTCTATAGCGGTCTGGTCATGCTGGGCATCATGTTTGCCTTCGCCAATCTCAACCGCGTGATGCCCGATGCGGGCGCGGCGTTTGCCTGGGTCGGTTCGGTGTTCGGGCCGGTGTGGGGATTCTTCGCCGGGTGGGGGCTGATGGTCGCCTCGGTGGTGTTCATGGTTTCCGCCACGCTCCCCGCCGCGACCGCGACCTTGCTGCTGGTGGCGCCGAGCGAAGTGGAGAACACCCCGCTGGTGACGGCCATCGCGGCGGTATGGCTCACGCTGGTGACATGGATCGTGCTGCGCGGGATCAAGCATGCCAGCACCGCGCAGGTGATCGTGACGGTGATCGAGGCGGTGATCGTGGTGGCGCTGCTGGGCGCGGCGGTGGTGTGGTTTGGCGGGCATCCGGCGCATGTGCCCTCGGCCGCGTGGATCGCGCCGGGTTCGTTCACGTTCAAATCGTTTGCCGATGGGGCCATCGTCTCGGTGTTCTTCTACTGGGGCTGGGACGTGACGATGAACCTCGGCGAAGAGACCGAGCCGGAGGACGCCTCCAAAGGGGCGTTCTGGGCGATGATCAACCTCATCGTGTTTTTCGTGATCCTGATGACGGTGGTGCTGATCGCCTTGTCCGACAAGGAGATCGCCGCGGCCAACACCAATGTGCTCTATGCGATTTCGGCCAAGATCTTCCCGGCGCCGTGGAGCTATCTGGTGGTGCTGGCGACGGTGCTGAGCACGGTGGGCGCGCTGGAAACGCAGATCCTGCAGTTCAGCCGCAGCATGTTTTCGATGGCGCGGGCGGGGGTGCTGCATCCGCGCTATGCCGCCGTGCACCGCGAATGGCAGACGCCCTGGGCGGCGACACTGGTGATCTGGGGCTTTGGCCTGATCCTCCTGTTTTCCGCATCCTACATGCCTTCGGTGGCGACGATCCTGCAAAGCTCCATTGAGGCGATTGGCCTGCAGATCTGCTTCTACATGGGGCTGACGGGCTATGCCTCGGCATGGCATTTCCGGAGCCTGCTAGGCACGGACCTGCGCGCCGCGTTCACGCATGTGGTGCTGCCGCTGGCGGGCGCGCTGTTCATGACGGGCGTGGCGGCGTGGACGATCCCGACCTTCAGCCCGATTGTGCTGACGGTGGGGATCGGCGGACTGGCGCTTGGCGTGATCCCGCTATCGATCGGCCGGTGGCGCAATCGGCCGGGCAGGGCGATGGCGACCTGAGGCGGCGCGGAGGAATTCGGCGGCTGAGGGAGGGACCGGTTTTGGTGGTTAGCGGACATTGACGCGCTAAACATAGAGAGTGAGGCAGCTCAGAATTGCGATGCCAAAGGCAAAGGAGCTTTCTATGCCAAAGAAATTGCCTTCCAAGCTGGGTCTAGCTGTGCTCGTGACACCGCTCCTCTCAGCCAATGCAGTACCAGTGGAGTCGGAATCCCTATTCAAGTTATCCGATCTGGTCGTGCGAGCGAGGGTGACTGAACTCAACTTTGTTACGCAACTGCCGAATCACTTAACCGCCACCTGCTTCCTGGCAAGGGTTGAGCGAATCGATAAAGGGCATGTTCAGCGAAATATAAAGGTCTGCCAATCAGACATCGCAGAGTTCGATCCGCCACGAGCTCGACAAGGCCAATGCTATCAAATGTACCTCAAGCAATTACCGCTCGGTTTTTATCAAACTTTTTCGTTTGCTGGCCTACGCGCGCTCAGGTCCTGCTGAAACGGCAGAACGTCCGACTGATGTTAAATGCCTATTCAAGGCTTGCGTGCGCCGCGCTTTCGCACACAGACAGCCGGAAATGGGCGCAAGCGGACCTTAGCCCGCCACCCATTCCGTCAATCGCTATTCGGATGGACGAACGCTTGTGAGTTTTTCGATGAGGACAGTTCTGGTGCCGTCCCCAAGGTAGCGCTTGTGGTGAGGCTTGAGGCTCAGGCGGCCAAGCAGTTCCACCCTGAATGTGCCCCATGGCGGCTCGGGCTTGGTCCACCCCGCTGCCTTGCGAGACGCCGCATCGCGTTCTTTGCATTGGCCCAACCGGCGGTTCAAACGGTTCTGTCTGGCCCCTTATCGTTTCGGAATCTGGCGAAAAATGCCCGGATGTTAACCGCATGTTCGCTCCGGACTGGTAGCCCACGAGGCCGGAGACCAAGGTTTGAACGACGTATCCTTTACCATGCGACCGGGTGAGGCAGGCCCTCCCGGTGTCGGCGAGGCCGATGCCGGTTTCGCCGTGCTGCCGTGGCGCGCGTGGGATACGGCCGAGGCGCGCGCAGCGTGGGATGCGCTTGCCGTGCGGGCGGGGACGCCCAATCCGTTTTTCGAGGCGTGGTATCTGCTGCCCGGCCTCGCGCGGTTCGATCCGCGGCAGCGCATCCACATCGCGGCGCTGATGCGCGGCAACGTGCTCGATGCGCTGGTGCCGTTGCAGCGCTCGCGGCGCTATGGGCGGCACCCGCTGCCGCATCTGGCGGTATGGCTCCATGCCAATGCGTTCCTTGGCGCGCCGCTGGTGGCTGCGGGCGCGGAAGAGCGCTTCTGGGAAGCGCTGCTCGACCATGCGGATCGCCATGCCGGCGCTTCGGCTTTCCTGCATGTCGCTGCATTGCCGCTGGAAACCGCCCTTGCCGAAGCGCTCGTGGCGGTCGGCGCGCGGCAGCGCCGGCAGGTCGTGCTGGTCCACCGTGAGGAGCGCGCGATGCTGGCTTCGCCGCTGGGGCCGGCAACCTATCTGGAGCATGCGCTGCCGGGCAAGAAGCGCAAGGAACTGCGCCGCCAGCAGGCGCGCCTTGCCGAACAGGGCCAGTTGGCCGTGGTGCGGCAGCACGATGCGGACGGGATCGGCCCGTGGATCGAGCACTTCCTCGCGCTGGAAGCGGGCGGGTGGAAAGGCAGTGCGGGCAGCGCGCTGGCCTGTGCGGGCGAAACGGCGGGGCTGTTTCGCGAAAGCATGGCGGCAGCGGCGGAGCGCGGCTGTCTCGAGCGGCTGAGCCTTGAGCTCGATGGCCGGCCGATTGCGATGCTGGCGACGCTGATCGCGCCGCCGGGGGCGTTTTCCTACAAGACCGCGTTCGATGAGCGCTATGCGCGGTTTTCGCCGGGCGTGTTGTTGCAGCTGGAGAACCTTGCGCTGCTGGAGCGGCCCGGGATCCACTGGGCGGACAGCTGCGCTGCGCCGGATCATCCGATGATCGATTCGCTGTGGCGCGAACGCCGCGCGATCGGGCGCTATTCCATCGCGATCGGCGGCCATGCGCGGCGCGCCTTGTTCGGCCGCATCGCTTCCTACGAACTTTCGCGCAATCCGCAGGGCCTGCCATGAGCTTCAAAGCGTTCCATCCGGAGGCGCGCGCCGCTTTCGCCGCTGCCTATCCCGAAGTGCCGCACCGCCTGACCCATGATTTGCGCGGCCATCCCCTGCTGACGCTGGACGCCCTGGCGGAGCTTGCCGAAGCGCTGCCCGAGGGGAGCCGCGAATACAACCGCGCCGATCTTCCGGTGGGGCTCAACGGCATCACGCCGCCGAGCAACGGGCTTGGCATCGGCGAGACGATCCGGGGCATCGCCGATAGCGGCAGCTGGGCCGCGCTCAAGAATATCGAGCAAGTGCCGGCCTACCGCGAATTGCTGCTGGGGCTGCTGGACGAACTGCGCCCGGCCATCGAGGCGCGCACGGGGGCGATGCTGCGGCCGCAGGGGTTCGTGTTCATCACCAGCCCGAACGGAGTGACGCCTTATCATTTCGATCCCGAGCACAACATCCTCCTGCATCTGGCGGGGGTGAAGACGATGACCCTGTTTCCGCACGGGAATCCCCAATACGCGCCGGACGAGACGCACGAGACCTACCACACCGGCGGCGGGCGCGAGCTCTACTGGCGTGAGGAACTGGCGCGCGGCGGGACCGAGTGGAAGCTGCAGCCGGGCGAGGCGCTCTATGTGCCGGTGATGGCGCCGCACTATGTGCGCAACGGGCCTGCCAGCGCGATCTCGCTTTCGATCACCTGGCGTTCGGAATGGAGCTTTGCCGAAGCGGATGCGCGCGCGTTCAACGCGGTGTTGCGGCGCATGGGGCTTTCCCCGCGCGCGCCGGGGCGCTGGCCGCAGGACAACCGGGTGAAGGCGGCGGGCTGGCGCGTGCTGCGGCGGCTTCCGGGGTTCGGGTGAGGGTAGCTTTCCGTTGACGCAAACGTCAGGCTGGGCAATGCCGCCCGCCATGACTGAAGCACCCGAACGTTCCGATCCTGCCGATCTTGTCGCCGGCCTTCTGCGCCTGCTCGATGTTGCCGATGAGGGCGGCGACCGCTTTGCCGGTGCGCGCAAGCCCGGCGGGGTGGGGCGCGTGTTTGGCGGGCAGGTGATCGGCCAGGCGCTCGCGAGTGCAGAACGCACTGTGCCCGATGACCGCCCGGTCCATTCGCTCCACGCCTATTTCCTGCGCAGCGGGAATGAGGATTTCGATATCGACTTCGAAGTGATGCGCGATCTTGATGGTGGAAGTTTTGCCAATCGCCGCGTGGTGGCGAGCCAGCAGGGCAAGCCGATCCTCAGCATGGTCGCCTCGTTCCACAAGCGCGAGCCGGGGGCGGAGCATGCCGAGGAAATGCCAGTGGTGCCCGAGCCCGAAAGCCTGCGCAGCGAAGCGGACTTGCGCGCCGAATATGCCGACCGGGTGCCCGAGCAGCAGCGGCACATGATGCTGACCCCGCGCCCGATCGAGCTGCGCCCGGTCGAATCGCGGCACTGGATGGGCGGCCCCCCGCGCGAGCCGCTTTCGCGCACCTGGATGCGCGCGGTGGCGCCGTTGCCCGATGATCCCAAGATCCACCGCGCGGTGCTTGCCTATGCCAGCGACATGACCCTGCTCGGCACCGCGACGCTGCCGCACGAAATCAGCTGGGCCAAGGGCAACATGATGGGCGCGAGCCTCGATCATGCGATCTGGTTCCATGATGATTCCCGCGCCGACGAATGGCTGCTCTACGTTTGCGATAGCCCCTGGGCGGGGCGCGCGCGCGGGTTCAACCGGGGGCGCATCTTCACGCGCGCAGGCAAGCTCATTGCCAATGTGGCGCAGGAAGGGCTGATCCGGCCGCTGACGCGCAAGACCGCAGACTGACGCCCACTACTTTCCCGGCGGGCAGTTCACGATCGCTTCGAGCAGGGTGGCCTGCACGAGCGAGGAGGACACCATGGTCAGCAGCCGGTCGGAGTTGGTCCGGTCTGACACCGCGACGACGATGGCATCGAATGCCTTGCAGCGCTGCAGCGTGGTGACCCCGGCGCCGTACTGGTTGCCGATCATCGTCAGGTAGCGATCATAAGGATCGGTGCGGCGCGACACTCTGGCGCCGACGGGCTTGGCCGGGGGAGCGGCTGGTGCACTCGCCGTGCGGTCTGGCGCCTTGCGCGGGCCGGGCGCGGGATGAGCGGCACCGCTACCGGGCTTTTTTGCGCCTGACCTGCCGGGGGCGGACTTGGCGACCGGCGCGAGGGCTGGCTGCGATGCGGCGCTTGCGCTGCCTGTCAGCGGGGCAATCGTGGGCAGGGGTTTTGATTTCAGGCTGCGCAGGAACGTCGCGACCCGGTCATTCGCTTCGGCAAACATGGTGCGGCGGGCGCCGTTCATATCATCGAGGTGATCCAGTATGGGCACGCCAACAAGGCGGCAGCGCACTGCAACGCCCATCATCATGGTCTGGAACTCGACCAGGTGGGCGGCTTGCACGGTCGGCGCATCCGGGCAGACCGGCACCGCCGCTGCGGTGACGGGAGCCAGCACGAGGGCAAGCGCACTGGCGATCCCGACACTGCGCGAGGGAAGCATCACGGCTGCTTCGGACTCTCGCAGGAAATGATCGGGACGGCCATCAGTGTACTGAACGCACTGACCAGCGCCGATTGCGCGGCGAAGGCAGCGGAGGCGACCGGGCCATAGGCACGCGCTTCGGCGGCGACTGCGTTCTGCGGGTTGATATCGCCGCTGAGATGGTTCGTGTCGTAGATCGCCTGCAGCTGGTTCATGTAGGCGATGGCGGCATCGTTGTTGCGCCGCGCCGCTTCGATCGCAGTGACATATTGCGCATCATGGAACGCGTTGCGCGCTTCGGCGGAACAGAAGCTGGGCGGAAAGGCAAGCGGCGCAATGGCCGCGAGCTGCGGTCGCTGAGGCAGCGCGAAGCCGGGCGGAAGCGGGCCGACGGCAATCGGATGCGGATCCGCCGATGGAGCGGTCCGAGCGGACAGCGCCGCGGCATCGGGCACGGCAACGGGCGGTGCGGCAACTTCGACCAGCCGCGGCGGCGCTGCCGTTGGGGCAGCTGCGGGCGCGGCCATCGGCGTCGTCGGCGTGATGAGCGGCGCGGTATCGGCTTCCGCTCCCTCGGCCGTATCGACAATCGGCGCCGGGGCAGCCGCGCCCATGCGCTGGCTATCTCCGAGCGCGCCGAGCAGGCGGCGCAGCGCATCGCTATCGCCCGATTCGGGCGCAGGCTCCGTTGGCGGGGCGGCGGTGACGAAGGGCGCGCTATCGGATTCATCACGCAATGCCGGAGCCGGGGCGGGCCGGGGCGAAGCGGGGGGCGCCGCGAGGCGTTCGCGGCTCGCCCGGGACGGGG
>CAZQEH010000078.1:0-14086 GCA_964592205.1 uncultured Novosphingobium sp.
GCGACCAGAGGTGGAAGGTGAGATCGATCACGATCTTGGCGATCATCACCAGAAGGATCGGGAACGCGAGATAGAAGCGGCCCGTGGCGACGAGGAAGATGAGGATCGCAAAGGCGGCAAGGCCGTAGATCGGCTGCAACGTATCGAGCGCCTTCACCGGCAGCATGCGCGTGCCGACGAGGCCGTAGCGACTGTTGCCCACCATGTCGCGGTTCCAGTACTGGGTCTGGAGGAAGCCGCCGAACCAGCGTTGGCGCTGTTTGAGGAAACCGCGGATCGAGGCAGGCGCATCGGTGCGGGCGAGCGCGCCGCCAACAACGCTGACATGCCAGCCGAGGCGATGATCGTTCGAGTGGCGATGGAGGCGGTGGATGAGTTCGTAGTCCTCCACCAGGCAATCGGGATCGAACCCGCCGACCGCGAGCACAGCTTCGCGCCGGAAGGCGGCAAAGGCACCCGAGATCAGCAGCAGGCCGTTCAATTGCATCCATGCGTGGCGCGAGAGGAAATTGCGCACATATTCGTAGGACTGGAACCATTCGAACAGGCGACCCGAAAGCGAGGGCCCGCAAATCGGCTGGAGCACGCCGGTGGCGGCGACGAGCGAGGGATCGCGCAGGAAGGCGGTGCGCATCGCGGCGATCGCGCCGGGTTCGAGCAGGGTATCAGCATCGACGGTGAGCACGGCATCGGTGCGCGCGTGCTGCAACGCCTGGTTCAAGGCGCGGGCCTTGCCGCCGTGCGGCAGGCGCAGCCATTGCAGGCGAGTAGCGCCGATCACCGTTTCGGCCATGCCGCCGACACACGGCGCGGCGAGGCCATAATTTTCGAGCATGACGGCTGGGGTGCCGTCGGACGAGCCGTCATCCGCGATCATGATCGCCTCGGGCGGCTGGGCCTGCGCGAGAAGGCGATTGATGGTGAGGTGGATGACGCTCGCTTCGTTGTGCGCGGCAACGATGACGCCCAATGTCGGCGCATCGGCGGTGTGAGGCACGGGCAGACTGCTATCGGCGACAAGTTTGCGGATCTGCCACGCGGTGAACACGAGCAGCGCGGTATCATAGAGGATATAGACCACGCCGACCGACCACATGCCGAGGCCCTGCCGATAGAAAGCCTGCGCGGTGAGCGCGACAAACAGCAGCGGCGCAGCGATCCCGATCAGGCGGCTGACGAGCGGGATGGGACGCGGCGTGAAGCGCGGGGATTCGGCGAGGAGAACGGCGTTGAGAGACGGCATGGGCGCTGGCCATAGCCTTGCAAACCTGAACCGGCTATTGCGCAAGAGGGGCAGATTCGTGAACAATCGGCAATGGTCGTGGCGGAGCAAAGGGTATCATGGTCAAGAAATACAGCGGCGTAGCGATTGCATTTCACTGGATCATCGGACTCGGCGTGTTCGTGAATCTCCTCCTGCCGAATATCTGGGAAGCGGCGGGTGACGCAAACGTGCGGCCACTGATCGATGCGCACAAATCCATCGGCGTGACGGTGCTGGGCCTTGCCGTGATGCGGCTCTTGTGGCGGCTGACCCACACCCCCCCTGCCCTTCCGGCCAGCTACAAGCCGTGGGAAGTGAAGGCGAGCCATGCGGCGCACTGGGCGCTTTATGCCTTCATCATCGCGATGCCGCTGACGGGGTGGATCATGGATTCGGCATGGAAGGACGCGGCAACGCATCCGATGCACTGGTTCGGCCTGTTTGAATGGCCGCGCATCAGCGTGGTGATGGGGCTGGATGAAGTAACCAAGAAAACGGTGCACGACGGCATTGGCGCGGCGCACGAAGTGCTGGGCTATGCGCTGTGGGCGCTGTTTGCGGCGCACGTGATCGGCGCATTCAAGCACCAGTGGATCGACGGCGAAAAGGAACTGCAGAGGATGATGCCCTGACGGGCTAGACGATGGCCGCTGCGGCGGCATCGAAGGCGGCTTCCAGCGCCGGGTTTGCGCCGCGCAGCCCGGCCACGACTTCGCTGGCCCAGCGGACATAATCGGCCTTGCGCGCCTGATCCCAGTCCGCTGGCGGGGAGGCCGCGATATCGCGCAAGTTAGCGATCTTGTCCGCGAGCTTGACCAGTTTCGCGCCGGGCGACTTGTGCCCGGCGTGTGCCACTTGCAGGCGTTTGCGCTCAAGCTTGGGCAGCGATTTGTCGTCGGTCACTTCGGCGACCATTCCGGCCACGTTCGGCCCGAAGCGCGCTTCGAGTTCGGCGAGTGTGGTCTCAGTATCCTCCACTGTATCGTGCAGCAGCGCGGCGGCGAGGACTTCGGCATCGCTGACACCGCCTTCGCGCGCGAGGATCGTGGCCAGCGCTAGGGGGTGGTTGATGTAGGGCGTTGCATCCGCATCCTTGCGGCGCTGGCGGCGGTGCTGCTCGGCCGCGAAGGCGGCGGCATCGAGGACGAGAACGAGATCGGGCTTCATCGAGGTCTCCATGGCGGTATCCGGGACGCACGGATCGACAAGGGCAGGAACGACCTGCCGAAACCATGCGGTTGGATTTGGGAGTTTGCAGGCAGCAGGCCGGATTGAAGGCGGCATGCTGCGGCTTGACAGCAAGGGGCGTGTGCTTACCCCTGTTCCATACAGGTGGCTGGGGGGTTCTGCTATGCAAAAGATCACGGTTCCGGCGCTTGCGCTCGCGCTTGTGGCAACATCGGCACAGGCGAAGGCGCCTGCCCCGGCCGATACGGTGCTGCGCGGCGGGACGATCCTGACAGTCGATGCCAAGGACCGGGTGGTTCAGGCCATGGCGATCCGCAGCGGGCGAATTGTTGCGCTGGGGAGCGACAAGGCAGTTCGGGCCTACATCGGCAAGCGGACCAAGGTGATCGACCTTGCGGGGCGCACCGCAACGCCGGGGATGATCGACGCCCATGCCCATGCGCTTGAAGGCGGGATCGATGAAGTTGCCAACTTGCAGCTGGGCGAAGCCTCGAGCGTCGCCGATTTCCTCGCGCGGGTTAAGGCGCGCGCTGCGGAATTGCCGGCCGGAGCGTGGCTGACGGGTTCAGGCTGGAACGAGAGCCGTATCGCTGAACACCACCCGCCGAGCCTCGCCGAGATTGATGCGGTATCCGGCGGGCATCCCGTCGCGCTGGGGAACACGACCGGGCACTACACGCTGGTGAACAGCGCCGTGCTGAAACTGGCAGGCGTGACAGCGCAGACGCCGGACCCTGCTGGCGGGCGCTTTGACAAGGACGCCAGCGGCGCGCTGACGGGTGTGCTTTATGACAGCGCGCAGGACGTGCTCGACAAGCTGGTCCCGCCGGTCGACGCAGTGACGCGGGCAAAGGGGCTGACGCACGTGATCGAAGGTGCGCTCTCCGAAGGGCTGACCGGCTTCAAGGATCCGCGCACCGACCGGCGCGAGTGGGACGTTTATGCTGCTGCGGCAAAGAAGGCCCCGCTCACCATGCATGTCTGCACGCTGACTTTCGCGCGGACCGACATGACGGGGGCGCGGGCGGCGGTGGATGACTACCATCAGCGCAAGCGGGAAGTGGCAGCCATGAAGGGCGGCAATCTCGATGTCTGCGGGGTGAAGATATTCCTCGACGGATCGGGCGCGGGGCGCACGGCGTGGGTCTACCAGCCGTTCGAGGCGGATGCGGCGCATGCTAATCCAGGCACCGGCCTGCCGCAGATGGCGCCCGAGCTTTACCGCGAAATGGTCATGCTGTTCACGAGGGAAGGCATGCCGATCGGCACCCACGCCATCGGCGACCGCGCGATCGATACGGTGGTCGATGCCTACGCCGCCGCGCTGAAGGCCTTCCCTAAGCAGGGCCTGCGCCACAGCCTGATCCACGCCAACCTGCCGACCGACCATGCCATCGACGTGATGGCGGACCTCCAGAGGACATACGATTCGGGCTATCCCGAAGCTCAGGCCGAATTCCTGTGGTTCCTCGGCGATGCGCTGGCGGCGGGCTGGGGGCCGGCGCGAAGCGTGAAGATGATGCCTTACGCCACCTACGTGAAGCGCGGCATCGTCTACAGCGATGGATCGGACTATCCGGTGACGCCTTATGCGCCGCGCTATGGCTTGTGGTCATCCGTGACGCGCGAGCCTGATGGCAACCGCTTCGGCAAGGCGCCGTTCGGCACGGCGGAAGCGGTGGATATCCACACCGCGATGAAGAGCCACACGATCTGGGCAGCGCGGCAGCTGTTCCTCGAGCAGCAGACAGGCTCGCTCGAAGTGGGCAAGCTGGCCGACGTCGCGATCTGGGACCGCAATCCTTATGCGATGCCGACCGCCGATCTCAAGGACATGCACTGCATGATGACGCTGTTTGGCGGCAAGGTGGTGTTTGCGCGGAAGTGAGGCGCGCCCTCACCTCCGCGCCTTGAGCCAGGCCTTGCCGGCCTTCTGGATCGAAAGCAGCGCCGAGAACGGGGCGATGCCGATATTGGCACGGCCGGTGCGGGCCAAGGCGTCGATCTGGGCGTAGTACCAGTAGGTGACGGCGAAGCCTTCAACCGCGCGCATCATCTTGAGGCTGCCGAGGAACGAGAGCCACGGCGGGAGCAGCTTGAGCTTGTTCTCCCAACGGTCGAGTTCATCCGCGCCTGCCAGCAACTTGGCGGGGCCTGCGGTATCGACGCAGAGCGGACGACCGAGGCCGATGACATCTGCTCCGCCCGTTTCCAGCGCGTTGTTCATGGCGCGGCGGGTGCGGAAACCGCCGGTGACCATGAGCGGCATGGTGAGCGAGGCGCGCATTGTCTTGGCGAAATCGACGAAGTAGGCCTCGCGCGCCATGGTGGAAGCCTGCTTCGGGGGCGCATCGGGCGCTTCCATTCCCGAAATGTCCATCATCGCGGGCCGCTCGTAGGAACCGCCGGAAATTTCGAGCAGGTCAACACCCGCGTCCTGCAGCCAGCGGGCGACGAGCATGCTGTCTTCAAACGCGAAGCCGCCTTTCTGGAAATCGGCCGAATTGAGCTTTACGCCGATGGGAAACGCCGGCCCCACCCCTGCCCGCACCCGCGCGACGACAGCCATGAGCATGCGCGCGCGGTTTTCGAGCGTGCCGCCCCACTGATCACTGCGCAGGTTGGCGCGCGGGCTGAGGAACTGCGAAAGAAGGTAGCCGTGCGCGGCGTGGATCTGGACGCCGGTGTAGCCGGTGGCCCTGGCGATTTCGGCGGCGTGGCCAAATCGCTCGATGAGATCGAGGATTTCGGGCTCGGTCAGCGCTTCGGGGAGGCCGAACTGCTTGCCGGGGAGGCCGACGGCGACGGCAGATGGCGCCTTGGGATGTGGGTTGACCGTGACCTGCGTCTGGCGGCCGGCGTGGCTTATCTGCATCCAGATGTGGCCGCCCGCGCGCGCGCCTGCGATCGCCATGGCGCGCAGTCCCGCGAGTGCGGCTTCATCCTGCGGGCCCTGAATGATGACGTTGCCGGGGCGCTCAAGATGATCGCGGTCAATCTGAACATTGCCAGTGATAAGGAGGCCCGAGCCGCCATCGGCCCAGAGGCCATAGAGCCGCGCGAGTTCGGCGGTGGCGCGGCCCGCGGGATCGGCGAGCCCCTCGGTCATCGCGGCCTTGGCGAGCCGGTTGGGCAGAACCGCGCCGCAAGGGAGGACAAGGGGATCGGCGATGGACGGCATGGTTGGGTGCTCCCGGAGGGTCTTGCTGGCGAAGACCTTGCTTGGCGCCAGTTAAGCCCGGTTGATCCCGCGATTGCAAGGGCGAGGTAAATCGCGCTTGCTGCATGCGAACAGATTTCGGGGGGAAATGCAGGTGCGGCAGCTCAGGGCCGATGTGCTGGTGATCGCCGGGCGCACGGCGGGGTATCCGGCGAGCTGATGGGCCAGCTTCTGGCGATGGAACCGCCGATGGCCGAGATGCGGATCTCCACGCTGGAAAACTTCTGACTTGAGGTGACCTATGATCACGAAGCAACTGTTTTTGCGATGTTTCAGATGCTGGAAGAAGTCGGCGCCGACGTGCATCTGAGCACCTTTGCGGGTGAACCGTGGATCGAAGGCGGGCGTAAGCGGCGATGCGCTGGGGCGGCATGCGCCCGCGCTGGAGCGCGTCTAGCCGAAGATCACATGCTCCTCGCCCAGCCAGAGCGGGGAGCGAGGAAGATCGATGAACTTGCGCTCGTCTTCGAGGAGGAGCGCGCCAGCGGCAATGGCCTCGGGGCTCGAGCTGGCGAGGTCTGCCAGGCCATCCCACCACAGCTGCGCGACGCCGTCGTAGGGGCCGGGGGCGCCGCGGACCACGGCGAAGGGGGGGCCTTCCGCATCGGGGAGCGAGTGGAGCTGGACGTAGCGGCGAATTTTCAAGGCGTCGCGCACGCTGGCGACCAGCGGCCCGTGGGTTTTCAGCCAGTAGTCCTGAAACTCGGCGCGGCTGAGGTGCGGCAGGCGGTGCAGGCAGAAGGTCAGCTTGATCATGGTTCTCTCCCGGATGTGCTGGGCGGCAATCAGACTGGCGGCAGCGGCAGGCTGGTGGTGCGCTTGATCCGATCGAGCACCACGCTGGAGCGCACGCTCGCAACATCGCCGTGGCCCAGCAGCTGCTCGTTCATCAGCCGCGAATAGCTGGCGAGATCGCGCGCGACGATGCGCAGGAGGTAATCGGAATCGCCCGTGGTGGCGCGGCAATCGAGCACTTCGTCGAGCGCGGAAATGCGCGCATGAAAGCCGCGCACCACTTCGGGCGCATAGCTTGCCATGGCGACCGCGACATAAGCTTCGACCTGAAGCCCCAACGCAGCTTCACTCAGCAGCGCGACCGTGCCGCGAATATAACCGTCGGCCTCGAGCCGGGCGATCCGGCGCGAGACCTGGCTGGACGAGAGATTGACGAGCTTGGCCAGATCGGCATGCGCGCGGGAAGCATCGGCCTGAAGCAGGGCGAGCAGCTGACGATCGAGCTTGTCCATGCGAAGGTTATCCGTTCTGGCAGGATTTCATGCGGGTTTGCCGCGAGTATGATGGCGGACTGTGCGGTGATTGCGCGCCGGGGGCAAGGCTTGCGTTCACGCCCTCGGCGTAGTGACGATAGCAATCTTGCCCTTCTGACGCCGCGCACCATTGCGCCCGAGGATTGCGTCGTAGGCGGCGTCGGCTTCGTCCAGCGCGACGGTGCGTGAATCGAGGCGTGAGATGAGCTGGCGGCTTTGGGCGAGCTGCGTGACGGCGGCAAGGCCGCGGACAAACGCGAGATCCTCACCAAACGCGGTGGCGAAGACCTTTGCTCCGCGCGCGAGAGCGATCTGCACGGCAACGTGGCCAACCCCGCCGCCTCCACCCTGCACGAGCACGGTCTGGCCTGGCTGGATGCGGGCGCGGTCGACAAGCCCTTCCCGCGCGGTGATCGCCGCCAACGGCAGCACCGCAGCCTCACGCAGCGAGAGACTGGCGGGCTTGTGCGCAAGCAGTCGCGCATCGGCGGCGGCGAACTGCGCCAGCGATCCCTGCATTCCGTCGACGCCGCCGGTGAAGCCGTCGACTTCATCGCCCGGTGCAAAGGTTTCGACGCCTGCGCGAGGCGCTTCCCGGCGCGCGGATCGCCGCGCGCAGCAACAGCCGCGAAATCCAGGCCGAGCTTTGCGCCCGGGGAACCGGCCTTGCGGTGCTGCCGAGGCCGCTAGGGGATGTGACGCCGGGGATCGAAGCGCTCGACCTTGGCCCTGGCAGCGGCTTTGGCCCGCCCACGCGCGACACCTGGATGGGCTATCACCGCGACCTCAAGCGCCGGCCGCGCCTGCGCGCGCTGGTCGATCTGCTGATCGCACGGCTGCGGCGGGGTGAGTTTGCCCGGCTTTGATCGCCGCCCCATTTCTGCCCCGACCGGCACAAGCGAGGTGGCGGACTGGTTCTAATCACGCGCGCCGGAGTGGCCTATTCCTGCTGTCAGAGCCGCTACCGGGCGGCCAGCACCAGCAAAGGAACCCCGCAATGTCCGCGGGCCTCGATCATACCGCAGCCAGCCCCGCTGGAATGAAGGCGTCTGGCGTGAGGCGGGCGCGTTGTCCAGCGCGGAAGAACGCGCCGCGCTCGGCTGGGCCGAGAGCGTGACGCGCGTGGCGGAAAGCGGCGTGCCCGATGCCGATTCCGCGGCGGCGAGCGCCGTATTCGGCGCGCGGGCGCTGACCGACCTCACGATCGCGATCGGCATGATGAATGCGTACAATCGGCTTGGCGTGAGCTTCCGCGCTGTGCCGAGCGCGGTCACCGCGCTGGCGAAGGCAGCCTGACCGATTGGTGCCGGCCCATCACCAGTCAGGTGCCGCGCTGGTCGATAACCCTCGGCGGGCAGCTGGCTTAACTGGAAGCCAGACGATCGGATCCGAGCCGGAACCGAGCCCGTTCGGAGACCAGGCGGATACGAGACAATGAACCTCCTCCCACCCGCTTCCCGCCGGCAGGGCTTGGCCCGGCCCGATCCGCCATTGCCACATCTGCGGTTCCGGGGAAATCGGACCGCCTGATTTTCGACAAGCCAAGTACCCAGAAATACAGTAAAAAAGCCGCTGGGGCCGGCGAGTCAGGACGGCATCGACAACACTTCACTTTTTACCTGGCACCAAAGGAGACCGACCGACGATGACCACCTGGCTTGAAACACTCCTGACCGAGACTCCCGAAGAGGGCTTTACCCTTGCGATGAAACTTTCGCGCATGGCGGTGAAGTTCACTCAGCCCAGCGACGAGGTGCGGAAGAAACTCCGCCCGATCTACGAGGAAGACGCCAATGCGCTCATCGCGTCCTCGCATGTCGTGGCGGTGAATTTCCAGACCATCGCCGCTGCAAATGGCTATTGGCGCTAGGGAGGGCAGCGATCCGGGCGGGCACGATGGAGCGCCGTGATGACTGGGGAGACGCCCTATGTCTTCAAGCCGCACGAGCGGCCGAACTTGCCCGGATCGCCCGCTAATCCAGATCATCCGGCCTGGCGCCGGCGCGGCTATTTCGCGATCGGCGCGCTGGTGGGGATCACCGGCGGGCCTGGCAATGCGCTGACCCTCGTCAATCTCAATTTCGCGCAAGGCTCGCTCGGGCTCTACAGCGTCTAGGCGACCTGGCTGGCGGCGGTTTATTTCATGACCAACGCGCTGTTTGCGCCGGACATTGCCCTGCTCGTGGCAGGAGCCGGAGTGCGCCAGGCCGAGGCCGGGCGCGCTATCGGGCGGGCTATTCGAGCTATCTCGAACAGCCCGATGCGCTGACGGCGCGCGTGCAGCTCTATCACGCTGGGCGGCGGCGGGACCGGGCCGGATCGGCCAATGGCCAAGTAGGAGATTTACGCCGCCGGCATGTGCCGTTCGAGGAAGGCGATCACCGCTTCGTTGAACACATCGTTGCGATCCCCGGCCACCATGTGCCCGGCGCCGCCGACGTCGGCCACTTCCAGATCGGGCACGAGCGCGCGGAACGCAGCCACCCCGGCATCGCTGACGACATCGCTCTTGAGGCCGCGTACCAGCAGCACGGGTACGCCCGTCTGCGGGAGCACGGCGGCGGACTGGCGCACGAGGCTATGGAAATCTTCCGGGCGGTGCGAGACGATCCGGGGATCCCAGTGCCAATAGAGCCGGCCGTTCTCGCGCTGGCGCAGATTGCGCATGAGGCCGCCGGGATCGCGCGGGCGCGGGCGCTCCGGATTGTAGGCCGCGACGGCATCGACGGCTTCGTCCAGCGTAGCGAACCCTTCCGGATGAGCGCGCATGAAATTGACGATGCGGCTGATCCCTTCAGGCTCCGGATGCGGGACGATATCGACCAGCACCAGCGAAGCGGGGCGCAAGTCCTGTGCGGCCGCGTGGATCGACGTTGCACCGCCGAGCGAGGCTCCGACCAGAGCGAAAGGTCGGTCGATCCCGGCGACAATCGCCTTGAGATCAGCGACCCGGTCATCGAGCGAATAGGCACCCGCATCGGACCACTCGCTTTCGCCGTGCCCGCGCGCATCGAAATTGATCACCCGGTAGCCGCGCCGGGCCAGCGCCTTGGCTGCGCCCGACCAGCTGTGCCGGGTTTGCCCGCCGCCATGAAGGAGGATCACCACCGGCGCATCGAGCGGCCCGAGATCATCGGCGGCAAGCACGAGATCATCGTGCGAGGCGATGTGGAGCAGCCGCGCGGGCGGTGCGGCGGTGGGAGTATCCTGGCTCATATCCGGCGGCTTTCTGACGTAATGGTGAGCGCAGGCCTTTGCCTGCGAGCGAGCGAGATCATCGCGGCAGGAAACCTTGCGCAAGAATGCCGACCATGTGCCGGGCGATGTCCTCCGGCACCAGCGCGCCATCCAGTTCGTGCCAGCGGGCGGGCCAGTTGAGCGCACCGGCGAGTGTGAAGGCGGTGAGCTTTACATCGCACGGTGCAATCGAGCCATCGGCCGCGGCCGCTTCGATCAGCCCGCGCAAGTCCGCATCGATCTGTCGCTTGAGTGCGCGGAAGCGCTTGCGGCTTTCGGGCGCGAGCGCTTCGTCACCCGTGCGGATCACGCAGCGGCCGAAATCGTCCATGTTGACCTCAGCAAAGCGGACGAGGAACGCGATCAGGCGGTCTGCACCGGTGCCAGCGCGGGCGCGCGATTGCTCGGCCGCTTCGATCAACTGGCCAAGGCCGATTGACACGCATTCGAGCAGAACCTGATCCTTGTTGCCGAGGTAGTGGTAGATCGTGGGCTTCGAAATGCCGAGCCGCGCCGCGACATCATCGAGCGAAGTCTGGTGGAAGCCGCGTTCGTTGAACATCTTCACCGCCGCGCGCAGCACTGCGGCGCGCTTTGCCTCACGGGCGGAGCGCTTTTCTTCCGGAGTGGGGAACGGTGATGGGGCAAGCTGCATCGTCCGGTACAAGTTGACGGAAAACTTGCACGCATGCAATCTACTCATGCGTAAAAAATACAGGCGAAACGGCCGTTGATTCGTGCCATCCGGCCCGGAACCCCCAATCCAGAGGAAGGCCCCAGAACATGACGATCAGCAGCGAAGCACTGGAAATGGCGGCAAAGGTCGAGGCATTCGTGCGGGGCAGGATCTTCGCCTACGAGCAGGACCCACGCCGCGATCACCACGGCGCGCCGACCGACGAACTCGTCATGGAAATGCGCGAACTGGCGCGGGCGGAGGGTGTGCTCACCCCGCACATCCGGCCCGATGGCAGCCACTTCAACCAGCGCGAGACGGCGGTTATCCTGATCAAGTCCGGCCTCACCCCGCTCGGTATGCTGGCCTGCAACACGCAGGCGCCGGACGAAGGCAACATGTACCTCATCGGCCATGTCGGTAGCCCGGAACTCAAGGAACGCTTCCTGAGGCCGCTGGTCGAAGGCCGCGCGCGTTCGGCGTTCCTGATGACCGAACCAGCTGAACTGAACGGCGCGGGCGCGGACCCTTCGATGATGCTCACCACCTGCCGCAAGGACGGCAACCACTGGGTGGTGAACGGCAAGAAGTGCTTCATCACCGGGGCCGAGGGCGCCAGGGTCGGCATCGTGATGGCGAAGTCCGAGGATCCGGGCAGCAAGGGCGGCGCCTGCATGTTCCTTGTCGACCTGCCCGATCCGGCGATCCAAATCACCGGCGTTCCCAACACCATCGACAGCTCGATGCCCGGCAGCCACGCCGAAATCACCATCGACAACCTGCGCGTGCCCGCTGACCAGATGTTGGGCGATGCGGGCGAAGGCTTCAAGTATGCGCAGATCCGCCTCTCCCCGGCGCGGCTTTCGCACTGCATGCGTTGGCTCGGCGGGTGCATGCGCGCGCAGGAAATCGCGACCGACTATGCCAACCGCCGCATGGCCTTCGGCAAGACGCTGATCGACCACGAGGGCGTGGGCTTCATGCTCGCGGAGAACATGATCGACATCAAGCAGTGCGAACTGATGATCGACTGGTGCGCGGGCGTGCTCGATACCGGCTCGCTCGGCACGGTCGAAAGCTCGATGACCAAGGTTGCGGTCTCGGAGGCGCTTATGCGCATTGCCGACAAGTGCGTGCAGGTGATGGGCGGCATGGGCGTGACCGACAAGACCATCGTCGAGACGATGTTCCGCGAAGTGCGCGCCTTCCGCATCTATGACGGCCCGACCGAGGTCCACAAGTGGAGCCTTGCCAAGAAGCTGCGCCGTGACTGGAAGGCCGCGCAATGACGGCAGACCTGGCGGCGACGAATAGCGGCGCGGGCAAGGTCCGCGTCGCCTTCGATGAAGCGGTACTCGGGGCGTGGATGGCAGCCAACGTCGAAGGCTTCGCAGGGCCGCTGACCGTCGAGCAGTTCAACGGCGGGCAGTCCAACCCGACTTACAAGCTCACCACGCCGGGCCAGCGCTATGTGCTGCGCCGCAAGCCACCGGGGCCACTGCTGAAAGGCGCGCATGACGTGCTGCGCGAGGCGCGGGTGCAGCAAGCGCTGGCCGCGACCGACGTGCCGACTGCGCGGATCGTCGTGGTCTGCGAGGATGAAAATGTGATTGGCAGCGCGTTCTACGTGATGGACATGGTGGAGGGCCGGATCTTCTGGGATGCTGCCTTCACGGATGTGCCCAAGGGCGAGCGCGCGGCCTATTTCGATGCGATGAACCAGGTGATCGCGGCGCTGCATTCGGTGGACGTGGAGGCCGTGGGGCTCGGCGACTATGGCCGGCCGGGCAACTACTTCGCGCGCCAGATCGGGCGTTGGAGCAAGCAGTACCTCGAGGACGAGCTCGCCGGCCGTCTGCCCGACATGGACGCGCTGGTCGAATGGCTGCCGACCGCTATTCCCGAGGGCGACGAGACCACGGTGGTCCACGGCGATTTCCGCTGCGACAACATGATCTTCCACCCCACCGAGCCGCGCGTCGTCGCGGTGCTGGACTGGGAACTTTCGACGCTTGGCCATCCGCTGGCGGACTTTGCCTATCACGCGATGATGTACCGCATGCCCGGCGATATCGTGGCCGGGCTTGGCGGGGCCGATCCGGCGCCGCTGGGCCTGCCGACCGAAGGCGAATACATTGCCGCCTATTGCGCGCGCACGGGGCGTACCAGCATCGCGAACTGGGATTACTACCTCGCGTTCAACTTCTTCCGGCTGGCGGCAATCATGCATGGCATCAAGGGCCGCGTGCTGCGGGGCACGGCGAGCAATGCGCAAGCGCGCGAGCGGGCGGAGTCCCTCCCCCGGCTGGCAGCGCTGGCGCGGGTCGCCATGGAAAACGCGCGCTAGCAGCTGACGACCATTCCGTCGCAATTGAGATCAGGCGCTGCCAAGCGGGCGCGAGGCCGGGGACGATTTGCCGGCTGCCTTTCGGCGGTGATGTTCGTCGGCACCTCGATCTGCGGCGCGAAAGCACTTTCCGGCCTTGCGCTTTACGGCAAGCTGACCGCGCTCAGCATCTGCGCGCTCTCGTCTTCGGCCTGCTGCCGTGGCTGCCGGCAGACCTCGTGACGAAAGGCTATTCGGTCAGTAGTCGAGCCGGCTGCTCGCCGAAAGCGCGCTGATCGCGTTTCCAACGGTGTTTGCTGCAGCACTGCTCTACAGCGGGTGGAGCACCATGGGCGCTGGCCCTGATGATCGCGTTGACGCTGGCCGGTCTGCTGCTGGTCTTGCGCCTCGAACAGCTCGGTGGCGGCAGTCCGGTGCTGCCGGTCGCGCTGTTGATCGTTGGCACCAACGGGATCACCGCCATCGTGCCCCCTACACCGCTGAAAGCTTTCCGCTGCGCGTGCGCGGCCGGGCGACCGGGTGGATCGCCGCGTGCACCAAGGCGGGCAGGCTGATGGCGCAGGGACTGACAATCTGCGGCGTTGCCCCGTCGATGGTGACGTCCTCGCGGGATCGTGATGGTGCCGACATTCCCCTCGCTGGTTCTGGTCATGTGGTTCGGGCAGGAAATGCGCGGACGCGATCTGCGTGATCTTGATGCGGACAGCGATCTGGCAGGGGCTGCGGGCTGAACCGCAAAGCGAGGCCATCACACTTTGCCGGATCTGCACGCGTGCAATCGACAAGCCTGTCATGGTTATGTAACTGCGACCGCATGGTTACCACCCCTGATACGCCGCTGCTCGATCTGGTCGATACGCCTGACGACCTTCGCAAGCTTCAACCA
>CAZQEH010000079.1:0-13806 GCA_964592205.1 uncultured Novosphingobium sp.
ATGAACGCAGGCAAATCCGCGCCCATGCCGCCCGCGCTCCATGGGCGCGTGCACGCCGTGCTCGCCGCTCACGCCGGGCTCGGCCGCCCGAGCCAGGTTGGCCGCGCCATCGGGATCAGACGGGACAACAAGTGATGCATTTCGAACTTTCCTCCGAACAGCAAATGCTGGTCGATACGGTCCGCCGCTTTGTCGAGACCGAGCTCTATCCGCACGAAAAGGCGGTCGAGGACACGGACAATGTCCCCGCAGATCTCGCCGAGGATATCCGTGCCAAGTCCAAGGCGCTCGGGCTCTATGCGGTCAACATGCCGGCCGAACTTGGCGGCGGCGGGCTTGGCACGTTCGACACCACGCTGATGGAGCGCGAGCTTGGCCGCGCGAGCTACGGCCTCCAGATGTTGATCGCGCGCCCCAGCAATATCCTGCGCGGGTGCACCGGCAGTCAGATCGAGGAATATCTCCTCCCCACGATCCGGGGCGAGCGCCACGATTGCCTCGCGATGGCCGAACCCGATGCCGGGTCCGACGTCCGCTCGATGCGTAGCTTCGCGCGCCAGGATGGCGATGATTTCGTTATCAACGGCAGCAAGCACTTCATCAGCCACGCCGATGTCGCCGATTTCGTGATCCTGTGCGCGGCGACGGGCGAATCCGGCGGCAAGAAGACGATCAGTTGCTTCCTCGTCGATTTTGCTACGCCCGGCCTCACCCGCCGCCGCGGGCCGAAGTGCGTTTCGCACCGCGGCTACCACCAGTGCGAGCTGATCTTCGAGGATTGCCGCGTGCCCGCCTCCAGCCTGCTCGGAGCGTTAGACAAGGGCTTCGAACTGATGGGCCAATGGCTTGGTTCGACCCGTCTGCAAGTAGCCACAACTTCGGTTGGGCGCGGGCAGCGCGTGCTGGAAATGGCAGCCCAGTGGGCCGCCACGCGCAAGCAGTTCGGCCAGGCCATCGGCAAGTTCCAGGGCACCGGCTTCAAGCTGGCGGACATGAAGACCGAGCTGGAAGCGGCCGAACTCCTTACCTTCCGCGCCGCGTGGAAGGACGATCGGGGCACGATGACCGATACCGATGCGGCCATGGCCAAGCTCTTCGCGTCCGAAGCACTTGCCCGCGTGACCGACAATGCACTGCAGATTTTCGGCGGCATGGGCCTGATGGATGAACTCCCCATCGAACGGTTCTGGCGCGATGCCCGGGTCGAGCGGATCTGGGACGGAACCAGCGAGATCCAGCGCCACATCATCAGCCGCGCCCTGCTGCGTCCACTGGAGGCATGACTTCAGGCAGACTCGCCCGCCTGCTGCGCCCGCGCAGTCTGGCAATCGTCGGCGGCAAGGCGGCCGAGGAAGCCGTCCGCCAGTGCCGCGCCCTGGGCTTTGCCGGGCCGATCTGGCCGGTGAACCCGAAGCGCGCCGAGATGGGCGGATTGCCGTGCTTTTCGGACATGGCTGCCTTGCCTGCCGCGCCGGATGCCGTCTTCATCGCCGCCCCTGCCTCCGCAACCATCGCGCTGGCAGGAGAGCTGGCCGGCGTGGGAGGAGCGATCTGCTATGCCGCAGACTTTGCCGAGAGCGGCGAGGAAGGCCGCGAACGGCAGGCCGCGCTGCTTGCAGCCGCGCAGGGCGTACCGCTCGTCGGGCCGAACTGCTACGGCATGCTAAATCTGTTCGACCGCGTGGCGCTCTGGCCCGATCAGCATGGGTGCCTGCCGATTGACGCGGGGCGCGGCGTTGCCATCATCAGCCAGAGTGGCAACCTGGCGCTCAACCTTAGCATGCAGGAGCGAGGCCTGCCGATCGGCTACGTGATATCGGTCGGCAATTGCGCCGATGTGACCCCGGCAGACCTCATCGAAGCACTGATTGCGGACGAACGGGTCAGCGTCATTGGCCTCCACCTCGAAGGGCTCGGCTCGGTCGCCCGTTTTTCCGAAGCCTGCCTTGCCGCGCGCGCGGCTGGCGTGCCCATCGTCGCGCTCAAGACAGGCGCTTCGGCCAAGGGCGCGGCGCTCACGATGTCGCACACAAGTTCGCTCGCCGGGGCCGATGCGCTGTGTGATGTCCTGTTCAGGCGCTACGGTGTCGCCCGCGCGCACGATCCCGCCACTTTCCTCGAAACGCTGAAGCTGCTGCATGTGGCCGGCCCCTTGCGCGGGCGGAGGATCACCAGCGCGAGCTGTTCGGGGGGCGAAGCCTCGCTCACCGCCGATCTTGCCGAAGCAGCCGGTCTTGAAACACCGGACTTTCCGCCCGCGGCTCAAGCCGCCCTTGAACGAGTGCTCGGCCCGCGCGTCAACGTGGCCAACCCGCTCGACTATCACACCTATATCTGGGGCGATCTCGCGGCGCAGGCTGCCTGCTTTGGCGCGTTGATGGGTGCAGATTTCGAGGCTTCGCTGCTGATCCTCGATTTCCCACGCGCCGACCGCTGCACCGCCGCCGATTGGGACGTCACGCTCGCCGCCTTCCGTGCTGCTGGCCGCGCTCATCCCGCACCGCAAGGCACCGTGCGGATCGTGGCGAGCAGCCTTGCCGAAACGATGCCCGAAGCCATCGCAGCATCGCTCATCGCCGAGGGGATCCTGCCCGCCGCGGGCCTTGCCGAAGCCCTGCGCGCGATTGCCGCCGCCGCCGATATCGGCGCGGCGTGGGCGGGTGCGGCCCCCGCCCCCCTCCCTGAACAACCCATGCCCGGCGGCGGCGAGGCCACGCTCTGGGACGAAATGCGCAGCAAGGCCGCGCTCGGCAATGTCGGCGTGCCGGTGCCCAAGGGGCGCGTGTTCAGCCGGGCGGAACTGGCGGATGCCGTTTTTCCTGCGCCTTTCCCGCTTGTTCTAAAGGCCGCGGGCGCTGAACTTGCGCACAAGACCGAAGTCGGCGGTGTTGCGCTTGGCCTTGCCAGCCGTGCCGCAATTCTCGCTGCTGCCGAGGGTATGGCAGGTCTTTCGGACCAGTTTCTGATCGAGGAAATGGTGGGCGGCGCGGTCGCAGAGCTTATCGTCGGCGTGGCCCGCGATCCGCAGTTCGGCCTGTACCTCACGCTCGGCGCGGGCGGCATTTTCGTCGAACTGCTGCGCCAGACGGCGCAAGTCCTCCTCCCCGCGAGCCGCGCCGCTATCGAGGCGGCGCTCGCCAGCCTGCCGCTCCACAAGTTGCTGACCGGCTATCGCGGCAAGGCGGGCTGCGACATGGCGGCGCTGGTCGATGCTATCGACCGGATCGCCGCATGGGCCATGGACCATGCGGCCCAACTCGAGGAAATGGACGTCAATCCGCTGCTCGCCCTGCCCCATGGCGCGATCGCCGTGGACGCGCTGATCCGCATGAGGGAGCCTGACGAATGAGCGCCGTAAAGCTCGAGAACCGCGATGGCATCCTGATCATCAAGCTCGATCGGCCCAAGGCCAACGCGATTGACGTGGCGACCAGCCTCGAACTCTACGCCGCGTTCAAGGCGCTGAACGATGATCCCGCGCTGCGCGTGGGCATCATTACCGGCACCGGACGTTTCTTTTCGGCCGGCTGGGATCTGGGCGCGGCCAATGCGGGTGAAACAGTCGATGCCGATCATGGCCCCGGCGGATTTGCCGGGCTCACCGAATACTTCAGCCTGACCAAGCCAGTGATCGCAGCGGTCAATGGCCTCGCGGTCGGCGGCGGGTTCGAACTGGCGCTGGCGGCGGATCTCATCGTCGCGAGCGAGACCGCGAAGTTCTGGCTCCCCGAAGCGCAACTGGGCATGCTCCCCGATTCCGGCGGACTGTTGCGCCTGCCCAGAACGATCCCGGAGCGCATCGCACGCGAGATGATCCTGACCGGGCGGCGCATGAGTGCGGACGAGGCCGCGGCGCTCGGCCTTGCCAGCCGTGTCGTAGCGAGTGAGGCGCTGCTCGAGGCTGCGCTCGAACTGGCAGCCGTGATTGCCCGCGCTGCCCCGCTCGCCGTCACCGCCGCGCGTGATATCCTGCGCGATACAGCCGGGATGGAAGTCGAGGCGGGTTACAAGCTGATGCGCAGCGGCGCGATCCCATCTTATCAAGCCATGCTCAAATCGGGCGACGCGCTCGAAGGCCCCCGCGCCTTTGCCGAAGGCCGCGCGCCGGAATGGAAGGGCCGCTAGGCGGCGTTACGCTCCATTGGCCAATCCACCGGCTCGACCTTCGGCAGAATCGCCAGCCAGCCGATCAACCCAAGTACGTTGACCAGCCCCGCCAGCAGGAACGCCGTGCCATACGAGCAGCCACCTGCGTCGATCAGCACGCCTGCAAAAAACACGCCGATGATCCCGGGCATGTTGCCCAGCATGTTCTGCACCCCCACCCAGCGTGCGGCGGCGGAAGGGCCGCCCATGATCTGCGGGATCATGAAGTAGGCGGGCGAGGAGAACCCGAGGAATATCTCGTAGACGAAGAGCAACGCGATGCAGGCGCCGAGCGGCATGAACGGCATCGCCAGCATGCACCCCAGCCCCAACACGAACTTGCCGCCCAGCCGATCAGACAATGTGCCCGCCGGCAGCTGGCAAAAGGCATAGGCGAAATAGAACCCCGCCGCGAGCGCGCCATAGGCGGTTGCGCTTAGGCCAAGATCGGCGCGGATCTGCGTGGCGCCCGTCGCGAGGTTGCCGCGATCAATGTAGTTGATGAACAGGCTCGTCGCCATGAGAGCAACAATCAGCAGCGGCGCGGTGGTGATGCGCGCGCCGGGCTTATCGCGCATAGTCGGCGCCTTGCCGGTCGAACATGCGCTTGAGCGCTGCGAAATGCAGCTCGATGCGGTCCAGCCCTTCGACTTTGGCGGAGCCGGTATACTGCTCGATCGTGGTGGCGAGCACCGGCTCACCCACCAGCCGCAGCTTCTGCCCGCTCGATTGCGCAAGAATCTGAGTCATCGCGGCGCGCTCGAAGAAGTAGAGCGTGTTGAACGCTTCGGCCACGCTGGCGCCTGTCGTCACCACCCCGTGATTGCGCAGGAGCAGCACCGCCTTGTCGCCGAGCGCTGCCGCCATGCGCCGGCCCTCGCTGCTATCGAGCGCAAAGCCTGCGTAGTCACAAAGCGCCACCAGGCCGGCAAAACCGATGGCGTTCTGACTCGCCATGAGGAGTTCGGGCTGCTCCAGCATCGAAAGCGCGGTGGCGTAGGGCATGTGCGTGTGCATCACGCAGCGAAGATCGGGCCGGGCGGCATGGAGCGGCGCGTGAATGTGGAACGCAGTGTCCTCCACCGGGCCGGTGCCGCTGAGCTTGGTTTCGGCGAAATCGACCACAAGGAAATCGGACGCGCGGATCTCGGACCAGTGCAAACCGAACGGCGCGAGCAGAAAGCGGTCCGCGAAGCCCGGCACCAGCAGCGTGAAATGGTTGTCGATTCCCTCGTGATAGCCGAAATGAACTGCCAGCCGGTGCGCAGCCGCCAGATCGACCCGCGCCTGCCATTCGGCTTCATCCGTCAGCGCTGCGGCACCGGCGCGCCATCAAGCTCGCGGATCAGGGGCTTTCTGAGGAGCAGGATAACCGCCGCGCCTACCGCGCCGATCGCGGCATCCATGGTCCAGAAGGCGGAAGGGCTCATTGCATCGAAATAGCTGCCGACCCATCCCGCAGTAACGTGTGCCGCAAACGGAGAGAGGAACGCGACCCCCATCAGCGTCGAGGCAACGCGCGGCGGCGCGGCCTTGCTGACAATCGCCATCGTGGTCGGCCAGTAGTACATCCAACCCAGCCCCATGATGAGCCAGCCCGCGACGGCCCAGAATGCGCCGACGCTGTGCTGCTCCGTCACGCCCAGGTTCGAAACAGCGAAGAGCAGCGCCGCGCCCGAGACGATCGCCGTGCCGATACCCTGCTTGGTCACATTCGCGGGCTCCTGCCCGCGCTTTGCCTGCCAGCTCCACAGCGCCACGAGGATCGGCGCGGCGAGGATCGAGCCGAACGAATCCATCCCCGCAAACCAGCTCGAAGGCACGGTACCGAGCGGGGTCACCAGATTGACCCACTGGTCAACCCACAGGATACCGATGCTCCACACCATCGGATACGTGATCTCGGCGGGGAAAGTGAGCGCGATGACGAAAATCAGCACTGCCACGCGGCGTCGCTCGGCCGGCGTGAGCGGCGGGGCCTTTTCGCGCGCGGTCGCAACGGGCTTGGAATCGGGCAGGTGGCGCTGGCCGACCAGATAGCCCACCATGGCGACCAGCATCAGCACCGCCGCGACCGCAAACCCGGCATGGAAGCCCCAGATCGCGGCGACGAGCCCAGTCACCACCGGGCCGCTTGCGGCGCCGATGTTGATGCCGGTCGCAAAGATTGTGTAGCCCTGCGACCGGCGCGATTCATCCTCACGCGGGTAAAGCGTACCGACCTGCGCCGAGATGTTACCCTTGAGGAAACCCGAACCCATGATCAGCAGCGCCAGCGCGATCACGAAGCTTTCGTAAAACGACATCGCCGCGTGCCCGGCTGCCATCAGCAGCACACCGATTAGCACAGTCCGCTTGGGGCCGAGCACCCGGTCGGCCACCCAGCCGCCGATGATCGGCGTGAAATAGACAAGGCCCGCGTACCAGCCATAGATGATCGATGCGAAGGCGACATCGCTCATCGTGCCATGGAAACTGAGCCCATGGCGCAGTGCGCCAAGCCCGATCACCGTGTCCGCATGCAGCGGCAGCAGTTCCTTCACCATGTACAGCGTGAGCAGAGCGGACATCCCGTAGAACGAGAAGCGCTCCCACATTTCGGTGAAGGCTAGATAGTAGACCCCCTTGGGATGGCCGGCGAATTGTTCGAACTGCTGCGCTTCGGCGGCCATTTTCGTGTCTTACCCCGTTTGCGCAGGCATCGGTTCACGCCGCGCGAATGTGCATTGGATGGGCGATAGCCTGCCCTGCCGTCAATTGCGAAAGTCTTATGCCGGTTCAGGGAATCGTGATGACGGCATTCCCGATGAGCCGGCCGGACTCCACAGCCTCATGCGCTTTCGCGCTGTCTGCCAGATCGAACGTCGCGGCAATCGCGTGATGGAGCGCGCCTGCCTCCAGCGCAGCGGTCAGCCGCGATACGGTGGCAGCGCGTTCCCTTGCCGAAAGCAAGTAGACCAGCAGCATCCGCACAGTCGCGTGCCGGAACATCAGTGGATAGAACGGCAGCCTGGGTTCGGCATCCGCCATCGAGCCATAAGCCGCGATTACGCCCCCTTCGCCGAGCACCGCAGACGTCACCGCCAGATTTCCGCCGAACTCGACCTCGACCACGCGGTCGACCGGCTTGCCCGCATTGGCCGCGAGGATCGCCGCCACGGCGTCGCCCTCGCGGTAGTTCACAACCGCATGCGCGCCCGCCGCCTCGGCCGCTGCGGCCTTGTCGGGCCCGCTCACCGTCGCGATTACCCGCGCGCCGCCCCAGCGGGCGAGCTGGATGGCATAGTGCCCGACCGCTCCCGCGCCGCCGGTCACGAGCACGGTCTGCCCGCTGACGTCGCCATCAGCGAACAGGGCATGGCAAGCGGTCGACGCCGGAATGCCGAGGCAGGCCCCTGCCTCGAAGCTCGTTCCCGCCGGTAGCGGCACGGCCTGCGCTCCGGGCAGGCACACGAATTCAGCGCACGTGCCGAAGGGTCGCCGATAGGCCGCGTTCCACACCCAAACGCGCGAGCCGATCCGCGAAGGCGGCACGCCCTCGCCCACCGCATCGATCTCCCCCGCGCCATCAGAATGCGGGATCACACGCGGGAAGGCGATTGGCCCGCGCACCCCGGCGCGCGATTTCACATCGGAGGGATTGACGCCCGAGGCCCGCAGGCGGACGCGCACTTCTCCCGGGCCCGGCTGCGGATCCGCCATTTTGCCAAGCCGCAGCACCGAATCGGCAGGGCCCGTTTCTTCGTACCAGACCGCGCGCATCAGGCCTCCATATCCAGCGACAGACTCTCGGTATGTCCGTCAATCGCGATGGCTTGACCGGAAATCCGCTCCCCGGCGGGCGACATCAGGTAGCGTACCATCGCGGTGACATCCTCTTTCGTCGCGAACGTGCGCAGCGAGGTCTGGCGCTTGTATTCGCGCTCGACCTCCTCGGTCGTCAGCCCTCGCTCCGCCGCGTCCGCCGCGATCACGCGGTCGATGCGCGGACCTTCCACGCTACCGGGGCAGATCGCGTTGGCGCGGATGCCGTCCGGCCCCAGCTCCATCGCGAGCGTCTTCGTCAGCCCGATCAGCGCCCATTTGCTGGCGACATAGGGGCTCCGAAGCGGGCAGCCGAACAGCCCTGCGGTCGAGCTCATGGTGATGATCGCCGACCCCGGCGCGCGGAGGCGCAGCAGCGGGATGGCGCTGCGTGTCATCAGGAACGTGCCATTGAGGTTGACGCCAATCGTGGCGTTCCACGCCTCCACTGGCTGGTCCTCCAGCCGCGCAGTCGGCCCGGCAATCCCGGCGTTGTTGACGAGCAGGTCGATCCCCTCGGCGCCCTTTGCGCGCAGATCGCTTGCAATCCACGTGAAGAAGTCTTCGACCGACGCGGCATCGCTCACTTCGCAGACCATGGCGGCAAAGCCTTCTCGATCAGATCCGAGCGCCGCGATGGCCGCCGCATCCCGATCGCCCGCATAGACTTGCCAGCCATCGGCGCAGAGCGCTTCGGCAATGGCGAGGCCAATACCGCTCGCCGCAGCCGAAATGACCGCGATGCGCCGCCCCATCTCTCGCCATCCCCCGTCTCGCGCGCGCTTCAGTCCTGCACGGTCCGATCACCGGCCGGGTCGGAGTGAAACTCGTGCCAGATGCCATTGAGGATCGCGACGCTCACCGCGAGGCCAAGGCCGAGGATCCACGCAAAATACCACATGTCGCTCGTTCCTCTCAGTACATGTCTGGGTTGAGACGGACTTCCTCGGCGCCCACGCGGCCAAACATCACCCGGTAGGCCCATGTCGTGTAAGCAAGCACGATGGGCAGGAAGATCAGCACCACCACCAGCATGATAAACAGCGTGAGGTGGCTCGACGAAGCGTTCCATACCGTGAGGCTGGAAGCCGGATCGACCGCGCTCGGCAGAATGAACGGGAACATCGAAAGGCCAACCGTTGCGATGATCCCGGCGGCAGCGCAGGACGATCCGGCAAAGGCCAGCGCATCGCGGCGCGCCCGCAGCCCGGCGAACGCGATCACCGGGCCGGCAAGGCCGAGCAGCGGCGCGGCGATCATCCACGGATGGAGGCTGTAGTTATCGAGCCATGCGCCAGGCGCGGCAACCGCGCGGGCAAGATGCGGATTGGATGGCCCGCCGGTATCGACAAGGACTGCCAGGCGAAAGCCAAGCCCGCCCCACGCGGCCAATGCGCCGCCCGCGGCAAACAGCACCAACGCCGCCACTGCCGCCACCGCGCCATACTGACGCGCGCGGAACTGGACCGGCCCCGGCTCAAGCTTCATCGCCAGCCAGCCCGCGCCATGCGTGACAAGCATCGCCACCGACAGCAGTCCGGTCAGCAGGGCAAACGGCGAGAACAGGCCAAGCAGCGAGCCTTCGTAGAATGTGCGCAGATCGCTATCGAACCGGAACGGCACGCCGAGCAGCACATTCCCAATCGCGACACCAAAGACGAGCGCCGGCACCAGCCCGCCCGTGAAGAGCGCCCAGTCCCACCGCGCGCGCCAGGCCGGATCGGGCCGCTTGGAGCGGTATTTGAAACCGACCGGGCGCAGGATCAGCGCCGCGAGCACGAGAAACATCGCAAGGTAGAAGCCCGAGAAGCTCACGGCATAGACATACGGCCAGGCCGCAAAGATCGCTCCGCCGCCAAGGATGAACCACACCTGGTTGCCTTCCCACGTCGCGCTCACGCTGTTGATCACCATGCGCCGTTCAAGGTCGCTCCGGGCGACAAACGGCAGCAGCGCCATCGCGCCGAGATCGAAGCCGTCGGTCAGTGCAAAGCCGATCAGCAGTACGCCGATCAGCCCCCACCAGATCAGCCGCAGCGTCTCGTAATCAAGCGGCAGTGCCATTGCGGCTCTCCTTCATTCGGCCGGAACGCTGTGCGACGGGCTGGGCGCAGAGGGCGGCGGCATCGGATCGCGGCGCGGCTGCCACGGCGTATAGCCCTCCGGCCCCTTGCGGATCGCCGCGACCATCAGCCGCACCTCGATCACCGCGAGCACACTGTAGAGCAGCGTAAAGCCCGCGATGGTGGTCCAGATCTGCGCTGTTGTCAGGCTGGAGGCGCCAAGGAAGGTCGGCAGCACGCCATCGACTGCCCAGGGCTGGCGCCCGATTTCGGCAACGATCCAGCCTAGTTCGATCGCGACCCACGGCAGCGGGATAATCAAGACGGCACCGCGCAGGAACCACTTCGCATCGAAACGGCGCGTATTGGCCAGAAGCAGCGCGGTAGCGAAGAAGCCGATGAACAGGAAGCCAAGCCCTGCCATGCCGCGAAACAGCCAGAACAGCACCGGCACATTGGGCACGGTCGACCACGCCGCCTTGTCGAGCACCCCGCCATCCGCCTTGCGCGGATCCGCCACGAAGCGCTTGAGCAGCAAGGCATAGCCCATATCATCCTTTGCGCTTTCAAACTGCGCGCGGGCTGCCACGTCCTTCGGATTGGCCTTGAGCTTTTCGACGGCATCATAGGCAATCAGGCCATGTTCGATCCGCGTACGAGCGTGAGCCACCAGCGGGTAGATACCCTCGACCTGCCCCGTCAGGCTGCGCGTACCGATGATACCGAGCACGTAGGGGATCTTGATTTGGTAAAGTGTTTCGCGCCCCGCATTGGACGGGAGACCGAACACCGCGATCCCGGCAGGCGCCGGTTCAGTGTGCCATTCTGCCTCGATCGCGGCGAGCTTCATCTTCTGGTTGTCGGTCAGCGTGTAACCGCTTTCATCGCCCAGCACGACAACCGAAAGCGCCGAGGCCAACCCGAACGCGGCGGCCACCGCAAAGCTGCGCTTGGCCAGTTCCAGATGCCGCCCCCTCAGGAGATACCACGCCGAGACACCGAGCACGAACACACTGGCAGCGACATATCCTGCACTCACCGTGTGGACGAACTTGGCCTGGGCGACCGGATTGAACACTACATCGTAGAAGTTCGTCACTTCCATGCGCATTGTGATCGGGTTGAACGCGGCGCCGGTGGGGTGCTGCATCCAGCCGTTGGCGATGAGGATCCACAGTGCCGAGAGATTGGAGCCCAGCGCAACCATGAATGTGGTGAACAAGTGCTGGCGCGCGCTCAGCTTGTCCCAGCCGAAGAACATGAGGCCTACGAAAGTCGCTTCGAGGAAGAAGGCCATCAGCCCTTCGATCGCGAGTGGCGCACCGAAAATGTCGCCCACATAGTGCGAGTAGTAGGACCAGTTGGTGCCGAATTCGAACTCCATCGTAAGGCCCGTCGCCACGCCCAGCACGAAGTTGATTCCGAAGAGCTTGCCCCAAAAACGGGTGATATCCCGCCAGATCGGGCGGTCGGTCATCACATAAACGCTTTCCATGATGACCAGAATGAACGACAAGCCGAGCGTGAGCGGCACGAACAGGAAATGGTACAGCGCAGTCAATGCAAACTGCAGCCGGGATAGTTCCACCACTGCCATATCCATCGCACGTGCCCTTTCGTGGCCTGATCGCGGCGACATGCCCGAGTCTGATGCCGCTGTCAGCGACAAAATAAGCGATTCCAAATCATGAGGATATCAAAAGCGCCGGGCCTTGCCTGGACCTCCGACATCGCTGGTGCCACCGTGTTTGCCTGGGGTGCCGCCACCGCGCTGGATGCCCGGCTCGCCGGGGGGCCGCGTTCCGCCGTCATGGTCGGCGCCGCGCTTGTGGTGATCGGCGGATTGCTCAGATTCGCCAGCCAGTACGGCGCGCAAGTGCTGGGCTTCGAGGAGGGCCGCGCGCTGGCACAGGCACGCCGCGCCCTATTCTTTCCGCGGCTTCTGGGTATCGCCGGCCCCGGCGCACCGGCTCTGGGCGCGACCGCCACACTCGGGATAGACCATATTGGCGCCGAACAGGTGCGCGCCGCGCGGTTTGCCCCGGTGCGCTCCTCCGCCACGCTTGCCCCTCTCCTCGTAGTGATCGTGGTCGCCTTCCAGAGCTGGATTGCCGCGCTGATCCTGTTTGCCACGCTGATCCCGTTCGTCATCGGGATGATCCTTGCAGGTGGGGCAGCGCGGCAGGCCGCAGACCGGCAGATGGCGGCGATCACCGCGCTTTCCGCGCTCTATGTCGACCGGATTCGTCGGCTGCCGATCATCCGCCACTTCGGCGCGGAGGATCGCATCGCGCGGCAGGCAGGAGGCGCCGCGCAGGACGTTGCCGAACGGACCATCGCGGTCCTGAGGGCCGCATTCCTGTCGAGCGCAGTGCTTGAGTTCTTTGCTGCGCTCAGTGTCGCGCTGGTCGCGGTCTACTGCGGTTTCAGCCTGCTCGGGCTGCTGCCGTTTCCTGCGCCCGAGCAGCTCAGCTACCGCGCGGCGTTCTTTGTGCTGGCGATGGCGCCGGAATTCTACCTGCCGATGCGCCGCCTTGCCGCTGCCTACCACGAGAAGCAGTTGGGCGAGGCTGCGGAAAAAGCCCTGGCGGCAGTGCCTGAACCGGCTGCCCATCCCGCCACGGCCGCACAGGTCTCCCTGCGCGATGTGGTCGTCGACTGGCCGGGTCATCGCATCGGCCCGATCAGCTTCGATCTTGGCCGGACCGGTCTTGTCTGTGTGACCGGGCCGACCGGCAGCGGCAAGACCAGCCTGCTCGCCGCGATTGCCGGTCAGGTTCCGCCGAGCGAAGGCTTGCTTGAAACGCTTCCGTGCGAGGCTATCGCATGGGCCGGACAAGTGCCGCTGCTATTGCCGACCTCGCTTGAGGACAATCTGCGCCTTGGCCGACCCGATGCGGACTCTGCCGCGATAACGGAGGCGGTGCGCGCGGTAGGCCTCGACACCCTGCTTGCACGCCGAACAGACGGCTTTGCAACCACGATCGACCACCACGGCGCATGGCTATCGGGCGGTGAGCGACGGCGCCTTGGCCTTGCCCGTGCGCTCATCGCGGACCGTGCGCTGTTGCTGGCAGACGAGCCGACAGCCGACCTCGACGCAGCAAGCGCCGAGCAGATCGTCGCGTTGCTGGTGGCCGAAGCGACCCGGCGCGCGGTCATCGTGGCGAGTCACGATGAGCGGCTGGCTGCCGCTGCCGATCGGATCATCGCGCTATGATCGCGCTGCGCTTTCCTCTCCCGTTGCCCCCACGCGTGAGCGGCCGGATCACGCTGGCCTTCATCGCCGCGCTGGCGGCCGGTGTGGGTGGCCTCGCACTTCTGGGGGTTTCGGGCTGGTTCCTGACCGGCGCGGCCCTTGCCGGTGCGAGCGGAGCGGCGACCGCCGCGGCGTTCAACTATCTGCTGCCGAGCTCTGCAATCCGCGGGCTCGCGGTGGTGCGCACCGCGGCGCGCTACGGCGAACGGCTGTGGTCGCACGAGGCAGCGCTCCATGCGCTGGCCGGGCTGCGCAGCACCTTGTTCACCCGGCTCGCGCACGCCGATGGCCGCAGCGCGCCCGATCTGGGGAGCGGCGATGCCAGCGCGCGGCTGATCGGCGATATTGCTGCACTGGAAGACCTTGTCGTCCGACGCCCCGGCATTCCGGCAGCCTTCGGCACGGCACTGGCCGGGCTTGCGGCAACCCTGCTCGCAGGCTGGCTGGCAGCCTTGCTGCTGGCCGCCGTGCTGGCCCTCCTGCTTGGCGCGCTGGCACTGCTGCCGCCCCGCCTCAGTGCGGCGCCCGCGGCCG
>CAZQEH010000080.1:0-13775 GCA_964592205.1 uncultured Novosphingobium sp.
CCGGGCGGGCAGATCGAAATCGAGCATTTCGCCGAGCGTGTAGACGCGCCCGGTGCGCATCGCCGGACCGGGGAAGAGGCCGAGCGCGGCGAGGTGTGGCAGATCGAGCGGAGGATCGAGCGCCGCGCGCGCGGCGTCGGCACGAACTGTGAGGGTTGGGTCAGGCGAGCCCGGCGGCGCCAGTGCCATCGCTGCCCGCCGCGCGCCGGTGCGCAAAAGCAGATTGGCGAGGAAGCGCTGCCACGGCGGATCTTCCAGCAGACCCTCCAGGAGTGGCAGGTAAAGTTCGCGTTGATCGGTCGATAGGAATGCCATGGCGTTGTGCTCCCATATGGGAGCTTTGCGGCACCGGGCAAGCGGCCATTTGGTACCTGCACCTATCCAATGGCCGGAACAACGATGTCTGACCCTATAACCATGTCCACGCTGACCCACATCCAGCGCCTCGAAGCCGAGGCGATCCACATCATGCGCGAAGTGGTGGCCGAGGCGACCAATCCGGTGATGCTCTATTCGGTGGGCAAGGACAGCGCGGTGATGCTGCACCTTGCGCGCAAGGCCTTTTACCCGAGCCCGCCGCCGTTTCCGCTGCTGCATGTGGATACCACATGGAAGTTCAAGGACATGTACGCGCTGCGCGAGCGCATGGCCACGGAGAGCGGCATGGAGTTGCTCGTCTATCAGAACCCGGAAGCTGCCGAACGCGGGATCAATCCGTTCGACCACGGCGCGCTCCACACCGACATGTGGAAGACCGAAGGGCTCAAGCAGGCGCTCGACAAATACGGTTTCGATGCGGCCTTCGGCGGCGCGCGGCGCGATGAGGAGAAGAGCCGCGCCAAGGAGCGCATCTTTTCGTTCCGCACCGCCAGCCACGGCTGGGATCCGAAGAACCAGCGGCCTGAGTTGTGGAACATCTACAATGCCCGCAAGAACAAGGGCGAGAGCATCCGCGTGTTCCCGATCTCGAACTGGACCGAGCTCGATATCTGGCAATACATCCGCCTCAACGATGTGCCGATCGTACCGCTCTACTTCGCGGCGAAGCGCCCCACGTTTGAGTGGGAAGGCGGCCTGTTCATGGCCGATGACCTCCCGCGGCTGGAGAAGGTTCTCGGCTATTGCCCTGAAATCACGGAACGTTCGATCCGCTTCCGCACCTTGGGCTGCTTCCCCCTGACGGGTGCGGTGGAGAGCCAGGCGACCACGCTCAATGAAGTGATCCAGGAAACGCTGCTCACCACCACCAGCGAGCGGCAGGGCCGCGTGATCGACAAGGATGCCGGCGGCGCGGGCATGGAAATCAAGAAGCAGCAGGGGTACTTCTGATGCCAGAGACCGATCTGATCACTACGGACGTGATCTATCAGACCGAGGCGCTGATTGCCGAGGACATCGAGACCTACCTCGACCGGCATGAGCACAAATCGATGCTGCGCTTCATCACCTGCGGCAGCGTGGATGATGGAAAGTCCACGCTGATCGGTCGGTTGCTTTACGATTCGAAGATGATCTTCGAGGATCAGCTCGCTGCGCTGGAAAGCGACAGCAAGAAGGTCGGCACGCAGGGGCAGGAAATCGATTTTGCGCTGCTCGTTGACGGCCTCGCCGCCGAGCGCGAGCAAGGCATTACCATCGACGTCGCCTACCGCTTCTTCAGCACCGAGAAGCGCAAGTTCATCGTCGCGGATTGCCCGGGGCACGAGCAATACACCCGTAACATGGTGACTGGCGCTTCGACCGCCGATCTTGCCGTCATCCTGATCGATGCGCGCAAGGGCGTGCTGACGCAGACGCGGCGCCATTCCTATCTCTGCCACCTCATCGGCATCCGTCACTTCGTGCTGGCGGTGAACAAGATGGACCTGATCGGCTACGATCAAGCGCGGTATGACGCAATCGTGGCAGACTACGCCGCGTTTGCCGCCAGCATCGGGATCGAGCGATTCACCGCGCTGCCGATTTCGGGCTTCAAGGGCGATAACATCACCGCGACGAGCGCCAATACGCCGTGGTATTCCGGTCCGACGCTGATGGGGCACCTCGAGAGCGTGGACGTGAACACGGCCGCCGATGCGAAAGGTGCGTTCCGCATGCCGGTGCAGTGGGTGAACCGCCCGAACCTTGATTTCAGGGGTTTCTCGGGCCTTATCGCCAATGGCACCGTGAAACCGGGCGATGCTGTGCGGGTCCTGCCTTCGGGCAAGACCAGCACCGTCGCACGCATTGTCACGCTCGATGGCGATCTCGATGAAGCGGTTGCAGGCCAATCGGTCACGCTGACACTGGCTGACGAGATCGACTGCTCGCGCGGTGATGTGCTCGCGGCGTCCGCCGCACCGCCGCAGGTGGCCGACCAGTTCGAGACAAGCCTCGTCTGGATGGCGGACGAGCCGCTGGTACCGGGCCGCGCCTATTGGCTGAAGCTCGCCACCCAGACCGTTTCGGTCACCGTTTCGCAGCCAAAGTGCACCATCAATGTCAACACGATGGAGCGCCTTGCGGCCAAGACGCTTGAACTCAACGCGATCGGCGTGGCCGAGATCACCACGGATCGGCCCATCGTGTTCGAACCTTATGCCGAGAGCCGGGCATTGGGCGGGTTTATCCTGATCGACAAGATCAGCAACGCCACCGTCGCGGCGGGCATGCTCAACTTCAGCTTGCGGCGGGCGCAGAACGTCCACTGGCAGGCGCTCGACGTGACGCGCGAGGCGCATGCGCGGATGAAGGGGCAGAGCCCCGCCGTGCTGTGGTTCACGGGCCTTTCGGGCTCGGGCAAGTCGACGATTGCCAATCTGGTCGAGAAGAAGCTCCACGCGCTCGGCAAGCACACGTTCCTCCTCGATGGCGACAACGTGCGCCATGGGCTCAACAAGGATCTGGGCTTCACTGAGGCCGATCGCATCGAGAACATCCGCCGTGTTGCCGAAGTGGCGAAGCTGATGACCGATGCGGGGCTTATCGTGCTGACGGCCTTCATCAGCCCGTTCCGCGCCGAGCGGGATATGGTGCGGGCGCTGCTGCCCGCTGGCGAGTTCTTCGAGATCTTCGTCGATACCCCGCTGGAAGAAGCCGAGCGGCGCGATGTGAAGGGGCTCTACAAGAAGGCCCGGAGCGGCGCGCTCAAGAACTTCACCGGGATCGACAGCCCCTATGAAGCGCCGGAAAAACCCGAAATCCACGTGGACACGATGGGCGAAACCCCCGAAGAGGCGGCGGAGCGGATCGTGGCGTTGATCATCGGCGACTGGATGCCGATCATCTGACGGCAAACTCTGGCGGGCGTAGGGGCGTTGATGGACGATATCGAACTGGCGCGGCATCTGGCGGCGGGCGCGGCGCGGATCCTGATGGATCTGCGCGCGGCCAGGACGCACGAAGGCAAGGCGCTGGGCGCTGAGGGCGATCTGCGCGCCAATGCCTGGCTGATGGCCGAGATTTCTGCGCACCGGCCGGATGACGGTGTCCTTTCCGAAGAGGCGCAGGATACGCCCGAGCGCCTTGCGAAGTCGCGCGTCTGGATCATCGATCCGCTCGACGGTACGCGCGAATATGGTGAGGGCCGCAGCGATTGGGCGGTGCATATCGGCCTCGCGGTGGAGGGCACTGCCACGCTGGGAGCGGTGGCGCTGCCGGGGCTCGATCTGGTGCTCGATAGCGGCGCACCGCTATCGCTGCCGCCGCTGCCAGAAACCCCGCGCCTGCTGGTCAGCCGCACGCGCCCTGCGCACGAAGCGGTCGAAGTTGCCAAGGTGCTGGGCGGCGAACTGGTGCCGATGGGCTCGGCCGGCGCAAAGGCCATGGCCGTCGTGCGCGGGGGGGCGGAAATCTACCTCCATTCGGGCGGACAGTACGAGTGGGACAACTGCGCGCCGGTGGCTGTGGCGGCTGCTGCGGGGCTCCACGTCTCGCGCATCGACGGGTCGCCGCTCGTCTACAACAACCGGGATACCTACCTGCCGGACCTCCTGATCTGCCGCCAGGAATGGGCAGGTCTTGTCCTTGGGGCCGTAGCGGCAATCGAGGCTTGACCCTGTTTCTGTTTGCAGACACCGGTGAGGCGCAATGATCGATTCCCGCTTGTTCCGTGATGTTCTCGGCGCTTACCCGACAGGGGTTTGCGTGATCACCGCGCTTGCCGAGGACGGCAAGCGGCATGGCCTCGTGGTCGGCTCGTTCTCCTCGATCTCGCTCGATCCCCCGCTCGTCGGCTTCTTTCCCGACAAGCGTTCGGGTACCTGGCCGCGGATCAAGGCGACGGGGCGGTTCTGCGTCAATGTTCTTGGCGCGGACCAGCTTTCACTGTGCCGCCGCTTTGCCGCGCGCAGCCAGGACAAGTTTGCGGAGCTTGCGCACGGGCAAAGCCCGGCTGGCCTGCCGGTGCTCGACAACGCGATCGCATGGATTGATTGCACGATTGATCGGGTGACCGAAGTGGGCGATCACTGGCTCGTGGTCGGCGCGGTCGAAGCGCTCGGTAAGCAGGGTGAGGGCAATCCCCTGCTGTTCTTCCGCGGACAATATCACGATCTGGCGCTGCTCTCCGATTGAGTGGCTGGCCGGGGTGTATTTTCTACCGAATGGTAGGATTCTTTTTTGCCGCCGCGTGCTGGTTTGATCTTGGTCAAGGTTCGCTGGTTCCGTCGTTGCCAGAAAGATGGGGCGCGGAAGGACACGGCTGTCATTCCCCCTTCCGCCGATTTCTCCCCGACTTCGGGCGGCGAGCACTCCTCGCCGCCCACTTTTCGTGATGGTTTTAGCGGACTGGTATGGATGCACGATTGCCGCAGACCAATCCGGCTGGTAGAACAAGCTCGGATGAGCGCCTGTGATACTTGCATAGTCCGCAATCGGGCGATTTGCGCCGGTCTCGAACACCCCGAGATTACGGCGCTCAGTACCATGGGTCGCCGCCGGTCCGTTTCCGCCGGTGAACCGCTGATCTGGGAAGACGACGCTTCGTTGCTCGTTGCGAACGTGATCGAAGGCGTGCTCAAGCTCACCACCAGCACGGCCGACGGGCGCGAGCAGATCGTCGGAGTCGCCTATCCTTCCGATTTCATCGGTCGCCCGTTCGGGCTAACGAGCGCCGCCAGCGTTGTTGCGCTGACCGATGCGCGCGTCTGTGTCTTCGCGCGCAACGATTTCGACCGCTTCGCGCGCGAACATCCCGAGCTTGAGCACAAGCTGCTCGAACGCACGCTGGCCGAGCTTGACCGCACCCGCGCGTGGATGATGCTGCTGGGCCGCAAGAGCGCGCCCGAGAAGATCGCCACCTTCCTGCTCGATATGTCGGTGCGACTGGCGGACAATGGCTGCATGGCGCACCCGGGCCCCGCGCGGTGCTTCACGCTTCCATTCTCGCGCCAGCAGGTCGCGGATCTCCTGGGCCTGACGATCGAGACGGTGAGCCGCCAGTTCACCAAGCTCAAGGCCGATGGCGTGGTGGCTCTGCCCGGGCGGCGCGATGTCGAAATCCTCGACCGGGACGCTCTCGGGGCACTGGCAGGCTGAGCCGCGTCAGCCGCGCTCGTTGCGGCGGCACCATGCCCTGACCAGCGCAAGGTAGGATGCGGGTGCATCGCGCAGGATGGTGTGCGCCGCGCCGGGAATCGTGCGGTAGGTGGCTCCCGGAACGCGGGCCGCAAAGGTGGCGACGGTTTCTGGGCGGGCTTCGTCGTATTCCCCGGCCACGAACAGCACGCGGCGGCCATCGAGTCGGTCGAGCAGGGGTTCTCCGTCGTAGTCGCGCAAGATTCCCGTCGCGCGGAATTCGACCGGCCCCCACATGCCGTTGTAGACCGCTTCGCCGGCGTGGGGCGGCATGGCATCGCGGTAGGCGGTGATGCGCGGATCAGCAGGCGTGCGCCAAACATGGCGGCCGAGATAAGCGTCGTCCGCTGCGGCGCATTGGGCGGGGCCGGGCGGGGCGGCGCCGTCACAGGCATCGAGCGTGGCGCGCCACTGCGCGGGCAGGCGGCTGCGCAGCACTTTGGCGTCAGCAATCCAGGTGCGAGTGGAGACAAGCGGGGACTGGATGACCAGCCCAGCGAGCGCGGCAGGGCGGCGCGCGCCGTATTCGAGTGCGAGCGTGCCGCCCCAGCTGCCACCACCAAGGTGCCAGCGTTCGACGCCAAGCGCGCGGCGCACCGCCTCGATCTCGTCCACGAAGCGTGGGACGTGCCAGTAACGGGGATTGCCCGGCGCATCGGAGCGGCCGCTGTCGAGCTGATCATAGAGGATCACCGCGCGTTCATCTGCAAGCGCGGTGAGCGGTAGCAATCCGGCATGACCGCTACCGGGGCCACCGTGGAGATAGACGAGCGGGAGGCGCGGGCCGGCAAGGTCGCCGTTGACGCGAACATAGAGCTGCCCGCCTTTGACCGGGACCATGAGTTCGCGGTCAGGCTTGAGATGCAACGGCGGTAACGGAGCGGCGCGAACGGCTGGGGCTGCGAGGGCAGCGAATCCGGCACTGAGCAGGTGTCGGCGGGTGAATGCAGGGCAGGATGGCGACATGACCGCCATCCTGCCTCCTAAGCGCCGCGTGGCAAGTGTCCAGTTCGTCTCAGAAGCGGTAGGACACCCCTGCGCTGACGATCCAGGCGTTGATCTTGTGGCGCGTGCTGAGCGCCTCGACCCCACCGGCGGTGGTGAAGTGGGCGGTGGTGTTTACCCAGTACTTCTTGGCATCGAGGCTGAGGCCATAGCCCTTGCTGCCAAGCGCGATGTCCACGCCGCCCTGGACCGCTGCGCCGACTTCGTTCGACAGGCGCACGCGGGCGGCGCCGAGCGAGGCAGCGGCTGCACCCGGACGTTCGGCCAGCCACAGATAGAGTGCAGGCCCTGCGCCGATATAGGGCTTGATCCCACCGGCCAGTGGCAGGTGGTACTTGAGCGTGAGCGTCGCGGGAACGAGGATGGCGTGATCGACGATCGCCGCGCCCGCGAGCGGGCCGACGCCGGTGACATGGTGCGCGCTGGTGCAGCAGATCGTTTCGGCGGAGATGTTCTTTGTGAAGAAGTATTCAACCGCGAGCGTGGGCGCGACATTGTCGCTTGCCTTGGTCTGCGAACCGGCGGGAAGGCCAATGAGGTCCTTTTCAACGCGGCTGATCTTGCCATCGGGCAAGACGGCCGAGCCGAGCACCTTGATTTGCCAATGGCCATCAGTGGAACCGGCACAGGCCGGTGCGGCGCCGAAAGCAGTGGCCGCGAGGGCTGCGCCGATGGCGGCAGTATGCAGGGTCTTCATGGGCTGGGGCTCCCTTTCGCTGCGGATGTTCTGCCACTTGCACGATTGCTTGTGGGCCGTAGCACGCTGCCCTAATGCCGGCAGGGCGCAGTCGCAACATTGACGGAGCGCAAATTACGCCAAAAATATAACCGTTTCGGCAAATGAAACTCTAGTCTTCGAGCAGGAAAATCCTAGCCTTCGAGCAGGAAAATTCTAGCCTTCGAGAGGGAGGTGTCAGAAATTGACACTTGTCAATGTTGTGAAGGCGAAGGCTGGGTAGGGATACTCCAGCAATCTGCATGGAAGGGTGCTTCCCATGGAATCCGTACTCCCGCGCACAGGCCTGTGGCTCGGCGCGTTGTTCTTCACGGTGGTCGCCACCGCGCTGGCAGCTGATACCGGCTTTGCCGTCCACATGATGATCTGCGGCCTCGCTGCGTTCATCGGGCTTGTTTTCACGGTGCGTGGCTGGGATCCGGTTGCTGCGATTCGTCCAGTAGATACAGGACATTATGATGATGACCTGATCCGCCTCGGCGTGATCGCCACGGTCTTCTGGGGCATGGCGGGGTTCCTGGCGGGGCTCTACATCGCGCTGGAAATGGCCTTCCCGCAGATGAATCTTGGGCTGCAGTGGATCAATTTCGGGCGACTTCGACCCTTGCATACATCCGCCGTGATCTTTGCATTCGGCGGCAATGCACTGATCGCGACGTCGTTCTACGTCGTTCAGCGCACCTGCCGTACGCGGCTTGCCTTTCCCGGCCTCGCGTCATTCGTGTTCTGGGGATACCAGCTCTTCATCGTTCTGGCGGCAACCGGCTACCTGATGGGAATCACGCAGGGCAAGGAGTATGCTGAACCGGAATGGTACGTTGATCTTTGGCTCACGGTCGTCTGGGTCGCCTATCTCGCGGTCTTCGTGGGCACCTTGCTGAAGCGTTCCGAGCCGCACATCTACGTCGCCAACTGGTTCTATCTCTCGTTCATCCTGACGGTGGCGATGCTCCACCTCGTCAACAACGTGAACGTGCCGGTGAGCTGGTTCGGATCGCGCAGCTATCCGCTGTTTGGCGGCGTGCAGGGCGCGCTGGTCGAGTGGTGGTACGGCCATAACGCGGTCGGCTTCTTCCTCACCGCCGGCTTCCTCGCGATGATGTACTACTTCGTGCCCAAACAGGCCGAACGCCCGGTTTATTCCTACCGGCTTTCGATCATCCATTTCTGGGCGCTGATCTTCCTCTACATCTGGGCGGGGCCCCACCACCTCCACTACACCGCACTGCCCGATTGGGCGCAGACGCTGGGCATGGTCTTCTCGGTCATGCTGTGGATGCCGAGCTGGGGTGGCATGATCAACGCCCTGATGACGCTGAACGGCGCCTGGGACAAGATCCGCACCGATCCGATCCTGCGCATGATGGTCCTCGCGCTTGCCTTCTACGGCATGAGCACCTTCGAGGGCCCGATGATGAGCATCAAGTCGGTCAACTCGCTCAGCCACTATACCGATTGGACCATCGGCCACGTGCACTCGGGCGCGCTGGGGTGGAACGGCATGATCACTTTCAGCTGCCTCTACTACCTCGCGCCGCGTCTGTGGGGCCGTGAACGCCTCTACAGCCTGCGCATGGTGAACTGGCACTTCTGGCTCGCGACGCTGGGCATCGTTTTCTACACCGCCTCGATGTGGGTGGCGGGGATCACCCAGGGCCTGATGTGGCGCGAATACGGGCCGGACGGCTACCTGGTGAACTCCTTCGCCGATACCGTCGCCGCGCTCCACCCGATGTATACGCTGCGCGTCTTCGGCGGGCTGCTCTACCTCTCGGGCGCGACAGTTATGGCCACCAATATCACCCGCACGATCCTCGGCCACTACCGCGAGGAACAACCGATGCACTCGGCCGCGTTCGATCCGGCGCGCGACGTGCCGCTCGTCCCCGCGACCGCTATCTGACCCGGCCCGGACAGGAGATACCGACATGGCAACGTCATTCATGGAACGCCACCGGAAGCTGGAACGCAACGTCACCCTCCTGGGCATCCTTGCCTTCGCTGCGGTAACGGTGGGCGGGATCGTCGAGATCGCGCCGCTGTTCTGGATCGATAACACTATCGAAAAGGTGCAGGGGATGCGCCCCTACACTCCGCTCGAGCAAGCCGGGCGCGACATCTATGTGCGCGAGGGCTGCTACGTCTGCCACAGCCAGATGATCCGCACCTTCCGCGACGAAGTGGAGCGCTACGGCCACTACAGCCTCGCGGCGGAGTCGATGTACGACCATCCGTTCCAGTGGGGCTCCAAGCGGACGGGTCCGGACCTTGCCCGCGTGGGCGGCAAATATTCGGATGAATGGCACGTCCAGCACCTCAGAGACCCGCGCTCGGTCGTGCCGGAATCGATCATGCCGACTTACGGCTTCCTCAACGAGCAGGATCTCAATCAGGGCGACATGACCGCCGCGCTGCAGACGCTGGAGCGTGTCGGCGTACCTTATACCAAGGACGAGATCGCCGCTGCCAACGATGACCTCAAGGCGCAGGCCGATCCCGATGCCGATCACGCCGCGTTCCTCAAGCACTATCCCGGTGCAACGGTGCGCGACTTCGATGGCGATCCCAAGCGCCTGACCGAAATGGATGCGCTCGTCGCCTATCTGCAGGTGCTCGGCACGATGGTCGATGTAAATGCACCGGCGGCGCAGGAGCATCTCGCGAAGGAGAAGGGCCGATGAGCTTTCTCCAGCTTTCCACCCACTCGACCTACGACCTGCTGCGGCATCTGGCCGACAGCTGGGGGCTGGCGATCATGGCGCTGGTGTTTCTGGCGCTGTGCCTCTGGCCGTTCCGCCCCGGCGGACGCACGGCGAGCCGCGATGCAGCCCTCTCGATCTTTGAGGACGCCGGTGATTTCGAGGAAAAACGCGATGACGCATGACAGCACACACCACGGAAAGGTGATCGACCAAGCCACCGGCACCGCCAAGGTGGGCCATGAGTGGGACGGGATCGAGGAACTCGATACGCCGCTGCCGCGCTGGTGGCTGTGGACGTTCTACGCAACCATTGCGTTCAGCCTAGTCTATGTCGTGCTCTATCCCGCGATACCGATGCTCCATTCGGCCAGCACCGGCACGCTGGGCTGGACGAGCCGCGGCGCGCTTTCTGAAGATGTGGCGCGCGACAAGTCGGCGCACCAGGCGATCCGCAATGCCATCGCGGTAATCCCGATCGAAGCGCTGGCGACCGATCCGGCATTGCAGCGTGCGGCGATTGAAGGCGGGCGCGCGGCGTTCAAGGTGAATTGCGTGCAGTGCCACGGCGCGGGCGCGGCAGGTGCCAAGGGCTATCCCAACCTCAACGACGATGATTGGCTATGGGGCGGCGATCTTGCCACGATCCAGCAGACCCTGATCAACGGTGTGCGCTATCCCGGCAACGACCAGACCCGTACCAGCCAGATGCCGAGCTTCGGGCGCGACGGGATCCTCACTGCGGCTCAGGTGCAGGATACGGTGAGCTTCGTTCGGGTGCTGAGCAAGCAGGATCCGGCCAGCGCAGCTTCGGCCCGCGGGGCAATGCTCTTCGCCAACAACTGTGCCGTCTGCCACGGCGCGAGCGGCGAGGGGAACCGCAGCATCGGCGCGCCGAGGCTCAGCGACAAGATCTGGCTCTATGGCGGCGACCGTGCCTCGCTCACCTACACAGTGACGAATGCCCACGCCGGGGTCATGCCGGCCTGGACCGGGCGGCTCGATCCGGTGACGATCAAGATGCTGGCCGTCTACGTCCACTCGCTTGGCGGCGGTGAGGCAGCAGCGGCTCCGGCCGCACCCGCTGCTCCGGCGGCCACGGCTCCCGCAGCGGGGGCAGCGCGGTAACACCCATGAACATGATGGATCCCAACATGACGGAAGCACCCGCCCCGCTCTATGAGAAGCGCACGGCGGTGTTTCCGAAAAAGATCGACGGGCCATTCCGCCGCTTCAAGTGGTTCGTCATGGCGGTGTGCCTCGCCGTCTACTGGGGCACGCCGTGGATCCGCTGGGACCGGGGGCCGCATGCCCCGGGGCAAGCGGTGCTGGTCGATCTGGCGCACCGCCGGTTTTACATGTTCACGATCGAGATCTGGCCGCAGGAGTTCTACTTCGTCGCTGGTATGCTGATCATGGCGGGGATCGGGCTGTTCCTCGTCACCAGCGCAGTGGGCAGGGCATGGTGCGGCTATGCTTGCCCGCAGACGGTGTGGACCGATCTCTACCAGCATGTCGATCGGCTGATCGATGGGGATCGCAACGCCCAGATGCGGCTGAATGCCGCGCCCTGGACCCCGGCCAAGTTTGCCCGGCGCATGCTCAAGTGGGGCATCTATCTTGGCATTGCCTTCGTGACCGGGGGCGCGTGGATCTTCTACTTCGCCGATGCGCCATCGCTGCAGCGCGAATTCTGGACCGGCACGGCAGCGCCAGTGGCCTATGCCTCGACCGGCATCCTCACTTTCACGACCTTCTGGCTCGGCGGATTCATGCGCGAACAGGTGTGCATCTACATGTGCCCCTGGCCGCGCATCCAGACCGCGATGCTCGATGAGAACTCGCTGACTGTCACCTACAAGCACTGGCGGGGCGAGCCGCGCGGGTCGCTCAAGGAAGCGCGCGCGGCGGCCACACCTATCGGCGATTGCATTGATTGCCGGCAGTGTGTGGCCGTGTGCCCGACGGGGATCGACATCCGCGAAGGGCCGCAGATCGGCTGCATCACTTGCGCGCTCTGCGTTGATGCCTGCGACAGGGCGATGGCTTCGGTGGGCCGTCCGCGCGGGCTGATTGACTATTGCACGCTGATCGACGCCGACCGCGAGATCAAGGGCGAGCCGGCGCGGCCGGTGAGCAAGGTGCTCTTGCGCCCCCGCCTGATCGCCTACTTCGCGGTCTGGGGCGGGATTGGCCTTGCGCTGCTGTTCATGCTCGGCGCGCGCGAGCGGCTGACGCTTTCGGTGGCGCGCGAGCGCAATCCGGAATTTGTCCAGCTTTCGGGCGGCGCGGTGCGCAATGCCTTCACCCTGGCGCTGCGCAACATGGAAGACCGGCCGCGCACCCTGCGCATCGCCGCCGAAGGGCTGCCGGGCGCGGCGTTCTATACCGACGACATGGCGCCGGGCACGGCCCGCGGTGCGATCGACGTCTCCGTCCCGGCGGACAGCACAGCGAAGGTGCGGCTCTACGCCGTGGTTCCCGCAGCCTCTGCCCGCCCGCAGGACTTCGCACTGACTGCGACCCCCCTCGACAAGGAAGGCCGCACGCCCCGCCGCGAGACGCACTTCGCGGCGCCCGAGACCCCGCACGAGGCAGAGGAACACGAATGATGACGCAGCTTGCAGCTAAGCCGGTTCGGCCTTTTACCGGGCGGCACATGGCGCTCGTCTTGGTGGCCTTCTTCGGCGTGGTGATCGCGGTCAATGTGCTCCTCGCCAACCTAGCGGTTTCGACGTTCAGCGGGACCGTGGTGGAAAACTCCTACGTTGCGAGCCAGGAGTTCAATCGCTGGCTGGCCGCGGCAAAGGCCGACAAGGCGCTGGGCTGGCACCTTGCGCTGGCCCGCAATTCGCGGGGCAACGCGCGCTTCGCCCTCACTGATGCGAGCGGGCACCCGCTGACGGGCGCGGAAGTGCGCGCGCAGGCGGATCATCCGCTGGGGGCCAAGGCGCCGGTGGTGCTGACCCCGCGCGAAGTTGCGCCCGGCATCTACGAAGCCGCGCTCCCGGCAGGGCGCTGGCACGTCGGCATGGAAGTGCGCGCGCGGGGTCATGTCTGGCATGCCGAGGATGACGCGCTGTGAACGCAGCCTCGGCGCACCTCGCCCCAGAGTTCAGCCGGACGGTGCTGACCGTGCCGGGCATGCACTGCGCCGGCTGCATGGGTAAAGTCGAGCGTGCGCTGGGTGCGGTGCCCGGCGTCGCCTCGGCGCGGGCGAACCTGACCGCGCGGATCATCGCGATCGATCACACCGACGGGGTCGAAATTCCCGAGCTGGTAGCGGCGCTCGCCGGCGCAGGCTTTGCCGCCGAGCCGCGTGAAGATGCGCTCGAGCCACCTTCCGCTTCGCGCGAATTGCTCGCGCCGCTGGCGGTGGCGGCCTTTGCCTGCATGAACGTGATGCTGCTTTCGGTCAGCGTCTGGTCGGGTGCGGATGGCAGCACGCGCGACTTGTTCCACTGGCTTTCGGCGCTGATCGGCGTGCCGGCGATCCTCTATGCTGGGCAGCCGTTCTTCCGCTCTGCGTTCGGCGCGCTGAAGCGCGGGCGCACAAACATGGACGTACCGATATCAATCGGCGTGACGCTGGCGACGGGCCTTTCCTGTTACGAAACGCTGACCGGCGGCAAGGAAGCCTGGTTTGATGGCACGCTGATGCTGCTGCTGTTCCTCCTCGCGGGCCGCGCGCTCGATGCGATGATGCGCGACCGCGCGCGGGCCGGGGGGGCCGCGCTGCTCCGGCAGGCCGCGAGCGGGGCGATGATCGTGGGCGCGGA
>CAZQEH010000081.1:0-13712 GCA_964592205.1 uncultured Novosphingobium sp.
TCTTGCCGACGCCCGGCGGGCCGACGAGGCACAGGATCGGCCCCTTCAGCTTGTTGGTGCGCGCCTGCACCGCGAGGTACTCGATGATGCGGTCCTTGACCTTGTCGAGCGCATAGTGATCGGCATCGAGCACGGCCTGCGCCGCCGCGATGTCCTTCTTGAGCTTCGATTTCTTGCCCCAGGGCAGGCCCAGCAGGACATCAAGGTAGTTGCGGATGACGGTCGCCTCAGCGCTCATCGGCTGCATCGTGCGCAGCTTCTTGAGCTCCGCCGTCGCCTTGGCGCGCGCTTCCTTGGAAAGCTTGAGCGTCTCGATCTTTTCCTGCAGCTCGGCAATCTCGTTGCCTTCGCCGTCATCGCCGCCGCCCAGCTCCGACTGGATCGCCTTCAATTGCTCGTTGAGGTAGTATTCGCGCTGCGTCTTCTCCATCTGGCGCTTCACGCGGCCACGGATCTTGCGCTCAACCTGCAGCACACCAAGCTCGCCTTCCATGAAGGAGAGCACCATCTCGAGCCGCTTCATCGGATCGGCCTCAGCCAGCACGGCCTGCTTTTCCGCAACGCGTGCGGCAAGGTTTGCCGCGACCGCATCGGCCAGCTTGCCGGCCTCATCGATATCGCCGAGCTGTGAGCCCGCATCCTGCGGCAGCTTCTTGGAAAGCTTGGCATATTCGCCGAACTGTTCGACGACCGAGCGCATCATCCCGGCGATCTCAGCGCCAGTAACTTCGGCCGGTTCGATCACCTCGACTTCGGCGCGCACGAGTTCGCCATCGGCCACCGCCTCAGTGGTGAGCGCCTTGAGTTCGGCGCGCTGCTGGCCTTCGACCAGCACGCGCACGGTGCCATCGGGCAGCTTCAGCAGTTGCAGCACGGTGGCGATCACGCCGGTTTCATAGAGATCATCGCGATCGGGATCGTCGCAGCCGGGATCGAGCTGCGCGAGCAGGAAAATTTCCTTCGAGCCCGCCATCGCCGTTTCCAGCGCCGCGACCGATTTCTCGCGGCCGACGAAGAGCGGCACGACCATGCCGGGGAACACGACAATGTCGCGCAGCGGAAGCAGAGGATAGTGTGTCATATCATCAATTCCATTCACCCTGCCGCCGGAAGAGAGAACGGCAGGCTCTCTTGAATGTGAATATGGGAGCCCGCCCCCCTGCCCGCAATGGCCCCGTGTGCCGGGATTGTGGATGAGGAACCCGCAAGTCTCCGTGAGGGGCTCACAGCAGGTCTTCCGCTGCGATCAGCCCTTTGGTCGTGCCGGTGTCTTCGCGAAGAACTGGTTGACAATGTACCGCGCCAAGATGTCGACCTTGGCGTCTGTCGCGTCGTCCAGATGTGCCGCGTTGAGGAAGCTCATCGTCCCCTCATCGTTGATCAGTGCCGTGACGGCACCCTTCAGGCCCTCGTCGGTCGTCGGCTTTTCGAGGAGCAACTTTTGCGCGATGTAGATGGCTTCAAGGTTCTGCACATGAGCAATGGAGACGATGTAGCCATTCGGATCGACCTTCGAACCGGAATCCCGCACCACATAGACGATCAGCCTGGCGGAGGGGAAGCTTTCGTGCACGACATAGCCCGGCTGCTTGCCGAACAGGTCCGCGATGCGGCCATCGAGGCTCTTGCAGACAGCAGGCTCATCGCAGACGACCTTGAAGGCGACGGGTACCGCAGGTGACGCCTCGGGCGCCGCTACGGCCGGAGAGGCCAAGAGAAGGACACCGCACAACGACGCGGCGAGCCTTCCCACTTTGCCGATCAAACGCCCCACATGCCCGCTCCCCCGTCCTGACAAACTGCACGCCTGACGAGCAACACCCGGCAGGCGATTGCAACGCAGAGGGCTCCTCTCCGCTTGCCGGAGCCGTTCAGGGCAGCGGCTGCACCACTGGCTGCGAAATGAACACCGGAGGCGGCGGCGGCGGCGGCGCGGCCGGCGGCGCTGGTGGAGCCGGGGGCGGTGCCTGCGGTGCCGTCACGTCAGGCGCTTGCGTCGCTGCCGCATCTGCCGCCTTGTCGTCCTGCTCCATCACCCGCTTCTCGGCTGCCGAAACCGGGGCACCCGCAGCGCCCACCGGACGGGCGAACGGGCCGTAGCGGACCTGACCGTGTACCAGCGGCCCGCGCCCGTGCAGCGCTTCGATCTGGTCGATGCGCGATTGCAGGTAGACGCGGCGATAGGTCGCGTAGGGATCGGCCGCATTCCGCAGGCGCCTGAAATCCTCGTCCGCTTCGTTACGATAGTCGAGCGAGTCGATCACGCCAATCGGAATGGCGTAATATGGCTTGTTGAACGGCGTGCCCACGGCCAACGGAACGGCCAATCGATCCGCAATCAGGCCGAACAGGTCGCGCACCGTGGTCGGTCCGACGAGCGGCAGGAACAGGTATGGTCCCGGGCCGACGCCATAGTAGCCCAGCACATTGGCGAGGCCGTTCTGGCGATAGGGCAGGTTGAACGGCTTGCTGCGCGCAACGTCGATCGTCCCGCCAATGCCGATGGTCGAATTGATGCCGAATCTGCCCACGGTTTCAAATGCCTTGCCGGGCTTGAGCTCGAGCATGAAGGCAGCTGCGACCACCGGATCACGCAGGTTGCGGATGAAATTGCGCAAGGCCATCCGCAGCGGGCGCGGCACGCCCTTCTCGTAGACATTCGCGACAGGGCCGACGAACGCGTCATCGACCGACTGCAGTACATCGTAGCTCGTCTCGTTCACTTTCGCGAGCGGATCGCCCGGCGGCGCCTTGATCGAGCCCGAGACGACGATCTCGCCCGGAAGCGGCGGCAATTCGTCCTTGGCGGGAGAATCCGCAGCCATGGGCTGCGCCGCAGGCGCCGCCGTCTGGGTGGCCAGTGCTTGCGGAACGTCGGCAGGCGGGGTGCTGGCCATGGCGGCAGCAGCAAGCAGTGCAAATGCGCTCAGGGGAAAAAGACCTTCGTGGGGCGGACCAGCGGATGAACCGCCGGCCCGTTTGATAAGCATGATACTACAATATAGCGACTGTGCCCCCCTGACACCAGACCGCCGCGCGCGTTCAGAACGGCAGCTTGAAGCCCGGCGGAATACCCGCCGCCATCTGCACTTTCTGCATTTCCTCGGCCGCGGCGGCATCGGCACGTTGGCGGCAATCATTGAAGGCGGCCGCGATCAGGTCTTCCAGAATTCCCTTGTCGGCCTTGTCCATCAGGCTGTCGTCAATCGCGACACCGATCACGCGGCCCTTGGCCGATGCCTTGATCTTCACAAGACCGCCGCCCGCCACGCCTTCGACCTCGATCTGGTCAAGCCGTCCCTGCGCATCCTCCATCTGCTTCTGGATGGTCTGGGCTGCGGCCTGCGCGGCCTGGATCATCTCTTCCATCGACTTCATGCGCGTTTGCTCCAAGGTTTCCGTGTCGGCGCCGATATAGCGCTTTCGTCAATCATTTCAGCCCCCGGAAACGCCGCAAGGGCCGCACGCACCAGAGGGTCTTCGCGCAACGCCGCTTCCTCGCGCGCCGCCGCCACTGCGCGCGCTTCCTCAAGGCTCGGCATCGCGCTGGCCGCATCCGCGCTGCGCTCGACCCGCCAGGCCCCGCCTGTCGCGCCTTCAAGGCCGCGCCGCATGTCCGCCGTGGGGTCGCCCGGAATGCCGGGCGCCAGCGCATAGACGAGATGACCGGGCGCCAGCGAGACCACGCGCACCGAAAGCCGCATCGCCGAACCGATCAGCGGTGAGATCTGCTCGACCTGCTCGACCAGCCCTCCCCACTGCGCTGAAATCTGCACCGCCACCGCCTCCGGGCTCGGAGGCGCAGCAGCGGCCGGTGCAGAAGTGCTACCCGCCGACGCCGCTGCCTGCGCTGCCGGCGGGTTCGCTGCAAAAGCTTCGAGTTGCTTGATGAGGCCGCCCGGGTCCGGCAGGTCCGCCGCGTGCATCACGCGCAGCAGCGCCATCTGGGCTGCCACCAGCGGATCGGGTGCGCCGCGCACTTCGTCATAACCCTTGAGCAGCAGCTGCCACAGCCGGTGCAGCGCGCCCGCGCCCAGCTTCTTGGCCCAACCCTCAAGCGCCTCGCGCTCGTCGGTTGACCGCGCATCCGCCGCGCCCGAAATCTGCGCGACCGTAACCTTGTGAACGAGATCGAGCTGCGCGCGCATCATGGCGACGGGTTCGATCCCCAGCGCAAACTGGCTCGCCACTTCCTCCAGCACACCGTCGCCCTTGCCGCCGATCACGGCGCTGAACAGGCGGTGCTGCATGGTCTTGTCGGCAAGGCCGAGCATCTCGCGCACTTGCGCGGCGCTCACCGCGCCCCCGCCTGCCATATCGGCATGGCTGATCGCCTGATCGAGGATCGAAAGCCCGTCGCGCACCGAACCTTCGGCAGCCGCCGCGATCATCGCCAGCGCCTCGTCCTCCGCTTCCACCGCTTCCGCCTCGCACACCCTGCCGAAGTGCGCAGCGAGCACCGGGGTCTGGATCCGGCGCAAGTCAAACCGCTGGCAGCGCGAGAGCACCGTCACCGGCAGCTTGTCCACCTCGGTCGTCGCGAAGAGGAACTTCACATGGCCTGGCGGCTCTTCCAGCGTCTTGAGCAGCGCGTTGAACGCGTTGCGGCTGAGCATGTGGACTTCGTCGATGATGTAGATCTTGTAGCGCGCCGAAACCGCCGCATAGCGCACTGCCTCGATGATCTCGCGCACGTCGTCGACGCCCGTGTGGCTCGCCGCGTCCATCTCGATCACGTCGATATGCCGCCCCTCGGCAATCGCGACGCAAGGTTCGCACACCCCGCACGGGTCGATCGTCGGCCCGCCCTGCCCGTCCGGCCCGATGCAGTTGAGCGCCTTGGCAATGAGGCGCGCGGTCGAGGTCTTGCCCACACCGCGCACGCCGGTCATCAGGAAAGCGTGCGCCAGCCGCCCGCGCCGGATCGCGTTGCCCAGCGTCTGGACCATCGCATCCTGCCCGATGAGCTCGGCAAAGGTCTGCGGGCGATATTTGCGCGCGAGCACGCGGTAGGGTTGCCCGGAAGGCGCAGGAGCGGGAGCGGGAGGGGAAGCAGGCGCCGCTGCGCGCTCCTCGCGCACCACCTCAGCTGCAGGCGGCGCCCGATCACCAAACATCGAGGCCTGCCCGGCCACCTCAAGCTCCGCCGCCGAGGGACCGTCGTCCTCGGGCTCGTCCTCGGTCGGGGCGCCAAACATGTCGGTGGAATCGGCCATGCCCCCTGATTAGGCTCTCCCGCGCCAATTGTCGAAGGCCCCCGGCCCAACTCGCCGGGGATTGACAGGGCCAATGCAAAGGAGAAGCCTTCCGCCATGAGCACCATCACGCCCGGCCGAGTGACCGCCGCCCATCAGGGGCCCCTTGTCGTCTTCGTGATCGGCATGCGGATCAATCACTTCCACAAGGTGGGCAAGTGGCTGCCAGTGTTCCGGGCGATGGGGCCGATGGTGGAGGAGCTTGCCCGCAATCCGTCGAGCGGCTTCCTCGGGGCCGAGACCATGATGGCCAGCCTGCGCACGACCCTGCTGCTGCAATACTGGCGCGATTTCGACAGCCTCGAAGCCTATGCCCGCGCCCGCGAGCAGAGGCACTGGCCGGCCTGGACAGCATTCAACAAGGCCGTCGGCAGCAACGGCACCGTCGGCATTTTCCACGAAACCTACATCGTGCCCGAACATGGCAGCGAGACGATCTACGCCAACATGGTGCCCTTCGGCCTCGGCAAAGTCAGCGGCGTGGTGCCCGCGACGGGATCACGCAATGAAGCGCGGTCACGGATGAAGGGCATAACTTGCGGGGATTGAAGGAGCCGGGCGACCCGCCGCACATCGTTGTGGCTGCTTCCTTCCGGACCTGACCAGATTGGCGACAGCAAACGTCCGCCCGACTCCCGCGGCGCATATGGCGGCGGTCAGCGGAAAATGCAATCCCGCGCAGGCATGGAGGAACCTAGCGGAAGTTGTCGGCGTAGCTCTGCAGCTTCAGGCGCCTCGGCGGCACCGGGCTCACATGTGCGGCAATGCCGTACTTGTCGGCATAGGCTTTGGCTTCTTCAGACGAAACGAAAGTCAGCACGACTTGCACCTGCGTGTCACCGGATCCGGCCCAGCCCATAAGGGGATCTGGCCGCCGCGCTTCGGCCGGGGCGAATTCGAGCACCCACTGGTCGGTGCGCGACTTGCCCGATTGCATGGCATTTTTCGGGCGCTGATAGATGCGTGCAGTCATGCCTGCCCCTTGGCCTCAAATTGCCTCGAAAATCAAGTCCGCTTGCGTCCCTCAAACGCATTCTTCGTCCGCAAACTCGCCTCTTCCTCCCACGGCGCTTCGGGCCAGCGGTGCTTGGGATAGCGGCCCTTCATGTCCTTAACGACATCGCGCCACGAACCGCGCCAGAAACCGGGCAGGTCCGCCGTCGTCTGGATCGGCTTCTGCCCCGGCGAGGTCAGCGAGAGTAGCAGCGGCCTTGGCGGATCGCCGACCATGGGGTGCCGGTCTAGCCCAAACAGTGCCTGCACGCGCAGCTCCACCGCCGGGCCGCCTTCGTGCGCATAATCGATCGCATGGCTGGTTCCGGCCGGTGAGGTGAATTCAGCCGGCGCCAGCTTTTCGAGCGTGCTGCGCGCGTTCCAATCCAGCCGCGCCAGCAACGCTTCATGCAGCTTGCCCGCCCCGATCTGGAAATCGCGCCGCCCCGCCAGCAGCGGCCCCAGCCATTCCTCTGCCTCGGTCAGCAAGGCTTCCTCGGAAAGCGCCTCAAGCCCGGCGTATTGCGCCCGCTCGATCAGCGCCAAGGCCTTGTCGCCCAGCGGGAGGAGCCCCAGCCCCTCCGCGCGCAGCCGCTCCAGCAGCAGAGCTTCGACCGCCGCCGCGTCCGGCGCTGGATCGGGCACGCGCGCCAGCACGATGGCGCCAAGCCGCCGTTCGAGGCGCGCCTCCACGCGCGCTTCGGCTGCATTCCACGCTTGTGCATGGCGCGCCTCGATCCGGTGCGCCAGATGCCGCGTGATGTCACTCTCCTCAAGCGCGAGCGCGGCCGTGATCCGCGCGCCTTTGGCCTCGCCCTGCGCATCGCCGATCACCTGCCAGCCCGCTCGGACCAGCGAGCTTGCCGGATCGAGCCGGTAGCCGCGGCCCCCCGAAGCGAGCCATTCCTCCCCGCTCGCACCGCGCGCCCGCGCGATCCGGTCCGGAAAGGCCTCTGCCAGCAGCACACCGAGCGGCACATCCTGCCCCTGCTCCGCGCCGAGTTCCCGCGCTGCCCGCTCCGCTGCCCTGGCCCACCTCGCCGCCAGCTTGCGAGAAGCCTCTGCCCGTGAGCCCCGTTCCCGCTCCCACCGATTCAGCCGCGAGGCGAGATCTTCGCCGCGCCCGCCAAGGCCGCGTTCCTGCAGCAGCAGCGCCAGCCGAGCGGCGTCCTCCGCCTGCCCCCGCACGGCGGCGAACAGCAGCATATGCGCCAGCGCAGGCTCCATCGGCAGCGCAGCCATCGCGCGCCCGTGCGCGGTGATCCGGCCTTCCGCATCCAGCGCGCCGAGGGCTGCCAGTGCGCTGCGCGCCGCCGCCATCGCGGCCGCTGGTGGCGGATCGATCCACGCCATGTCAGCCGGATCGCCAGCACCCCACTGCGCTAGCGTCAGCGCCAGCGGCGTCAGATCGCTCGTCAGGATCTCGGGCGGATCGAAGGCCTCGCGCCCGGCATGGGCCGCTTCTTCCCACAATCGGTAGGCCACGCCCGGCCCCTGCCGCGCCGCACGCCCCGCGCGCTGCGCCGCCGAAGCCTGGCTTGCCCGCACCGTCACCAGCCGCGAAACCCCCGCCGCCTTGTCGAACTCCGAACGCCGTGAAAGCCCTGCATCGACCACGATCCGCACGCCTTCGAGCGTGAGCGAGGTTTCCGCGATGCTCGTGGCGAGCACGATCCGGCGCCGCCCGCCCGGATCACGCCGGATCGCCGCGCGCTGTCCGGCAGGCTCGACCTGCCCATGCAGCGGCAGCACCAGCGCCTGCGGCAGGCGCCCCGCCAGCAAATCTGCACACCGCTCGATCTGCGCCACGCCGGGAAGGAACGCGAGGATGTCGCCCTCTTCCTCGCCCCACGCCTGCACCAGCGCGCTGGCTACCGCCTGCTCAGGCTTGAGGTCGGGCCGCGAGCCGAGCCAGCGGATCTCCAGCGGATGCGCCTTGCCCTCGCTTTCGACCACCAGGCAATTTCCCAGCAGCCGCGCATACCGCGCGCCATCGAGCGTGGCGGACATCACCACCAGCCGCAGATCATCGCGCAGCACGCCCTGCGCCTCGATCGAAAGCGCGAGCGCGAGATCACTGCCCAGCCCGCGTTCGTGCGCTTCGTCAAACAGCACCGCTGAAATGCCCTGAAGTTCGGGATCCGCCAGAAGCGCCGAGACGAAAATCGCCTCCGTCATCACCACGATCCGCGTGCGCGGGCCCCGCTTTGCATCGAGCCGGGTGACATAGCCAACCGTTTCCCCCGCCTGCTCCCCCATCAGTTCGGCCATGCGCTCGGCCGCCGCACGCGCCGCCACGCGCCGGGGGGAAAGCACGATCACCTGCCCCGTGCACCAATCCTCGCCAATCAGCGCGGGCGCCGCCGTCGTCGTCTTGCCCGCGCCCGGCGGCGCGATCAGCACCACCGACGGGCGCACGCGCAGCGCGCCCAGCACCTGTGGCAAAACAGCATGGATCGGAAGGTCACTCACACACTTTGCCCTAAGCACCCTCTTCGCCCCCTGCAATCCATGCTAAGGCGCCGCCCATGAGGACAGGGGCATAAAGACCAGCATCGAAATTCTCGTAGCGATCCTCACCAGCATTCTCGCCGGCGGAGTGATCATTTCCGCGCTGATCGCCACGGCAGCGCTGCTCGCCGTCAGCGTCTTGTGCTGGCTGCTCGGCAGGCGCCCGCATTGATGCGTCCCCACTATCGCTAGCGCGCCCCGCGCTTGACCGGCCTGCGCCGCCGCGCCACGCTGCGGTGCAAACCTTTCTGGAAAAGCCCACATTATGCAACACCGCCGCCTCGGCACTTCCGCTATCGTTGTTTCCGATATCTGCATGGGCACAATGACCTTCGGCAGCCAGGCCGATGAAGCCACAAGCCTGCGCATTCTCGACAAGAGCTTCGACGTCGGCATCAACTTCTTCGACACCGCCGAAGGTTACCCCGTGCCGCCCGATGTGAAGTGGGCTGGCCGCACCGAGGAAATCGTCGGCAAGTGGCTGAAAACCAAGCCGCGCGATGCGATCATCATGGCCACCAAGGTTTCCGGCCCCAGCCATGTCTGGTTCAAGAGCCCGAAGCGCAATGGCATGACCGCGCTTGATCGGCACAACATCATCCGCGCGGTGGAAGACAGCCTGAAGAAGCTCGGCACCGACTATATCGATCTTTACCAGACCCACTGGCCCGATCACGACACCTCTTACGAGGAGACCATGGAGACGCTCGACGAGCTCGTCCGCGCGGGCAAGGTGCGCGTGCTCGGCTGCTCGAACGAGACGTCGTGGGGCCTGATGAAGTCGATCGAAGCCGCCAAGGCCGTCGGCGCCGCGCGCTACCACACGATCCAGAACAACTTCAGCCTCAACAATCGCCGCTTCGAGGATGAACTGGCGCAAGTGTGCCGCAAGGAAGGTGTGAGCCTGATCCCATACTCGCCCATCGGCGGCGGCGTGCTCGCGTGCAAGTACAGCGGCGGTGCCCGCCCCGAAGGTGCGCGCTTCTCGAAGTATCTCGAAATGGGTGGCCGTCAGGCGAGCATGGCCCGCCGCTTCGTCAACGATAAGTCCATCGAATCCGCCGAACGCTTCGCCGCCATCGCCCGCGAGCATGGCATGGACCCGGTGACGTTCGCGGTCGCCTGGTCGAAGCAGCACGATTTCGTCGCCTCGACCATCGTCGGCGTGACGACCGAAGAACAATGCACCCCGATCTTCGCCGCTGCCGATCTGGTGCTGCCGGACGAAGCGATGAAGGCCGTCAACGCCGTCAGCCGCGAGATCATGTACCCGATGGGGTGATGCTAGACGCCACGCGCGTCCAGCATCGCCGCCCAATCATTCGCCCAGCCGTCGAGCGTCGCCAGCCGCTGCGCGAGCGCGAGGCCGTGCGCGGTCAGCGCATAGCCGGCATCGCCCTGCTCGATCAGCGCCAGTTCGCGCAAGTCCTTCAGCCGCTGGTTGAGCAAGGTCGGCGAAACCTCGTCGCAGCGAGTCCTCAGCGCGCGGAACGTCGCCGGCCCCTGCGCCAGCTCCCACAGCAGGCGCAGGGTCCAGCGCTGGCCGAGCACATCTAGCAGCACCATGATCGGCCGCCCTGTCTGCGATCCCCTGACCGGCATGCCGGGAAGCTTGGCCACGCACGCGCTCCTACTTGACGCTACATTTTTTGTAGCATACTTTTGCTACCGATCCTGTAGCACAAGGAGCGTGCCATGACCAATCAGCTTGCCCCGCTTGCCGAGCCCTATCCGCCCGAGATCGCCGCCATCCTCGCCACCTATCCACAGCAGGATGGTTACATCCTCACGCTGTTCCGCACCTTCGCCAACAGCGAGCGCTTCCTGCGCAAGGGTGTGCCCAACCTGCTGGACCGCGAAAGCCCACTGCCGCTGCGGGTGCGCGAAATCGTCATCCTGCGCACCACGGCCAACCGGAACTGCGAGTACGAATGGGGCGTGCATATCGCGATCTTCGCGACAGCCGCGAAACTGACCCCGGCGCAGATCGCCGCGACCTGCGATGCAGCCATCGATCCGGCCTTGTGGGAAGAGCGCGAAGTGCGCCTGCTCCTCGCCATCGATGCGCTGTGCCATTCGGGCCGCATGGACGACGACCTCCACGCAGCCTTCATCGCCGATTGGTCAACGCCCCAGCAACTGGAGATTTTCGCGCTGAGCGGCGCCTATCACACGGTCAGTTTCGTCGCGAACGCTGCTCGGCTGCCAGGTGAAGCCTTCGCCGCCCTGTTTCCGCCTGTAAAGGGCTGACGCTCAGTAGCGCCGCGCCACCGCGAATTCGGCGGCCTCGGTCATCGCTGCCTTGGCAGCGCTGGCCGGGAACGCGGCGATCGCGTCAATCGCGCGCTGCGCATAGTACCGCGCGCGTTCCCGCGTGGCGTTCACCGCTTCATGCTTGCGGATCAACCGAACGGCGTGGGAGAGATCGGCATCGCTGTTGCGATCCCCGGCAATCGCTTCCTGCCAGAAGGTGCGCTCTTCGGCCGAGCCGCGCGCGTAGGCGAGGATCACGGGAAGGGTCATCTTGCCTTCGCGGAAATCGTCGCCCTGGTCCTTGCCCATTTCCGAGGCATCCGAATCGTAGTCGATCGCATCGTCAGCCAACTGGAACGCGATGCCGAGGTTGCGGCCATACGAATCAAGCGCGAGTTCGTCGGCCTCGCTGCGTTCTGCCACCACGGCGGCGATGCGGCACGCGGCGGCGAACAGCGCGGCGGTTTTGGCGTTAATGATCGCGAGGTAGCGCTCCTCGCTCGTTTCCACCTGCCGCTGCGCGACAAGCTGATCCACTTCGCCCTCGGCAATCACGGCCGAGGCGCCCGAGAGGATCTTGAGCACCTTGAGGCTGCCATCCTCGACCATCAGCTCGAAGCTGCGACTGAACAGGAAATCGCCGACCAGCACCGTGGCCGGATTGCCGTAGATGATGTTGGCGGCCTGCTTGCCGCGCCGCATCCCCGAACCATCGACCACATCATCATGCAGCAGCGTGGCAGTGTGGATGAACTCCACCGTGGCGGCCAGCTTGTAGTGCCGGCTGCCGCCATAGCCGAGCAGCGAGGCGCTCGCGAGGGTCAGCATCGGGCGCATGCGCTTGCCGCCCCCGGCGATGAGATGGCCAGCGAGCGCCGGGATCAGCGGGATGCGCGATTGCATCCGGCCGAGGATCACTTCGTTGACACTGTTCATGCCATCGGCCACGAGCGCCATGAGCGGCTGCAACGACGGCTCGGCGCGGCGGGGTAGAGGGTGGATGGTGGCGGTCATCGCTCGTGCGCTTGGCCTGCTGGCAAGCGCTTGGCAAGATGCAAGTTGTGCCAGTGTGGGTCGCATCGCCCTTGCAGAGTGGCAAGTGAACGGAGATTTGGGATGAGCGAAGACCCGGTTCTGGCCGGTTACCGCCAGAGCATCGACAATATCGACGCGGCGATGATCCACATTCTGGCCGAACGATTCCGCATCACCCAGGCGGTTGGGGCCTACAAGGCAGCGCGCCAGCTCCCCGCCAGCGACCCCGGGCGCGAGGAGCGCCAGATCGCCCGCCTGCGCGCGCTTGCGATCGATGCCAAGCTCGACCCCGAGTTCAGCGAGAAGTTCCTGCGCTTCATCATCGAGGAAGTGATCCGCCACCACGAACAGGCGGCCGAAGGTTCAAAAGACTAAGCCGGGCTGAAAGAGGCCCTCAAGCCGCAATCAGGAAATCGGTGTAGGCCAGCGCCGGCGCTCCCGTCAGCAGCGCCACTTGCACCGCTGCGGTCGATCCTGTGCCATCCGCATCGTACCACAACACCCCGGTTGTGGTGTTGTAAATGAACCGGTCGGTCGCATCGTGTGCGGTATTCACCCCCGCGCCAGACCAGAACGCATCGACACCCATCGCGCCCGTTGCAACAAAGCCGCTGTAGACCGCGCGGCTGAACGAGAGCTTGTCGGTACCCGAGGTGAAGTCCTGCAGCGTATCGAAGTTGGTCGCCGCATTGGGCACGCTGTCGAACACGAAGGTGTCAGTCCCCGTTCCGCCGTTCAGCGTATCGTTGCCCGCGCCGCCCGCCAACCGGTCATTGCCGATCCCGCCAAGCAGAGTGTCATTGCCGAGGCCGCCAGTCAGCGCATCGTTGCCATCGAGCCCCGAAAGCACGTTGTTCGCACTGTTGCCGAAGATCACGTTGTCGAGCGTGTTGCCGGTGCCATCGATGCCGGCGCTGCCCGAAAGCGTCAAATTCTCGACATTGAGCGCCAGCGTCCAGCTGAGCGATGCCGTCACGAGATCGGTTCCGCCACTCGCCGCCTCGGTCGTCATGTCGCCGATGTTATCGACGATATAGCTGTCGTTCCCGCTGCCGCCGATCAGCGTATCCGCGCCTGCGCCGCCATTCAGCGTATCTGCGCCGGAATTGCCGGTCAGCACGTTGTTCAGCGCATTGCCGATGCCGCTGTGCGTCGCAGTATTGGTGAAAGTGAGGTTCTCGACATTGGCGGCAAGCGTGTAGCTGGCGAGCGTGGTCTGCACGCGGTCGGTGCCTTCGCCCGCCAGTTCAGTCACCACATCGCCCAAGTTATCGACGACGTAGGTATCATCGCCCAGCCCGCCGATCATCGTATCGCTGCCTGCCCCGCCGTTGAGCGTGTCGTTGCCGCCAAGCCCGGTCAGCACGTTGCTCGCGCTGTTGCCGGTCAGCACGTTGGCATCGCCATTGCCCGTGCCGTTGATAGCGGCCGTGCCCGTCAGCGTCAGTTTCTCGACATTGGCCGCCAGCGTCCAGGTGATCGAGGCCGTGACAAGGTCAGTCCCCTCGCCCGCCGCCTCGGTGGTCACGTCACCTGCGTTGTCCACGACGTAGCTGTCATCGCCCTGCCCGCCGACCATGGTATCCGCACCCGTGCCGCCGTTCAGCGTATCGTTGCCGCCAAGCCCGGTCAGCACGTTGCTCGCGCTGTTGCCGGTCAGCACGT
>CAZQEH010000082.1:0-13704 GCA_964592205.1 uncultured Novosphingobium sp.
AGGGGAACGTCGTCGCCGGAAGCTGGGTGGGCGCGGGAATGCGCATCGTCGTGCCGGCGCCCGTCATGCGGTAGACCGCGAGCACGTTGCCAACCCGGTCGACCACCGCGATCGTCGCCTTGGCGCCGCGCGCCTTGGCCTCACCGACCGACTGCGCGACGACCTTCTGGACATCGGCCACGGTCAGCGCCTCCAGCGCGGGCGCGGTGTAGACCGCCGCTGCGGCGCTGCCTGCCACAGCGGGTGCAAGCCCGGACAGGATCAAACCAAAAAGGGCAAGCCATGCGGCCAGATGTGCGGGCAATTTACGTAGGGGCATCAGCGCAAACTCCGGATGGAACGAACCGCGCCTCCCAGCGCGCGTCGGAAGGCAATCGGCTGGAATCCGTTGGGATCACGCACCGCGGCATAGGCCTGATTGATCTGGATACGCAGGTTTCCGGCCGCCCCCGCTGTCACCATCCCTGCGTTGACCATGCCACCCAGCAGCGTATCGAGCGCCATGACCGACTGGACCGAGCCTTCGTAGTCGGTGAAGCGTTCGGAGATTGCATCGCTGGCGATCGTATCGATCACGATGAAAGCCTGATCGCGGCTGAAGGCGGTGGTAGCAAAGCGCGCGGAAAGCGCCTCGGCCGCTTGCCGCAGCGCCTGCGCTGCCGCCACCGTTTCGCTGCGGCCCACGCCCATCGCGCGGTGGAACGCCTTGCTGCGCGTATCGAACGTGGCTGCCTCGGCCGGTGCGACGACGCGCGCCGCGGCGAGCAGCAGGATCATGTTCTCGTCATTGTAGGGCGGCATGCCAGCGTGGATCGGGCGGCCCGGATTGGGCACCGCACTTACATTCGCCTCATCGCTATCGTAGATCCGGCGGTGGCAGGAATGGCAATCGTAGAAGGTGAATTCGGGGAACACACCGTCGTTGGCCCTGGCCGGCTGCAGGTATAGCGAGAGCCCGCGCGAGACCGCCTCGGCCTGCCCGATCGCCCACATCTGCATCGAATTGGTCTTGTGGCCCTTGCGCGCGATGTAATCGGCATCTTCGTCGTGGTGCTGCTGCAAGGTGCTGAACAGATCGAGTTCGAACGAAATGCGCGGATGGCCCGCCGCCATGATGCGATGCGCGATGAACTGGCCCTGCCCGTCACCCGAAAGGTGGCAATCGAGGCAGACCCCGGCGCGGACGCGCGGCACGGTAAGATCGGTCATTCCCTGCGCCACGTTGCGCGCATGGCTGGTGCCGACGGTGTAGTGCGTGGCAAGCCAGCCGCCGCCGGGGCCTGCGCCGGCGTTGCCGTGGCAGGCCTCGCAATCGACGCCATCGGCGAGCTTGGCCGCCCCGTTCGATGCGTGACAGCCGGCACATTCGCGCACGAGCCCGGCGCTATCGAGACCGAGGCGGCGGGCAATGGCCTGCCCCCGTGATTCGCCAATCACCCGCCAGGCGCGGCTGTGCGCACCGGTGGGGGAGCTTTCCTCCTGCCAGCGCAGGAGTTCGTCCTGGCGGACGGGCGTGCCGCTGGCGACGCTGCGGCCATGGCAGGTCGATCCCGCACAAGTGGCAACGCCCATGTGCGCGCGGAGCGAGCCGCCATCGGCAGCAGCCTGAGCCCGAAGCGGAGCAGAATGCAGGGTGAGCGCGCCGCCCAGCGCGACAAGTGCAAGCGCCAGACACGCAAGACCTGCCATGAACGGAGTCTTCACCCCGCGGCGAAAGGCAGCCTCAAGCGACCGCGCCAGTGTCGACATGCCCCGCATTGCCCCTCGTTCCCAACGCCCGGCGCTCTCAGCGGAGGAGCCATTCCGGCACTCACCGCGCGCATGACGAGACCTAACAGAACGACCCTTGAAACATTGGTTACGCCAGACAGCGCGTGCCGTTCAAGCGTGGATTGTAACTATTGCGGCCAATTGCCCGATGCATCCGTTCCCTATCCCGCACAGGGACGAGAAAGGGCCGGATTCGCCCTGCGGTGGCCGTTCAGACCTTGCGGATGACGAGATTGCGAATTTCGCTCATGTCCTCCATCGCGAAGCGCACGCCCTCGCGGCCGAGCCCGGAATCCTTGACTCCGCCATATGGCATGTTGTCCACCCGGTAGCTCGATACATCGTTGACGACGATGCCGCCGACCTCGAGGCAATCCCAAGCCTCAAGCACCTTGTGAATATCGCGGGTGAAGATACCGGCCTGCAAGCCAAACTTGCTGTCGTTCACTTCCTCAAGTGCTTCGTTCCAGTCGCTGAACTTCGAAAGCAGGACGACCGGGCCGAAGGCTTCCTCGGTGTAGACCGCCATGTCACGGTTGCAGCCTTCGAGCAGCGTGGCCTCGAGCATTGCGCCCTCGCAGCCGCCGCCGGCCAGCACCGTCGCGCCGCCGGTTACTGCGGCGTCGATCCAGCCCTTGAGGCGCTGGGCTTCCTTGGCCGAGATCATCGGACCAATGAACGTATCGCGCGCCTTGGGATCGCCGGAAATAAGGGCTTTCACCTTGGCAGCCAGCATGTTGCGGAACGTTTCGTAGATGCTTTCGTGGATGATCACGCGCTGGACGTGAATGCACGACTGGCCGGACTGGTAGTATCCGCCGAACACGATCCGCGAGAGCGCATGATCGAGATCGGCATCGGCATCGACGATCACCGCAGCGTTCCCGCCTAGCTCCAGCACGACCTTCTTCTTGCCCGCCTTGGCCTTCAGCTCCCAGCCCACCCCCGGCGAACCGGTAAAGGAAAGCAGCTTCAGCCGCTCGTCGGTGGTGAAGAGATCGGCCCCGTCGCGGCTGGCGGGGAGGATCGAGAAGGCGCCTTCGGGCAGGATCTCGCATTCGGCCAGCACTTCGCCCATGATGATCGCGCCAAGCGGGGTGAGGCTGGCGGGCTTCATCACGAAGGAACAGCCCATGGCAATGGCCGGCGCGATCTTGTGCGCGGCAAGGTTTAAGGGGAAGTTGAACGGTGAAATGAAGCTGCACGGCCCGATGGGAACGCGCTTCCACATCCCCATGTAACCCTTTGCTCGCGCAGAGATATCGAGTGGCTGGACTTCACCGTAGTTGCGCGTCGCTTCTTCGCTGGCGATGCGGAAAGTGTCGATCAGGCGGGTGACTTCGCCTTCCGCGTCCGCGATCGGCTTGCCGGCTTCCACGCAGAGCGCATAGGCCAGCTCGTCGAAGCGCTCGATGAAGCGGCGCACACAGTGGGCGAGGACATCGCGCTTTTCATAGCTCGCCAGCCGCGCCATCGGCTCTGCCGCGCGAACCGCGCCGGCAATCGCTGCGTCGATCACATCGGGCGTCGCGAGCGCGGTGCGAAAGGCAACCTCGCCGGTGAACTTGTCGGTAACGACAAGATCGGTGTTGGGCTGCACCGCCTTGTTGTTGAGATAGAGCGGGTAGACGTCTTTGAGTTGAACCATGGTCAGCAGCTCCCCCCTCCCGCCACTTGAAATCAATGGCTCGGGAGGGGTCGGGGGAGGGAATGTTCGGGAACGGCGCCAATACGCCTTCCCCTGCCCCCTCCCGCAGGCGGGAGGGAAACAACGCGTACTTACAGCGCTTTCGACAGCGCCTTGATGTCCTTGTTGAGGATCTGGTCGTTCTCCGAATAGTCCACCGGGCAATCGATCAGGTGCACCCCCGGCGTATCGCGGCAATGCGCGAGGAGTTCCTTGAGGTGCTCCGCGGACTCGACGCGGTGACCGTGCGCCCCGTAGCTTTCGGCGTACTTCACGAAGTCCGGATTGCCGTAGGTCAGGCCAAAATCGGCAAAGCCCATGTTGGCCTGCTTCCAGCGGATCATGCCATAGCTGCTGTCATTGAGGATCAGTACGGTGAGATCGAGGCCGAGGCGCACCGCCGTTTCAATCTCCTGGCTATTCATCATGAAGCCGCCATCGCCGCAGATCGCCATGACCTTGCGCTCAGGGTAGAGCATCGCGCTCATCATTGCCGAGGGCAGCCCTGCCCCCATCGTGGCGAGCGCGTTGTCGAGCAGTACGGTGTTGGGGCGATAGGCAGTGTAGCCGCGCGCGAACCAGATCTTGTAGACGCCGTTGTCGAGACAGATGATCCCGTCATCGGGCATCGCCGCGCGGATCTCGCTGACGAGGTGCGGCGGGAAGATCGGGAAGCGCGCGTCCGCCGCGAGCGGGGCGGTGTGCGCCACTTCGGCGGCGCGGTATTCGAGCATCTTGCGGCACGTCCAGCTGCCCGAAGGCACGATGTCTTCCTTCATCTGCCAGATCGCGTTGGCGATATCGCCGATCACTTCGATATGCGGGAAATAGACCGGATCGACTTCGGCCGTCTTGGACGAGACGTGGATCACGGTCGGCCCGCCATCACGCATGAAGAACGGCGGTTTTTCAATCACATCGTGGCCAATATTCACAATGCAGTCAGAGTCTTCGATCGCACGGTGGACGAAGTCTCCGGCAGAAAGCGCCGCGCAGCCGAGGAACTTGGGGTGCCGCTCGTCGATCACCCCCTTGCCGAGCTGGGTGGTGAGGAAGGGGATGCCGGTCTTCTCGATGAACTGGAGCAGCATGCGCCCGGTCATCGTGCGGTTGGCGCCCGCTCCGATCACCAGAACCGGCGACCTGGCGGCTTCAAGCGCCTTCACCGCATAGCGCACCGACTTGGGATCGGCGCTGGGGCGGCGCACCTGGCTGCGCTTGAGGGGGCGCGAATCGGTGTGCTCGTCGGCGATGTCCTCGGGCAGTTCGATGTGAGTCGCGCCCGGCTTCTCTTCCTCGGCCAGCCGATAGGCCTCACGCACCCGGCTCGGGATATTGTCCGAACTTGCCATCTGGTGGGTGAACTTGGTGATCGGCCCCATCATCGAGACAACGTCGAGGATCTGGAAGCGGCCCTGCTTCGATTTCTTGATCGGCTTCTGGCCGGTGATCATCAGCATGGGCATCCCGCCGAGCGTGGCATAGGCCGCGGCGGTGACGAAGTTCGTCGCGCCCGGCCCCAGTGTCGCGATGCACACGCCGGTCTTGCCGGTGTGGCGACCATACGTCGCGGCCATGAAGCCTGCGCCCTGTTCGTGTCGGGTGAGCACCAGCTTGATCTTCGTGGAGCGCGAGAGCGAATCGAGGAAATCGAGGTTCTCTTCCCCGGGCACGCCGAAGATGTATTCGCAGCCTTCTTCCTCAAGGCATTCGATGAACAGGTCTGACGCTTTTTTTCCGGAACCTTCGCTCATGTGATCGCTCCCCCTCAGGGAGCACGCCCGAGCGCCTCCCTCTCCCAATACGGCCGCGACCATCCGGCGGTTGCAGCAGCAGCCGCCCCCCCTTGCCCGAAGGGGTAACAAAGCCCTGCGCGCGAGTCACGCTCTGCTTGCGGCTTCAGTAGCCGAGCGCGAAATCGACCTGGTTGGTGAGGGGCTCGCCGCGGTGGTAGCGATCGAGATTGCCGAGGAAGCGCTCCACCGCGCGGCGGAACATCTTGCCCTGCGCGCGGCCGGACAAGTGCATCGTCACGTGGACATTGGGTAGCGACCACAGCGGATGGTCTGCCGGGAGCGGCTCGGGCGTCGTCACATCGAGGAACGCGCCGCCCAGCTTCTGCGCGGCCAGCGCCGCCACCAGTGCTTCCTGATCCACCACGCTGCCGCGCGCGACATTGACCAGCACGGCAGACGGCTTCATCGCCGCCAGTTCCGCCGCGCCGATCATGCCTTCGGTTTCCGCCGTGCCGGGCACGGCAAGGATCACCCAGTCGAACTCGCCCAGCCGCGCGCGCCACTGATCGGGCAGGAGCATACCCACGCCCGCCGAGCGGCGCACCTTGGTCACCTCGACGCCGAAGCCCTGCAGCGCCCGGTCAACCCGCTGGCCAATCTCGCCGTAGCCGAGGATCAGCGCCTTGCTGCCTTCCAGTTCGAGCTTGCCTGGCGAATCCATCAGCCACTCGTGCCGGTCCTGCGCGCGCACGACCTCGCGGTAGCCCTTGGCGACGGTGAGCATGCCCATCACGACATATTCGGCGATGGTCACCGCATTGATGCCCGCGCCATTGGTCATGCGCACGCCGCGCTCCGCCATCAGCGCCAGCGGCAGGCCATCAACCCCGGCATAGATGCTGGTGAGCCACTTGAGCTTCGTCGCCAGCCTGATCGCCTCGGCCATCGGCGCGGTATCCTCAAGGTCGAACCAGCCGATCTCGGCCTCGGGCGCCATTTCCATGAGCTCTGCCGTGTGGCGGAAGAAGCGCGGCTCGATCCACTCCGGCAAATGCGGCTGCACGAGCGGGGCGGCGCGTGGGTTCATCACGAGAATGGTCATCAGGCAGATCCTCTTGCATATCGGTGTTTGCGCAGCGCGATGTCGGCGGCCGCCGTGCGCACCAGCGTCGCGCGGAGCCCGCCCCGGAAGCCACTCGCAAAAATATCATCCACCAGCCAGCCGCTGCGCTGCCGGACAAGGACGAAGCGCAGCACTTCGTGGCGACCCGGCGCCTTGCCTAGCCGCACGGCGACGATCTGGTGCGCAGGGCCAAGCACGCGGCGGGCGGTGATCCGCTCACGGAGGCCGCCGGCATCCCAGTCCTGACACTGGCAGAGCCAATCGAAATCCGAGAGATCGTCGACTTCATCGCTGGGCGTCACCGCGCGCCAGCGGGCGATGAGGTCCTTGAGGCCGGGCGTAAAGATCGGGCGTTCCCACGCCGCGTCCTTCATCTCCGCCTGCCGGAAGGGCGCATAGATCGCCGCGATGGCCGCCTCTGGCGTGGCTGCGGGAAAGGCGGCAAGCGCAAGCGCGGCAAGCACGATCATTGTCCGGCTCCATAGGTTGAGCGCATCGGCGGAGTGTGGAGGCACTCGGCGAAACTGAATTGGCGCGTGCGGAGCGGGCCAACATGGGCCGCATCTGGATGGCGCGGATTGAACAGCAGCACATCGCCTTCAGGCAGGACCTTTGATGAGATCGCGGCCAAAAGCGAGCGCTGTGCGGTCAGCCAATCGGTCACCCAGCTCCGGATGGCAGTTTCGTCCAGCCCCGGCGGCACACATTCGGGCCGCTCGGCAACCTCGATCCAGCCAAGGACAAGATCGCTCGCTTCCTCTGTCGGATCGGCGGGCTGGTAGCGCAGCGCAATCAGCACCGCGAGGGCAGCTTCGGACGCGAAATGGACGACCGGCAGGCCGGGCGGCGAATAGCGGCCACCGTACTTGATCGCACCTGCGCCATCCAGCGCCACGTGTTCCGCGCGGGTGACGCGCCAGAGCTTCACGCCAGCTTCCACTCCCAGCCGAGCGGATCGCCGTCCATGACTTCGACGCCTTGCGCGGCCAGTTCATCGCGCAGGGCATCGGAGCGGGCAAAGTCCTTGGCGGCGCGGGCTTCCTTGCGCGCGGCGAGGGTGGCCTCGATTTCGGCTTCGGTGATGGTGGCGGACTTGGGGCGGATGCGCAGATCGGCGCGGGTTAGGGTGAGGAGGTTGAGGCCGAGGACGGAGTCCATCTGCTCGATCACATAGTGTCGAACGCGAGGATCCTTCTTTTTGGCGCCGAGTGTGTTCTCGAGAAATATCAGTGCGTTAGGAGTATCGAGGTCATCGCTCATACTCCTATTGAAATCGCGCAGGAGTAGTGCCAAGACATCACGGTCCGGATGGCCGAGCACGATTTGATCCGAAGATGAAGCCTCTTCAATCGGTCCCAACTGCGACTTGAGTTGCTCAACCGCCATCACCATCCGCTTGAGCCGCGTCAGCGCCGCGCCAAGGCCTTCCCAACTGAATTCCATTTCGCTGCGGTAGTGCGCCTGCAAGCAAAGCAGTCGGTAGGCAAGCGGGTGGTAGCCCTTGTCGATCAGCAGTTGTAGCCGGAGGAACTCGCCGCTCGATTTCGACATCTTGCCGGAGCGTTCCACGAGAAAGTTGTTGTGCATCCACACCTTCGCGCCCGAATTGGCCGCATCGTCGAGGCCGTTGGTGCAGCAATGCGCCTGGTTCTGGGCGATCTCGTTGGGGTGGTGGATTTCGCGGTGGTCGATGCCGCCGGTGTGGATGTCGAAGGGAAAGCCGAGCACCGCGCCCGACATGACCGAGCATTCGAGATGCCAGCCCGGCGCACCCTTGCCCCAGGGCGAATCCCATTCCATCTGCCGCGTCTCGCCCGGTGGGGTCTTGCGCCAGATCGCGAAGTCTGCCGCGTTGCGCTTGCCTTCCACGGCTTCGATCCGGCCCTCGCCCTCATCGGTCTGCGCGCGCGCCAGCCGGCCGTAGTCCGCGACCGTCGAAACGTCGAAATAGAGGCCGCTGTCGAGCTCGTAGCAGTGCTTCGCCGCGATCCCTTCGGCGAACGCGATCATCTGCTGCACGTAGTCCGTCGCCACCGTCCACTCTGCAGGCTGGCGGATATTGAGCGCGCGCACATCGGCCCAATAGGCCTGCTTGTAGTGCTCGGCGATCTCCCAGATCGACTGCTTCTGCGCGGCGGCCATCCGCTCCATCTTGTCCTCGCCATCGTCCGCATCGTCGGTCAGGTGGCCGACGTCGGTGATGTTGATGACATGGGTGAGCTTGTAGCCCTTGAAGCTCAGCGTGCGGCCCAGCACGTCGGCGAACACGTAGGCGCGCATGTTGCCGATGTGGGGGTAGTTGTAGACCGTCGGTCCGCAGGTATAGACGCGCGCCTCGCCGGGGTGGACCGGCGTGAAGGGTTCGGTGCGGCGGGTCAGGCTGTTGAACAGGGTGAGCGGAGCAGTGGTTTCCATGCCCCGCGCTCTGCCAGCCCACGCGCCTGCCGGTCAAGCGCGGCAGCTTATTCCGCCGCTGCGGGCGCGTTCGCCAGCACCTCGATCTGCGCGGTGCAACCCTTTTCGGCGAGGAGCGCCGCCACGGCCACCGGATCTTCCGGCACATCGCCGAGGAGGCGCGTGGTGATCTTGACCGCCTGCCCTACCGGGCTGGTGAAGCGATACGTCTGGCCATCGACCACCGGCAGCGTCGCCACCGGCCAGAGCTTGATCGCGCTGGTGGCGCGGAAGGTCACTTCGGCGGGGGTATTATCAGGGCCATAGAGCGTGCCGTTGCCGGTTTCGGCGCGATTGGGCCGCCACAGGACCACCTGCGCCGGATCGGCGATGCAGACGGTGCCGCCGCGGCTGACATCGACGTACCACACATTGTCGGGCCGGACGGCTTCGGTCGGCACATCGAGATCGCCCCGCACGGCCCCGGTGCGGGTGCGCGCGCCGCCGCGTGCGATCAGCGCGGCCAGCGCAGTATTGGCCCCACCCGCGGCATCGCGGTTCACGGAATTGTCGATGCGAAAGCTGCCGGGGCCGGAAAGGACGCGCGAGCCGGCCTGGTCGATCACCGTCACCTGATCGCCCGCCTTGAGGCTGACCGCCGCGCCCGCGGGCAGCTTGCGTCCCATCGGATAGGCCGCCGCCGAAGGCCCGGTCGAGCGGATCACCACCGCCTGGGCATGGGCCACGACGCTCCAGCCGAAGCTCGCCGCGATGAGCGCTGCGGCAGCGAGGGTGCGACTAGCCAAGGACATAACTCTCTCCATCATCCAGTTCCGCGAGGCGGCGCGCCAGATTGGCCAGCGCGGCATCCTTTTGGCCCGCCCCCTCGATTCGCGCTGTGAGCGCCTGCACACCCGCGCGATTTCCTGCAGCATGCGCGGCGACAAGCTCTTCGGCAAGCGTGCGCGCTTCCAGTGCGGCTTCGGGCACCGGCTCGAACACCTCGACCGGCGTCGCGCGCCCGCGCAGGCCGACCGTGCCCATCGGCCGAAAGCCGTCCAGACCGGACTTTTCCAGCGCCTCACGGCTGACGAGGATCGTCGTATCAAGCGGCTTGTTCGCGCCTTCGAGCCGGGCGGCGGTGTTCATCGCATCGCCGAGCGCGGTGTACTGGATGCGCCCATCGCCGCCGAAATTGCCGACGATCGCTTCGCCGAAATGGACGCCGACGCGGGTGCGCCCGATCGGTGGCACGCCGGGGGGCGCGTTGCGGCGGAATTCCTCGCCGGCATGGTACATCGCGATGGCCGCTTTCACCGCGCGTTCGCCGTCGTCGGGATAGGCCAACGGCGCGCCCCAGAACGCGACGACCGCATCGCCGACGAACTTGTCGAGTGTGCCGCCATGTTCGAGGACGACAGCCGAGAGCCTGTCGAGATATTCGTTGAGCAGCCGCGCGATCATTTCCGGCTCGACCGCATGGGTGAGCTTGGTGAAGCCTTCGAGATCGCTGAACAAGCAGAAGATTTCGCGCTTTTCGCCGTGGAGGCGCAGCCGCTCGGGGTTGCGCAGAATCTCGCTCGCGACCGAACGTGGGAGGTATTTGCCCAGCGCGCCTTGGGCAAACTCGCGCTGCGCCGCGTTGATCGCTCGCAGAGCCGAACTCACCGCGACATAGGCGATCAGCCAGCCGGCGGGCCAGCCGACTGCGGGGAAGCCCAGCGTATCGAAGCCTGCATGCGCGACCAGGAAGGGAAACGCCGCAAAGGCTGCCAGCTGGACCGCCACGCCGAGCGCCAGCTGCCAGGGCCGCGCGCGCGCCGCTGCTGTCGCCATGCCGAGCAGCACAGCAAACACAGCGCCCAGCGCCTGCGCCCAGCCCGGCACGCTGCGCGGGAGCGCCTTGTCGAGCAACTGCGCCAGCATCGAGGCGTGGATTTCGACGCCGATCATGCGTGAATTGGCCCCACGCGGATCGGGCGAGAGGCCGGTGCGGGTGAACGGCGTATCGAACTGGTCAAAATCGGCGAAATCGCCGCCGATCAGCACATAACGCCCCCGAATCTTGCTGGCGACGAGCGGCGCGGTGGCAGGATCGGCGAGAAGGTCGATCGGGATCTTCTCGAATACCGGGCGGTCCTTGGCGGTGGGCAGGCGGTACCGGATCGGGCCGGTGAAACTGGAGAACTGCGGCGCGGCATCGCTCGTGCCTTGGGTCAGCGCTTCGGAAAGCAGCGGCGGCAGTCCGGGATACTGGCGCGGCCAGCGACGGGCGGCGCCATCGTTGTCCGTCACAAGGAGAATACTCGCAGGCCGCGTCGTTCCGGTGCGGACTGCATCGACATAGCGCCTGAGATCCTGCTCCTGTTCCCAGGTGATCGCCTCGGGATTGGTGCGGTTGCTGGCGAAGGCGAGAAACACCGGCGTGCGCATGCCTCGCAGCGCGGCTTGCAGCAGCGGATCATCCTTCTGCGCGCTGTCGAACAGGATATCGATGCCCACGCCCTTGGCGCCCATGCCCTCGATCTGGGCAAGCGCCTCGGCAAGGATGGTGCGATCGACCGGCGAGATCTTCCCCGTGTTGCGGTTGGTATCATCGGTATAGACGACCAGCGCGATCCGCTCGTCCTGATCGGTGCGCGGCGCAAAACCGGCGGCGCGGATATCGTAAAGCGCATTTTCGGCGTTGCTGAGCAGCGGCAGATTCCAGCTGCGCAACGCGGTGAATGTCGCCAGCGCAACCAGCAGCGCTGCCACGGCCAGCCGCTGCCAGCCAAGCTCGCGCAGCCCCTGATTCAGGCCCTGCCGCAGCGCCTGCACCGATGTGCCTCTGGATTCAGGCATCGCCCACCCCCTGCTTTGTGCAGTTGATTAGCGGCCTTGTGCGCTGCTGCCTATGCCGCAGCGCACTTTGTTTGATCCGCTCACGCGGATAGCGGCACCGGCCCGCTCCCCCGCCCGGCCACCCATTGAGGGTACTCTCGTGGGTGGCCGGGCGGGGGAGCGGGCCGGTGCTGCCCTGTTTCAGCCAGGCCGAAACAGCAAAAAAACGCTCAGAAACCGAGGAACTTGACGTTGCCGTCGATCGGTTCCCGCTCGCGGGGGAAGTTGTTCACCGGATCGCCTTCCACGCGGTAGCCGATGGCGATGCCGCAGAAGAAGATGTGGGTTTCATCCGAAACACCGAGGAAGTCCTTGATGAGCTTGGCATAGACGGACAGGAATTCCTGCGGGCAGCTGTCGAGCCCTTCGCCGCGCAGCAGCAGCATGACGGTCTGCAGCCACATGCCGACATCCGACCACTGCGGCGGGCCCATCCGGCGATCGAAATAGCAGAGCAGGACAGCGGGCGCGCCGAACGAGACAAGGTTGGCACCCATGAACTTGTTGCGGGCTTCCACATCCTCGCGGCCGATGCCCATCGCGGCGTACATCGCCTTGCCCACGCCGTGGAGGCGCGCCTTGCATTCGGGGATCACTTCGGGATCGTCCCAGCTATACTCGCGCGGGTTTTGCGGGGGTGTGACGGCCATCTTGGCCTGCAGTTCCTTGAGCGGCTCACCAGTGACGATGCTGGCTTCCCACGGCTGGAAATTGCAACCCGAAGGCGCCCAGCGCGCGGTGTCCATCACGCGGCGCAGCACATCCAAGGGAACGGCCTTGTCCTGAAACGCGCGGATCGATCGGCGGGTGAGTACGGCTTCGGCAACATTCATGGGCAATATCTCCGCCTGATGCAGACATCCCCGCACCGGTGTACGGACCCGGCGCAGGGATGTCGTTCGCGATTTAATTGGCCGCTTAAATTAACCCCGTCAACCGCCGATGCGGGGCCATCAGGGCGCGGGTCAGTTGGTGGCCGGAGCCGGTGCGGGCGCTGCCTCGAGCGCGGCCTTCACTTCATCCGGACGCAGCGCACCCGGCCCGGGCCCCATGTCGTCCGCATCGACCAGCCGGTTGGTGCCCGCCTTGGTAAACTCCTCGGCCGTCGAGGGGCGCAGGTCCGGACGGCCTGCCATGACACCCATCTTGATCCGGCACATGGCGTATTGCGTCTCGTCAGGCTCGACCTCAAGCGCGAGGGTGTCCTTGGCTTCGCTCTTCACGGTATATTCGTGGCGGCCCGGATCGGTGACGAGGATGAAATAGCGGCCCGATCCCAGCGAGCTGATTTTCTTGCCACTCTCGTTCACGGCGCAGCCCATGGCGGCTCCCATGATTGTGCCGGTGCGGTAGAACACGATCTGGCCTTTGCCCTTGGGCGGCGCAGGAATGCGCACCGGCGCCTTGTCACCGGCCATCGCCGCAGGTGCCATCATCACCGCACCCAGCAGCAGCAATCCCGCCTTGGTAGCTGTCTTCAACATATTGCATTGCCTCCTGTCATTCACTTGTTCGGCGGATTTGCCGGTGATGGGGTCTGAACTGCTGCGGGGCCGCTGCCATTGCCGGCGGGCACGGGAAAATCTTCGGCGGTCCTGGCGATGGCCAGGGTTCCCTTGGGGAAGATTGCGTTGCTCCCGGTGAGGGCAAAGCCGATCAGCGCGACCGGCACGGGGCTTATCGCAGTGGCCGCATTGAATGCGTCGATCTTGCCGACCGCATCGGAGGATTGTTGCGCGATGCGCATGGAGCGCAGGCGCAAATGCTGCGAACCGACCACGAGGAACCGCGCGGCCAGCACGAGTTCTCCTGCGGTGCCGCTGCCGCCGGCCTTTTTGGCATGGATGACTTCGCCCTGCCCGCTGGCCCCCGCCGGCACTACCTCGTGTCCGTCGACGACGAGGGCCTTGGCGAGATGAAATGCAAAAGTATCACCGGTCTTGCTGATCTTGCTGCCCAGATCGCTATCAAGCACCAGTTCGACCGGCGAAAGCGCGGGAATGCAGGCGGTGCAGGCCGGCGCGGTTGGCGGTGGCGAGATGGACGCTGAAGCAGGCGTGGCGGCGGCTGGCGTGGCGGCGGCTGGCGTGGCGGCGGCTGGCGTGGCGGCG
>CAZQEH010000083.1:0-13378 GCA_964592205.1 uncultured Novosphingobium sp.
CAAGGGAGCGGGCGACCGTCGTCAGGCCGGCAAGCTCACCGTTACGCGCGCGCTCAATGAGGACGAGGGCGCCCGCGCCCGCAGCCTCGCCGCGCTGAAGCGTGCCCGTGAGAAGGAGCGCCGTGCGCACTTCGCCGGGCAGTCGCAGCCGCGCGAGAAGCAAGTCCGCGATGTCGTGGTGCCCGAGGCGATCACGGTGCAGGATCTCGCCAACCGCATGGCCGAAAAGGCTGCGGATCTGATCAAGGCGCTGTTCAAGATGGGCATGATGGTCACCATCAACCAGACCATCGATCAGGACACTGCCGAGCTGCTCGTCACCGAATTTGGCCACAATATCAAGCGCGTGTCGGATTCGGACATCGACATCGACAGCGCCGCTGACGTCGATACCGACGAGACGCTGCAGCCGCGTCCGCCGGTGGTCACGATCATGGGCCATGTCGATCACGGCAAGACCAGCCTGCTTGACGCGCTGCGCGGCACCGATGTGGTGCGCGGCGAGGCCGGCGGCATCACGCAGCATATCGGCGCCTATCAGATCAAGACCAAGGGCGGTGACCACATCACCTTCCTCGATACGCCGGGCCATGAAGCCTTCACCGAAATGCGCATGCGCGGTGCCAACGTGACGGACATCGTCATTCTGGTGGTGGCGGCCGATGACGGGATCATGCCGCAGACGATCGAGGCCATCAATCACACCAAGGCTGCCGGCGTGCCGATGATCGTGGCGATCACCAAGGCCGACAAGCACGAGGCAAATCCCCAGCGCATCCGCGAACGTCTGCTCGAACACGAGATCGTGGTCGAGGAAATGTCGGGCGATGTGCAGGACGTCGAGGTTTCGGCCAAGACCGGGATGGGCATGGACGAGCTGATCGAGAAGATCCTGCTCCAGTCCGAACTGCTCGAACTGCGCGCGAATCCAGACCGCGCCGCCGAAGCCACCGTGATCGAGGCCAAGCTTGACAAGGGCAAGGGTCCGCTGGCGACCGTGCTGGTCAACCGCGGCACGCTGAAGGTTGGCGACATTCTGGTCGTCGGCACCCAATCAGGCCGCGTGCGCGCGATGCTTGACGACAAGGGCCGTCAGATCAAGGAGGCGCCGCCTTCGCTGCCGGTCGAAGTGCTCGGCCTTGGCGGTGTGCCGATGGCCGGTGATACGCTGACCGTGGTGGAGAACGAGGCGCGTGCCCGCGAAGTCGCCGCCTACCGTCAGGAACGCGCAACCGCCAAGCGCACCGCGCAGGCGCCGACAAGCCTTGAGAACATGTTCTCCGCGCTCGCGGCCAAGCAGGCCGTTATCGAGTATCCGGTGGTCATCAAGGCCGACGTGCAGGGCTCGACCGAAGCGATTGTCAATGCGCTCAACCGCATTTCGACCGACGAGATCAAGGTGCGCATCCTCGCTTCCGGCGTGGGCGCGATTACCGAAAGCGACGTCAACCTCGCGCAGGCGAGCGGCGCGCCGATCATCGGCTTCAACGTCCGTCCGAACGCCAAGGCGCGCGAACTGGTCGAGCGCTTCAAGGTGCGGATGAAGTACTTTGACGTGATCTATCAGCTGACGGACGACATCCGCCTCGAAATGGCTGGCCAGCTCGGGCCGGAGCGGATCGAGACCGTGGTCGGCCGTGCCGAGGTCAAGGAAGTGTTCCCCGCCGGCAAGCGCGACAAGGCTGCGGGCCTGCTCGTGGTGGAGGGCTTCATCCGCAAGGGCATCAACGCCCGCCTCACGCGTCAGGACGTCATCATCTCGCAGACCGTCATCCACTCGCTCCGCCGCTTCAAGGACGACGTGCCGGAAGTGCGCGCCGGTCTGGAATGCGGTGTGGTGCTGGCCGATACGAACGACGTGAAGCCGGGTGACCAGCTTGAAGTGTTCGAGGTCGAGGAGCGCGTGCGCACGCTGTGAACGAGCGGTCGGATCTCAACGGCATGACCGTGAACGAACGCCTTGTCGTTTGCGGTTTGATCGATGAGGTCGATCGCGCTCGTTCGCGATGGGATGTCGAAGCTCTGCGGTCCATCTTCGCTCAGATCGGCCTGCCGGGCTACGACATCGAACTGCTGCGCTGATCCCATGCCCCGCTACGTCGCCTTGCTTGGTTCGATCAACGTCGGCGGCAACCGCCTGTCGATGGCGGAGCTGCGCGAGGCGTTCGAGCGCGAGGGGCTGGAGCAGGTCGAGACGGTCATCGCCAGCGGCAACGTGCTGTTCGAGCATGAGGAGCGCCCGCCCGAGGGCCTTGCGGAAATGCTCGAATGGATCGTCGAGGACCGCTTCGGCTTCCGCAGCATGGTGGCGGTGCTCGGCAAGCCGGAATTGCGCAGCGCGATCGAGGACAATCCGTTCACCGGCCAGGGTGCAGATGCGAATGTCCACACGATGTTTCTCGATGGCGAGGTCGATCCGGCACAGTTTCGCGTTCTGGTGACCGATCAGGCAGCGCGCGGCCCTGAAAGGCTCGCAATGGGTCCGCGCGCGCTCTATATCGATTTTGTCGAAGGCGTTTCGGCGAGCCGGATGACGGGCGCGTTTCTGGAACGGCGGCTCGGCCGGCGCGGCACGGCGCGCAATGTGCGCTCACTCGCCCGTATTCTGGCGAAGATGGGCTGAAGGACCAGGACGAGATGGCAAAGCAGCCCGCATCCCCCGAAACCCGCTCGGTCCGCCTGCTCAAGGTGGGCGAACAGGTGCGCCATATTTTGTCGGAACTGCTGATGCGGCAGGAAGTGCACGATGAAGTGCTGACCGCGCATTCGGTTTCAGTGACGGAAGTGCGCATGTCGCCCGATCTCCGGCATGCGACGGCCTATATCAAGCCGCTGCTCGGCGCGAACGAGGAAGCGGTGCTGAAAGCGCTGCGGACGAACACCGCGTTCTTCCAGAAGGAAGTGGCCCAGCGGCTGCGGCTCAAATACGCCGCGAAGGTCAAGTTCCTCGCCGACGAGAGCTTTGACGTGGCGAGCCACATCGACAAGCTGCTAGCGGATCCCAAGGTGCAGCGCGACCTTGGCGACCTGGCGGACGAGGCCTAGCCCGGCACCATCCGCGCGCGGATCGTTACATTGACTATGGCGCCGATGATCCACGGAAAGGCGGTCATGCCGAACTGGCGGCGATTGATTACACCGGTGCCAATGATCGAGATCGGCTGGGTGCCGCCGGTCGAGAAGGGCGGGTCCGAAAACGTCACGTTGAGCTTGATCGGCCGGGTAATCCCGCGCGCTGTGATGTCGCCTTCGACTTCGGCGGTCTTGTCGCCTGTCATCTTCAGGTGGCGCCCGACGAAGCGCACGGTGGGATGGTTGGCGACATCGAAAAAGCTCTTGCCCTTCAGCGTCTTGGCCTGCGAATCGCCGGTCGTCAGCGTCCGTGCGTCGATATCGACGACCATGTCGAGCGCTTCGAGATCGGCAAACGAGAGGTTGAAGACGCCAGACATGTCAGGAAAATGCGCAGTCTTGGAAGCGATGCCGAGGAAGGGGACTTTTACATCCACCCGGCTGGCGCTGCGGTCGATCACATAGCGCAAGTCCCCCGCCTTGGCCGCTACGGGCTGCAGCATGGTCAGCACGGCAGCGAACGCGACAAGGAGGCGGGAGAGCGGAGTGGTCATGGGTATCCTTGTCGTCCGGCAGGAGTGAACCTTCCCTGACGAAAGCCCCAACGATTTGAAGGGGGCTGCATTCTCGATGATTTCACAGCCGGGCCCGACTGCAGGCGCTTGGCTTTCGCCGCGCAATGCCTATGTGCACGGGGGTATGGCAATCCTCCCTTTCCGCCACCCGGCCTGTGGGACACCTTCGCAGTGAACGCGCCCCAGCTCTTTGTCCCGCTGGAGGAAGGCGATCTGCGCATCGAGCCGCTGCGCGTGGATCACCGCGAGGGGCTGCGCGCGGCTTGTGCCGAGGATAGCGACATCTGGGAGATCTATCCCTTCTGCTACGTGGGCGATCATTTCGACCCGCAGTTTGATAGCCTGCTCGCGGGCCCGCCAGCGCGCTCGGTCTACGCCGTGCTCAAGGAGGGCGTGGTGGTCGGCATGACAGCGTGGATCGCGTTCGGCGATCCGGGCTGGTCAATCGAGATCGGCAACAGCTTCATCGTGCCTGCGCTGCGCAGCACCGGCTTCAACGGGCGGCTAAAGCGGCTGATGATCGATCATGCCTTTGCCTGTGGGCTCGAGCGCGTGGTGTTCAAGGTTGACGTGATCAACACCCGCAGCCGCGCCGCGGTGCGCAAGCTTGGTGCGGAGGAGGAAGGCGTGATGCGCCGCGAACGCAAGACCTGGACTGGCCGCGTGCGCGATACCGTGATCTATGGCCTGCTGCGGGAAGACTGGCTGGCGGTGCGCGCATGAGCAATCCGTTTTATATCGCCGCTACAGTGATCGTGCCGATGGTGTTCGCCATCGTGCTGCATGAGATCGCGCATGGCTGGGCGGCGCGCCTCCTGGGCGATCCCACTGCTTACGAGCGCGGGCGGCTGAGCCTCAATCCGCTGAGGCACGTCGATCCGATGGGGACGCTGATCCTGCCCGGCATGCTCAAGCTGCTGGGCTTGCCGGTGTTTGGCTGGGCCAAGCCCGTGCCGGTGAGCTATGCGCGGCTGCGCAGCCCCAAGCGCGACATGGCGCTCGTCGCAGCGGCTGGGCCGCTGACGAACTTCGTGCTGGCGGCGCTGGCGGCGGTGATCTTCGGGCTTCTGCTGCGCCAGTTCGATCCGCAGGGGACTCCGGGGCCGACGGCGCTCTTCGTGATGGACAATCTCAAGAACTTCATCGCGATCAACGTATTCCTCGGCACGTTCAATCTGCTGCCGCTGCCGCCGTTTGATGGCTCGCGCATCGTGCGCGGGCTTGCCCCGGCTGCGGGAGTGCGGCTGCTCGACCGGATCGAGCCCATCGGCGTTCCGCTGTTCATGGCGGTGTTCATCGTCCTGCCGTGGCTGTTTCCGGGGCTCCATATCGTCGACCGGCTGATCGGCCCGCCGATGGAATGGATGCTAAACCAGTTTGAGCATATCGTGGCACTGGTGGCCGGGCCGGAGCTCGATTGAGGAACTGACGGTGGTCAACGGCTGGATCATTCTCGACAAGCCGCATGGCCTCGGCTCGACGCAGGCCGTGGGCGCGGTGAAGCGCAATTTGCGCGAGGCGGGTTATGGCAAGGTCAAGGTTGGCCATGGCGGGACGCTCGATCCGCTGGCGACGGGCGTGCTGCCGATCGCGCTGGGTGAGGCGACCAAGCTGTGCGGGCGGATGCTCGATGCGAGCAAGGCGTACGAGTTCACTGTGCAGTTCGGGCGGGAGACGGATACGCTCGATCTGGAAGGCGGGGTCATTGCCACCAGCGACTGGCAACCCGGTTTCGGCGCGCTTGAAAAGGTTATCGAAGACCGCTTCACCGGGGTCATTGAACAGGTGCCGCCAGCCTATTCGGCGCTGATGATTGATGGCCAGCGGGCCTATGATCGTGCGCGCGCTGGCGAGCAGGTGGAGATGCCGACCCGCAAGGTTACAGTCCATGGCTGGGAGTACATGGCCGAGGGTTTCGTAGGTGAGTGGGACGCGAGCGAGCAGTACGCGACTTTGCGTGTCAGTGTTTCCAAAGGCACCTACATCCGCAGCCTTGCGCGCGATATCGCGCATGCGCTCGGAACCGTCGGCCATGTCACCATGCTGCGCCGCCTGCGTGCGGGGCCGTTCGGGGCATCCCAAGCGATTTCGCTGGACAAATTGAACGAGGTAGGTAAGGGCGCACCCCTTGAACACGTACTCTTGCCGCTGGAGGCAGGGCTGGTCGACATCCCGGCTCTTGACCTTTCGCCCGAGCAGGCAAGAGCGGTCCGCCAGGGCCGCGTTCTTGACGGGCTGCCCCATACCGACGGGCTTTACTGGGTGCGCAGCGGCAATGTGCCGGTGGCCTTGGTCGAGCTTTCAGGCTCTGTCCTGACCGTCGCGCGGGGGTTCAACCTTCCCGATGTCGCGGAGTGAGTAGAATGTCGGTTACCGCAGAAAAGAAGCAGGAAATCATCTCGGCCAACGCTCGTGGCAAGAACGACACGGGTTCGCCGGAAGTGCAGGTCGCGATCCTCACGAGCCGCATCCTGACCCTGACCGAGCACTTCAAGGCGCACCACAAGGACAACCATTCGCGCCGCGGGCTGCTGATGATGGTCAACAAGCGGCGCTCGCTGCTGGACTATCTGAAGAAGAAGGATGTTGAGCGCTACAATGCCCTCATCCAGAAGCTCGGTCTGCGCAAGTAACCAAGCGGAAAGCGGCCCCGGAGCGGGCCGCTTTTTGCATGTGGCGCCGGTCCGGCAATTCGGCAGGCAGGCGCATCACCAGGGGCCAGAATAGCGCCCCGCACCGGACCGGGACGGCACACCCGGCAGCAAACCCCGCACGCAATAGGGCGGCGGGCTGAAGGAAAACACATGTTCGACGTCAAAACCGTATCGCTGGAGTGGGGCGGCAAGACCCTCACTCTGGAAACCGGCCGCATTGCCCGTCAGGCTGACGGCGCGGTCCTCGCCACGTATGGCGAAACTGTCGTGCTCTGCGCGGTGACTGCCGCCAAGAAGGTCAAGGAAGGCCAGGACTTCTTCCCGCTGACCGTGCACTATCAGGAAAAGTTCTCGTCCGCCGGGCGCATCCCGGGTGGCTTCTTCAAGCGCGAGCGCGGCGCGACGGAAAAGGAAACACTGGTTTCCCGCCTGATCGATCGCCCGGTGCGCCCGCTGTTCCCCGAAGGTTTCTACAACGAGATCAACGTTATCGCTCAGGTGCTGAGCTATGACGGCGAGACCGAGCCCGATATCGTGGCGATGATCGCTGCTTCAGCTGCGCTCACCATCTCGGGCGTGCCCTTCATGGGCCCGATCGGCGCCGCGCGCGTTGGCTTCAAGGACGGTGAGTACCAGCTCAACCCGTCGATGTCGCAGGTTGCCGAAGGTCGCCTCGATCTCGTCGTCGCCGCCACCGATGCGGCCGTGATGATGGTCGAATCCGAAGCCAAGGAACTGACCGAAGACGAAATGCTTGGCGCGGTCATGTTTGCGCATGACGAAATCCGCAAGGTCGTCGGTGCGATCATCTCGCTCGCCGAGAAGGCCGCCAAGGATCCTTGGGAAATCGACCTCACCGACAACACCGCGGACATCAAGGCCAAGCTCAAGAAGCTGGTTGGCGCCGATGTGGCTGCGGCCTACAAGCTCACCGACAAGTCGGCGCGTTCGAACGCGCTGAACGAAGCGCGGGCCAAGGCCAAGGAAGCCTTTGTTGCTGAAGGCGCGCAGACCCAGATGGTCGCGATGAAGACCATGAAGAAGGTCGAGGCCGATATCGTGCGCGGCGCCATCCTCAAGGACGGCACGCGTATCGACGGGCGCACCACCACGCAGGTCCGCCCGATCGAGTCGATCGTCGGTTTCCTGCCGCGCACGCACGGTTCCTCGCTCTTCACGCGCGGTGAAACGCAGGCGATCTGCACCACCACGCTGGGCACCAAGGATGCCGAGCAGATGATCGACGGGCTAGATGGCCTGTCGTATCAGCGCTTCATGCTGCACTACAACTTCCCACCCTATTCGGTTGGCGAAGTTGGCCGTTTCGGCGCTCCGGGTCGCCGCGAAGTGGGCCACGGCAAGCTGGCATGGCGCGCGCTGCACCCGGTGCTGCCGAGCAAGGAAGACTTCCCCTACACGATCCGCGTTCTCTCGGACATTACCGAGTCAAACGGTTCCTCCTCGATGGCGACCGTCTGCGGTGGCTGCCTTTCGATGATGGACGCCGGCGTTCCGATCGAGCGTCCGGTTTCGGGCATCGCGATGGGCCTGATCCTTGAAGGCGACGAGTTCGCCGTCCTTTCGGACATCCTGGGCGACGAGGATCATCTCGGTGACATGGACTTCAAGGTTGCCGGCACCAGCGCTGGCATCACCACGATGCAGATGGACATCAAGATCGCGGGCATCACGCGCGAAATCATGGCCAAGGCGCTGCATCAGGCGAGCGAAGGCCGTGCGCACATCCTGAACGAGATGACCAAGGCGCTGGGTTCGGCTCGTACCGAGCTTTCGGCCCACGCTCCGCGCATCGAGACGATCCAGATCGACAAGTCGAAGATCCGCGAAGTCATTGGCACCGGCGGCAAGGTGATCCGCGAGATCGTCGCAGAGACCGGCGCGAAGGTCGACATTGACGATGAGGGCCTGATCAAGATCAGCTCCTCCGACATCAACCAGATCGAGGCCGCGAAGAAGTGGATCCTTGGCATCGTGGAAGAAGCCGAAGTCGGCAAGATCTACGACGGCAAGGTCGTGAACATCGTCGATTTCGGCGCGTTCGTGAACTTCATGGGCGGCAAGGACGGCCTCGTCCACGTTTCGGAAATGCGCAACGAGCGCGTTGAGAAGCCGACCGATGTCGTGAAGGAAGGCCAGGCCGTGAAGGTCAAGGTGCTCGAGATCGATCCGCGCGGGAAGGTTCGCCTTTCGATGCGCGTCGTTGATCAGGAAACCGGCGCTGAACTGGAAGACACCCGTCCGCCCCGCGAACCGCGTGAACCGCGCGGTGATCGCGGCGATCGCGGCGGTGATCGTCGTGGCCCGGGTGGCCGTGGCGGTGACCGTGGTCCCCGTCGTGACGGCGGTGGCGGTCGTGACCGCGACCGCGGCCCGCGTGGCGGCGGTGAAGGCGGCGGCGATCACATGCCGGCGTTCCTCAAGTCGGACGACTGATCGTCCGGCCCTGAGGCCAAACGAAAGTGGGGCTCGCGGGAAACCGCGGGCCCTTTTTTCTTGCCTTGGCGCGGGCGGCGGGGAACCATGGCGCCGTCAGCACAGCGGAAGGGATGACGATGCGGCTCAGGCTCACCAAGGGCATGCTCATGGCGGGCCTGCTCGCTTCATCGGGTGCAGCGCTGGCTTGCGCGGATGTCGGCTGCGATCCGGCGTGGTCGCTGTTTGGCGGGGCGCAGGCCTGCCACAACCGCGTGGTGATCGCACCGGGCAACGACAGCCGGGTGAACCTGCTCGCTTTGCTGCGCGATTCTGCCGGGCTGGGGTTGACCGGGGCCGTCACGGGCGGGGGCGCCTATCCCAAGCCCGAGTACGACGAGGACGGATTTGGCCACACGTTCCTCGATTGGGGGATGGTGACGAGGCAATGGGTGCCAGCGTTCGATCCCTCTGCCGAACCGCCGGCTGACGTCATCGATGGTCCTTGCGCGGCTTTCCGCGCCGCGTCGCCGCAATTCACTGATGCGCTTGCGGCCAACCGTGCCTTGCCGCAAACTGATCGCGCCGCGCTCACCGCCGCGCGGACACAACTGGTCGCGCGCTGCGCCGATCCCAAGCTGCCTGCCGTCCTGCCCGGAGTGGCCGTGAGCAGTGCGCCGGGTAAGGCGTTCCTTGGCTATCTCGCTGCTTCCGATGCGTTCTATGCCACGCGGTATAGCGAAGCGGCGAGCGGATACGCCGCGTTGGTTGGTGCGCCCGATCCGTGGGTTGCCGAGACGGCGCGCTATATGGTTGCTCGCGCGTGGTTGGGCGGGGCTTTGCTGCACAGCGTGGACGAATATGGCTTTTTCGGCGGGCTCAAGGCAGTGGACAAGGCCTCCGCACTGCGCGGCAAGGCAGTGCTGGCAGACTACCTGAAGGCCTGGCCGAAGGGCCGCTATGCTGAATCCGCGAGGGGGCTGGAGCGGCGCGCGCTATGGCTGTCCGGCGATTTTCCTGCGCTCGGCCAGCGGTATGAAAGCGTGCTGGCGCAAGCCCCGCAGGAGGGCGCGGCACTTGTCGATCTGATCAACGAGGCGGACGGCAAATACCTTTCCACCGCAGACAATCCCAATCCGCGCGGAGGCGGCTTGTTGCTGCTGGCGGCGGCAGACCTCATGGCGATGCGTGTAGCCGATCCGGATGACCGCTATGACCAGGGCGGAGCGGGAAAACCGCTCGATGCGGCCACGTTGGCCAGCCAGCAGGCGAGCTTCCTGCGCGCGCCGGAGCTCTTTGCCTTCCTGCAGGCGAACCATGCTTACTACGTCGCGAAAGACTATGCGCGCGTTCTCCAGCTGATACCGGACGATGCGAAGCGCGCCTCCTACACGCCGCTCGCGTTCAGCCGGCAGGTGCTGCGCGGGCAGGCGCTGGCGGCCAGGAGTGATCCCAACGAAGCGGGTTTCTGGCTCGAACTGCTCGGCGGCGCGAAGGCGCTGTGGCAGCGGCCGACGGTCGAGCTGGGCCTTGCGATGAACTGGGAGCGGCACGGCAAGTTGGCGCAGGTTTTCGGAGCGGACTCGCCGATCACCGACCGCATGGTGCGCGAGATCCTGCTGATGCATTCGGGAGGGCCAGCGCTGCTGCGCCGCGTTGCGCTTGATGGTGCGAAGGCGCCGACCGAGCGCGATGCGGCGCTGTTCACGCTGCTCTACAAGCAATTGAGCCGGGGCGACTATGCCGGGTTCCGCACCAATCTCCCGCTGGTGCGCGGTGAAGCGCCGACGGAGGGGTTGTGGGGGTTTGCGCCTGGCACGGCAACGCCGCTGGGGCTGTTTGCCAAGGGCCGCACGGCGCAGGCCGGGTTTGCCTGCCTGGCGCTGCAGGGCACCGTCGCCGCGCTGGCGGCCAATCCGCTGGATGCTCACGCGCGGCTGTGCCTTGGTGAGTTCTGGCGCCTCAATGGCTTTGACGGGTTCACCACGCTCGATACAGCGCTGCCCAAGGGGCAGCTGGGCGGGGTGGCGAGCGACTTTCCCGGCAAGCCCCTGCAGCGCGGGGCGATCTACGCGGCGGTCATCGCCGATCCGCGCAGCGCGCCGGACGACCGTGCCTATGCGCTCTACCGCGCGGTCAATTGCTATGGCCCCTCGGGCTACAATGGTTGCGGCGGGGAGGATGTGCCGATCGCCCAGCGCAAGGGCTGGTACGACCGGCTGAAGCGCGAGTTTCCCAAGAGCCTCTGGGCGCAGAAGCAGAAGTACTATTGGTGAAGCGCATCGCGGCCGCCCTGCTGGCCGCGCTGGCGCTGGCAAGCTGTTCGAGGCCGGGCGCACCGCCTGTCGATCCAGTGCGCTACGATCAGTTCTTCCTCTGGGCCGGGGTGCCGCCACCGCCCGCCGTGAAGCAGGCGCGCGAGCTCTATATCCTTGGCGGCGAGATCCGGCGCGGCGGGTCGGCGCGCCTAGTGCCGATGCGCGCGGGCGTGCCGCACCTGCAGGGGCCGGCGCTTTGGCTCACGGTGCGCACCGCGCGGCTCGATTGGGATGCGGCAACGTGGGATGCGCTGCGCGCGATGCTCACCCGCTGGCGGATGGCAGGAAACCGGCTTGAGGGGCTGCAGATCGATTTCGATGCCGCAACACCAGGATTGATGCGCTACCGTGCATTTCTTGAACGGGCGCGCCGCGAATTGCGGCCGGGCGCGCGGCTTTCGATCACCGGCCTGCTCGATTGGAGCGCGAACGGCGATCCCGCGGAACTCGCACGGCTTGCAGGCCTTGTCGATGAAGTGGTGATCCAGACTTATCAGGGCCGCCACACGATCCCCGGCTATGCGGCGTGGTTCAGCCATATCGACACGCTGCCGATACGGCACAAGATTGCGCTGGTCGAAGGCGGTGAGTGGACACCGCCCGCTGCGCTCGCGCGGGACAAGCGCTTTGCGGGCTACGTGATCTTCCTGCTCAGGCCGCCTTTGCCTGCGGATCGGGTGGCTCGCCAGCCCTGAGGATGCGATTGCGGCCCGATTGCTTGGCAGCATAAAGTGCCTCGTCTGCCGCTTTCAGGGCCGCGCTCTTGTCGGCAAAGGCAAAGACGTCCGCGATCCCGCCGGAGAAGGTGATCTTGCCGAAAGGCATGTCATTGGCGCGGTTGACGAGGCGGCGTTCGGCAATTTCCTCGCGCGCGGAGTTGAGCTTCTTCCACGCCATATCGACCGTGTGATTGCGCCAGATGACGGCGAATTCCTCGCCGCCGTGCCGCGCCACGAAGCAGCGGGCATCGGCGATGCGATTGAGCGTCTCGCCCACGAACTTCAGCACGCGGTCTCCGGCGGGATGGCCATGCGCATCGTTCACGCGCTTGAAATGATCGATGTCGACGAAGGCCACGCAAAGATCCTCGCCCGCCGCGATCGCGTCGCGCATTTCGCGCTCCAGCATCTGATCGAATGCGCGGCGGTTGGGGAGGCCGGTCAGGTGATCCATCTCGGCCAGCCGTCGGGTCTCATCAAGCGAGGTTTGCAGGCCCTGCGCGCGGCGTTCGCTGCAGGCGAGCTCGGTCTCGACCACGATGCTGCGCTCCATCATCGCGCGAGTGAGCGCCGCCAATTCGGTGATGACGACACCGGCGCGGCCAACACCTTCCAGCTCGTCAACATGCTGCCTGAGGGCGCTGCTGTACTCGCTGGTCGCATGGCGCGCGCCGGTCGTGGTCCTGCTGAACTCGTCGAGGCTATCCTCGAGTCTGCTCATCAGCACTGCGAGCGCCTCGCCGTTCTTCTCCTGCGTGCTTTCGCCGCGCTGCTCCTCGATCCATTTGAGCGTGATCGGGAGGCCCTTTTCCGTCCGTTCGAGGATCAATTGGGCAAGGCGCGGTGCTCCGCCGGTAACGCATTCGTAGGCCAGGGTCAGCGTAGTCGGCAGGATTTCGAGATCATGGTCGATCAGGAAATCCGCGATCTTGCCGATCATGCGCCGCTTGGCCGGTAGCCATACTTCGCGCGGGGTGAGTTCATGCGTGCCACTGGCCGACGCAGCGAGTGAATCCGGTTCCTCGGCATCCTCCGCGGCAGCGCCGCTGAACCACTGCCACCAGCGCGACTTGCGCGCGTTCTCATCTGATGTCTGTTCGCTCATGCCTTCAAGAACGGCAACGTCCACGCCGGGTTAACCAGCGTGTGCGCCGACAGTGCCCGGAATTCGGGATTTTTAGACCGGATCGGACTTACCGGACACGTCGTGGCAGCGAACGGGCTATCGGCTGCGTCAGCGAACTCTGGGCCCGCCGAAGGGCATCGGCGGCGGCGGGCGGCGATGGCCGCGCGGCAATTGCGCCTGATAGGCGCGCCCACAATGCTCCACGCAATAGGGGAACCCGGGGTTCACCTTGTCACCACAGAAGTGGAAATCAGGCTCACCGGGGTGGCCCATCGGCCAGCGGCAGATGCGATCGTTGAGATCAAGCAGCCCGGTCTTGTCGGCCACTTCCTGGCTCGGCCGTGCGGGCACGAGGCGGCGGGGTGGGGCAGGGGGGATCGGTGCCTGCTGATCGCCCGGGCCCTGACGCAGGAAGCCGCCGGGGCCGACCGAGACAATGCGCGGCTGCGGCGCGGCAGGAGGGGCATCGGGCGCAGCGCCT
>CAZQEH010000084.1:0-13360 GCA_964592205.1 uncultured Novosphingobium sp.
GCACGTGATTATCCCGCGCGCACCAGCAATCTCCGGATCGGCAGCAGCGTGACCATCGTGTTTACGGTCGGAACCGATGGCCGCGTTCATGGCTGCCGCGTTCATCTGCCCAGTCCCGATCCCGAAGCGGATGCCATCACCTGCCGGCTGGCGACCGAGCGCTTCCGTTTCCGTCCGGCGACGGACCGGGCCGGCAATCCCGTCGAATCCCAGTACGGCTGGCGGCAGAGCTTCTTCGTTACTGACAGGCGCAAGCCGCATTGATGGCAGCGGGATAGCAGCAGCTCGCGCGATGGCGTTGCAAGCATTCGCGCTGCCACATACTGCGGCGGCAATCCGAATATCTCCGAATTCGAGTGGAAACCGCGATGGTTTGCGCCGTAAACGATGCACTGCAACATTGCAGTGACATATAGTCAGGCTATTGCGATAGTTAGGCCCGCCGCCAAAAGTGGCTTGGTCGAAGAACCTACGACACAGGAACCCGATGGACACGATCATTCCCGTTGTTCTGTGCGGCGGCAGCGGCACTCGCCTCTGGCCGCGCTCGCGCAAGGTCATGCCCAAGCCGTTCCTGCCGCTCGTCGGCGATTCGACACTGTTTGAGGCGACTGTGCTGCGCTGCCCGGCTGAAGCTGGGTTCGGCGCGCCCATCGTCGTCACCGGCGCCGCCCATCTTGGGCATGTCGAGGCGCAGCTGCCCGATCCGGCCCGCAGCACGGTGATCGTCGAGCCCGAGGGCAAGAACACCGCCGCCGCCATCGCGCTTGCGGCGCTGCGCCTGCCGGAAGACGCAGTGATGCTCGTCTGCCCGAGCGACCACCACATCGGTGATCCTGCCGCGTTTCAGGCCGCCGCGCGCGAAGCCGCCGCGCTGGCGCGTCAGGGCTGGCTGGTGTCCTTCGGCATTGCTGCCGCCGCGCCCGAAACCGGCTTCGGCTATCTGCGGCGGGGTGATCCCATCCCCGGCTCGGCGGGCTTTGCCGTCGCCCAGTTCGTCGAAAAGCCCGATCTTGAACGCGCGATCGGTTTCCTCGCCGATGGTGGTTATGCGTGGAACGGCGGCATCTTCGCCTTCCGCGCCGGCACCTTCCTCGATGAACTTGCCGCGCATCGTCCCGCGCTCGCCGAAACTGTGCGCGCGGCCGTTGCCGGGGGCCAGGACGACGGCACCCGCTTTTATCCCGATGCCGCAGCCTTCGCCCGGATCGAAGGCGAATCGGTCGATTACGCGGTCATGGAAAACACCGCCCGCGCCGCGATGGTCCCCGCCGCGATGGCCTGGTCCGATATCGGCAACTGGCAGGCGCTCCACGATGCGCTCGATCAGGACGAAGCGGGCAATGTGGTGCGCGGCCCGGCGGAGCTCGTCGATTGCGTCAATGTCCTCGTCGATAGCGATGGACCGCATGTCTCCGTCATCGGCGCGCGCGATCTCATCGTGGTGGTCGACAAGGGCGATGTTCTCGTCTGCACGCGCGATGGTGCGCAGAAAGTCGGCAAGCTTTCGGGAGCCGTGAACCAGTGAGCGCTCTCGCTGTGCGCACTGTGGAGAAACCGTGGGGTCGCGATCAGTTGCCCGCACCCTTCGTGGCGCCCTACGGCAAGCGCATCGGCGAAATCTGGTTCGAACCGGTCGAGGAGGTCTATTCTCTCCTCGTCAAATATATCTTCACCAGCGAGAAGCTCTCGGTCCAGGCCCACCCGGATGATGCGCAGGCGAAGGCGCTGGGCGAATACGATACGGGCAAGGAGGAATGTTGGCTGGTGATCGATGCCGAACCGGGCGCCGCACTCGGCATCGGCTTTCGCGAAGCCGTCAGCACCGAAGCCATGCGCGCCGCCGCGCTTGATGGCAGCATCGAGGATCTGCTGGTCTGGCATCTGGTCCAGGCGGGCGATTTCTTCTACATTCCGGCGGGCACCGTCCATGCCATCGGCGCCGGGGTCAGCCTGATCGAGATCCAGCAGAACTCCGATATCACGTACCGCCTCTACGATTATGGCCGCCCGCGCCCGCTGCATCTCGATAAGGGCATGGCCGTGGCCAAGGGCGAACCCTACGCCCCCGCGCTCCACCGCCACCTCGCGCCCACCGGCACGGTCGAACTCGCGCGCGGGCCCTATTTCACCGCGCACCGCGTCGAGGGCGTGCCCGATGCCGCGCTGCTTGCGGAGTACGATGGCCCCATGCTCGTCCTCCCCCGCCGCGGCGAAGTGGAACTGGCGGGAGACGTGCTGCGCCCCGGCGAATGCGCCGCCGCGCCTTCCGCCGCCGCCATCACTTTCGCGCCCGAAAGCCAGAGCATCCTCGTTCGTGCTGCCTGAGCATCCCGCAATGATTGCGCAGACGATCCAGCTCGCGCTGGCTCCGGTCTTCGTGCTCGTCGCGATTGGCAACATCATGAACATCCTCACCACGCGCTTGGCGCGCATGGTTGATCGTTCGCGTCACCTGCAGATGCTCCACCCCGGCACCGAGGGCAGCGAACACGATGTCGTCGTGGTCGAAATGCGCATCATCGATCAGCGCATCGCCCATGTCGGCCACGCGCTGCTCTGCCTTGTTATCAGCGGCCTCGCCATCGGCACCACGGTCGCCGCGCTGTTCCTCAGTGAACTCGTCGCCACAGACTTGCGCGTGGTGACCGCGCTCACCTTCGTCGCGGCCATCGCGCTGCTGATGGCCGCGCTGGTGCTCCTGCTCCTCGAAACCCGCCTCGCCGCCCGCGCGCTGCGCCTCCCGCCCGAACTCCTCGAACTCGAACGCGGTGATCTCTAGGTCCTGACCCTAGCGCAGCAAATGCCCCGTCCGGTCGCGCTTGGTATCGAGATAGCGCGCATTGTGCGGATTGGCCGGCAGCTGGTGCGCCACCCGCTCGGTCACGCTCACGCCCACGGTTTCGAGGGCCGCGACCTTGGCCGGGTTGTTGGTCAGCAGCCGCACGGCCGGCACGCCGAGCAGATCGAGCATCCGCGCCGCCACCGGAAAATCGCGCGCCTCGCTCGGCAGGCCCAGCCGCTCGTTGGCGTCCACCGTGTCAAAGCCCTGATCCTGCAGCTCATAGGCGCGCAGCTTGTTGATGAGGCCGATGCCGCGCCCCTCTTGCCTGAGGTATAGCAGCAGCCCCCAGCCGCCCGCATTGGCCTCCTCGGCCATGCGCACCAGCGCCGCATCCAGCTGCGGCCCGCAATCGCATTTGAGGCTGCCGAGCACGTCGCCCGTCAGGCATTCGCTGTGGAGCCGCACCAGCGGCACATGATCGCCGCTCTGCGTGCCGATCACCAGCGCGACATGCTCGCGCAGATCGTCACGCGCGCGGAAGGCGATGATTTCGGCATGCTCGCAGGCATCGATCGGCAGCCGCGCCCGCGCCTGGATGGTGAGCTCGAGCGGATCCTTGAACGCGGCCAGATCAGCGGGCGCGACCACCACCGCTGGCTCCACCCCCGTCGCAACCATGAACGCCGGAAGAATGCCCGCCAACCGCGCCAGCTCCATCGCCGTGACGGCGGCTGTCTGCGCCGGGCAGGGGGCGGCGCGAAACGGCCCGCGCATCGGCTCGGCCAGATCGAGCGCCGGATCGGCAAGCGTGCGCGCGGCATGGAGCGAGAACGGCTCCGCGCCGTGGATCATCACCGGCATATGCGGTTCGGCAGCGTCACGCTGGTTGGCAAGCTTGAGCGTGGCGGCGCGCGCATGGGAAATCAGCAGCCGCGCCGCATAGAGCCCGGGCTGCACGAATGCAGTTTCTGCCGGAAGCAGATCGAGCGCGCCGAAGCTGCCATCGTCATTCGGTCCCTCCACCCGGATCGCCCAGCCATGGCGCAGCGCATCAAGCGCCAGTGCCACGCTGCGCGCTGTTCCGCTCAAAGTGCGAACTCCGTTACCAGCGGCACATGGTCCGAAGGTTGATCCCAGCGCCGTGTTTCTTCGACAAAGCGGTGCGAGACCGATTGCCCGGCCAGTTCCGGCGAGGCCCACATATGGTCCAGCCGCCGTCCCTGATCCTTTTCGCGCCAGTAGGAACGGTAGGACCACCACGAATAGTTGCGCCCCGGCGCGGGGATATGCTTGCGCCCCAGATCGACCCAGCCATGGGCATCGCCGAATGCGCCCAGCGCCGCCACTTCCTGCGGCGTGTGGCTGACAACCTTGAGCAGTGCCTTGTGATCATAAACGTCGCAATCGAGCGGGGCGATGTTGAAATCCCCCACGATCAGCGTCGGGCGGTCAAGGCCCTCCGCCCAGCGCGTCATCCGCTCGAGGAACGCCAGCTTCTGGCCGAACTTGGGATTGGCCTCGGGATCGGGAATGTCTCCGCCCGCAGGGATATAGACGTTCTCGAGAATCAGGCCCTGCCCCGCGCCCTGTAACTCGACCCCCACATGCCGCGCCTCACCATTGGCCTGCCAGTCGTGGCGGCTCACTTCGCGGATCGGCAGGCGGCTGATGGTGGCAACGCCGTGGTAGCCCTTCTGCCCATGCACCGCGCGGTGCGTGTAGCCCAGCCGCTCGAACATCTCGTGCGGGAAGAGCGCCTCGGCGGTCTTGATTTCCTGCAGGCACAGCACATCGGGCGCCTGTTCGGTGAGGAACCGCTCGACCTGATCGATGCGCAACCGCACCGAATTGATGTTCCAGGTGGCGATCGAAAGCGTGGGGGAGGCCATGCGCGGGCTTTAGAAGCCTCGGGCCAAGGCGGCAAGCCGCGCGCGCGGGCAACGGGCCGATACGCAAGGCGTTCGCAGCCGCTTCTGGGGCAACCCCGGGCCCGAACGAAAAAACCCTCGGACCGGGGGCGTGGTCCGAGGGTTCCTTGTGCGTTCGTCACGCTGCCAGGACGGGGGTCTGTGGACCGGGTAACAGGGGGGGGGCGAACCCGGTCGGCTCCGTCTTGACCCGTTCCTTCTAGGATCGCCCCGCTTGCTGGCGGATGAACGATGCTGTCAGTGGAGTCCCAAAGTCGTCGCAAATTGTCGCAGTATCGTGACGGACCCACGCCCCGTTGCGACGAGCCGGACCCTACTTGCGGCCAGTCCCGCGCGGATCGTTCCAGCGGAAGATGTTCGAGGGCAGGGCCACGCCGTAGCGCTGATTCGAAAGCCGCACGGTGGTGCGCCGGTTCTGCGAATCGAGTGCGATCCAGCTGTTGAGCTCCCAGCCGCCCGGCGCGCCCGCTTTGCGCAGCATGATCATCGTGATTGCGCCATATTCCGGGTGGCGCGGATCGCGCACGTCCATGCTGATTACATCGGGATGGCCGGTGGGATTGAGCAAGGCAAAGCGCGCCACGTCCTTGCTGGGATCGAGCAGCGCGCCCAGCGGGCTGTTGCGGATCGGCCAGCGCTGCACCTGGCGCACTTCGTAGTCGATCAAGGTGAGCGCCGCGCCGTCCGAAACGATCAGCAGCGGCACGCCCGGCTGATACTGGAAGCGGATCTTGCCCGGGCGCTGAAGCGAGAGCACGCCGGTCAGACGCTGGCCATTGCGGTCGGTCTGCACGAAATCGGCCTGCAGCGTGGTGATCGCGCGGAGCGCTGCGACAGCCTGTTCGACTTGCGGATCGGTTGCCGCCGCAGGCGCTGCCTGAGGTGCGGCGGCGGAAACGACAGGAACCGCCAGCGCGCAAAGCGTGGCGGCCAGGAACGAACGCGTCGGGGAAGGCCGGCGGGCAAAGGAGAAGATCATCGTCATCCCCTAGCCTATGCCGAGAAGGCATTGAACCCGGCGTGAACCTCAAATCGGTCCTGCTGCCGGGCCATCAGCCGCTTACTTGATCTTGGCTTCCTTGAACTCGACATGCTTGCGAGCCACCGGATCATACTTGCGGAACACCATCTTCTCGGTGGTGTTGCGCGGGTTCTTCTTCGTCACATAGAAGAAGCCGGTGTCGGCGGTCGAGACCAGGCGGATCTTGACGGTAGTGGGCTTGGCCATGGCTTTATCCTGAAAGTTCTTGCGCGCGTAAAACAAATGCGGCGGCGCGTTGCCACGCCGCCAGACAGGCGCCGGTCGTTGTGAGCGAATCGCGCAAAAGTCAAGTGTCGGGATAGGGCTTGAGCGGTTTCAGCACCCCGAAGCGCTCCTTCGCGCAAGGTTCGGCCAGCGGAGGCAGTTCGGGCACCTTCTCCTCCACCGGCTTGATCGGCAGCCGGTCCAGCAGATCCCGCACCAGAGTCAGCCGCCCCCGGCGCTGGTCGTTGAAATCGACCAGCGTCCACGGCGCATGCTTGGTGTGCGTAGCTTTCAGCATCGCCTCGCGCGCTTCGGTATAGGCTCCGTACTTGCCGCGCGCCGCCACGTCGATCGGGGAGATCTTCCAGCGCTTGGTGGGATCGTCGTGCCGCTCGGCAAAGCGTTCCTCCTGCTCCTCCTGATCGCAGGTCAGCCAGTATTTGAACAGGAGCAGCCCATCGTCGACGAGCATCCGCTCGAACGTGGGCACCGTATCGAGAAACGCCTCGATCTCGGCATCGCTCGCAAAGCCCATGACTTTCTCGACCCCGGCGCGGTTGTACCAGCTGCGGTCGAACAGCACGATCTCGCCGCCTGCGGGCAGGTGCGGGACATAGCGCTGGAAGTACCACTGCGTCTTTTCCCGATCTGTCGGCGCGGGGAGGGCGACGGTGCGCACCTGCCGGGGATTGAGCTTTTGCGAGATCGCATGGATCGCGCCCGTCTTGCCCGCGGTATCGCGGCCTTCGAAGATCACGAGGACCCGCGCACCGCATTCGCGGGCCCAGCCGGCCATCGCGGTCAGTTCGCCCTGCATGGCCTCGAGCGCTTCATCGTAGGCCTTGTGGCCCAGTCCGTCCCGGTGGTCTTTTCCGCTCACGCTTGCTCCTCTCGCTTGGGCTCAGACTGTCGCACCCCCGCCGCTTTGGCAATCGCTGCCGATTGCGCGGGCAGGGCGGACCTGCTAAAAGTTGCATTTGAAACCATGTCAGACCTTGTCGAACTCGCAGCCGATTTCACGCGGCTCCCCGATCTGCCTGCCGGCGTGTTCACCGCGCCGCTGCAGCGCCCCGCGCATGTCGGTGAGGATTGGCTGGAGCCGCGCCAGACGGACTATTCCGCTGATGACCACCGCGTGTGGGACGATCTCTTCGCCCGCCAGATGCAAGTGCTCCCCGGCCGCGCCGCAACCGCCTTCCTCAAAGGGCTGGACCGGCTCGATCTCGGGCGCGGCGGCGTGCCCGATTTCGCGCGGCTTTCGGCGGAACTCGGCGCGCTCACCGGCTGGAGCGTCGTGCCAGTGCCGATGCTGATCCCCGATCACGTGTTCTTCTGGCACCTCGCCAACCGGCGCTTCCCCGCGGGCAACTTCATCCGCCCGCGCGAACGCTTTGATTACATCGAGGAGCCGGATGTCTTCCACGATGTGTTCGGCCACGTGCCGATGCTCACCGATCCGGTGTTCGCCGATTACATGCAGGAATATGGCCGCGCCGGGTGGAAGGCGATGCGCTATAATCGCCTCAAGGCGCTCGGCGCGCTCTACTGGTACACGGTCGAATTCGGCCTGATCATGGAAGCGGACGGCCTCCGGGCCTATGGCGCCGGCATCCTCTCTGGCCCGGCCGAGGCGGTGTTCGCGCTCGAGGCCCAGTCCCCCAACCGCATCTTCCTCCATGTCGACCGCGTGATGCGCACCGATTACGCGATCGACGATCTCCAGCCGACCTACTTCGTGATCGAAAGCTTCGCCGATCTCTATCGCCAGACGGTCGAACGCGATTTCGACCGGCTCTATCGCGGCCTTGGCGCCGGGTTCACCTATGCCGGCAGCGCGGTGATCGATGTGGACGACGTGCTCCACCGCGGCACGCTCGAATACCACCTGCGCGGCGGGCGGGGGAGCGGGGCCTTGCCGGTTTAGAATCAACGGCGCGCGTCGGCTTGCGCCCAGTAGCGGACATTACCCAATGGGCGTATCCTAGTCGCATGTTTAAAAGATTGGTCTCCGCTATTCTCGTGCTCACGTGGAGCATGCCGGCCGCTGCTTTGTGCATTTATCACGGGGTGGACAATGCAAAAACCAGCATTGCTCAGGAGTTTCGCGACTCCAATTTGGTTGTTCGCGCCCACGTCGTCTCCGCCGATTATCATTGGTCGGACGAAGGTGAGTCTTGGACGCTTTATCGGCTTAGAATTGTTCAAACCTACAAGGGTAAGTTGTCGGCCCGTTTCGCTTTGTTCACTCAACGCAACAGCGGTGGATTCTACTTGGATGATGACCGTGGAACGCCAGACGTCGACCGGGATTATCTGTTGTTTCTGACGCCAAGAGCCTTTTCAAAACTCGCTGCATCAGCCGCCAAAGGAGCGTTGGAGGTGAACTATAGCTGCGGGCAATCAAAGGTCTGGAGTGATGTCACTGCCGATGAGGCTGCGGAATTGAGCCAGCTCTCACACAATCGCTGACGTCCGCTAACCACCAGCTCTCGCCGTTCACACTGGTGAGACTACACCCCCAACCTCACACCCACAGCAGCCAGACCAGCCCCGCCGCGCCCAGCACGATCCGGTACACGGCAAACGGCGTGAAGCCGCGCCGGCTGACATAACCGATGAAGAACTTGATCACGACGAGCGAGACGAGGAACGACACGACCGATCCGATCGCGATTTCCTTCATGCCGACCGGCCCCGTGCCCGCCGAAAGCTCGTGCCGGTGGTCCCACAGCTGCTTCGCCGTGGCGCCCAGCATGGTCGGCACCGCAAGGAAGAAGCTGAACTCCGCTGCCGTCTTGCGGTTCTCGCCCAGCACCAGCGCGCCCATGATCGTCGCGCCCGAGCGCGAGACGCCGGGGATCACCGCGATGCACTGCATCATGCCGATCCTGATCGACTGGCCCAGCGGCATTTGCCCCACCGGCCGGTAGGTCTGGTGCGAAACCAGCCGCTCCACCGCCACGATGGCAAAGCCGCCCAGGATCAGCGCCACACAGACCACCATCGGGTTTTCGAGCAGCAGATCGATCCGCGATTTGAGCAGCACGCCCACGATCGCGGCCGGAATGAACGCGGCCAGCACGTTGCGCACGAAGGCGATCGATTCGCGCGATCCGCGCACCGCGCCCACCGCCACATCGAGGAAAGTGCGCCAGTACAGCACGACGACTGCCATGACCGCGGGCAGCTGGATCACCACGTTGAACACTTCCCAGGTCTTCGCGTCATAGCCGAACAGCTCTGATGCAAGGATCAGGTGTCCGGTCGAGGAGACGGGAAGGAACTCGGTCAGCCCCTCGACAATGCCAAGGAGAACGGCGGTGATGGTCGTATCCATGGGACCAAGGCCTCGCCGCCGCGCCGCGCTGTGTCAAGCGCGGACGCGGCTTAAAGTTTCGTCATCCTCGCGGATTCTCGTGGGCGCTGCGTCTCAGGCCTCTGCGCCATCGAACTGGAGCCGGGCGAGGCGGGCATAGAGCCCGTCCTGCGCGGAAAGCGCAGCGTGCGGGCCTTGCTCGACGATGCGGCCTTTTTCCATCACCACGATGCGGTCCGCCGCGCGCACGGTGGCGAGGCGGTGCGCGATGACCAGCGTGGTGCGTGCCTTCATCAGCCGGTCGAGCGCATCCTGCACCAGCCGCTCGCTTTCGGCATCGAGCGCGCTGGTCGCTTCATCGAGCAGCAGGATCGGCGCATCGCGCAGCAGCGCGCGGGCAATCGCGATGCGCTGGCGCTGCCCGCCCGAAAGCCGCGCGCCGTCTTCGCCGAGGAACGTGTCGAGCCCTTGCGGCAAGTCCTTGAGGAACGTCGCGGCATTGGCGGCTTCGGCGGCTTCCCAGATCTGCGCGTCGCTCGCGCCCCAGTTGCCATAGCGCAGGTTGTCACGCGCGGAGGCGGCGAACAGCACGCCTTCCTGCGGCACCAGCGCCATGCGCGCGCGCACTTCGGCGGGGTCTGCCTGCGGCAGCGGCACGCCATCGATGCGCACCGTGCCGGCATGGGGATCATAGAACCGCTCGGCCAGCAGGAAGAGCGTGGACTTGCCCGCGCCCGAAGGTCCGACGATGGCGACCGTCTCGCCCGGCTCCACCGCCAGCGAGAAATCCTCCAGCGCCGCCACTTCCGGGCGGCTGGGATAGCGGAACGAGACGTTCTGGAACGCGATCTGCCCGCGCGGCGGCTGCGGCAGATGCAGCGGGCGCGCCGGGGCCGTGATCTCGGGCTGTTCAAGCAGCAGTTCATTGAGCCGCCCCGCCGCACCCGCGCCGCGCAGAAGATCGCCGTAAACTTCCGTCAGCGTGCCCACTGCGCCCGCGACGATGCCGCCGGTAATCACGAAGGCCGCGATCGTCCCGCCGCTGATCTTGCCGCTCGCGACCGCGCTTGCGCCCTGCCACATCAGCACCGCGATCCCGCCGAACACCATGACGATGACGATGGCGGTCATGATCGAGCGGAGCATGATGCGCCGCTTGGCGACCGTGAACGTGCGCTCCACCGCCTCGGCGAACCGGGCCGCTTCGCGCCGTTCCTGCCCGAACGCCTGGACAACCTTCATCGCGCCGAGTACTTCGCTGATCTGCACGCCGATATCGGCGACGCGGTCCTGGCTGGTGCGCGATGCCTTGCGCAGCCGCGAACCGAAGAACACGATCGGCCCGACGACCACCGGAATGCCGACCAGCAGCCCGGCCGTCAGCGCCGGGGCCAGCGTGAAGAGATAGATCAGGCCGCCCAGCGCCGTGATCGAATTGCGCAGCGCCAGCGAAACCGTGGTGCCTACCACTTGCTCGATGATCGCGGTGTCCGAGGTCATGCGCGAGGAGATTTCCTTCGGGCTGTTGCTCTCGAAGAAGCTCGGCGGCATGCGCAGCAGGTTGGTCTGAACCTTGAGCCGGATGTCCGCGACCACGCGTTCGCCCAGCCACGATACGAAGTAGAACCGCACCGCGGTGCCCAGCCCGAGGATGAGCACGACCAGCAGCAGCCAATGGAAGGCGCTGTCGATGATGTCCGGATTGGCGCCCGGCCCGAAGGCCTTGTCGATGATCAGCTTGAAGCTGGCGGGAATCGCAATCGTCGCGCCCGATGTGATCAGCAGCGCGGTCAGCGCGATCGCGGCTTCGCCGGGATAGGATGCGCCTTCGCGCAAAAGCATGCGAAGCGGGCCCAGGGTGCGCGCGGTGCGGGGGGCAGGTGCGACCTCGGCTGCGGGGGCGGTGTTCTCGGGTGTTGCGTCCATCGCCTCCGCCCTAGCCCATGCGGCGAGGGGCTGGAAGGGGGCAGCGGGGCAAACGAGTCCAGCCTGGGACAATGGTGCGTTGCACAAGGTGCAAAATCACGGCACACTGGGCGCAATCGGAGCTGTCCACGGCTCTGCAATAACAGACAGGTGTTCGCAGTGCTCTACAAGGCTTACGAGATCCAGCGCTCCATGCTCAATGCGGGCAGCGCCATGGCGTCGATGACCGCTGACATGCTCGCTGATCCGCGCAACCCGTGGGCGCCCTTCGGCGGCACCCAGATGATGGCGTCCGCGCTCGAAGTGTTTGCCCACGCCGCCGCCCCGCGCGGCAAGCCCACCTTCGGCCTCAAGATCATCACCGTCGATGGCACGCCGCACGCGGTGAACGAGACGGTGGAGATCCAGCAGCCCTTCGGCAACTTGCGCAAGTTCACGCATGAGGGCCTGCCCGCCGATGCGCCGCGCCTCCTGATCGTCGCGCCGATGAGCGGGCACTACGCCACGCTCTTGCGCGGCACGGTCGAACGCATGCTCGAACGCTGCGTCGTCTACATCACCGATTGGGCGGACGCGAAGTACGTGCCCATGGTCGAAGGCCGCTTCGATCTCGATGAGTATATCGATTACCTGATCGGCTACCTCGAACATATCGGCCCCGGCGCGCACATGATGGCGGTGTGCCAGCCTTCGGTTCCGGCGCTTGCCGCCACCGGCGTGATGGCGGTGCGCGAGCATCCCTGCCGCCCCGTCACGCTCACCATGATGGGCGGCCCGATCGACACGCGCGAGAGCCCGACCGCGGTCAACGATCACGCGATCACCAAGCCCTTCGTGTGGTTCAAGCACAACGTGATCACCACCGTGCCCGCCAACTATCCGGGCGCGGGGCGGCAGGTCTATCCGGGCTTCGTCCAGCTTGCGAGCTTCATGTCGATGAACCTCGGCAGCCACATGAATGCCCACTACGGCCTGTTCAAACACCTCGTGCAGGGCGACGGCGAAAGCGCCGACGCGACCAAGACCTTCTACGACGAATACCGCGCCGTCTGCGACATGACCGCCGAGTTCTACCTCCAGACCGTCGATGTCGTGTTCCAGCAGCACTCACTGCCCAAGGGCGAACTGGTCCACCGCGGCATCCTCGTCGATCTCGCCGCGATCAAGGACACCGCGATCCTGTGCATCGAGGGCGAGCGCGACGACATCTCCGGCATCGGCCAGACCAAGGCCGCGCTGAAGGTAACGCCCAACCTCCCCGAAAAGCTCAAGAAGTACCACCTCGCCCCCGAAGTCGGCCACTACGGCATCTTCAACGGCTCGCGCTGGAGGAGCACGATTGCGCCAGTGGTCGAAGGCTGGATCAAGAGCAACAGCAAGGCCCGCAAGCTGAGCGTGGTGGCGTAGGGGGTTGGTGGCCAATTCCGGCCGGGGGATGGCCGGGAGGGGTGGGAAGCGGAGATCTCCGCAACCACCCTCTCCGTCGCCCCGTGCTTCACACGGGGCTTGGCTTCTTTCGCAGCCTCGCGTTTGGCATGAGGGAGCGATGGAAAAAGGCGGCTGGGTCTACATCATGGCAAACCGCTATCGCGGCTACCCGATTGGCGACGCTTACCAACCGGCATTCGTCATTTTCGTTTCATGTTGATCGCTACTCCGGCGAGCCAACCTGCGATGGTGCCGCCGACGCCGCAAGCCGACAGAACCGCAAGGATCATTGCGGAAAAAGCGTAAGGGATTGGGTCGTCACGCAGAGCCTTCGCTGCGCGCTTGGCGTAGCCTGCCGCCTGAGTAGCGAGACCTTCGTTAAAGGTGTCGAAGAGCTTGCCTTCGTCGGCAGCCGCAAGCAATTTCCCCAAAGCGTCATGAAGCGCCCGAAGTTGTTTTATCGCTTCTTCGGTCCCGTCGAGCGGAGGAGCGCCGTTGTGATTTGGGGCTTCAAGCGAAGCGATCAGTTGTTCGACTGCGAGCAACGTGAGTGGAATCAGGGTTTTGACGGCTTTGATCCGCTCGGCTGGTTTCGAAGCACCGGTCCACGCCGTGGAGTCATAGCCGGGAGGCACCGGATCGTTCGTGACAAACAATTCGGAACGCTCCGCGATCTCTAGAGCGTGATCATCTTAGTTTGAAGCATATCCGCTGTTCCTGAGGTAGTTTGC
>CAZQEH010000085.1:0-12981 GCA_964592205.1 uncultured Novosphingobium sp.
CGCCGCGCAGCAGCGGATCATCGTGCAGCCAGCTGACCAGTTCGAGCCGCGCCCGGATCGCGACCAGATCGGTCAGCGGTGCGGCAAGGTCTTCGGCGAGCAGCCGCGCGCCCGCGCTTGTCACACAGCGGTCGATTGCTTCGATCAGGCTGCCCTTGCGCCCGCCGCTGCTGGCGGCAAGGATTTCCAGGCTGGCGCGCGTCGCCTCGTCCATCGCCATGAAGGCGCCTGCTTCGCGCACCACCGGCGGCAGCAGCAGCGGCAGGCTGCCGCGCCCGACATGTTCGAGATAGTCGATCAGCCCCGCCGCTGCCGCCAGCATCGCGCGGCTGAACGTGCCGAAACCGTCGAGCGTGGCGACGCCGTGGAGCGCCATGAGCCGATCCGCACCGCGCTGCGAATCGAAGGCGCGGGCAGGGCGCCCGGCGGCTTCGGGCAGATCGAGCCCGGAATCTTCCGCCATGACGAGCTCGGTTGCGCCAAGCCGGGCAAGCGCGGCGGGCAGCGCTTCGGGTGCGCATTCCTCCAGCTCCATCCGCCCGGTCGAGATATCGCAGGCGGCAATCCCCACTCGGTCTCGCACGGTACAGACCGCCGCCAGCACATTGGCGCGGCGCGGTTCGAGCAAGGCATCTTCGGTCAGCGTCCCCGCCGTCACAAAGCGGACGATATCGCGCGCGACGAGCGCCTTGGAACCGGCGCGTTTGCGGGCTTCCTCGGGCGTTTCGGTCTGCTCGGCAATGGCGACGCGGCATCCGGCGCGGATCAGGCGAGCGAGGTAACCTTCCGCCGAATGGACCGGCACGCCGCACATCGGGATCGGCGCGCCGCCATGTTCGCCCCGGCTGGTGAGGGCGATATCGAGCACGCTCGCCGCGATCTTCGCATCCTCGAAGAACAGCTCGAAGAAATCGCCCATGCGGTAGAATAGCAGGCAGCCTTCGGCCTGCTGCTTCAGCGCAAGATATTGCGCCATCATCGGAGTTGGGGCATGGGAGCTCACAGCGGTTGTGGCTAGACCAGCGCCGCAGGTTTCTCAAACGATCGACACCGGATATCGACATTTCCGGGCATGGGCTGGGCGGATGCTTCAAGGGTTCTTGGGAAGCGGGAGCTTCCGGGGGTCTTACGGGACGATCAATCCGATCTCTCCGGCCGGCACCGATGCGAAAGTGAACTGGGGTTGATGCAGGTTCGCGAGAAAACTTTGGGCATGCGCCTCCGGGGGCTGTGGGAGCTTGCAGTCGCCCTGCCGTGGCTCAGCGCGCCGGGGATCGTCATCATCGTCGTGCTGGTGTGCCTGCCCTTCGCGCTCGTTGAAGTGCCGCCCTTGATCGACGTGCCTGGCCACATGGGCGCCGCCGCGATCGAGGCAGCGCGCCCGGGCAATCCGCTGCTCAAATACTTCTCGTGGAAGTGGGTATTCACGTTCAATATCGGCGGCGATGTGCTGGCAAAGCTCATCGGCGCGCAGTTCGGCATTCTCGCGGCGGGCTGGTGGAGCACGGTGCTGGCGACCGGACTGTTCGCCGGCGGCTGCCTTGCCACCATCCGCGTGCTCAATCCCAAGGGCGGGCATGGCGCGCCCTGGGCGCTGATGTTCGTGTTCAGCTTCCCGCTGCTCACGGGCTTCCTCAACTATATCCTCGCCACCGGACTTTCGCTGATGGCCTTTGCCGCCGCGGTCTGGCTGGAGGACAAGCCGAAGCAGCGTGCGGCGCTGCTGATCGCCGCGCAGCCGCTGGCCATGCTCTGCCATGCCATCGGCGGCCTGCTGCTGGGCTTGCTGGTTGCCGCAAATGCGCTGGGCCGCGAGATGGACCGCTTGCCGGCTGGTTGGTGGCATCATCCCTCACAGTGGCGCCGTCTGCGCGATGAGCAGGACTGGCGCGCGATCGCCAAGCGCCTGTTCATCCTGTGCTGGCCGCTCGTCGCCACGCTCGTCACGATCATTCTGTGGAAGTATTTCTCGCCCGATCCGGCGCGAAGCCTCAATCGCTGGCGCTGGGACCAGAAGGCCTGGTATTTCGTGCTGACACTGCGCGATCAGTCGCTGCTGCTTGATGGCGCGACGACGATTGCCTGCTTTGCGCTGATTATGTTCGGCTGGCTGCTCGGCGCCCGCTGGAAGTGGCAGCTGGGGCTTCCCGGCCTCCTCGTCTTCCTGCTGTTCATCGCAATTCCAAGCGACATCAACGGCAGCGCATTCGTCGATGTGCGTCTGCTGCCCGTGGCCTGCATGCTCGCGCTCGGCCTGCAGGATTGGAGCGGCGTATCGGTTGACCGCGCGCGCAAGATCGCAGTGATCGGTGCGCTGCTGCTCGGCACGCGCCTCGTTGTCACTGCGGCCAGCTTTGCCGAATACGCCGATGATTACCGCAAGCAGCTCTCCGCGCTCCACCATGTCGAGCCGGGGAGCCGCGTGCTGGCGTTCGTCGAGCATTCCTGCGTCGAGGAATCGTGGCGCAACACGCGGCGCGATCATCTTGCCAGCCTGGCCAGCCTCTACCGCCAGGCCTGGGTCAACGACAACTGGGCGGTGCCGGGCCTGCACATGGTGATCCCGCGCTTCCGGCCGGGGCGCAATTTCACTGCCGATCCGTCCGAGTTCGTGTGGTCGCAGGCGTGCCGTGGCGGGCGTTTGCGCAGCGTTGATACGGCGCTCAAATTTGCGCCGATCGAACGCGTAGACTACGTCTGGCTGATCGATACCGGCATGCCGCGCCACCCGGATTCGCGGCTGCAGCTTGTCTGGCAGGACGGCCGCAGTCTCCTTTTCGCCGTACGGCCCTTGGGTTTTCCGAACTGGCGCTCTAAAGACTTGTAATCAACTTGCGCCCGCGGCGCGCGCCTCATGCGATTTGGGGTGCAGGCGGGCCAATCAAGCTCGCGCGCCGAGGGGGAACAGAATGACCGACGAGAGCAATGTCCGCTTCACTGAGCGTGAGGCGCTGTTCTACCACAACACCATTCGTCCCGGTAAGATCGAGATCATCGCCTCGAAGCCGATGGCGACGCAGCGCGATTTGAGCCTCGCCTATTCACCCGGCGTCGCCGTGCCCGTGCGCGCCATCGCCGATGATCCGGCCACTGCCTACGACTATACCGCCAAGGGCAACCTCGTTGCGGTGATTTCCAACGGCACCGCCATCCTTGGCCTCGGCAATCTCGGCGCGCTTGCCTCCAAGCCCGTGATGGAAGGCAAGGCGGTGCTGTTCAAGCGCTTTGCCGACGTCGATTCGATCGACATCGAACTCGCGACCGAAGATCCGCAGGCGATCATCGATGCGGTCACGCTGATGGAGCCGAGCTTCGGCGGCATCAACCTCGAAGACATCAAGGCGCCCGAGTGCTTCATCATCGAACAGGCGCTCAAGGAACGCCTCAAGATCCCGGTGATGCACGATGACCAGCACGGCACCGCGATCATTTCCGCCGCTGGTCTGCTCAACGCCTGCTTTCTCACCGGCCGCAACCTGGCTGACGTGAAGGTCGTGGTGAACGGCGCGGGCGCGGCGGCCATCGCCTGCACCGCGCTGATCAAGGCCATGGGCGTGCGCCACACCAACGTGACAATGTGCGACAGCAAGGGCGTGATCTACATCGGCCGTGCCGGCATTGATCAGTTCAAGTCTGCCCATGCCATCGACACGCCGAAGCGGACGCTCGAAGAAGCGCTCGAAGGGGCGGACATCTTCCTCGGCCTTTCGGTGCAGGGTGCGGTCACGCCCGAAATGGTCAAGAAGATGGCGCCGCAGCCGATCATCTTCGCGATGGCCAATCCCGATCCGGAAATCACCCCGCCCGAAGCCAAGGCGGCGCGGCCCGATTGCATCGTCGCCACCGGCCGTTCGGACTACCCGAACCAGGTCAACAACGTGCTGGGCTTCCCCTTCATCTTCCGCGGCGCGCTCGATGTGCGGGCCACCGCGATCAACGAGGAAATGAAGATCGCCGCCGCCCGCGCCATTGCCGAACTGGCGCGCGAGCCGGTGCCGGAAGAAGTGGCCGCCGCCTACGGCCAGAACCACACCTTCGGGCTCGACTATATCATCCCCGCGCCCTTCGATCCGCGCCTGATGGAAGTCGTCTCCTCCGCCGTCGCCAAGGCGGCGATGGATTCGGGCGTGGCGCAAAAGCCGATCGAGGATTTCGACGCCTATCGCACCGGGCTCAAGGCGCGCCTCAATCCTACGACCGGGGCGCTCACCAGCGTCTACCAGCAGGTCAAGGAGAACCCTCGGCGCGTCGTCTTCGCCGAGGCGGAGAACGAAGTCGTCCTGCGCGCGGCGATCCAGTACCGCGATTTCGGCTATGGCACGCCGGTGCTTGTCGGCCGCACCAAGGCCGTCTGCGATCTCCTGATCGAACTTGGCGTGGGCGATCCCTCCAGCTTCGAGATCCACAATTCGGCGGTTTCGCCGCTTGTGCCCGAGATGGTGACGTACCTCTACAAGCGGCTGCAGCGGCGCGGCTTCCTCGAGCGTGACGTTCGGCGGATGGTCAATCAGGACCGCAACGTCTTTGCCTCTTTGCTCGTTGCGCTGGGCCACGGCGATGCGATGATTTCGGGCATGACCCGCACGTTCGCGCAGACGATCAAGGAAGTGCGCCAGGTGCTCGATCCCAAGCCTGGCCACCTGCCCTTCGGCATCCACATGATGATCGCGAAGAACTACACCGTGTTCCTTGCCGATACGACGGTGAACGAGCGGCCAAACGCCGCTGAGCTTGCGCACATTGCCACCGAAACTGCCGCCGTCGCGCGCCGCATGGGGCACGAACCGCGTGTCGCGTTCCTGTCCTACTCGACCTTCGGCAATCCGAGCGGGCGCTGGTTGGACGAGATTCGCGGTGCCGTGGCGATCCTCGACGAGCAGAAGCCCAATTTCGAGTACGAGGGCGAAATGGCGCCCGATGCCGCGCTCAATCCCAAGGTCATGGCAAGCTATCCGTTCAGCCGCCTTTCGGGCCCGGCCAACGTGCTGCTCATGCCCGGCCTGCAATCGGCGAACATCTCCGCCAAGCTGCTGCGCGAGCTCGCTGGCAACGCGGTGATCGGCCCGATGCTGATCGGCATGGAAAAGCCGGTCCAGATTGCGGCGATGACCTCGATCGCGCCCGATATCCTGACGCTGGCGGTGCTGGCTGCGGCGGGGGTCGCGGGTTGAGCCAGTCGGCTCGCGCCGGGCTCAGATGAGCCCGGCCAGCGGGCTGCTCGGATCGGCGTATTTGCGCGTGCCCATCCGGCCCGCAAGGTAGGCATCGCGCCCGGCCTCGACTGCTGCCTTCATCGCGCGGGCCATGCGGATCGGATCCTTGGCTTCGGCGATGGCAGTGTTCATCAGCACGCCATCGCAGCCCAGTTCCAGCGCGACCGCGGCATCGCTTGCGGTGCCTACGCCTGCATCGACCAGCACCGGAACCTTCGCTCCTTCGACGATCAGGCGAATCGTTACGCGGTTCTGGATCCCGAGGCCTGAGCCGATCGGCGCGCCCAGCGGCATCACGGCGACCGCGCCCGCGTCTTCGAGTTGCTTGGCTGCGATGGGATCGTCCACGCAGTAGACCATCGGCAAGAAGCCTTCCTTGGCCAGCACTTCGGTCGCGCGGATGGTCTCGATCATGTTGGGATAGAGCGTGCGCGCCTCGCCCAGCACTTCCAGCTTAACCAGATCCCAGCCGCCTGCCTCGCGCGCCAGCCGCAGCGTGCGGATCGCGTCTTCGGCGGTGAAGCACCCAGCGGTGTTGGGCAGGTAGGTGATCTTCTTCGGGTCGATGTAGTCCGTCAGCATCGGCGCCTTGGGGTCGCTGACGTTGACCCGGCGCACCGCCACGGTGACGATTTCCGCGCCCGAGGCTTCCACCGCCGCCGCGTTCTGCGCGAAATCCTTGTACTTGCCCGTGCCAACGATCAGCCGCGAACGGAACGTGCGTCCGGCAACCGACCAGGTATCGTCATCCTGCCCGCCGCCCACGAAATGCACGATCTCCAGCACATCGCCGTTTGCAATGCTCACTGTCACCAGCGTCGAGCGCGGGACAATCTCGCCATTGCGCTCCACCGCGACTTTGGCGGGATCAAGCTCGAGGCTGCGCACGAGATCGGCAATCGAGCCGGGCGCGGCGCGGCGGGGTTCGCCATTGATGGTGAGGGAAAGTTCGGAGGGCATGCCCGGGGCTTTAGCGTCCGGGACGCCCCATGCAAGTGATCAGGACGTGCAAGCCGTCAGCAGGCGTTCCGACGCATGTTTACCATATGCGCGGAAGCAACCAGCACCACGCCGCAAATGGTCAGCAGCGCTTCACCCGTCCCGTGGTCGCTCGCGATCGCGGCGGCCATCAGGGCAAGGCCGGTGGTGCCCAGCGCGAGTGGCAGGCGGTGCCCATGGCGCAGCGCGCCCGCGCCGATGGTGAACATCCCGACGAGGAGCGCGGCCATCAGCCCGAACCGGTGGATCGCGGGATTGAGCAGCACGCCGCCGCCCAGCCCCAGCACGCCGATCAGGAACAGCCCCGCCACGCAGTGCACCATACACAGCCCGCTGATCAGCACGCCCAGCCGGTCAAACCGGCCGCGCAGCATTCCAGCAGAAGAGTCGGGGCGGTCGGTCATGGCGGTGGATATATGTAATAGTATCACATAACGCAATGCTCAAGCAGAGCTCCGGCCTTTCCCTTATCGCCATGCCCCCATTGGCGCTTGCGTTTCGGCCGCCTCACGAGCAGAGGCGCGGCCATGGATGCTGTTGCCTTGGCCCCGGCCCGTTCGCAGGAGCGCGCACCCGCGCCGCTCGCACTATCTCGCTGGCTGCTCGTCGTCGCGATGATGATCATTGCCATCGTGGTGGTCGGCGGCATTACCCGGCTCACCGAATCGGGGGTCTCGATCACCGAGTGGAAGCCCGTCTCGGGCGCGCTGCCGCCGCTGACCGAAGCGGATTGGCAGGCCGAGTTCGCCAAGTACCAGCAGACCCCGCAGTACGTGCTCGTCAACGGCCCCGCCGGCATGACGCTGGCGACTTACAAGTTCATCTTCTTCTGGGAATGGGTGCACCGCCTGCTGGCCCGCGCGATCGGCATGGCCTTTGCGCTGCCGCTCGCGTGGTTCTGGCTGCGCGGGCAGATCCCGGCGGGCTACAAGCCGCGCCTGCTGGCGCTGCTCGCGCTTGGCGCGCTGCAGGGCGCGGTCGGCTGGTGGATGGTGCAATCCGGCATCGCGTATGACACCAAGGTCAGCCACTTCCGCCTCGCCGCGCACCTGCTCGTGGCGCTGACGACGCTGGCGGGTGTCGTGTGGACCATGCTCGATCTGCGCGCCCTTTCCCGCGGAGAGCCTCGCGCAAGGCTCACCGGCTTTGCCGCGCTGGCGCTCGGCATGCTGCTGGTGCAGTTGTTCTACGGCGCACTGCTCGCGGGCATGCGCGCGGGGACGGTTGCGGGCGGCGGCTGGTTCAACTGGGATGTCTGGCCGCTGATGCAGGGCGCGTTCTTCCCCGCCGGGATCGAATGGTCGCTGGGGGCGGCCCATGCGTTCTTCTCCGATCCCTACCTCGTTCACTTCATCCACCGCTGGTGGGCCTGGGCCGTGGTGGCTGTCCTCGTCGTGATGGGGCGCAAGCTGCGCCAGGCGGGCGCGCGACCGGTTTCGGTCGCGATCCACAGCGCCTTCGGCACCCAGATCGTGCTCGGCATCGCCACCGTGATGAGCGGTGTCACGATCTGGATTGCGGTCCTCCACCAACTTACCGGTGCACTGCTGGTGGTCTGCACGGCATGGGGGGCGCACCGGCTCGGGAAGCAGGCTTGAGCTGGAGGTATTATTTTACCTCTCTCAAAACCCGCAGTTTGCTTGACTCTTTGACCGGCTTTGAGCAAAGGCGCGCTTCCCCGCCGCGGGACGCACTCCGGTGTCCTCTTGGCGCACCACATTTCCAGGATGGGTTTCAGCCATGAAGGCGCTCACGAAAGTCACCCGGTCGATCAAGCCGGCCGAGGTGGAAAAGAAGTGGCATCTCATTGATGCCGATGGCCTCGTTGTCGGCCGTCTCGCGGTGATTATCGCCAATCACCTGCGCGGCAAGCACAAGCCAAGCTTCACCCCGCACGTCGATTGCGGCGATCATGTCGTCGTGATCAACGCCGACAAGGTGAAGCTGACGGGCAACAAGCTCAAGGACAAGATCTACTACAAGCACACCGGTTATGCCGGCGGCATCAAGGAAGTCACCGCGGACAAGGTCCTCGGCGGCCGCTTCCCCGAGCGCGTGCTTGAGAAGGCTGTCGAGCGCATGATCCCGCGCGGCCCCCTCGGCCGTGCCCAGATGCGCGCGCTGCATCTCTATGCCGGCAGCGAACATCCGCACGCCGGGACCCAGCCCGAAGTGCTCGACGTCGCTTCGATGAACCGCAAGAACAAGGTGGGTGCGTAAGACATGTCTGAAACCGATACCGTCTCCAGCCTCGCGGATCTCAAGGATCTGACCTCGGCTGCTCCCGCCACCGCCGCTGTTTCGGACGCGCCCGAGGCGCCCCGTGCACCGACCGGTCCCGCCGCCCCGCTGCGTGAGCGTGAAGTCGATGCGCAGGGCCGTTCCTACGCCACCGGCCGCCGCAAGGACGCCGTCGCCCGCGTGTGGATCAAGCCCGGCTCGGGCAAGATCACCGTCAACGGCCGCGATCAGGAAGTCTACTTCGCGCGTCCGACGCTGCGTCTCGTCATCAACCAGCCGTTCGAAGTCGCTGACCGTTCGGGCCAGTATGACGTGATCGCCACCGTCAAGGGCGGCGGTCTTTCGGGCCAGGCCGGCGCGGTCAAGCACGGCATCTCGCAGGCGCTCTCGAAGTTCGAGCCTGCGCTGCGCAGCGCCGTCAAGGCCGCCGGGTTCCTCACTCGCGACCCGCGCGTTGTCGAACGCAAGAAGTACGGCAAGGCCAAGGCGCGCAAGAGCTTCCAGTTCTCGAAGCGCTAAGCCTTTCTGTCAGAACAGGAAAAAGGGCGTCGGGATCATCCCGACGCCCTTTTTCTTTGCGTGTTGCCTCGCGCGTCAGTCCCCCGGCGCGTTGCGCTGCATGCTTTCAGCCATGCGGGCAAGCTGCTCTTGCGTTGCCTCGGTCTGATGGCGTTCCTTCCATTCGGCGGCGGGTAGCCCATGGATCACCTCGCGCGCGGCGGCCTTGTCGAGGGGGGTGCCGGCCTCCATGATCCAGTCCGCGAGGCAATTGCGGCAAAAGCCGGCAAGGCCCATCAACTCGATGTTCTGCGCGTCGTGTCGATGGCGCAAATGCCTGACGAGGCGGCGGAACGCGGCGGCCGCCACCGCATCGGGCAGTTCATCAAGGGCATCGGTCGATGAGGTTTTGGTGTCGGCTTCTGCATTCGTATCCATAGCGTTCGTCCTTGGGTTTTGCAGGTAGGTAGGCCATAGGGCAGGCGCATTCAATTCGAGGTGATGGACGTGGCAAAACTGGATCCCCGTGGCCGCAAGGTGAAAATCCTCGCCACAGTCGGACCGGCAAGCCGGTCGCCCGAGATGCTGGAAAAGCTGTTTCGCGCCGGTGCCGATGCCTTCCGCGTCAACATGAGTCACGGCGAACATGCCGTCCATGCCGAAACGATCGCCGCGATCCGCGCGCTGGAGCGCAAGGTCAATCGGCCGATCACCGTGCTGTGCGATCTGCAGGGCCCCAAGCTGCGCGTCGGAAAGTTCAAGGAAGGCCGCGCGGTCATCCGCCATTCGGGCCACTTCACGCTCGATCGGAATCCCGAGCCGGGCGATGAAAACCGCGTCCAGCTGCCGCATCCCGAACTGTTCGGCATCCTGAAGCCCGGCCAGCGCCTGCTGATCGACGATGGCAAGCTGCGCCTGCGCGTGATCCGCGCCGACGAGAACGAAATCCTCTGCTCGGCAGAAGTCGGCGGCGTCATTTCCGATCGCAAGGGCGTCAACGTGCCCGATGCGGTGATCCCGGTCCCGGCGATGACCGACAAGGACCGCCGCGATCTCGCCTTTGCCGTCTCGCAGGGTGCAGACTGGATCGCACTGTCCTTCGTGCAGCGCCCCGAAGACGTGGCGGAAGCCCGCCGCCTGATGGGCGGCTATGGCGCGCTGATGGCCAAGATCGAAAAGCCCGCGGCGATCTCGCGGCTCGACGAGATCCTTGAACTCGCGGACGGCCTGATGGTGGCGCGCGGCGATCTCGGCGTCGAACTCAATCCTGAACAGGTTCCGCCGCTGCAGAAGCGCATCGTCGAAAAGGCGCGGCGCGAGGGCAAGCCGGTCGTCGTGGCGACGCAGATGCTCGAATCGATGATCGAAAGCCCGACGCCGACCCGCGCCGAAGTTTCCGACGTCGCCAACGCAGTCTATGACGGCGCCGATGCGGTGATGCTCTCGGCCGAAACGGCGGCGGGTGCGTGGCCTGAGGAAGCGGTCACGATCATGGACCGCATCGCAAGCGAAGTGGAAAACGATCCCGGCTATGCCGCGCGGGTCCATTTCATCGAGACGCGGCCCGATCCCACCACGGCGGACGCGCTCGCCGAAGCTTGCGCCAGCATTGCCAAGGCCCTGCCGATCGCGGGGATCATTGTGTTCACCGGCTCCGGCTCCACCGCGCGGCGCGTGGCGCGCGAACGGCCCGGCGTGCCGATGCTCGTCCTCACCCCCTCCAATGTCACCGCGCGCAAGCTCGGCCTGCTGTGGGGCGCGCATGCCGTCGCCACCAAGGATATCGGCAGCTTCGAGGAAATGATCGCCAAGGGCAAACGCATGGCCCTGCGCCACGCCTTCGGCACTGCGGGTTCGCGGCTGATCACACTGGCCGGCGTGCCCTTTGGCACCCCGGGTTCAACCAACCTGCTGCACATGGTGACGCTGAGCGGCGACGAGCTCGCGAAGCACCAGGACTAGTTTGTTAGGCTGAACTTCGCGAACACGGTCGCCCCGACCGGGTTCTTGCCATAAGCCGCGCTGAGGGCCGCCGGCTTGGCAAACAGCGCGCCGGTGCCGCCCACGGCCACCTGCAGGGGCCCCGCGATGCGCAGGCGGTAGGCATAGCCCACTTCGAACTTGGTCACGCGGAACGGCACGTCGTGGAACGGGCTGTCATGATCGGGGAACAACTCGTCATTACTGACGTTCTCGATCCGGCCGAACAGCGTGTCGTGGTCGTTGGCGTCCCAGTTCACTTCGCCGAGCCACGCCGTGCGGGTATCGCCCGGCACGCGCTGCTTGGCGCTGAAGGCGACCATTCCCGATAGCCCGCGCCCGTTGTTGTACTGCGCCGAAGCGGTCGTCCGCCGCTCGTTCACGCCCGGGTGCGAGGCTTCGGGCTGCTTGAGTTTGCCATAGCTCACCTGCAGTGCCCACGCGGGCGAGGGCAGTAAGCTTGCGCGCACGCTCCAGCTGTCTAGCTTTGGCCGCTCGATGCTCCAGCGGTACTCATCGGGCTCCTGCCCCCGGAAGGCGCTAGCCTCGATCTGCCACTTCCTGCCGTAGAGCCCCGCCGTCACCACGCCGTAGGTGATATGCGTCGAATCGAACCAGTGATGCGTGATCGGCGCCTCAGGGTTATACTGCGCTGACGCGCGGTGCATGAAGGCGGACGGGCCAAGCGCTGGTTCACCTACCGGCCCGCCATACACGAACGCCTTGAGCCCCGGCGCTACCGGCACATCGAGCCGCGCCGAAAGCTCCATGAACAGATCGTGCGGGTGCTGCCGATCGACCAGCGGGCGGCCATAGGCTTCCTCGCCGGTCGCGAAGAGCAGTGGATAGCCGTCGTGGCGCATCGCCGGCTCGAGGCTGAGCATTGCCTGCCCGGTCAGCTTCGCCCCGCCGCCCAGATCGTGGAGCCACATTACCATGGCCATCGACTGGGCATAGAACCTGGTGCCGCCGCGCGGCCCGCCCTGATCGGTGTATACCGGCCAGACGCTTGCCTGCACCATCACCATATCGCGCGCGCTCGGCATCAGGTGGACGCCGCGCATCGCCTCGTTCATCGGCAGCCGCGACGTGCCCGAACCCATGCCGTCCATCGACATCCACGACATGTCCATGGTGCCATGGACCATGCCGCCATGATCCATCTGGGAATGGTCCATCTGCGCGAGGGTTGTTCCCGGCGCCAGCAGCAGGGCCAGCGCAAGCAGGCGCTTCATCTCAGCCCCGCGCGCCGAACAGCGCCGAGCCCACGCGCACATGCGTCGCGCCCAGCATCACCGCCGTCTCGAAATCGTCACTCATGCCCATCGAACGACCGGTGAGGCCATGGTCGTCCGCCAGCTTGTCGAGGAGCGCAAAGAACGGCGCGGGCTCGATCTCCGCGGGCGGCACGCACATCAGGCCGATCACCGGCAATTCGGCCGCGCGCGCTTCGCCCAGCAGCGCGGGAAGGTCGGCGATCGCGCAGCCGCCCTTTTGCGGTTCGTCGCCGATATTGACCTGCACGAACAGCGGCACGCGGCGGCCGATCTTGTCCATCGCGCGTGCCAGCGCGGTGAGTAGCGACGGCCGATCAAGCGAAAGGATGCAGTCGAAGCGCCGAACGGCCTCTTCGGCCTTGTTCGACTGGAGCTGGCCGACAAGGTGCAGCCGGATATCGGAATGCGCTTCCAGCAGCGCGGGCCACTTGGCTTCCGCTTCCTGCACCCGGTTCTCGCCGAACACGCGCTGCCCTTCGGCAATCAGCGGCAGGATCGCCTCGGCCGGATGCGTCTTCGAAATCGCGACAAGGGTCACGTCCTCGGCCTTGCGCCGGGCGATCATTGCGGTGCGGGCGATGCGCTCGCGGATCGCGGCGAGCGGGGACAGCGTAGCCATTGCGGCCTCTGGATCGGTCATGGGGCGGTGCTATAGGCCGGGGATGCACCGGTGTCATCCTGTCCCGCGGGTCGTCCTGCTAAGCGATGCGCGCGCCGACCACCGGCTGGAATTCGCCATTTCCCGCTTGCCGCGCGGCAGTGCCCTGGTATTC
>CAZQEH010000086.1:0-12504 GCA_964592205.1 uncultured Novosphingobium sp.
CACAAATACTACGCTACGTCACCCCAAGCGACTCTCCCGCGGAGCGGGTTCGTGCATCTGGTGGAAAGCGGACGAAGGGGTATGTGCGGCTCGTCTGCATCTGCCGAGCTTTAGCAATCGGCAAGAGCACCAGTTCTGCGTCAGTTATCCAACTTGCTTAGTGCCAAACTAAGTGCGAGACGATAAAAGCCGAAAGCCGCTATATAACCTAACGCAATCAAGCTCACCAGTTGCCAGTCTGGCAACTCGCCTTTAAAATAGCCGTAGAAAAAGCCTCCTGCACTTAACACCCCAAGCAAGAGTACGAACATCAGTCGCTCTATCGCTTTGATCGTTCGATCCTTGTCCACAATTCACCTACTGCGTTTTTGTGCCAGTGCGGGTCCCTCGAAGCAGGCCCGTAGTGCGATCGAGGACAGCAGTATGACCTGGCGAGGGAACGTCCGCAACTGGGCGAGAGCGGTCGTTCAAACCTAAACCGCACACGCGCCTGATCGGATCAGAAACCGCCGCTCGCGACCGTTATCAAGGCTGAACATGCCCCCGCGCCCCGGCACCGCGTCCAGCAGCAGATCAAGATTGCTCGCCCACGCCTCGGCCTGCTGCGCGCCGATATAGAACGGCATCCCGCCCACTTCGCCCAGCAGCACATCGCCCGCCCCCACGCGGAACTCGCCCGCCGGGTAGCACATCGGGGAGGAGCCGTCGCAGCACCCCCCCGATTGGTGGAACAGCACCGGCCCATGCTCGGCAACGATCTCGCCGAGCAGGGCCAGCGCTTCAGGCGTGGCGGAAACGCCGCTCATTGGCTCAGAAGAAGCCCAGCGCCTTGGGGCTGTAGCTCACCAGCAGGTTCTTGGTCTGCTGGTAGTGGTCGAGCATCATCTTGTGGTTCTCGCGCCCGATGCCCGATTGCTTATAGCCGCCGAACGCCGCGTGGGCCGGATAGGCGTGATAGCAATTGGTCCACACGCGCCCGGCCTGCACCGCGCGGCCCGTCCGGTATGCCTGCGTGCCGTTGCGTGTCCACACGCCCGCGCCAAGGCCATAGAGCGTGTCGTTGGCAATGGCATGCGCGTCCTCGGCGTCCTTGAACGTCGTCACCGCCACCACGGGCCCGAAGATTTCCTCCTGGAACACGCGCATCTTGTTGTGGCCTTCAAGGATCGTCGGCTTGATGTAGAAGCCGCCCGCCATGTCGCCCGGCAGCACCGCGCGTTCGCCGCCCGTCAGCACCCTGGCGCCTTCGCCCCGGCCGATCTCGAAGTAGGAGAGGATCTTCTCCATCTGCTCCGAAGAAGCCTGCGCGCCGATCATCGTCGATGCATCGAGCGGGCTGCCCTGCACGATCTTCTCCACGCGGGCGATCGCGCGCTCCATGAAGCGGTCGTAGATCGATTCCTGGATCAGCGCGCGGCTCGGGCAGGTGCAGACCTCGCCCTGATTGAGTGCGAACATCGCAAAGCCTTCCAAGGCCTTGTCGAAGAAATCGTCGTCCGCATCCATCACATCGGCAAAGAAGATGTTGGGCGATTTGCCGCCCAGTTCCAGCGTGACCGGGATCAGGTTCTCGCTGGCATATTGCATGATGAGGCGGCCGGTCGTCGTCTCGCCGGTGAAGGCGATCTTGGCGATGCGGCGGCTCTGCGCGAGCGGCTTGCCTGCCTCCAGCCCAAACCCGTTGACCACGTTGAGCACGCCCGGCGGCAGCAGGTCGCCGATGATCTCCAGCAGCACGTGGATCGAGGCCGGGGTCTGCTCGGCGGGCTTCAAGACCACGCAATTGCCCGCCGCCAGCGCCGGGGCGAGCTTCCACACCGCCATCAGGATCGGGAAGTTCCACGGAATGATCTGGCCGACGACGCCCAGCGGTTCATGGAAGTGGTAAGCCACGGTATCGTTATCGAGCTCGGAAATCCCGCCTTCCTGCGCGCGGATGCACCCGGCGAAGTAGCGGAAGTGGTCGATCGCCAGCGGCATGTCCGCCGCCATCGTTTCGCGGATCGGCTTGCCGTTGTCCCACGTCTCCGCCGTCGCCAGCAGGGCGAGGTTGGCTTCCATGCGGTCGGCGATCCGGTTCAGGATCAGCGCGCGCTCACCGGCGCTGGTCCGCCCCCAGGCATCCTTGGCCGCATGCGCGGCATCGAGCGCGGCTTCGACGTCCGCGGCGGAAGAGCGTGCGAGCGACGTGATCGCCTGACCGGTGATCGGCGAAGGATTGTCAAACCGCCGCCCATCCGCGGCATCGACCCAGCGACCGCCGATGTAGTTGCCGTAAAAGTCCTTGAAGGGATGCGGGGGCAGTTCGCCGGTCATGCTCGTTCCTCTCGTGTGTCCCGCACAGGTCTCGCGCCCGTGCGTGGGCCCGTGCGTGGGTTTGCGCTGCGGCCGCAGGGGGCCTGTCCACTGCGCCAAGTCTATCGCTGGCGGGCGCGGAAACAAGGGCTTGCGTGGCTACCCCCCTGTCCTACAGCGCGCGCTCTGCGGTAAACCGGTGCCATGCACCTTGACCCGCATCAATTCGCGAACCCGCACCGCAAAACCAGCGTGCGCGCACCCTCCCGAGCTTCTGCCTCAGGACCGTTTCAACTGTGTCAGCTTGACCTGAATCGGGAGGCACGAACGCGAATCGCACCTGGTTCACTGCGTGGCGCTGGCGGCTGGGCTCGAGCCGACGCATCTTGCGCGACGGGGCTTTCGGAACGTTGGTGACTTCCGACGATCTAGCGAACGGTACTCGTGCGCTCAAATGCCTGGACGAACAGCGCAACGCCTGCCCTGACCCGCTCGGGAATCGACCGGACTACCTCGTCCGGATTGATGCCCAGCAGCGCCACGCCCTCACTCTCGACGACGTGCTCGATACCCGGCGCATCGACCAGGCGGTTCTCTCGCCAGACGGAAACTGGATCGCCACGATCGTCCAGCGTCCGGCGCGTGCTGGCGAAGTATATGGCCGGCTGCCTTACGAGATCGATCCTACCCGGACCGACCTTTGGATACTCGATACGCGCACAGGCGCGCGCAGCGTGGTCACGAACGGGTTTCCAGACGCGGCCGGATTTTGGTGCGCAAGCTGGTCGCCGGACAACCGCCACGTTGCGCTGCTCTCGACTCAGCCTGCCAAGGGCGAGCCGCGCGGCGGCGACAATGTTCGTCTCTATGTCTGGGATCGGATCACCGGCGCAATCACGCGCATGGGCGATGCGCCTGTCATGAGCCAGACCCGCTATGGTGGTGCGCTCGACAAGCTTGATCTCCGCGGCGGCGCGATCAAGCGCGGCAGCGCGCATGCATGCCGACCGGGTGAGGACAATGCGCCCTTTCTATGGCTCGATTCAAACCGGCTGCTCGTCGTGACACTACCGCAAGGACAGGTGTCGGGCGTGCTCGATCAGTACAGCCGCCCCTTTGCCGAAGCGGCACGCACCGCTGCAAGGCTGCGCGTCGGCATCGCACACGAGAAGAGCGACAACTGGGCCGAGACATACATTACCGGCCGCAAGGTGCCGCCCTGGCGGGACGCCGCAGGCTATGCGGCTGTTTCGCCCCTTTCCTATGTCGATCGGGTCAATACGCCCTTGCTGGTAATCCATGGCGATCTCGACATGCGCGGCCCCGCGTCTCAGGCCGAGCGCTTCTTTTATGCCCTCTATCAACAAGGAAAGACGGCAAAGCTGCTCCGCTACGGCGGCGAAAGCCATAGCCTTGCGCAGTCACCGGCAAACATCCGCAGTATCTTCGCTGAAACCAATGCGTGGTTTGGCAGGTACCTCATGCCGGCAAAGTAGCGCCAAAGGTCCGCGAAAAGCCCGGGGTTGATGGGATACAGGAATTGAGCGTTCAGCTTGATCGGGGGCCCCACGGACCTTCCGCTGGCTCGGCAGCCGTCAAACATGCTGGCCAAGCGATATGCTCCACACCGAATGAAGTGAAATTCACCCTCAGCGCTCAGAGAGAATTTGCGCCAATCGCGGCTGAAATTCTTCTGCGCAGAAGGCTCATTTATATGGATTTGTCGGCTCTCTATCGAGCGATAGTCGAGAGCCAGGGCAGCGTCCGAAAATTCAACTTTCGCGAGACGGGCTTTGGCGCCTGCCAATGCAGATTTCTGGCGCGGGATTTGATTCGCAATGCTCGATTTTTGCGATACTCTATAACAAGGGGTAGGATTGGGGGAGCTTTCGCTAGTGAGCTGCATTCTAACCAGGGTTTCCTGGCTGCTCAGCGCTATGCTTCTGTCCGGCGCGGCGCTTTTATGCTCATGTGAGGAGGCAAGAGCCGCTTCGCCCGCAGCCGATCCGGTTGATTTGTGTGATCAGGCGTCTGATGCCAAGAGCCTGCCTCAATCTCCAGCGAACGACACCGCTGATGCGGAAGATGCATTGCTTGGTGGCGCGAGCCGGGACGCCGAAGCGCTGATCGCGCAAAATCCAGATCAGGTTTCGGCTGCCGATCGCGCCATAGCCTTGCTGCAGGCAGCCACAAGGCGCGGCGCCTCTCATATGCGCTCGGCCACTATGGCCATGTTCTGCACTGCCGCTGGTGAGGCCTATCGCCTGGGCAAAGGCGGCAGCCCTTATCAGGCGCGATTGCTGCTCTCGGCCGGATACCGCCTTGCCGTCGCTTCGCGAAAAGCAGACGTGAGCGCCCTCGCGGCCTATCGGCTCGGCCTTCTGAATTTGGGAGGCTATGCCACAGGTGCGCGTGGATTGCGCCGGGCAGCATTGCGCAGTCCGGCCCCCCCCCGCGGATAGCGGCGAAGATCAAGGCACCGGATGCTTGTTGATGGACCGGCGCGGCCCCGCGGCCCCCGGCGCCGCTTTTGTCTCGGTGAGCGCCCTCAACTGTGCGATCAGCGGCGCGCATGCTTCAGGCGCCTATGAGACTGAGGCCAAGGCGAGTGTTCGGCTTGCGCGCTACTGGCTCGATCATGCTCGTCGTACGCCAGAGGAACTGACATCGTCCCGCCAGAAGGCGGCGCAGATCGCACTCGCCGCACTTGACGATGCCGGGCGCGTACCGGACCAGAGCATGCGCGTCGACCTCACGGAACGGCTCGCGGAAGCAGCGATCACATCGGGCGCGGCCGCACGTGATCAGCGCCTTGATGCCGCAGCACGGCAGTTGACGGAAGGCGCGGACAATCCCGTTCAACAGGCGCAGGCAGCCGCACTCAGGGCGCGCCTTGCCCTCCGCGAAGGAGATCGCGAGGCCGCCCGCCACTTGCTGCGCCAGGCCATCTTCCTCGAAAGCCGCGGCAGCCTTCCGCTACGCTTGCCGGATTGGTATCTACTTCTGGCAGAGGCCGACCCCGATCATCGCAGCGAGCATCTGACTGCCGCCTTCCGCGCTCTCAACAGCATTCGCCCCCTGCTGCCCCGCTTCGATGCGACGACTGCGGAGTCCAACTTCACGCTACGCGTCCAGCCAGTGTATGAAGCGCTGCTGGCTGACCGGCTTTCGGGCGATGGCAGCAGCGCCGATGATCCTGCGCGCATCGCCGAGGCGCAGGCGCTCGTCGAGGAGTATCGTCAGGCCGAGCTTCAAAACGTGTTCGGCAGCGAATGCGTCGCGGGCCGACCACCGATCCGGCCATCTGAGCTCGGAGCGCATGAGGTACTGCTTTATCCCGTGCTTCTGCCGGACAGAGTGCTGCTGATCTATGCCGAAGGGGGCGCCAGCCAGACCGGCGAGGCGCCCCGCTACCACCTGCTACCCGCCAATCGCAACTTTGGCCGGGCCGACGTGATCGGGCTGGTCAACAAGATGGCGGATTCGGTCAGTTACGGCAGCGACAACAGCTGGCGCAATCCGTCACGCCTGCTCTACGATATCCTTATCGCGCCCGTGGCAGATCGGCTCAAGGCCGATAGCACCCTCGTGATCATTCCCGATGGCCCGCTCAGCACCCTACCTTTTGCGGCCTTGCTTGACGCCAACGGCAAGTTCCTCATCGAGCGGACCAATCTCGGGCTCGTTCCTTCGCTTGCCTATTCGCAGCCTGGAAGTGGCCTGCACGGCGCGAAGGCTGGTGTGGTGGCCGCTTCGCTTGAAAAGGAAGTTGTGCTGCCGGTGGGCAAGTTCCCCGCGTTGATCGGTACGAGCGAGGAAGCGCGCTTTGCCGTAGCCGGACACAAAGGCAGCGCATTCATCGAAAACTTCCACCGCGCCGATCTCGAACGCGCATTGGCCACCCGGCAGACCGATGTGCTCCACTTGGCGACCCACGCCAGCTTCAACGGCCGTTCGGATCGATCATACATCGTTGCGGATGGCGAGCAGATCCCGATCACGGACCTGCGCGGCCTCATCGCGCGCAACCAGACGCGCGGCGAACAGCTTGATCTCCTCGTACTCAGTGCTTGCGAGACCGCGGTGGGCGACGATCAGGCCAATCTCGGTCTTGCCGGCGCTGCAGTGCAATCGGGCGCGCGCAGCGTGCTCGCCTCGTTGTGGCAGGTAAATGACATCGGCACCGCACAGCTGATGAAGGAATTCTATACCGGCCTCGCCGCAGGCAAGAGCAAGTCGGCCGCGCTGCGGGAAGCGCAGCTGGCGCTGATCCGACAGGGCGATGAACTTGCCGATCCGAGCGTGTGGGCGGCCTTCATCCTGCTGGGGGGGTGGCGATGAGAATCCGGTTGATCTTGCTTTCGCTCGCCGCGCTGATCGCCCGCCCTGCGTGGGCACAGCAAACCGCCATCGTGCCCGACACCGCAGGCAGTGCTTTCGCTGCCGGCACCACCGTCAGCAGCGCGAACCACGTCACGACCATCGACGGCGGGACTCTTGTCGGCACCAACCTGTTCCACAGTTTTGCCATGTTCGACCTCGCCTCGGGTGACACCGCGCGCTGGACCACCACGCTGACCGACCCGGCCAAAGTCACCAATGTGATCAACCGGGTGACGGGCGGCACCGTATCGCAGATCAACGGCACGCTGGATTCAACCGGCCTGCCTGGCGCGGCCTTCTTCTTCATCAACCCCGCCGGGATCGTCTTTGGCAAGGACGCTTCGGTCGATGTGCCCGGTGCGGCATGGTTTTCGACGGGAAAGCAACTTCGTTTTGCCGATGGCTCGATGCTCTCCGCCACGACCGCCACCGGCTCGACCTTCTCGGTCTCCGCGCCGCAGAGCTTCGGCTTTCTGGGCCAGGAAGGCGAGATTGCGCTCAAGAGTACAACGGCGCTGCTGGCGAATTCCACGAGTGCGGTGGGGCTGGTGGGGGCAAATCTGCGGATTGAAGGGGCCGGGGTTGCGGCAAGCCGCATGACCCTGATCGCTTCGGGGGATCAGGCAGCTGACATCGCGCTGGAAGGAGCGGGGGATGGCGGAGTGCTTGGCGGTGAGATTACCCTGGCGCATGCGACCTTTACCAGTGATGCGGCAAGCCAGGGCGGGGCCATCCTGCGCGGCGGCCTGATCGCGCTGGACGACACCGGGATCGCCACCACAGGCGGCGCCATGATCACGATCGACGCCGCCACTCTTGATATCCAAGGCAGATCGGTGATCATTGCCTCTGGGTCAGGCTCGGCCAACGCTGGCAACATCGCGATCAGTGCCGGCGATCTCGCACTATCGGACACGTCGATCGTACGATCCGTCACGACCGGTTCCGCAAATGCCGGCGAAGTTACGGTCGAGGCGGCAACGCTGCGGATGCACGGGGAATCGGAGATTTCCTCGCTGACCTTCAGTTCAGGCAACGCCGGAATGGTCCGCATCAATGTCGGGAGCGCCGATTTGGACGGTTTCGCCCATATCCTCTCGGATTCTTCCGCAACGCTGACCTGCGCCGATCAGTCCTGCGCCGCGACCGGCAATGCCGGGGATATCAGCTTCAAGGCGGACGCGCTCCGGATGCGAGACAATTCTTACATCGAAACGGGTACGCTGGGCTCTGGCCACGCTGGCAAGCTGGCCGTTGATGTCGTCGAGGCAGATCTGTTTGACGCAGCATCGATCACATCAAATTCTTACCTTCCGCCGTATTGTGACGTCTCCGCGTGCGCGGCAACTGGCGATGCGGGAGACGTCAATATCACGGCGGGCGCGCTGCGGATGCACGATTCCGCGAGCGTTCAATCAGAGACTTACGGGTCAGGCCGCGCAGGCACGCTGACAATCTATGCCCGCGACGTCCAACTTGCGGACACAGCGTACATATCATCGGATTCTACCGGTCCCGCGTCCTGCAACGACCGATCCTGCGAGGCGAGCGGCGATGCCGGGGATATCAGCATCACGGCGGACATGCTCACTATGCGCGGGAATGCTCACGTTTCATCGGACACGCTTGGTTCGGGCCACGCGGGCACGCTCAATCTCAACATCCAAACCGCAGACCTTTCCGGTTCGGCCTCCATCTCGTCGAGTTCAATCGGTGCAGATGCCTGCCTCGACCGATCGTGTGCGGCGAGCGGGGATGCCGGTGATATTACACTCACGGCTGATAGCTTGACCATGCGCGAGAACGCCGAACTGACTTCGTACACCTTCGGCTCCGGCAACGCGGGCAAACTGACCATCGCGGGCAGGAGCATCGGGCTATCAGGGGCAGCCATCATCTCATCATCATCGACCGGTCCTGGTCCCTGCGCCGACCTTTCTTGCATAGCGAGCGGCAATGCGGGGGACATCAGCATCGAGGCGGATAGACTGACGCTGCAGGAGCTCTCCAGCGTGACGTCCAACACTCTGGGCCCAGGTCACGCCGGTTCGATATTGATCAAGGCTCAAACCGCGATCTTGGCTGATTCAACTGTCATCAGTTCAGACTCCACCCGGTGCGGATTGTGTGACGGCGCGTCTTTCGGGGCGACAGGTGATGCGGGGGACATCACCATCACCGCAAGCGAACTGCGGATGAGCGGCGACGCGGGCGTCTCTTCGGATACCCTCGGTGACGGGCACGCCGGTTCGATCTTGATAAAAGCCCAAACCGCCCTCTTCTCCGGCTTTGCTTACGTGTCTTCGGATTCTACCGGAGCAGACAGCTGTACCGAGGCATCATGCTACGCGAGAGGGGATGCCGGTAACATCTCAATCGAAAGCAATCATCTGAGGATGACGGATACCCCGTCAATTTCCTCCGCGACGCTTGGTGCGGGCCGTGCCGGCGATATCCGGATTTCCGCGCAAAATGCCGAGATACTTGGCGGAGACATTTTTACGGACTCCTTCGCCTGTGGCGATGGATCATGCCTCGCCACGGGCAGCGCGGGCACGATCACCTTCAAAGCGGGAACCATGGTTATCGATCTTGGGTCGACCATTTCGTCAGAAACAGGATTTACGGGATCCGCAGGCGACGTTTCGATTCAGGCTGACACTTTGCGCCTGGCCAAGGGCACGATCAGCTCGCAAACGAGCGGCTGCGGTGATGGTTCCTGCGTCGGCGGAAAATCTGGCAAAATTACCATCACTGCAAATGCGCTGGCGCTGTCCGGGGCATCCCAGATCACCACGTCTTCGGCGAGCGCGGCGTGGGCGGGGGATGTCCAGATTACAGCGCCCAGCATCAGCATCGAAGGCCCGGCCAGCATTGCCAGCTCCAACACCGGCAACCCCATGGCCCTGCGGACCGGCAGCGCAGCTCGGCAGTTGGCAGACCCGTTTCGCGCAGGGTCGGTCCTGCTCGACACGACCTATCTTACCGTCGCCGATGGCGGCTCCATCAAGACCAATTCCGCCTCCGGTACCGCCGGAAGCATCACCGTTACAATGCCGGACGAGGTGAGCATTCTTCAGCTTGTGGGCGCAAACGCACCGGGGACCATCAGCACCTCGTCCGCGCCCGGCAAGGCGGGTCAGATCACCATTTCCCATCCGCTCGCGGTCATTTCCAACGGCGGGTCGATCCTTGCCAACGGGCAGGCAGGCGGGGCGGATGTGCGCATCACGTCGGAATACTTCATCCAGTCGGCAGACCGGCCGAACATCGTTTCGGTCGATGGATCGATCAGGTTGCAGAGCAATATCTACGACGTCAGCGCCGGGACAGCGCCGCCCAGTCTGGATTTCCTTGACGCCTCACGCGTGCTGCTGGGCCAGTGCGCCTCGGCACGGGCCACTGGCGAGACGAGCCGGATCAGCTGGCGGAACACCGGGCCTTATGCGTTCCTGCCTGTCCGGGGGGCGGCACTGGCACTCATCTCGAGCGGGATGCTGGAAGGACCGGTATGCTGAGCCGGCTTTGCGGGTTATTCCCACTGTCCCTCTTAGCGCCACTGCCCGCGCTGGCACAGGCGCCGCAGGCGGCTGGAACGCCTGCCGACCGTGTCGGAGCGGAGGCATCGACCCTCGCGCAGCCGGCCTATCCCGTACCGCCGGACACCCCGCTTCTTGCGCCCCCGCCAGCACCCCATTTGCCTGCCGCCCCCGATGGCAGCATGCTGCTCACCGCTGTGGCGGTCAGCGTCGATCCGGCCATGCATCCGGCGATGCCCATGCCCGGCTGGCAGCCCGTCGCCGACGGTGCAAGCGGGCTGGTGCTCGAGCACACGAAAGACGCGCCGCTCGATGCTGCCTGGATTCAGGCGCAGTTCGCGGCCAACCACCTCATCGGCACGGAAGCCGGGTTCGACCGGATCAGCGCACTCGTCCAGCGGATCAATCTCGCCTTTGTCAACAACGGCTATCCCAATACCGGGGTGTTGATCGAAGGGCGCAGCGATAGCGGGATACTGGAGCTCCGGCTTGTCAGCGGTCGCCTCATCGCGGCACCCGGTACGGATAGTCCGCTGACGGTCACTTTCCGCAACAGCAGTGCCCGAGGGCTCGATGCGGACTATATCCGCAACCGCCTCCCCTCAGCCTGGGCCGAACCGCTCAACATCCGCGGGATCGAGCACGATTTCCGCCTGCTTTCCGATGATCCGGCGATCAGCACCGTGAACGCGAGCCTATTGCCCGGCGCGCGGCCGGGCGAGGCCTCGCTTGCGCTCGAGGTTGTCCCCCAGCCGCGATTCGATGTCTACACCACTTATGCCAACAACCGCTCGCCTGGCGTCGGCGCGCGGCGGTTCGCTGTAGGGGGCAGCATCCGGTTGTTGCACCAGGCGGGCGATCTTTTCAGCGTGCAATATGGCACTACTCGCGGCCTGACCGATTTCAGCGGCAGCTATTCGGCGCCGCTGTTCTCACCGCGATGGCTGCTTGCGGTCCGGGGCGGGTTCAACAATGCCTCGGTGGTGGATCGGCCGCTGGTGCCGCTCGATATCCGCTCAAGGGAGTACTACGTCGAAGGCGGCCTTTCGCGCACGCTCATTGCGCGGCCACTGATGCCAGGGCCGGGCGGGGGGCACTGGCAGCCGGCGGTCAGTGCTGTGCTCGGCGCGGTCCTCGCGCACCGGCAGGTCAAAAGCTCGCTTCTCGGCATACCGTTTTCGTTCAGCCCGGGATCGCGCGACGGACGCACCGAATACGATGCTGCCCGCCTCACACTCGACTACACCCGCCGATCGCTGAATACGGTGTTCGCTGCATCGTTCACCGCGTCGCAGGGGCTCGGCGGCACCCGCTCGGTTCCAGCCGGCGCGGTTACGCCAAACCCGTTCTTCACCGCGATGCAGCTTCAGCTGAACTATGCGCGGCGTGTCAGTCCAAAGCTGCTCGAACTGAGGCTGCGCTTTGCCGGGCAATGGGCAAGCGGTCTGCTCTATTCGACCGAGCGGTTCTCGATCGGCGGCAGCGATACCGTGCGCGGTTATCGCGCAAGCCTGCTTCTTGCTGACGAAGCAGCCGTGGGATCGATCGAACTGGCGCAACCCTTCGACCTTGCCCGCAAACGCGGCGGTGCCAGCGCGTTTCGCTGGGGCGCCTTCACGATCTCGGCCTTTGCCGACGGAGCCCTGGTGCGCAACCGGGTGGCGCCGCAGCCCCTTCCGAAGGCTGTTGCAAGCGTCGGAGGCCGGCTCGCGTGGACGCCTGCCGATTGGCTTTCAGGCAGCGTAACCTTCGGGCAGGCACTTAAACAGGTGGTCGCCGCCGGAAGCATCGACTTGCAGGATCGCGGCTTCGGCTTTCAACTGACGGTGCATCCAATCGGGCTCGCACACGCGATTAGCCGCAGGTTCTAGGGTCCAAAACCGGGCGGCGCCTAGAGGGTGGCCTGAAGGAATCGGCGGATCCGTCTGGCTGGAAGATGTCAAATGAGGTTCGACATGCCGCTGACGGCAGGATCGCCCATTTTGCGCAGTATGGCCTTGAGCCGGGAGAAGGCGTGCTCGATCAGGTTGAAGGGCGGGCTGTAGGCCGGGAAGAAGCGCAGGGCCATGCCGGCCGCTTCGACCCTTTCCTTCACGGCGACCCGTCTATGGCTCGAGAGGTTGTCCATGATGACCACGTCACCGGATGGATACGTCCGACCTGAGCGAGCCATCAGCAAGGCTCCCCAGGATCAGTCATCGTGCGCGTTGGGAAGCGAACCAAAAACCTGCTCTAGCTGTGGAGCCTCAACAGGTTGTTCATCGGCTGATCGAGCCTGCTGATGGGC
>CAZQEH010000087.1:0-12483 GCA_964592205.1 uncultured Novosphingobium sp.
CGGTCGGATTCAGGCGAAGCTCACGTCAGACGGCATGCCACTTGGGGAATGTATGCTGCAGGATATGGCGATAGCCCTCGGTCGTCACGAGGCCGACGCGCGAGCCCTTGCCTTCGAGCACGGCGTTGGTCGCCACCGTCGTGCCGTGGAGGAAGTAGTCGATATTGCCGGTGGCGATCGCCGCCTTCGCACAGATCGCGGTCACGCCACCCAGAATGCCCTCGGAACTGTCATGCGGCGTCGACGGCGTCTTGTGCCGCCAGAACGCTCCACTCGTCGTATCGAACAGCAGCAGATCGGTAAACGTGCCGCCAACGTCGACACCCAGACGGTAACCCATGCCCTATCCCTCTTGAAGCTGTTTCGGAAATGCCCCCGGAAACTCAGGCGCTCTAGCGACCATGGCGGGCAGAGTGCGCCCCATCACCTCGGCCAACCAGTGGTTGGCGGTGATGAGCACGGAAAGATCGAGCCCGGTGCGAACCCCGGCGCGCTCGAGCATGTAGACGACGTCCTCGGTCGCAACGTTCCCCGCCGCACCCGGCGCGAATGGGCAGCCGCCAAGCCCGCCGATCGAGGCATCGACCGTGCGCGCTCCAGCTTCCACCGCCGCCCAGACATTGGCGAGGCCGGTGCCGCGCGTGTTGTGGAAATGAACCCGCACCGGAATTGGCGCGACCAGTTCGCGTACCGCCGTCACTAGGCGCGCAACATGCGCCGGATTGGCAACGCCGATGGTATCCGCCAGTGCGATTTCGATCGGTGCAGCTTCGGCCAGCTTCGCAGCCATGGCCAGCACGCGCGCCACGGGCACTTCGCCTTCGAACGGGCACCCGAACGCTGCGGCAATCGTCACCTGGCCAAACTTGCCAGCGGCCCGCGCGGCATTGATGATCCCGGTCGCAGCCTCGATCGAACCGTCCGAAGTTTGGCCCTGGTTGGCCATTGCGAAGGTATCCGTGCTCACCGAAACGGCGCCCAACTGGTCGATCCGCCCCGTGGCAATCGCCCGGTCCGCGCCGCGGGCATTCATCACGAGGCCGATGTAGGTGACGTCCCCGCGAACCGGCAGCCCGGCACAGACCGCCTCGGCATCGGCCATCTGCGGCACCGCGCGCGGGTTGACGAAGCTCGCGACCTCGATGCGGCGCGCGCCCGCCGCGAGGGCATGATCGATGAGTTTGAGCTTGTCCTCGGTGCTCACCATGGACTTCTCGTTCTGGAGCCCGTCACGGGGGCTCACTTCGACCATTTCGATTGCATTTGTATACATTTACTCGGCCACTTCCTGAGTCATGCCAGCGTCAACCGGCGCCCGGTGCGCATCGGCATAGGCGTGATAGGCACGCAGGATATGGCTGGTCATGATCGCCTCGGCCCAGGCTCCGTCACGCCGGGCAAACGCCGCGGTCAGCTCCTCGTGCTCGGCGTGCGAGCGCCGCAGTTCCTCACGCGAGTATTGCCGCGCAGTCCGCAGCACGACCGGCTGTTCGATCAGCGTGCTCAACAGGGCAGAAAGGCGCCGCGAACCCGCCACTTCAAGGATGATCGCATGAAACTCCCGGTTCCCGTCGATGAAGCCGGCCACGTCCGGCTGTGGTTGCTGGATCGCCGCCGAGATCGCCCGATTCGCCGCCCGGATCCGGGCCAGTTCCGCATCGGTGATCCGCTCCGCTGCACGCCGCGCCGCCCGCGCCTCCAGCATCGCCCGCAATTCGAAGGCATCAGCTACATCGTCGATAGACCAGTCAGCCACAAAGGTGCGCTGGGTATCGGTGCGCCCCACCAGCATATCAGCTTCTAGCCGGCGCAGCGCTTCCCGCACGGGAGTCCGCGAAACTCCGCACATTTCCGCGAGCGCTTCCTCGCCCAGCTGCGCGCCGGCGGGGAGCTCTCCGGAAAGAATCATGTTCCGGATCGCGCTGTAGGCACGATCAGAGACGCGCGACATCGAGGCTCCTGTGAATTTTAAGCAACCAATCGGCTTGACCGATGGTATTTGTATACAATATCCATGTCGCCTATCAAGCCGTGAATGCCATGGGGGCACCAACACAACTGCGGTAGCCGCAAACGGCACAGACATAACAGGGAGTACCACCGATGCGCATCTCGCAGTGGCTGAGCACCGCCAGCCTTATCTCGACTTCCGCCTCCGCCATGGCCTTCGCAGCCGCCCCTGCTTTTGCCCAGAGCGAGCCGCAGGCGCAAGCCGCCCCTGCCGAGGAAGGTGCCATCATCGTCACCGCCCGCCGTCAGAACGAGCGGCTGCAGGACGTCCCGGCCTCCGTCTCGGTGATCACCGCCACCACGCTGACCAACACCGGCTCGACCCGCGCGCAGGACTTCGCGAACCTCACCCCCGGCGTCACAATCGTGACCGGCACCGCCGAAGCGGGCGACACGCAGATCAACATCCGCGGCATCAACGGCGCGCGCGACGCGGAAAGCTCGGTCGCGCTTGTCGTCGACGGCATTCTCAAGACCAACACAGCGCAGCTCAATCAGCGTCAGGGCACGCTCAGCCAGGTTGAACTGCTCAAGGGTCCGCAGGGCGCGCTTTATGGCCGCAACGCAGCGGCGGGTGCCATCGTGCTCCAGACGATCAGGCCGACCGACACGCTGACGGGCGCCGTCCGCGCGTCCTACGCGGAGCAGAACACCTTCGACGGCGCCGCGCACATCGCCGGGCCGCTGGGCGAAAACGCCGGCTTTGTACTCGCGGGCACGTACTACAAGACCGATGGCTACTGGAAGAACGAGCGCGATGGCAGCAAGACCATTGCCGACAAGAAGGACTGGTCGGTCGACGGCCGCGTGCTGATCGGCAAGGGCACCGACACCCAGATCGATCTCAAGGCGCGCTATGCCCAGTTCCGCGGTGCTTCGCTGCCCTTCAATGCCTCGTTCCACTTGCCCAACTTCGCGGCGGTGAACCCGGCGTTCTACGAAGACGTCAACAAGCACGAGTTCCACTTCTACCCGAACATCCGCGCCACCAACGACCAGAATAGCTTCGATTTCTCCGCAAAGCTTGATCAGAAGCTGTCAGACGGCCTCAAGCTCGTCGGCTGGGTGCTCTATTCGGATGTCGATCAGAACCTCGTCGCCGACGGCACTTCGGCAGACTTTGCACGCTACCTCACCGCGGCAAATCCAGCTGCCCAGCCTGCGGTCGATGCCTGCTTCGCGAGCACGGCGGCCAACACTGGCTTCGCGGTGAACCAGCCCGGTTTCATTGGTCAGATCCCGGTGCCGTTCATCTTCGCACCCGCCAACGGTTCGACATTCGGCCCCTACAGCCCGACGACCTGCGACGGCACGCAGTATCAGGTCCGCAAGCAGAAGGATGTTTCGACTGAGTGGCGCCTGATCGGCGAGCCGGGCGGCGCGATCACCTGGCAGGTCGGCCTTTACTATCTGCACATCGACCGCTCGACCGGCGTGAGCCTTGGCGCGGACGAGGGCAAGGGTGTGATCAAGCAGCTCTACAACGCGCCTGACAGCATCAACCCCACCTCGCTGCTGCTGGCCGACAAATTCAAGACCAACGTCTACGCCGCGTTCGGCAGCGTCGAATACAAGCCCTCGTCGCAGTTCGAAGCCGGCCTTGCGCTGCGCTATGACATCGAGCGCCGCGCCTCCTCGAGCCTCGTGCCGGCCGCGACCGATCCCTTCACCGGTGGTCCGATCAACCCGGGCCAGGCCTTCGGTCCGATCACTGACAAAAAGGCGACCTTCAAGCAGTTCGAGCCCAAGGTCACGCTGAGCTACAAGCCGATCCCCGAGCTCAACCTCTATGCCAACTGGGGCATCGGCTTCAAATCGGGCGGTTTCAACAACCAGGGCTCGGCCGCGGTCGTCAATGCGAACTTCAAGCAGTTCATCAACGCCAACGTGAACATCAACGACCAGTACGACAAGGAATGGTCGAGCGCGTGGGAAGCGGGCCTCAAGGGCAACCTGCTTGATGGCAAGCTCACCTTCGACCTTGCCGGGTACTACACTCAGGTCCACGGCATGCAATTCTTCGAGTTCTTCGTCGGCAGCTTTGGTCTGCTGCGCGTCGTCTCGAACATCGACAAGGTCGATCTCAAGGGTGTCGAACTCAATGTGGCGGTCAAGCCGGTGCGCGGGGTCAAGCTGTTCGGTTCGGTCAACTACACAGACAGCGAGATCAAGAAGAACTCGGCGCGCCCGAACACCATCGGCAACAAGTCGCCCTACACCGCCGACTACACGATCAACGTGGGCGGTGAGATCGAGCAGCCGATCAGCGGCGACATCAAGTTGCTGCTGCGCGCCGACTACCGCGTGACCGGCCCGACCTGGTTCTCGACCGTGCAGAACCAGACCGCGCCGACGCTGTTCTCCGGCCTGCTTCCCATCTCGGCCCTGCAGCTTCCGGCGGTGGTCGGCGATGCCAAGTACGACGTGGCGCGCCGCGATACCTTCGGCGTGCTCAACTTGCGCGCTGCGATTCAGACCGATCGCTACAGCCTTGCCGTCTTCGCCAACAACGTGACGGACAAGAAGTACCTCGCCGAAGTAATCCCCGCGATCGAGTTCGGCGGTTCGTTCATTTCGCCAGGTGCTCGCCGCATGATCGGCGTGGAGCTCGGCGCGAAGTTCTGATCCCGGGCGCGCCGGCGCTCGAACGAAACGGGCCCATGCCGCACCTGCGACGTGGGCCCGCTTCCTGTCAGTTCCCGAGCGAGCGCTGCCAGAGGAAGCGCTGGTAGCCCCGCCCGTTCATGTCGACATCCTCGGCATAGTGCACACCGAATCTTAGCGCGACAGTGCGCGAGGCCACGTTGTCCACCTGGATCACCGACATGATCGCAGGATGGGCAAGCGCCCCGCGCGCAAAATTGATCACAGCCGCTGCAGCTTCCGAAGCATGGCCCCGGCCCCAGTTCTCGCGGGCGAATGTATACCCCAGTTCGGGCAGCTACTCCGCCTCGCCCCCTCGGGGACGTGCGCGCTTAAGAACCGCATCCGGCGCCGGCAATCAGGCCTCGGCGTGGTCTCGATCGCGGCATCGCAACGGCCCGATCGCCCGAGGCGCTTGCCATCGGCCTTGCGCGTGACCAGCAGCGGGCCGAGTTTGGCACGGGACAGCTCTCCAGAACGTCGGCAAGCCACTGCCCGGTCTCGGCCGGTGCGCGCACATTGCCCGATCCAATGTAGCGGGCGACCTCCGGATCGCCGTGGATTGCGATGAGGAAATCGAGTTCCCGCTCATCCATCCGGCGCAGCAACAGCCGCTCGGTTTCATTGTGGTTGGCCCCGGGAAGCAAGGTCAGCGGATCAGTGCACCTGTCGCGTGAGGTCAGCCCAGCGCCGAGGAAATCCGCGCCCAGATCGCATCGACATTCGCATGGGGATTGGCCGCGACCTGCCGTACCCACACGGTTTCGCCAATGGTGAACGCCGAGCTCGTGCCGACAAGCGCGGCGATGACGGTGGCTGCATCACTTCTGGCCGGACGCCAGTTCAGCACGCCGCTCTCCGGCCACTGCTTCAGCACCGTACGCGGATCTGCATCCAGACGCTGCGCGAGCTGTTCGGCAACTGTCATGCAGCGCTCGATCCGCTCCGCCAGCCCCTCGCGGCCCCACGCGAGCAAGGTTGCCAGCAGAGGCAAGGCTGCCGCACTCCGTGTCCCTTCAACCCCGCAATTGGGTCGCGCGAGATAGGACGAGGTAAACGTGATCGAGGCCCTTGCTTCGGCCTCTCGAAAGAGCGCGAGTGCCGCACCCTTTGGCTGGAAGAACCACTTGTGTGCCGAGATCGCGATGCTGTCCGCCGCTTCGATACCGTTCAGCCGTTCGCGATAGGATGTGAACTGGAGCGGGCCCGCCCATGCCGCATCGACATGGAGCCACTTGGCCTCGCACGAAGCCAGATCGTCGATTGCGCCGCGCCCTGTGGTCCCCGCCGTCAGCACCAGCGCCGCATCGGCAAGCGCGGGCAGCGCCGAGCGGATCAAGCGGCCGTCCTCGCCAACCGGGACGGGATGGTACGCCATGCCAAGGATGCTCGCGGCTTTGGGCACCGAGATATGCGCTTCGGCCGAGGCAACCACGGTGCGTGCACCCGCCTCACGCGCAGCCCAGAGCGCGGTCAGGTTCGCCAGTGACGATCCGCTGCAGAACTGGCCCCATGCCATGCCAAATGCCGGCGCGATCCATTCCAGCACGCGCTCTTCGGCAAGCGTTGCGAAAGGGCTGGTTGCCGGGTGCAACAGGTTCTGGTTCGCCTGTGCGACGAGAAAGGCCATTCGCGCCGCGACCGGGGCGGATGGCGGATCCATGTGCGCAAACACATCGGGAGCGGAAAGATTGGCGGCGCGCGCCATCGCCGCGCTGCCGAGCTGATCGAGCGCAGCTTCCTCGCCAATTCCGGTTTGTGGAAAGCTTTCGGGCAATTCGAACATGGCGGACCTCGCTGCGCGGCGAGCACTCCCTGCCCGCCTGCACTGTCCTGCCCAAGCGTCTAGCCGAGGGGCAGGCACAATTCCTTGCCCATGTAAAAGCCGCTCTTCGGCGCGGGGTAACCTAACGCACCAGCAGCCCTCGCCCCGGACCGCCCATGCCGCGCGCCAATCGCGCACCGAGCCGGATTCCCGGGCGTTCGATCAGGTCATGGCAAACCCGCGCGCCAAGATAGGTGAACGTGATCGTCACGATTGACACGACCACCGATCGTATCGCCCCATCCAGTCCGAACTGCGTTGTGGCATAGACCGCTACAAAAAACATAATAAAGTGAATAAGATAAATCGCGTAAGAGATCTCGCCCATGTGATAGGCGAAGCGGCTGCCCAGGATGCGGGCCGGACTTTGCGCCGCGCTCCCCTGCCGCGCGAACGACGCTGCGATCACCGTGGCCCATATGCCGAGCGGGACCAGTTGCATCACGCCGTCGCGCAGCACCGATATGGCCGCACAGAGGCCCGCAATCACCAGCCCCTGCCGCCGCAGCTGCGGTGACAGGGCCATGCATGTCGCAATCCCGGCGACAAAGAGGAGGATCTTGGCGCCGAGGTATGCCGTCATGAAATAGCGCGCGGTCACTTCCAGCACGATCACGATGACCCACGCGCGCACCCACGCCTGCCGATAGAGCGCCGCGACAAGAAACGGCGCCACAAGGTAGAACTGCCATTCGAGGGACACGCTCCACGCCTGCGTCATGACAGATACGGCAACTCCTTCAGAATAGCGCGTCGGCACAAGCCCATGTAGCAAGGCGGCATGGGTGCCGAGGTGGAAGGGCATGTGCTCCATTGCTGCGTGCGCCAGCGCGATCCTGTCGCGCGTGACATCGGTGGGCGGCAGGATTTCCCACACGGCCAGTTGCACCGGGAGCAGCGCTGCTGAAACCAGCAGGAGCGGCAGATAGAGCGGAAACAGACGAAACACGCGGCGCAGGATATAGGCGGGATAGGGCTCCGCCTTGTGCTCCACCAGCATCGCGATCACGAAACCCGAAAGCAGGATGAACACATCTACGGCCAGTTCCGGAGAGCCGAGGAGTGAGGCATGCCAGCCAAACGCCTGCACGACGTGCCCGGTGACAACCCACCAGGCCATCAGGCCACGCAGACCGTGAAGCGATCGGATCTTGTTGTCGTCTGGTCCGGAACTCATCGGCAGGGTGGGTTGCACAACCCGCGCCGTGCCGCAATCAACAATATCCGCCCGCCAAGGCGCAATCAGCCGCCGTCGCTGCCCGCGCTCAGCACTGCGCCGCCACGCCCGTCCTGCAGGAACACGGCGCTGCGCAGACCGCCTGTCGCGGGCGCATAACCAAAATGCGCAGCTGCGCCGCTCCAGCTGCCGAGCCGGGTCAGTTCACGCACGAGGTTCTTGTGCGGCAGCGTACGGCCGCCATTCTCGCCCGCCTTGATCGGCACTTCGATGGTGCGCGGATCATAGCGCACCAGCCAGACATCTGCCGGGCGCGCGGGCGCGGCGCCCTTGGCGATCGTTACGCCATTCGCGCCCACCGCAGGTATCGGCGCCGTCACGCGGACGCCAGCGATCGCGGCTTCCACCGCGCGCGGATTGGCGCCCGTCACGCTCTTCTGGCCATTGATCCAGAATTGCGGCGTGGCGACCTCATGATCCGCCGAACGCGCCGCGAAATCGCGCTGGCGCTGGGTGTAGGCGGGGCTGGCGAACTTGTCCTTCCAGCCAAGGTAGTCCCAATAGGTCACTTCGAAAGCCAGCGGGATCACGTTGGCGCGCCCGGCAATGCCGTTGAGATAAGCCTCGGCAGGCGGACAGCTCGAGCAGCCTTCGCTCTGGTAGAGCTCGACCAGCACCGGAGCGGCAGGCGCCGCGGCAGCGCGGGAAGCCGCAGGCGCGCTTGCCATGGCCGAGTTGGTCAAGGCCTGTCCCGCAAGCAGCACCGAACCGGCCGCGCCCAACGGCAGGGCAATCACGGCAAGGCGGCGGAGGACGGCAGAGGATAGGGGCATGACATCACCTTCACAAAGTCTGGGGGCGAATACCAGTTCGGCATTCGCCTTGCACCGGTTACAACGCCTGCCTGACCGCACACTTGACAGGCAAGCGGACCAAGGCGACGGCCCTCATGCGCCATTCTGATCGAAAGCGACTGCTTCCGTGCCAATCTGCCCTCGCCACGCTGCCCTGATCCCGCTCCTTGCCGGTATCGCCTTGCCCTCGCTTGCGCTTGCCGAAGAGGCGGCACCGGATCAGATTGTGGTGACCGGGCGCGGGCTGGAAGCGGCGCCGGCGGCCGCGGCCTACGATGTACAGCAGATCGACGCCGACCGCCTCGCCGTCGCCGCCTCGGGCCGGATCGAAGACGCGCTTGGTGCTGCAGCGGGCTTCCAGCAGTTCCGCCGCTCGGACAGCCGCTCTTCCAACCCTTCCGCGCAGGGGATCACGCTGCGCGCGCTTGGCGGCAATGCGACGAGCCGCACGCTCCTGCTGCTCGATGGCGTGCCGATGGCCGATCCCTTCTTCGGCTATGTTCCGCTCTCCGCCCTGGCGCCCGAGCGGCTCGCCATGGCCCGCGTTACGCGCGGCGGTGGCTCCGGCGCGTTCGGCGCGGGCGCGGTGGCCGGAACCATCGACCTCACCAGCGCCGGGCCAGACCAGCTCGGCCTGTTTGGCGGCCGCGCGCTGGTCGATGATCGCGGGGAGACCGAGCTTTCCGCCACGCTCGCGCCTAAGCTCGGCGCAGGCTACCTCGTCGCATCGGGCCGGTGGGACCGCGGCCAGGGCTTCTGGACCACGCCGGTCGACCAGCGCGTCCCTGCCAGCGTGCGGGCCCGGTATGAAAGCTGGTCGACCAGCCTGCGCGCCGTGGCCCCGCTCAGCAACGATATCGAGCTTCAGGCCCGTGTCGCCGCCTTCAACGATGCGCGCACCCTCCGCTTCGCCGGAGCGGACACTGGCGCAAGTGGTCAGGACGCGAGCCTGCGCCTCGTCGGGCGCGGGGCATGGCAGTTCGATGCCCTGGCTTACGTGCAGAGCCGCGATTTCAACAACGTGGTGATCAGCGCCCGCACCTTACTCCCCACGCTCAACCAGCGCGCCACGCCCTCCACCGGCATCGGCGGCAAGTTTGAACTGCGCCCGCCGGTGGGCAAGATGCATGTCCTGCGGCTCGGCGCAGACTGGCGCTATGCGGAGGGGCATACCGAGGAAGACGTCTACACCGCCGGCAAAGTCAGCGGCGGGCGCCGTGCAGGCGGCACCAACCGCGATCTCGGCCTGTTCATCGAGGATGACTGGACGTTGGGTCCGGTGGTCCTGACCGCAGGCGCGCGGGCGGACCGCTGGTCGGTGGGCAGTGGCCTGTTCGAGCAGACACCGCTCGGTGGCACGACCACGACAACGCTCTATCCGGACCGGGCTGGCTGGGCCGGCAGCTTCCGCGGCGGCGCGGTGATCAAGCTCGGCGGCGGACTTGCCTTGCGCGGTTCGGCCTATACCGGCCTGCGCCAGCCCACGCTCAATGAACTTTATCGCACGTTCACCGTGTTCCCCATCGTCACTCGCGCCAATCCCGCCCTACAGAACGAGAAGCTGCGCGGCTTCGAGGGCGGGATCGATTGGCATCCGGCGGCAGCTCTGTCGTTTTCTGCCACCGCGTTCGATAACAAGGTGCGCCACGCCATCGCCAATGTCACCGTCGCGCCCAATGTGCGCGAGCGGCAGAATGTCGATGCCGTCCACGCCAGGGGGATCGAATTGGGCGGTGAAGCGAAGTTCGGCGCCTACTCGCTGAGCGGCTCGTTCGCCTATACCGACGCCAAGGTCGAAGCTCCCGGCACCGCGCTCGATGGCAAGCGCCCCGCGCAGACGCCGCGCTATGCCGCCAGCGTCACTGCAGCCTGGCGCCCCTCGCCCCGCACCACGCTTGCGCTGACGGTACGCCATACCGGTGCGCAGTTCGAGGACGATCTTGAGACAGACATCCTCCCCGCCGCGACCACGCTCGATGCTTACGGCGAAGTGCGGGTTGCCGGACCATTCAGCCTCGTGCTGCGCGGGGAAAACCTGTTCGACGAGACGGTGGTGACGCGCAATTCCGGCGGCTCGATCGATCTCGGCACCCCGCGCACGGTGTGGGCGGGGGTCAAGGTGGGATTCCGCTAGGGCAACAGCGCCGCCGGCACCTCGGGATAGCTCGTCGCCACATCCCCCAGCGCCGCTTCGAGCGGACCCAGCCACGGCGCGAAGGCCTTCCAGTGCTCGACCGCATCGGTGTAGATCGGTCGGCGCACCTGCTCCGAACTCGCAGTGCGCACCGCGCGCGTATTGCGGTGAAATTCGAGGCAGCTTTCCTCGAATGGCAGGCCGAGATACGCGAGCAGCCGCCGCGTCTCGCCTTCCTGATCGGCCACCATGCGCTCGTAAATCACCCGGTGCACGGCCCCCGGCGCGGCAGCATCATAATGCGCCATCAGCCGCACATAATCGCGGTAGTACCGACCGATCTCGCCAAGGTCGTACGTGAAGGCCTGTCCGCGCGCGAAATGCTGCTTCCAGCCTGAAAAGCAACACGACATCGGATGCCGCCGCGCATCGACGATCTTCGCATTGGGCAGGATCAGCCGGATCAGCCCGATATGCTGCCAGTTGTTGGGCATCTTGTCGGTAAAGCGGGGCCGGTCCGTCTTGCGGTGCACCCACGTGCGCTCGAAATATTCCTCACCAAGCCGCAAGCGCTCGGCCGGGCCGAGTGAGCGCACCAAGGCTGCGAAATCGGCAAACTCGCCTTCGTCCACACGCGATTGCAGGCGCGCTGCAATCACCATCATCTCCGAAAGCTCCATCGTGCCTTCGATTGCGCTGTGGCTGGAGAGGATCTGCTCGACCAGCGTTGAGCCCGAGCGCGGCAAGCCAACGATGAAGATGGGATCTTCCACCGGGCAGCCACCTGCCCCCATCTCCGCAATGAAGGGCGCGGTGAACGTCGATGCAGTGACATCGACCTCGGCGGCGAACTCCTCGGCGTCATAGCGCACCAGCATACGGCGCAGGCGATTACCAAGCGCATAGTGCGCGTACGCCTTGGCGGCATCACCCGCGTCCTCGTAGGCCTTGCCGAGCGAGAAATGGAGGTGGAACACATCCTCGTCGCGGCCATCCGCCCCGACCAGCTGCGCCAGCGCGGCTTCCATGCTCGCGATATCGTCACCCTCCAGCCTCACGGTCTTGAGGTTGGCGAGGCTCCACCACGCCTCGCCCATCGTGGGCTGGTGCGTGACCGCCGCGCGATAGGCGGCGACGGCTTCGTCCTGCTCGCCCAGCGTCTTCAGCACGTGACCAAGGTTTTGCCACAGCAGTGGCTGATCCGGCTGCGCCTTCAGCATGCGCTCGTAGATGCCCCGCGCGCGGGTCTGTTCGCCAAGCCGCACCAGCACCGAGGCAAGGATCAGATCTGCTCCCGCATTCGCTACCGGACTCTGCGCCAGCATTTCAGCATGGGCGAGCGCATCGGGCAGACGGTTGACCTGCATGAGCAGCCGCACCAGAAAATCGCGGGCAAGGTCGAAACCGGGCGCAAGGGCAACCGCCTTTTCAACGAGCGCGAGCGCTTCGGCCATGTCGCCGCGCCGCCAGTGCAGTTCGCCGAACATACGAGTGCCGACCGGATCGCCAGGCAGCTGCTCGGCCCGCGACCGCAGCATCGTTTCGGCCTCGTCCAGTTGCCCCGCATGGATCGCAGCCGCCGCTTTCAAAAGATCCGGATCGCGCGAGGCCGCATGCACGGCCGAAAGGTCTGCGCGCCAAGCTTCAGCCTCATGCCCAGCCTCTCGCAGTTTAGCCGCGAGCAGGAACCAGCCAGAGGCAACGCCCGGTTGCAGCCGGGTGAGGATTACTAGCGCAGCAATCGCTTCGTCCGCCTGCCCGGCCTCATTTGCCGCCTGCGCCAGCTCCCACAGCACCATCGGGGGCCGCTTTGCGCCGCCGCCGATTGCCGCAAGCCGGG
>CAZQEH010000088.1:0-12107 GCA_964592205.1 uncultured Novosphingobium sp.
GCTTCGCTGCTTGGCCGCTTGCGCAGCGCGCTGGCCCGTGAGGAACGCGGTAGCCGGCTCGCCGGCGATGTCGCGCTGCGGCGCGATGGCGCGCGGTGGAGCCTTGTCGCGCCGAGTGCGGAACTGCGCGGCGGAAGTGGCGCGGCGCTGCTTTCGGTCTCGCGCCTGCAGGTTGCGGCGGAGCCCGGCAAGCTGCCGACGCTTACCGGCAATTTCGTGATGGCGGGCGAAGGACTGCCGCCGATTACAGGGCGCATGGAGCCCGGTGCAGGCGGGCGTCCGGCGCTCAAACTGCGCATGGCCGAATACCGCGCCGGGGCGGACATGCTGGCGCTGCCTTTGCTCGAAGTGGCGCAAGGACCGGGCGGTGCGCTGACCTTTACCGGCACCGCGCTTGCATCGGGGGGCATCCCCGGCGGAACAGTGCGCGGGCTGGACCTGCCGATCGCGGGCACGATCAGCCCGCACGGTGATCTCGCGCTGTGGCCGCGTTGCATGACGCCTTCGTTTGCCAGCCTGCAGGTGAGCGCGCTGACGCTCGACAAGCGGCAGCTGACGATCTGCCCGGCGGGCGGGCAGGCGATCGTGCGCAGCAGCCCGAGCGGCATCAAGGCAGCGCTCGGCATCGCCGCGCTCGCGCTCAGCGGGCGGCTGGGCGATACGCCGCTTGCGCTGAACACCGGCCCGGTGGGGCTCGCCTGGCCGGGTACGCTGACGGTGCGCGGCGGCGATGTCACGCTGGGGCCGAAGGATACCGCGACGACCCTGCACCTTGCCAATCTGGTCGCGCGGCTGGGCCGGGACTTTACCGGCACGTTTGACGGCGTGGATGCGAAGCTCGCCGCCGTGCCGATCGACATGACGGGGGCTGCGGGCGATTGGCGCTATGCCGATGGCGTGCTGAGCCTGAGCGGCGTGCACTTTGCCGCTGCCGATCGTTTCGCCCCCGCGCGGTTCAAGACGCTGGCCGGTGAGAACGGCGTCCTGACCTTGAAGGACAACCGCATCGCGGCAGAGGCGTTGCTGCGCGAGCCGGATTCGCGGCGTGAAGTGGTGCGGGTGAGCGTGCGGCACGATCTTGCCACCGCGCGCGGGCATGCCGATCTGGCAGTCGATGGTCTTGTGTTCGACAAGGCCAAGATCGTGCGCGGCAAGGTCGGCGGACTGCAACTGCGGGATCTGGCGCCGCAGTTCCGCGGCGTGGTCGCCGATGCCGAGGGGACCGTGCGCGGGGCAGGCGCAGTCGACTGGACCGCCGATACGGTGACGAGCACCGGCAGCTTCGGCACCGACGACTTCGCCTTCTCGGCCGCGTTTGGCCCGGTCAAGGGTCTTTCGGGCAAGCTCGCCTTCACCGATCTCATCGGCATGGTGACCGCGCCGCACCAGATCCTCCATGTGGCGTCGGCCAATCCGGGGATCGAGGTCAACGACGGGGTGATCGATCTTGAACTGCTGCCCGAACAGGTAGTGCGCATCAACAGCGGTATCTGGCCGTTCCTTGGCGGCAAGCTGCGGCTGGCACCGGGCGACTTGCGCATGACGGTGAACGAGCCGCGTCGCTTCCGGATCGAGATCGAAGGTCTCGATGCAGCGAAGTTCCTCGAGCGGATGGAGCTCGCGAACCTTTCCGCGACCGGCGTGTTCGATGGCCATCTGCCGCTGGAATTCGATGCCGATGGCGGCCGGATCACTGGTGGGCAGCTTGTATCGCGCGAACCGGGCGGCACGGTTTCCTACGTCGGCGCGCTTTCCTACAAGGATCTTTCGGCCATGGCGAACTTCGCCTTCGACGCGCTGAAATCGCTCGACTATTCCTCGATGACGATCGGCATGGACGGCAATCTCGCGGGCGATGTCGTCACACGGGTCGAATTCTCCGGGATCAAGCAGGGGAGGGATGCCAAGCAAAACTTCATCACCCGGCAGGTTGCGCGGGTGCCGGTGAAATTCAACGTCAACATCCATGCACCGTTCTACAGCCTTATCAGTTCGATGAGCCCGCAGCCGCCGCCGGGGGCGTTCCGGCATCTTCCCGAAACCTTTCAGCCACCTGCCAGTGGCGTTCAGCCTCCGGTCAGCCCGTCCAAGCCAAAAGGAACCAGCAATTGACGCGGTCCAGCAACCCTGCAACCAAGTGGCCCCTGAAGATCGAGGGGCATATCGGAATGGCGGGGACAAGCAGATGGCCGAGGCGATTGCGCCTGACGGTCGCCAAAGTGCTTGGGGTGGTGGCAGGCTCGATGCTGACGGGCGGGTGCATTACCGTGAAAGCACCTGACAAGCCGATCGTCATCGAGCTCAACATCAACATCAAGCAGGAAGTGGTCTATCGCCTGGCCGGAGACGCCAGCCAGACGATCGACAACAACAAGGACATTTTCTGAGATGGCACGCACATTTGGAAAGTTCGGGCTCGCGCTTGCTGCGCTGGCAGTTGCGGGCATGATTCCCGCCGCCGCGTTCGCGCAGCGCGATCCTGCCTATTCCGCGGCCCGCGCCGCCGGCGAAGTGGGCGAGAAGGTTGATGGCTACCTTGGCTATGTCGTTCCGCCGGCGCCTTCGCTCAAGGCGGTGATCGACGAGCTCAACATCAAGCGCAAGGCCGTCTACGCAGAAAAGGCCGCTGCCGCGAAGGCGACGGTGGAGGAATATGCGCTGACTTCGGGCTGCCTGCTGATCTCGCAGACCAAGCCGGGCGAGAAATATCAGGGCCCCGATGGCAGCTGGCAGACGCGCTCCTCCGCCCCGCCGCTGCGCGATTCGCGCTGCCCCTGAGGTCAAATTACGGGAAAAACGTGCGCGCGCCGGGTCTCCGATCCGGCGCGCGTCTTCGCACCTGCCGCAAATCTGCGGTTTACAGCCGCTGCCGCCGCGGTTGACTTGATAAGCCGCCCTTCCTAAAGGGCCGGTGCCCTTGACGGGGGACCGTTTCCCGCGCCAGGCCCCTTGCGCTGCTTGAAGGCGAAAGAAGGCTGGCATGGTTGACGACCCTGACCGTGAGGACCCCATCGGCGCGGAAGCCCGGATCGCATCGCTTGAGGCGCGGCTTGCCGCGGCCCGGAGAAGCGAGGCGGAGCGAACGCGTAGCGACCAGCAAGGCGCCGACGCGGGATACCGCCTCGGCAATCGCGTTCTGGCCGAACTCCTGGGGGGAATGATCGGGGGTGCAGCGGTTGGCGTGGCCATTGACTGGTTCGTCGGACGCGGCCACTGGGGCCTGATGGTGATGCTGTTCCTCGGGATTGCAGTCGCCTTCAGAAACATCATCCGGATTGCGAACCGGCGTTCCGATTGAGCCCCAGGACCGGGGGCCGCTTCGGAAGGCCGTTTTGGCATAACATGTGGAACGGGATTTTCGCGCGTGGCAACCGAAGCCAAAGTTGATCCGATGCACCAGTTCACGATCGAGCCGCTGTTCGGCACCGATCACTGGGCGCTTGGCGGGTTCAACATTGCGTTCACCAACTCTGCGCTGTGGATGCTGATTTCCGCGGTGGTGCTCTACGCCTTCATGCTGGGCGGGATGAAGCGCGAGCTCGTCCCCGGCCGCTGGCAGATGATGGTCGAGAGCATGACCGGCTTCATCGAGAACATGCTTTCGGCAAACGTCGGCAAGGAAGGGCGCAAGTACCTGCCTTACGTGTTTTCGCTGTTCATGTTCATCCTGTTTGCCAACCTGCTTGGCCTGCTGCCGCTGGGCCTGATCGGGGTACATCCCTTCACCTTCACCAGCCACTTCACCGCGACGGGCGTGCTTGCCATCCTGTCGTTCTCGATCGTGCTGGTCGTGGGCTTCTGGAAGCACGGCTTCCATTTCTTCTCGCTGTTCGTGCCGCACGGCACGCCGCTGCCGATGATCCCGCTGATCTTCGTGATCGAGCTGGTTTCGTTCCTCGTGCGCCCCTTCAGCCTTGGCCTGCGACTCTTCGTCGCGATGATGGCCGGGCACGTGCTGCTTGAAGTGCTGTCGAGCTTCGTGATCGGCGGCGCCAATGCCGGGGCCTTCTTCATGGGTCTCGTCTCGATCCCCAGCTTCATCCTGATGGTTGCCATCTGCGCGCTCGAGATCCTCGTCGCCGGCATTCAGGCCTACGTCTTTGCGCTGCTCACGTCGCTCTACATCAACGACGCCGAGCATCTGCACTGAGTTTCTTCGTAATCCTATCCAACCACCTGAATTTTTGAGAAAAGGGAGTTTAAGTCATGGAACCTGCAAGCGCCAAGCTCATCGGTGCGGGTCTCGCTGCGATCGGCGCCGGCATGGCCGCCATCGGCGTGGGCAACGTCTTCGGTTCGTTCCTCGAGAGCGCGCTGCGCAACCCGGGCGCGGCTGACGGCCAGCAGGGCCGCCTGTTCATCGGCTTCGCGGCCGCCGAACTTCTCGGTCTGCTCTCGTTCGTCGTGGCGATGATCCTGATCTTCGTCGCCTGAACCAGAGACAAGGGCGGCGCTCCGGTCATCGTACCGGAGTGCCGGCCTTTCTCCCGTTTTCCAGCGTTCTGATCGCACGGGAACCCCAATGCCCCAGATTTCGCAGCTAGCCGCGACCTATTCCAGCCAGATTTTCTGGATGCTGGTCATTTTTGGCGCCGTCTTCTTCCTCGTCGGCCGGGGCATGGCGCCCAAGGTTCTCGAGACCATGGAAGGCCGCGACCAGAAGATCGCCGCGGATCTCGCCGCTGCCGAAGCCGCGCGCCAAGAGGCGCAGGCCCAGGACGAAGCGTGGAAGGCAGCTGCTGCCCAGCAGCGCGGGGAAGCCCAGGCGCTGATCGCAGCCGCCAAGGCCGATGCCGCCAAGGCTGCCGAAGTGCGGTTGGGCGCGGCAGGTGCCGATGCTGAAGCCAAGGTCGCCGAAGCCGAGGCGCGGATTGCCGCGGCGCGGCAGGGCGCACTTGCCGAAATCGAAACCGTGGCGGCCGAAGCTGCTGCCGATATCGTAGCCCGCGTTGCCGGGCTGACGGTTGCCGCCGATGCCGCTCGCGCGGCGGTGAAGGACGTGCTCCATGGCTAATTTCGCTCTGCTCGCTGCCGCCGCCGAACACGTCGAGCATGCCGAGCCGGTAGCCTTTGGCTTCGTGACTCCGGGCATGTGGGTCGCGCTGTCGATGACCGCGTTCCTTGCGATCGTGATCTGGAAGAAGGTTCCCGCCTCGATTGCCGGCGGGCTCGATGGCAAGATCGCCGCGATCCGCGAACAGCTCGATGCGGCCAAGGCGCTGCGCGCCGAAGCCGAAGCGCTGCGCGCCGAATATGCGAGGAAGATCGCGGGTGCAGAGGCTGATGCCGCCGCGATGGTCGAGCATGCCCGCCATGAAGCGCAGGCGATCATCGCCAAGGCCGAAGCGGACACGACCGCGATGATCGCGCGCCGCGAGAAGATGGCGACCGACAAGATCGCCGCTGCCGAACGCGCTGCGGTTGAAGAACTGCGCGCCCGCGCTGCTGCTGCTGCTGCGGCGGCGGCTGGCCAGCTGATCGCTCAGCACCACGGCGCCAGCGCGGACAAGGCGCTGGTCGACAGCGCAATTGTTGGCCTCGCCAACTGACGTCCGGAACGGACCATTCCCCGGGCAGCGCTACGGGGCATGGTTAACTTTCCTCTAAGGGTTTTCGCCTAGTTCCCATCCGATGAAGAGGATCGGGACCGGGTGCGAGGCATGAACCGCGGGCAATTTCGGCAGTTCGCCGCGCTACTTGTGGCGCTGTTCATGCTGAGCTTTGGCGCCGGACGCGCCGAAGCGGCGAGCTGCTTTTACGCGACCTCGCAAGGCTCGACCGGGCCCACCAACTGGAGTTCCTACTGCTGGCTCGATTTCACGGGCTACAACGATACTGTCGCGCGTTCGGCCGGCGGGCAGGCGATGTCCTATACGCTGCCCGACGGCACCGTGATGACCTTCACGCTCAAGATAGCCGGTGCGGCGATCAGCGGTACAACGGCGCCTTCGTGGACCGGCGCGGCGATCGGCAATACTGCCTTCATTGGCATCGGGGGGCGCCCAATTCTCTACCAGAGCGCTGCGGGCACAACGACAGCCACCATTTCCAATATCGCGCTGACCCCGCCCGCCGGAGTCTCGCAGATCACCAGCTACATGTTCGTGGCGGCCGATGGCGAATCTTCGAACGAGGGCGAGTCGCTGGGGTTCCAGACCAATGGTGGCAACTGGGTCGCGCTTGATAACGCCGGCCCGATCAGCGGTTCGATCTATCCGACAAGCTCCGGGCTTGGCACCCAGACCTTCAGCGTGGCCGGTGTTGCCGGAACGGTGGGCGCGAACATCGTGGGGTCCAGTACCCCGACCTCGCTCACCACCACGATTGTCGGCGGCGGTTTGCAGGGCGTGATGTTTGCGGTGCGGTTTGCCTCGATCCGGCTCAACCTGCAGCTGACCGGCGCGCGCGCGGCGGCGGCGGACCAGTTCACCTTCAACATCAACGCGACTACTGGCGGCGCCACGCTCGCCAGCGGCACATCGAGTGGGACGGGCAATGGGCCGTTCACCGCAGCCATGCTTACCACGGCTTCGGCGCTCCCGCTGACGCTGACGCAGGCTATGGCATCGGGCAGCGTGAACCCGCTCAGCGATTACCGCTCCAGCCTGACCTGCACCAATTCGGTCAGTTCGAGTACGCCGCTACCCAGCGGTGCGATCACCACCAACTACAGCTTCGGAGCGCTGCAGTTCGGCGATCTCGTGACTTGCACGTTCACCAATACGGTGTTCCCGCATCTCCAGCTCGCCAAGGCGCTGGGGACCAGCGGGCGCCGGTTCAGCACCGACCAGTTCGTCATGCAGATCAACCAGGGCTCGACCACCGTGGCGACGGCCACCACCACCGGGACGGGGAGCACGGTGACCAACGGAACGACGCCGCAAGTACTGGTTTCCGCAGGAACGGCCTATGCCTTTGCCGAGGTCGGTTCAGGCACGACGAGCCTTACGCAGTATACCTCGGCGATGACGTGCACGAACGCCTTCAGCGGCTCGTCCACCACGTTGCCATCGGCGGTGGGCGGCACGGTTACGCCGCAGATGGGGGACGTGATTTCCTGCACCATCACCAACACGCGCCGGGCGACGAACGCGACACTGACGCTGGTGAAGACATCGAGCGTGCTGACCGACCCGATCAACGGTTCGACCGACCCCAAGATGATCCCGGGAGCGATCGTGGAGTATTCGATCCTTGTCTCGAACACCGGACCGACGTCGGTCGACAGCAATTCGGTTCTGCTGATCGATTCGCTGCCGAGCCAGATGAAGGTCGGCACTGCCGCGACCCCGACGTTCACGCAAGGATCACCGACGAGCGGGCTGACCTTCAGCGCCACCAACGATATCAAATATTCCAACGCGGCCAGCGCGCCGCCGACCTTTGCCGACTGCACTTATACGCCAACGTCAGCCTACGATGCGGCCGTGAAGTTCATCTGCGTGAACCCCAAGGGGAAGATGGCGGGATCGACAGGCACGCCGCCCAGCTTCACGATCTCGTTCAGGACGCAGATGCAGTAAGCAGGCGGCGTAGCCCGGCCAGCAGGCGCGGCCCCAGTTCCGGGCCCTGCAGCGGATAGAGAAACGGTTCGATCAGTTCTGCTTCCATCAGCAGTAGCTTCCCCTCAGGCCCCCGCACGAGATCGATGCGCGCATAAAGCGGCGCAGCGAAGGGGAGCCCGGCGATCACGGCCTGCGCAGACGCGAGGTCTGCCGGGGCCGGGATGACGGCGGTATCCCAGCCGCCGTAAAGCGATTGCACGCGGTAGTCGCCGGGCGCCGGGCGCTTGATCAGCCCGTGGCTGAACTCGCCGTCGATGAAGATCAGCGAATGTTCGCCTTCCTCGACAATCCCGGGGAGGAATGGCTGGACGAGCGCGGCATGGCCCATGCGCCAATCGGCCGGCGGCAGGTTGTCGCGCGTGAAATCGAACTGGCCTTCCGCCCCTGCGCCGACGCGGCGCTTCACCACCACGCGCTCGCAGCCACCCGGATAGTTGGCGAAGTGATCGAACGCGGCCACGATTTCTGCGCGGCCGGGGTTTTCCAGCAGCAGCGTGGGGATCGTGGCGACACCGCGCGTCCCGAGTTCGCCAAGGTAGCCCTTGTCGATATTCCAGCGCACCACGGCGGGGTCATTGCACACCCGCACGCCCAGCGCGGCGATGGCATCAAGCTTGGCAAGGAACGCCTCGCGGTTGTTCCAGTAGTCCCACGGTGTGCCGATCAGCGCGGCATCGAAGCCGGTGAAAGCCTCGAGCGGGGCCTGCCAATCGATATCGGTCACACTTTCGCCCGGGCGCAGCGCGGCGACGAGCGCGGCCATCTGCTGATCATGTTCGAAGGCATCGGCGCGGCGGTTCGGGGCGCCGGGCAGAGTGGCGCTGCAAGCGAGGAAGGCGATGTTCATGCAGAGTCCTGACGTTGCCGGTGCCGTACCGATCAGTGGAAGGCGTAAAGCCGGAGACACGATGCCAGCGCGACATAGGCACAGGCGACGCAATAGAGCACTTCCGGAATGATCCCGAGGTTCACGCGTATTCCATGGCGGATCAGGACGAGCATGGATGCCGCCATGACGAAGAACAACACGATCTGGAGTTGCATTCGCGCCCGGGTTTCCGGGGAGGTGCTCAATGCGACAAGGATTCCACCGATCAGCAGGATGTAGCAGGCAAGCCTGATGATGCTGCGCATGGGGCCGCGTGGTTCCGGTTCAAGGACGCGTCGAGCCGCGCACGACAAGGCGCACGGGCACCCGGCGCGGGGTTTCGGCCTCGCCCGCCATCGTGGCAAGCAGCCGCTCGACCAGTAGCGCGCCGGCGGTTTCGAAATCGGATTCGATCGTGGTGAGTGGCGGAGTGGACCACGCGCCCGCGCGCACGCCATCGAAGCCAACAATGCCGACCTGATCGGGCACACGGTAGCCGCGCTGGCTGAGTTCCTTGAGCGCGCCGAGCGCGATTTCGTCGCTTACCGCGAAGATGGCATCGAAGGGCTGACCGCTTTCTGCGAGCGCGGCGGCGGCGCGCTGGCCCTGCTCCTCACGCGCGAGACCGCGTTCGATGCGCTGGAGCACGGGCTGCCGGCCCGCATCGCGCATCGCGCTGGCATAGCCGTCATAGCGTTCCTTGAACTGGCGCTGGGGCGAGGTTTCCGAGCCGATGCACACGATCTGCTCGTAGCCGCGCACCAGCATGTGCCGCACGGCGAGCGCGGCGCCGGCCTCGTTGTCGCTGCGCACCCACGGGAAGGCGTCGCTCGGCGCACCCCAGCACACCCAGTTGGTGGCAGGATCAAGCTGTCCGAAGTAATCCCACGCGGGCGTGTTCTCGCTCGTGCCGATGACGATCATGCCATCGGCCTTGCGGCGTTCCTCATAGTGGGCCCAGAAGTTTTCCGAGCTATCCTGGAAAGAGACGAGCACTTCGTAGCCGCGTGCGGAGGCGGCCGCGCAAGTGCTGCCGAGCAGAGCGAAGTAGAACGGGTTCAGATCCTTCCGGTCCTGCCCCGCGCGGCAGATCATCACCACCGCCAGCGTACCGGTCTTGCCTCGGCGCAGGCGCGCGGCGTTTTCGTTGACCTGGTAGTTGAGCCGGGCGGCGGCGGCGATCACGCGCTGGCGGGTGGGCTCGCTGATCGAGGTATCGCCCGCGAGCGCGCGGCTGACGGTCGACTGGCTGACACCGGCTTCTTCCGCCACATCGAACGACGTGACGCGGGTAATGCGGCGGACCGCGATGGGCGTGTCTGGGCTATCGGGCATTTAGCGGAAATTGTCCTTGGCGGTGCGCAGCGCAGCGAAAGTCCCGATTGCCGAGGCGCTGCCCCAGCGGGCCTGCAGCGCCGGATCATCCGCGCGCAGGAAGGGGTTGGTGGCAAGTTCGCGGTCAAGGCGGGTTGGTACGGTCCACTCATTGCGGGTGCGCTTTTCCGCGATTTCGGCAGCATAGGCGGCGAGTGCGGCGTTGTCCGGATCGGCGTGGAGCGCGAACCTGGCGTTCGAGGCGGTGTATTCGTGCGCGCAGTAGAGCGTGGTTTCGGGGGGAAGCGCTTTCACGCGCAGCAGGCTGGCCCAGAACTGCTCCGCCGTCCCTTCGAACATGCGGCCGCAGCCCAGCGCAAACACGGCATCGCCGACGAAGGCGAGTGAGGCGGCGGGAAGGTGATAGGCGCAGTGACCGAGGGTGTGGCCGCCAACGTCGATCACATGGGCCTCATAGGCGCCGAAGGGGGCGGTATCGCTCTGCGCGACGGTGCGGTCGATCCCGGCGATGCGCGCGGCTTCGGCAGCGGGGGCCACGATTGTGCAGCCGGTTGCGGCCTTGATCGCCTCGTTACCGCCGGCGTGATCGGGGTGCCAGTGGGTGTTCCAGATCTGCGTGATCGTCCAGCCTTTGGCCGCCGCCTCCCGCAGATAAGCCTTGGCATCAGGGGTATCGATGCAGGCGGTTTCGCCGCTGGCGGGATCATGCAGCAGATAGCCGTAGTTGTCGCTGAGGCAGGTGAACTGGTGAACTTGTAGGGTCATGCGGTCCTCGGGTGCGGCGCTCAGGTACGGCCATGCGGAAAATGAGCAATTGCGCCGGGGATGGCAACCCAGTGATGCTGCGTTTCCTCCCATACCGAACGGATCGGGGCAGGGAAGGAGGGATCGGCGAACAAGCTGACGGGAACTGGCTTTCCGCCCGATCGCATCCACACCGTCGTGCCGCAGCGCGGGCAGGAGTGGCCGACGTAAGGTTTGCCGCTGGTGCCGGTGCGGGCAAATACGCTGGATTTGCCGTGAAGCGTGACATCGCCGTCATCGAAATAGGCGATGACGCCGAATGGGCTACCCGAAAGGCGCTGGCACGCGACAACCTGCTCGGCCGCAGCCGCGACATCGGCCACGAAGTCTCCGCACTGGCACTCTGCGCGCATGTTCTCTCCCCTTTCGGGCCCATGCTTAGCGCGGGGAGGCGGTTAAAGCAAAAGCCCGCCCGGATCGCTCCGGACGGGCCATTGATAGTTCACGGGATGCAAGGGCCGTGGCCCTTGCCCGCCGGAGGCTAAGCTTACTGCTTGGCCTTCAGCGCCGCGCCGAGGATGTCGCCCAGCGAAGCACCGGCTTCCGACGAACCGTACTGTTCCACGGCTTCCTTCTCTTCGGCCAGCTGGCGGGCCTTGACCGAGAAGTTGGGCTTCTTCGAGCGGTCGAAGCCGATGACCATGGCATCGAGCTTCTGGCCGACCTGGAAGCGGTCCGGACGCTGTTCGTCGCGGTCGCGGCCGAGATCGGTGCGCTTGATGAAGCCGGTCGCGCCGTCTTCGCCGGCCTGCACTTCCAGGCCGCCATCGCGGACTTCGAGGACAGTGACGGTGACGACTTCGCCGCGGCGGAGCGAACCTGCGCCGCCGGCCGAAACGCCGCCAGCCGCCGGAGCGCCCTTTTCAAGCTGCTTCATGCCGAGCGAGATGCGCTCCTTCTCGACATCGACGTCGAGCACGATCGCGGAGACCTGCTCGCCCTTGCGGTGCAGCGCCAGCGCGTCTTCGCCCGAGATGCCCCACGCGATGTCCGACATGTGGACCATGCCGTCGACGTCGCCATCGAGGCCGATGAACAGGCCGAACTCGGTCGCGTTCTTGACTTCGCCCTCGACGGTCGAGCCGACGGGGTGGCTTTCCGCGAAAGCTTCCCAGGGGTTCTGCTGGGCCTGCTTGAGGCCGAGGCTGATGCGGCGCTTGTCGCTATCGACCTCGAGCACGAGCACATCGACTTCCTGTGAGGTCGAGACGATCTTGCCGGGGTGGACGTTCTTCTTGGTCCACGACATTTCCGAAACGTGGACGAGGCCTTCGATGCCAGCTTCCAGCTCCACGAAGGCGCCGTATTCGGTGATGTTGGTGACAACGCCGTGCAGCTTCGCGCCGACCGGGTATTTGGCGGCGACGCCATCCCACGGATCGCTTTCAAGCTGCTTCATGCCGAGGCTGATGCGCTGCGTGTCCTGGTTGATGCGGATGATCTGGACGCGGACGGTATCGCCGATGGCGATGACTTCCGACGGGTGGTTGACGCGCTTGTAGCTCATGTCGGTGACATGAAGCAGGCCGTCGATG
>CAZQEH010000089.1:0-11881 GCA_964592205.1 uncultured Novosphingobium sp.
CGTCTTGCCGGTGCGGCCAGGTCTGGCGGTAGCTGTTCTCGGGCAGGATCACGTCCGGCCCGGTAGGGTTCTCGGGGTAGCACACCACCGCGTCCTGCAGCTGGAAGTGATCGAGCAGCAGGCCGTGCACCGGCTCGCGCCCTCGTCTTCGAGTTCGCCCACCCGGTTTTCGAGCGCAGCAAGACGCGCTTCCATATCAGACCTTTACCCCGCTCCCGTTGGCTCCGCCTTTGCAAACATTCGTAAAGTCCACTAACAATTCGCGAAACGATTGGCAATCGTCTCCACTGCGGCCATGCTGCCGCAAAGGGGAGAAGATAATGGATTCGACGGGAGAGCCGACAACGGCCGAAATCCGCACGGTCATCGCGGCTTCGGCGGCGGGCACGGCGTTTGAATGGTACGATTTCTATATCTACGGCACATTGGCACCGCTGTTCGGCAAGCTGTTCTTTCCCGGCTCCAGCCCCGCTGCGGGCTTCCTCCTCGCGCTTGCCACCTTCGGCGTCGGCTTTGCCGCAAGGCCCTTTGGCGCGGCGATCTTCGGCACATTCGGAGACCGCTTCGGGCGCAAGGTCACGTTCCTCGTCACGATCACGCTCATGGGCCTTGCCACAACCGCGATCGGCCTTCTTGGCACTTATGCGCAGTGGGGCATCGCCGCGCCGATCCTGCTTGTCGCGCTGCGCGCACTGCAGGGCCTTGCGGTCGGCGGCGAATATGGCGGCGCGGTGATCTACGTGGCCGAACATGCGCCCCTCAAGAAGCGCGGGTTCTACACCGGCTGGATCCAGATCGGCGCTTCGGCCGGCTTCTCCCTCAGCCTCCTCGTCGTCCTCGCGACCGAGACACTGGTGGGCGAGGAAGCCTGGCTCGCGTGGGGCTGGCGCATTCCCTTCATCTCCAGCCTCGTCCTCCTCGCCATCTCCGTCTGGATGCGGCTCAAGCTTTCCGAAAGCCCGGTCTTTGCCGCCATGCAGAAAGCCGGCGAGCTTGCCCGCACCCCCTTGCGCGAAGCCTATGCCACGCCGAAGCAACTGCGCCGCCTCCTCGCCGTCACCTTCGGCGGCGCGGTAGGGCAATCGATCTGCGGCTATGTCGGCATGATCCAGCTGCTCAATTTCATGCAGGTCTCGGTTCATATGGACCCGGTGCTGACGCGCATGCTGCTGATCGGCGTCCTCGCCGTCATGGCCTTCACCAATGTGCTGGCCGGCTGGCTTTCCGATTTCATCGGGCGCAAGCCGGTGGTGCTGGCGGGCTACCTCATGATGCTGGTGGTGCTGTTCCCCGGCTTCCAGTTCATCGCCAATCAGGCCAATCCTGCGCTTGCCCGCGCCGCGAAAGAGCATCCCGTCGTCGTCCTCGGCCACGATTGCACGTTCAATCCCTTCGCGCAGCACGGCCAGGCCAGCACCTGCGGCAAAGTGCTCGATACGCTGACCCGCGCCGGCGTGCCCTATACCAAGAAAGACAGCACCGCTGACGGCGCGCCCGTGGTGACCGTGGGCGGCAAGCCCGCGCCGATTGAAGCGCTCCAGCCCGTGCTCAAGGCCGCCGGCTACACCACCGATCCGGTCACGCCGCCCGCCGGAAACCTCCTGATCATCGTCATTGCCATGGTCGTGGTCGGCCTCCCCGGCATCCTCACTTATGGCCCGATGGGCGCATGGCTCACCGAACAGTTCCCCGCGCGCACCCGCTACTCCTCGCTCGCCACCAGCTACAACTTCGGCGTCGGCATCTTTGCAGGCTTCATGCCCTTCATCGTGCAGGCCATCGTGGCGACCACCGGCAGCGTGATGGCGGGCTTCTGGTATCCCTTCACGATGGTCGTCATCGCCGCCGTGGTGGCGACGCTCGGCCTCCCCGAGACGGCGGGCAAACGCCTCAAGGAAAGCGAGTGCGCATGAGTTTTGCAAGGCAGGTCGCCTTCATCACCGGCGACGTCACCGACCGCGCCGCCTTCGCCGCTGCCGCCGATGCGGTGGAAGTGCAGTTCGGCGCGGTCCATGTCCGCGTCAACAACGCCGGGGCCAGCGTCTTCGGCCCCACAGACGAGGCGAACTATGCCGATTACGACTTGATCATGGGCGTCAACTTCGGCGGCGTGGTCAACGGCCTCGTCAACTTCCTGCCCAAGCTGAAGGCAGCATCCGGCCGCCGCCATGTCGTCAATGTCGCCAGCATGGCCGCCTTCCTGCCCGGCCCGCAGGCGGGGATCTACACCGCAAGCTAGTTCGCGGTGCGCGGCCTGACCGATTCGCTGCACTACATTCTCGCGCCCCACGGCATCGGCTGCTCGCTGTGCTGCCCCGCGTTCACCCGCACGAATGCGTGGGATTCCGCCCTCAAGCGCCCCGCGGAATTCGCGGGCAGCGGCTTCGCCCCCGCCGACCGCAGCGAGCTCGAACAATTCGGCACCGCGTTCGAGGCAGGGATGGCGAAGCAGGGGCAAGGACTCCGCTCGACAGGAACCGGAGCATGGGTAAATTGGGCCCGCGACGCGCCCCCAGCAAAAGGCCCCAATTCCATGTGTGACGAACTGACCGAAGCCGAAAACGCCCTGTGGCTCAACCGCCGCCAATTCAGCGCGGCCGGTGCCAGCGCCGCCGTGCTCGCCACGATGCCCGGCTGCAGCATGGCCCAGCGGGCGCCGGGCGATCTCCCCGTCAAAGGCCGCGCGGTGACCGTCACCACCCCCGATGGCAAAGTTGATGCCTGGTTCTACACGCCCGAAACCGGCAAGCATCCCGCTGTCATCATGTGGCCCGATATCGCGGGCCTGCGCGAAGCCTACAAGACGATGGCCTCGCGCCTCGCCTCGGCGGGCTATGCGGTCCTCGTGGTCAATCACTACTATCGCGGCGCGGTCGCCCCGGTGCTCGATTCGCTGGTGGCGTGGCGCACCCCTGAAGGTCAGGCCAAATTGAAGCCGCTGATCGCGGGGATCACGCCTGCCGGCACGACGAGCGATGCCAAGGCCTTCGCGGCTTGGCTCGATACCCAGGCCGAAGTCGATACCGCGAAGAAGATCGGCACCTGCGGCTATTGCATGGGCGGCCCCTACACCGTCCGCACCGCCGCCGCCGTGCCCGGCCGCGTCGGCGCCGCCGCTTCGTTCCACGGCGCGGGCCTTGTCGGCCCCGATGCAGATAGCCCGGTCAATCTCCTTGCCAAGACCAATGCTGGATTCCTCTTCGCCATCGCCCAGAACGACGATGCCAGTTCGCCCGATGACAAGACCGCGCTCGCCGCCGCCGCCAAGGCTGCGGGCCGCCCCGCAGAGGTCGAAGTCTATCCCGCACAGCACGGCTGGTGCACGATCGACGCTCCGATCTACGACAAGGTGCAGGCCGAAAAAGCGTGGAGCCGCATGCTCGCGCTCTACGCAGCGAACCTCTGATCGGCTGAAATGCGGCGCTTCGGCCCCAGGAGGGAGGCATTCTGCCGATCGGTCCGGAGCGCCCCTTTCAATTGCACCGCCGTGGTTCAATTTCGGCGAACCGGCGGAAGCGCCAGCGGCGGAGGAGAGCGCCCATCGGCCTCATCTCATTCCATCATTCGTTTTAACGGGCCTGCCACGCGCGAAGCGGATTTCAACCGGATTCCCGCACAGCAAATGGGCCGCCCCACATAAGCGGAGCGGCCCTTCAAGCCATCAACCTTGCGCAGCGATCAGAACGTGCGCTTGAGCGATACCGCCCAGGTCCGCGGCAGGCCCGGGTTGGCCGTGATCGCGCCAAAGGCGTTCTTCACGTCCTCGATCGTGTTGTAGTAGTACCTGTTGAACACGTTCTGCACTTCGACCGAAACCTGCCAGTCCTTGTTCTGGGTGGTGTAGGTCAGCTTCGCATTGCCGAGGAACCGGCCGTCAACAAGGTTGCTCGGCGCGTTGAACGCATCGGTGTAGATGGCGGACTGGTAGGTCCCGTCAAACCGGGCGCTGATCGTGCCGGCCTTCATCATGTAGTCGTACTGGGCGCCGAAGCTCCAGTTCCACTTCGGCGTATAGGGCGTCACGTTGGTGATCGGCACGTTCGAGGCATTCGCGCCGGTGCCGGTGTCCTTGTACTTGAAGTGGAGGTAGCTCAGCGAGCCATCGAGCGTGAAGCCTTCGACCGGGCGGATCGTGGTTTCCGCTTCGAGACCCCAGACATCCGCCTTGCCGACGTTGGACGGCATCAGGCACGGCGAGAAGCCATGGCAGTTCGTCAGCGTCAGGATGATGTTGTTGTACTTGTTGAAGAACGCCGATGCATTGAAGCGCAACCGGCGATCAAACAGATCGGTCTTGATGCCCGCTTCATACGTCCGCAGCGTTTCCGGCTGGAACGAAGTGATCTGGTTGCAAGGCGCGCCGAACGGCAGCACATTGCAATCACCCGCCGAAGGGCCGAAGAACGGACGCGGGTTCACGCCGCCACCCTTGTAGCCCGTCGCCACCGAGGCATAGGCGAAGACTTCCGGGCTGAACCGGTAATCGGTTTCCACGCGCCAGTCGGTGCGCTCGCCCTTGAACTGGCCGGTCACGTTGTAGAGACCAAGCAGCAGGCAGTTGGGCGAGTTGCCAACACCGGTCGGACCAGCGGTTTCCGCGCCAAGGAAGAATTCGCACGGCAGCGGCCCGGGCACCGTCCCGTCCGGATTCGACCGGAAGTAGGTGTAGTCCTTCTTGTCCCAGGTATGGCGGATGCCGCCGGTGATCCCCCAGGCATCGGTCAGGTGGAACGTGCCATTGAAGAACACCGCCTTCGAGGTCGAGGGCGTGCTGTCCGGGCCGTGGATGAAGTCGATACCCGCATAGTTCAGGTCGACGCGCGCGTTGTAGGTGCCGTTCTGGTCGAAATAGAACCCGCCCAGCGTATATTCGATGCGCTTGTCCATGAAGCTGCCGTTGAGGCGCAGCTCCTGGCTCCACGCGCGGTGGCGCAGGATGTTGTCAAGCTGCGCGACCGGCACGGGCGAGCCGTCCTGATCGAAGCCGAAGCTCATCTTGTAGTGGCGGTAAGAGGAGATCCACGTCAGGCTGAGGTTATCAGCCAGCTTGCCCGTCACATTGCCCGTGATGCCCCAGCCATCGTAGTTCTGCTGATTGTTCGCCGCATAGGGCTTGAACGGCGCCTGCGTGGTCGGCGTGCGCGCATCGAGGAAGTTGGCGTAGCTGATGAAGCGCGGATCATAGCCTGTCGGCGCAGGGCCGGGCTGCGCGCCAGCGCAATCAGCCGTGAAGCGCGTGGCAAAGGGCACGAACGAGCAATCAAGCGGCACCGGCGCGCCATTCTTGCCCTTGAGCCACGGCAGGCCCTCAGGCGTCGTCCCCGGATTGCCGCCATAAAGCAGCACCTGCGCGCCCGCATCGTTGCGCTCGTGCGTGTAATCGGCCGCAACGTTCACTTCGATATCGGGGCTCGCTTCCCAGCGCAGCGCAAGGCGTCCGGCTGCAAACGAGCGCCCGCCCAGCGTGCCGCGTTCGATGCCGTTGCCCTGGTTGGTGTTGGCCGGAACGTTCGAGTTGGGATGCGACAGCCCGTAGTCGAGCAGCTTGACATAGCCGTCGCTGTTCTTGGTCGCGCCCGAAACGCGTGCGAAGAGGTGGTCGGTGATCTTGAAGTCCGCCACGCCGCGCACGTCGATGCGGTTGTAGCTGCCATAAGTCGCCTGGAGATAGCCGCCGCCTTCGCCGGTCGGCTTCTTGCTGAACAGCTTGATCGCGCCGCCGATCGAGTTCTTGCCCGCCAGCGTGCCCTGCGGCCCGCGCAGCACTTCGACGCGCTCAAGGTCCATGAGATCAAGCAGCGAGCTCGACAGCGTCGGGATGTAGACGTCATCGACGTAGATGCCGACGCCCGGCTCCAGCGCATAGTTGAAGTCGGTCTGGCCAATGCCGCGGATGAACGCGATCAGGCCGATACCGCCGCTCTGCGGCTGCGCGCGCAAGGTCACGTTTGGCGCCTGCGCGGCGATCTGGGAAATGTCGGTCTGGCCGCGCGCTTCGAGTACGGCGGCGTTCACCGCGGTGATCGCCAGCGGCGTATCCTGCAACTTCTGGGCGCGGAACTGCGCGGTGACGACGATTTCCTGCACTGCGGCGTTGTTGGTAGCAGCATCGCCTGCAGCCTGAGGTGCGGCATCCTGCGCAAAGGCAGGTACGGAAACGATAGCTGCGGTCATGCCGAGCACGCGCGCCAAGCGCCGCGCGGCCGTCAATCTGGCCATGTCACCCTCCCTTTTTGTCGCCGATCTTCTCGGTCTACAAGATCTGAGTCATGACAATTCGAACAGCAGATGCAATCGACTGTCGATACAAACCGTATGTTTCACGCACAAACTGTGGCTTCAGCGCCACCACCACGCGGTAGCGCGCATCTCGATGCTTACCCGCGGCGGCGAATCTGCCGGGCAACCGGGCAAATCGAGCGCCACATGCGGCACGTGATGCGGCGCGGGGGAAAGCGCGTGCCACACTTTGTAGTGCGCGCAGCGAGCAACGGACCGCCCGTCCGCCCCGCCCGCGGCAAACTGCCTGGCCGTCGCATCCGAAATGTCGTTATGCGCATAGCGCGCCGGCATCGCATTGTTGAGCCTGCCGGCCAGCCCCGACCGTTCCGGCGAGCGCAGCAGCCCCAGCGCGCCGACATGGACACAGCCCGCCCCGGTCTGCACCAGCTCCTCGATCTCGCGCACATGGACGCGCGCCGCTTCCTCGCGGTCGCGGAAATCGCCCACTGCGCTCCGATGGGAAACGAGCTCGAAGCCTTCGCGGTCGATCCCGGTCCCCGCTGTGCGGCCATCCAGCCCTGGCATCAGCACCGGCGCGATCTCCACCTCGTCGCGCGCATGTGCATTGGCGTAATAGCGCGGGCGGGCAAACTTGCGCCCCGAATAGGCGATCCAGGCCTCTACCCGCGCCTCCCTCACATCAGCTGCCCAGCTGCGTCTCCAGCTCGCCCAGCACCCGGTAGCAATCGAGCACTTTGCCAACCGACGAATTGGGCTCCCGCCCCTCGCGGATGGCGCTGACGAACTCGCGGTCCTGCAGCTCGATCCCGTTCATCGAAACGTCGACCTTGGAAACGTCGATCGGCTCTTCCTTGCCGTTCACCAGATCGTCGTACCGCGCGACATAGGTCGCGCTGTCGCCGATATAGCGGAAGAACGTCCCCAGCGGCCCATCGTTATTGAACGAGAGCGAAAGCGTGCAGATTGCGCCCGACTCGCTCAGCAGCTGGATCGACATGTCCATCGCGATGCCAAGCTCGGGATGCTTGGGCCCCTGCAACGCATTGGCCTTCACGATCCGCCCCGCCTGATAGGCAAACAGGTCTACCGTATGCGCCGCATGGTGCCACAGCAGGTGGTCGGTCCACGAACGCGCCTCACCCTTTGCGTTGATGTTGCGGCGGCGGAAGAAGTAGGTCTGCACATCCATCTGCTGGACGTTGAACTCACCCGCCGTGATCTTGTTGTGCACATACTGGTGGCTCGGATTGAAGCGCCGGGTGTGGCCAACCATGCAGATCAGCCCGGTTTCCTTCTGCTTGGCGACCACCGCCTCGCTATCCGCCCAGCGATCCGCCAGCGGAATCTCCACCTGCACGTGCTTGCCCGCGTCCATGCAGGCAATCGCTTGGGCGGCGTGCATCTGCGTCGGCGTGCAGAGGATCACCGCATCGACATCATCGCGCGCCAGAGCATCCTCAAGTTCGGTTGAGCTATGCTTCGCGCCGTACTTCGCCGCAACCGCCGCCGCCTGTTCGGCGGTGCGGCTGATGATCGAGACGATTTCCACGCCCTCGATTTTCTTCAGGCCATCAAGGTGCTTCTCACCAAACGCACCTGCACCAGCGAGTGCAATTCTCATGTCTCTGGCTCCAGAACGATATGGCCGATGGCCGTGTTGCTGCACGGGATGTGATAGTGCCGGTGCAGGGTCTTGACCTTCTTGCCCAGCGCGCCGCGCATGATCAGCCACATCACCATTTCGATGCCTTCGCTGCCGGTCTCGCGCAGGTATTCGATGTGCGGGATCCACCGCACCGCGTCATCCTCGCTTTCCAGCATATCGAGGAACGTGTTGTCCCACTCGCGATTGAGCAGCCCGGCGCGCGGACCCTGGAGCTGGTGGCTCATGCCACCCGTGCCCCAGATCTGCACGTTGAGATCTTCTTGGAAGCTCGCCACCGCGCGGGCAATCGCCTCGCCCAGCGCCCAGCAGCGGTTGCCTGAGGGCACCGGGTAGGTCACTACGTTCACCGCCAACGGCACAACCTTCACCGGCCACTTCTCGGGGCTTCCGAACATCATCGAAAGCGGCACCGTCAGGCCGTGATCCACATCCATCTCGTTGATGATCGTCATGTCGAAATCATCAAGGATCAGGCTCTGCGCGATATGCCAGGCAAGGTCGGCATGGCCTTCCACGTCGGGCACCTTGCGCGGGCCCCAGCCCTCGTCCGCCGGCTTGTAAAGCTCGCCGCAGCCGATCGCGAAGGTCGGCACGATCTTCATGTCGAAGGCGCTGGCGTGATCGTTGTAGACAAGGATCACCACATCGGGCTTCTCGACCTTCTCCCACTCGCGGGTCCATTCGTAACCTGCAAAGATCGGCCCGAAATAGTCGTCCCCGGTCTTGCCCTGATCGACGGCGACGCCCAGCAGCGGCACGTGGCTCGAACCCACGCCAGCAGTCAAACGCGCCATTTCAATAGCTTCCCTTGTTGGCCTCGGCACCTGCGGCGGCGAGGTTGGCTTTAATGGAACGATTGCCCTTGGGCGAACGACCTCCCTTCAGCATCATGTCCCGATATTCCGGGAACGTCATGTCGGTCATCGTGCTCACCGCCTCGGCAAAGCTGAGGCCGTCGGTCGAGAACAGCTTGGAAAGGAAATAGACGTTCCCCCCAAGGTCCAGCAGCGTGTTGTAATCGCGCTTCAGCAGCGCCTGCCTGGCTGCTTCCGAGATCGGCCACTCATCCAGATAGGCCCGCTCATCCGCCTTGAACCGCTCGCGGTTGTTCCCGTTCATCAGGCTCATCGCGAACTGGTTGATGTGATACCCCTTGCGCGCCCGTGCAGCCGTGTAGACGCGCGTGCCCGGAATATCCTCGAATTCGGCCAGATAGGCGTGAATGTCCGTGCTGGGCTTCGTCTGCTCGCTCACTTGCCCATCTCCTTGAGGCGCGCATCAAGGCGCGGATAGACGCGGCGGGCATTGCCCTCGAAAATCGCGTGGCGCGCTTCGTCGGTAATCGGCAGCGCATCGACATAGCGCTTGGTGTCGTCGAAATAGTGCCCGGTGGTGGGGTCAATGCCCCGCACCGCGCCGACCATTTCGCTGCCGAACAGGATGTTCTTCGTCTCAATCACGTCGGCCAGCAGGTTGATCCCCGGCTGGTGATAGACGCAGGTATCGAAGAACACGTTGTTCATCAGATGGCTCTGCAGGTCCGGCTTCTTGAGCATGTCCGCGAGGCCCCGATAGCGCCCCCAATGATAGGGCACCGCGCCGCCGCCATGCGGAATGATGAAGCGCAGCGTCGGGAACTTCGCAAACAGGTCGCCTTCCAGGAGCTGCATGAACGCGATGGTATCCGCCGCGATATAGTACGCGCCGGTCGCGTGCTGCGCCGGGTTGCACGATCCCGAAACGTGGATCATCGCCGGGGCGTCCAGTTCCACCATCTTCTCGTAGAGCGGGAACCAGTACGGGTCGGTCAGCGGCGGATGCTTGAAGAAGCCGCCGCCGGGATCGGGATTGACATTGCAGCCGATGAAGCCGAGCTCGGTCACGCAGCGCTCCAGCTCGGCGATCGAACTCGTCAGGTCCGCTTCCGGCGACTGCGGCAGCATGCAAACACCCGCGAAGGTCTCGGGGTAGAGCCCCACCACCCGCGCGATCAGGTTGTTGCACGCCTGCGCCCACGGCACCGCGACCGACTGATCCCCCACATGCGGCGCCATCGCGCTTGCGCGGGGGGAGAAGATCGTCATGTCCGCGCCGCGCTCCTTGATGAGGCGCAGTTGGTTCGCGTCGATCGTCGCGCGGATCTCGTCGTCGGAAATGTCTGGGTACGGCGGGCACGGCGTCCTCGCCTTGAACGCCGCCTTCTGCGCCTCGCGCCACTCGTCGTGCGCCTTGGGCAGCACGGTGTAGTGGCCATGGCAGTCGATGATCATCGTCATTCTGCAGCTACCTTTTTTGCGGCAAATGGTGCGGCCTTCCCGGCCATCTCACGCTGGCGCTGCACCGTCCCGCTGGTCATCACCGGCTCGACGCCGAGCGAAGCCAGCGTCTTCGCGCTCTCCTCCATCTCGGCCGCGCGCCGCGTCCCGTGCGTCGTCATGCGCTCAAGGTTGTAGGCCGCCCGCGCCGCCCACTTCTGCGCCTTCTCGCTCGCATCGAGCGAGGCCAGAACCTCGTCCGTCACGCCCGCCGCCTCGGCAGCCAGCATCATCTCCGCCGTCAGCGCCTCGATGCCCTTGACCATCACCGAACGGATCATCTTGATCGCGCTGGCCCGGCCGACCTCGGCCCCCACCACGCGCACATGGGCAAAACCTGCGCTGCGCAGCGCCTCCGCCGCTTCCTCCGCCGCCGCGCCTGAAACCAGCAGCGGCACATTCATCCGCGCCGGGTTTACCGGCGCCAGCACCGCCACATCGAGATAGCGCCCGCCCGCCGCCGCGATGGCCGCCGCTGCCGCGCGCTTGGTATCTGGCGCCACCGAATTCATGTCGCACCACAGCGCGCCTGGCTTCAGCAGCGCCGCATAATCCTGCGCCGCCGCCAACGCCGCATCCGCTGTCACCAGCGAGAGCACCACGTCCGCAGCGGCCAGCGCGTCCTGCGCGCTCGCGCAAACCAGCACGCCCGCCGCCTCCATCGCAGCGCGCCGCGCGGGCAATATGTCATAGGCCGCAGCCCCGGCTTCCCAGCCAGCCGCTTCCGCAAAGGTAGACCCGGCCTCACCGAAGCCGATCAGGGCAAAAATGCTCTCCATGCCCGCACTCCTGCGTCGCGCACGAGGGGCAAACAAATGCAATTCGCGCCCGGTCTATAAGTTTATGCGAAACCTTGGACCGCCACCGCGCGCAGCAGCACGAGGAACGCCGACTGCGGCCCCGTCGGCTGCCAGCCATCGCGCGTGGTGATCCCGATGCGCCGCCGTACCGGCGCAGGGGTCGGCAAGGCGGCCAGCACGCCTGCCTGCAATTCCACCGCCAGCTGCGCCGGGCTCAGCAAGGTCAGCGCATCCGATCCCAGCAGCAATTGCCGCACCGTCAGCACCGAGCCGCACTCGATCCCGACTTCCGGCGGCTCGGCCCCCGCCGCCCGCATCATCCGCTCCCAATATTGCCGCAGCGGCGTCCCCCGTGCCGGCAGCACCCAGGGATACTCCGCCAGCCGCGCGCCAACAGGATCAGCATCCGCCAGCAACGGATGCCCCGCGCGCATCACCAACTGCGGGCTATCCTCAAACACCGGCTCCTGCCGCAGATCCTCCAGCCCTGCCCCGCCAAGAGTTGGGCCCTCCCGCAGCGCTCCCAGCATCAGGTCGATCTCGCCATCGCGCAGCGGCCCTGCCAGTTCCGCATGGCTTCCCTCGACCACCGCAATCGCCACCCCCGGATGCGCCGAATGAAAGCGCAGGATCGTCTCTGGCAGCCACCGCGCGCGGGAAAGCGGCATCGCCCCCACCACGATCCGCCCCGCCGCCTTGCCCTGCCACGCCGCCACTTCCGCCAGCCCGCTGCGCAGTTCCGCCATCGCCAGACCAAACCCGCGCGCCCGCCGCTCGCCCTGCGGCGTCAGCAACACGCGCCGCCCGCGCCGGTCGACCAGCCGCGTGCCCAAGGCCACCGCCAGATCCGCCACCGC
>CAZQEH010000090.1:0-11701 GCA_964592205.1 uncultured Novosphingobium sp.
TGCCCGTCAGCGTCAGTTTCTCGACATTGGCCGCCAGCGTCCAGGTGATCGAGGCATTGACGGTATCGGTCCCCTCGCCCACGCCCTCGATCGTCGTGTCTCCCACGTTGTCGACGGTGTAGAGATCGTTCCCCAGCCCGCCGACCATGCGGTCCGCCCCGGCGGCGCCATTGAGATTGTCCGCGCCGCCGCCGCCCGTAAGCAGGTTGTTGAGCACATTGCCGGTACCGGTGTGCGCGGCATTGTCGGTGAAAGTCAGGTTCTCGACGTTGCTCGCCAGCGTGTAGCTCGCAAGCGTTGTCTGCACTGTATCGGTGCCCTGCCCGGCCACTTCGGTGACCACGTCGGTGGCCACATCAACGACATAGGTATCGTCGCCGATCCCGCCGATCATCGTATCGCTGCCCGCACCGCCATCGAGCAGGTCGTTGCCACCAAGGCCGGTCAGCGTGTCGTTGCTCGCAAGGCCGAAGATATGGTCATCGCGGCTCGTGCCGGTCAGCGCGTCGATCCCGTCGGTGCCGGTGATCACGTTGTAGGCGCCGTAATTGAAGAGCTGCGCCTTGATGCTGGCGCCATCGGCATCGCCACCGAGGCCGCTGCCATCGCCCCATGCAATGACAAAGCCGTCCCCGGTCACGCTGGTGATCACCGGGCGCTCCTGATAGCCTGAAGTCACCGTGTTGATGAGCATCTCGCTGCCAAGCTTGGTCCCGTCGCCATCGAAGACCTGCGCCTTGATGTCGCTGTCCGTAGGCGTGACAAAGTGCTGCCAGGTCACCACGAAGCCGCCGTTGGGCAGGCCGGCGATCGCGGGGAAATCGCGTTCGCCCGCGCCCGTACCGCTCACCACCAGCGAAGTGCCCACTTTGGCGCCCGCTGTGCTGAACACTTGTGCGCGGATCAGCGTATCGGGCTCGCCCGGTGATGGATGAGAATCCTGCCAGGCGACCACGAAACCGCCCGTCGCAAGCCCCGTCACCACCGGCAGCCCCTGATCGCTCTGCACTTCGGCATCGACCGCGATCTCGCCGCCGATCTTGGCGCCCGCCGCGCTGAAGAGCTGCGCCTTCATCGCTGCCCCCGGCAGACCCGTCAACGGATCGACGACATTGCCGTCCATCCACGTCACGACATAGCCGCCGCCGGACAGGCTGGTGACTGTGGGCTGCGTCTGGTCGCCAGTGGTCTGCGTGTTGACCCGCGCTGCGCTGCCCACCGGCACGCCCGCCGCGCTGTAGAGCTGCGACAGGATGCCAGCACCGTTCGCATCGCCTGCGGTTCCGGCGTAGTCCTGCCAGGTGACCACGAAACCGCCGCCCGATAGCCCGGTAATCGTCGGGTTATGGTTGCCGGGAAGGTTGTTGCCGCCCTGCTGCGTCCAGGTCGTGGTGTTGACAAGGAACGCCGGTGTCACCACCGCGCCGCCCGCGCTGTAGACCTGCGCCTTGATCTTGTAGTCTGACTGGATGCCCGCCTCGGTCCAGGTCACCACGAAACCGCCGCCCGCAAGGCTGGTGATGGTGGAAAACGTCTGGTCGGTGGCTGCGCCGCTCGATACGGCAAATTCGCCGCCGACCATGGTCCCCGCCGCGCTGTAGAGTTGGGCCTTGGCCACGCCGAAGCCGCTTGCACCGGAATAATCCGTCCACGTCGCGACAAAGCCGCCGCCGGAAAGCCCGGTGATCGATGGCAATTCCTGAAAGCCGGTGACCTGCGTATTGACCAGGAATTCGCCGCCGACCTTGACGATTTCTACCATGCTGGGTTCCCCGCGCGCACCCCGCTGCGCCGTCCGACCGCCGATCGGCGCGCGGAAGCACAATGGGTACGTTCCAAGCTGTTACGCGCAGAACTAACCGATGATCGTTAATATTCCTTGTTCCCGGCAAGCACGCGGGCAAGCGGTCGGGACGCGCGGAAACGCCCGGAAATACGCGGTTGCAGGGTCATCGAGCAAGGCATGGGGGCCGCGGAAGGTAATAAACCCCGGGCTCCGGACCTCTACCTATGCGACTTCAATCGACCAACGGCACGCCGGGAAGCTGCTTCGCGGTGCGGATCGTCAGCGAGGTTTTCACGCTGGCCACATTGGGCGCGGGCGTCAGCTTGCTGGTCAGGAATTCCTGGAAGCTCTGGAGATCGCGGCTGACGATCTTGAGAATGAAATCGATCTCGCCATTGAGCATGTGGCATTCGCGCACTTCGGGAAGTGTGCGCATGTGCTCTTCGAACTGGCGGAGCGATTCCTCGGCCTGGCTTTTCAGGCTGACCAGCGCGAAGACGGTGATGGCAAAGCCCAGCTTCGAGGGATCGAGTTCGGCGTGATAGCCGCGGATCACGCCCGCTTCCTCCAGCGCGCGTACCCGCCGCAGGCAGGGCGGCGCAGTCAGACCGACGCGCTGCGCCAGCTCGACATTGGTGACGCGCCCTTCATCCTGCAGTTCGGCGAGCAGACGCCGATCAATCCCATCAAGAGTTGCCATGGTTCGCTTTATGCCCTGCGTCGCTCGGATGTCCGGTTTCGGATCGATTGGTTAACGCCCCCTCTTGCCATGCCAGCCAATCAGGCGGCATGCAGGGGGCTGTCTGGCCAATCTTGGTAACTTTCCACACCTTGTGCGGCTTCCACTGATAATTTTGTTGTTTAATATCGCAATCGTCCCACAATGCAACGCAATCAACAGACCCCTTCCAGCCCACCCGCATTTTGTTAGGGTCCCGGTAACCACACGGGCGCGCCAATTCGTGCGTCGTCCTTGCTCGGAGAACGCATGATTGTCGACGATCGCCTCGAAACCGTGCTGCGCACCACCGCGGCCGGACCGGGTGCGGCCGCAACGCAAATGCGCCAGTTGCTTGATCTGCTCGGCCGCACTCCGGTCCAGCGCTGGCGCGAACAGCATGTCGCGGCGCTGACCCGGCTCGATTCGCTGCGCGCCATACTGGGCGAGAACGCGAGTGCTTCCCTTATTGCCTCGGCAACCCTGCGTTCACCGATCCTTCTCGACCATTTTGCTGAAGCCGGTCCCAAAGTGGTACTCGCGGCGATCACGTCGGCGTGCTTGCAGGAGCACGAATGGCTCCAGCTCATTCCTGATCTGCCGGTTCGGGCCCGCGGCTTCCTGCGCCATCGCCGCGATCTCGGGCCCGAGGTCGAAGCCCTGCTCGCGCGGTTCGGCATCACCGATTTCGCGCTGCCACTGCCGGAGGGCTTCGCTGAGGAAAGCCAGCCCGAAGCGCGGATCGTGCCGATCACCCAGCCCCTCGCCCAACCGCTTCCGCCGACCCTGCCGCAGATCGGCGATCCGGCCACAAGCCCGACCGCCGAGGGCATCGGCGCGATCATCGCCCGTATCGAAGCGTTTCGCCGCGCGCGAGACATGCCATCTGGCTCGCGGATGCCTGGCGCCGACCAGCCGGCCGGTGTCCAGAGCCATTTGCCGTTCGCCGATGAAGTGCATCCTGCGCCGCCTGCGGTCACGATGGCGGATCTCACGCTCGATGCCGATGGCACAGTGATCGCCGCCAATGCCGCGCTGGCCGGCGCGCTTGTCGGGCTGCGGCCTTTTGCGGGTGATCCGGATGCCCCGGTCGCTTGCGATCCCGCCACGCTCGGCGCAGCGCGCGCGCGGCTGCCGGTCATCGCCGGCCGGCTCGAATTCGAAGGGCCTGGCGCGATCGCAGGGGCATGGCGGATCGATGCAGTGCCCGGCTTCGTCCCCGATACCGGGCACTTCCTTGGCTGGCACGCCCGCCTGCGCCGCCCATCGGCGCCGTCCCTTTCGGAGATATCGGCAGCCAACGACGACGAGGCCGCCCGCAGCACGGACCGGCTGCGCCAGATGCTGCACGAGCTGCGCACGCCGATCAACGCGATCCAGGGCTTTGCCGAGCTGATCCAGCAGCAGATGCTTGGCCCCACGCCGCACCAGTACCGCAGCCTCGCCGCAGGGATTGCCTCGGATGCGGCGCGAATGCTCGCGGGGTTCGAGGATGTCGAGCGGCTCGCGCTGCTGGAAACCGCAGCCCCTTCGTCCGCTGGCATGGCTGACGGCGAAACCAATCTCACAGCGCTGCTGATCCGCCTGATCGCGCAGCTCGATCCGCTGCTCGCCCCGCGCGAGGCTGCGCTGTCGCACGATCTTCCCGAAGGCCCGGTGCCCGTCGCCGTTCGCGAGGAAGAGCTTGAGCGCACCCTGTGGCGGCTGCTCTCGCTCATCGCCAGCGCTGCACCGCCGGGTGAACGCATGGCGCTCTCCTTGCGGGTCGGCGCGGGACCAAACGGATATGGCGCGCGCCTGGCCCTGCCGCTTCCCGCCTCGCTCGCCTCACCGGCGCAGACTGCCCCGTTTCTGGTCGCCGACAGCCTCGCCAGCCCCGGCGGAATGCTGGGCACCGGTTTCGCCTTGCGCCTCTGCGCGGCCGAGCTTCGCGCCGCCGGCGGCCTGATGGTGCGCAATGGTGGACGGCTTGACGTCACTGTACCGCTCTTGACCGCCGCGCGCCATGCACCTAGCCAAAGAGGCAAAGCAGGCGGACAGGCCGGCTAAAGGGATTTTCTGAGGCGTGGCGCAGCCTAACATTCTTGATGTACCTGATGCGAGGCAGCACGTGCGCTTCGCACCGACTTTCGGTCAGCGCTTCATCGTAACTGTCGATACCGAAGAGGAATTCGACTGGACCCAGCCGCTCGGCCGCACCGGCCACGGCCTCAGCCATGTGCCGTGGCTCGCCCGCTTCCAGCAGTTCTGCGAAGGCATGGGTGTCGCCCCGGTCTATCTGATCGACTATCCGATCGCGACCGATCCCGCCGCTGTGGAGGCACTGGGCGATGCCGTTGCCAATGGCCGGGCTGAAATCGGCGTCCAGCTCCATCCTTGGGTAAGCCCCCCACACGATGAAGAAGTCAACGTCTTCAACAGCTACGCGGGCAATCTTCCGCCTGCGCTGGAGGCGGCAAAGTTCAACACCCTGCGTGAAGCGATCGAGCGCGCGTTTGGCAAGGCCCCGCTGATCTACCGCGCCGGGCGCTACGGCGTGGGCCCCGCCAGTGCGGAGATCCTTTCGAGCTCAGGGTTCGCAATCGATACCTCGGTGCGCGCCCGCTTCGACTACAGTTCCACCGGCGGCCCAGACTTCCGCGAACACCCGGTCGCGCCGTGGTGGGTCGACCGGCCCGGCGGCCTGATGGAACTGCCGCTCACCACGGTGTTCTGGGGCATGCTGCGCCAGCAAGGCCCGCTGCTCTATCCCGCACTATGGCGGATGCCCAAGCTGCGCGGCCTACTCGCGCGGATGGCGCTGCTCGAGCGTATTCCCCTCACCCCCGAAGGCGTCAGCATCGACGAAGCGATTAAGGGCATCGACATTGCGCTCGATGATGGTCTGCCGATCCTCGTATTCTCGTTCCACAGCCCCTCGCTGCGCCCCGGCCTCACGCCCTATGTGCGCGATGCAGACGGCCTCGATCAACTCTACGACTGGTGGCGCGCGGTCTTCGCCTATCTCAAGCAGCGCGATATCCGCCCCGCCACCGTCACCGAAATCACGGCCGCAGTGCTTGTCTGAGCCGCGCTTGCCAAGCGGCGAACGCCGCACTAACCGGACGAACAAGGTGGGCCTGTAGCTCAGCGGTTAGAGCTGGCCGCTCATAACGGCTAGGTCGCGGGTTCGAATCCTGCCGGGCCCACCAACCACAAGTGCACTTCAGGTATGCTGGTGGGAACCGTTGCGGGGACGGCTAGCCCCGCAGCCCTGTCAGCGCCGCTGCGGCTATCGCCGGGCTCTCCAGGCTCGCCACCGGCCACGCGCAATAGTCTGCGGCGTAGTAAGCGCTCGGGCGGTGGTTGCCAGAAATCCCCACTCCGCCGAACGGTGCCGAAGAGGCCGCGCCGTTGGTCGGGCGGTTCCAGTTGACCACGCCAGCGCGGCTGGCCGCCCAGAAGCGCTTGTAGAGCGCCTCGTCGCCGCCGATCAGGCTTGCGGCAAGGCCGAAGCGCGTGGCGTTGGCGGCAGCCATCGCGGCATCGAAATCGGGCGCTCGGATCACCTGCAGGACGGGGCCGAAGATTTCTTCGTCTGGCACGGCGAGCCCCGTCACATCAATCATCGCGGGCGAAAGCAGCGGCGTGCCTTCGCGTAGGCGCTGCAGCGGACGGATCACCTTGCCGCCCATGGCGACGAGCGCATCCCACGCCCTCTCGACCCGCGCCGCTGCGTTCATATCGACCACCGGGCCCATGAACGGAGCGGGTTCATCGAAGGGGCCGCCCGCGATGATCCGGTCGGCCATCGCGGCAACCGCGGCGATCAGCACATCGCCGTCTGGGCCCACGATCAAACGCCGTGCGCAGGTGCAGCGCTGGCCGGCCGAAAGGAACGCCGATTGCACCACGAGCGACGCGGCGGCTTCCACATCCGCGGCGGGAATGTCCCAGGCGATCAGCGGGTTGTTGCCGCCTGTCTCGATGGCAAGGATCCGGTCCGGCCGCGCGGCAAAGACCTGATGCAGCGCGAGGCCGGTATTGGACGAGCCCGTAAACAACAGCCCGTCGAGCTCCGGATGCGCCGCCAGCGCGCGCCCTGTATCGGCGCGGCCTTGCGCCAGCCCCAGCAGCCCTTCGGGCAGCCCCGCCTTGGCCCACAAGTCCACCATGAACGCACCCGAAGCAGGCGTCAGTTCCGAAGGCTTGAACACTACCGCGTTGCCCGCCAGCAGCGCCGGCACAATATGGCCGTTGGGCAGGTGTGCGGGGAGATTGTAGGGCCCCAGCACCGCGAGTACGCCGTGCGGCTTGTGGCGCAGCGCCTGCTGCACGCCCGCTGCCTCGCAGTGCCGCTCGCCCGCGCGTTCGGCCTGCGCGGTGATCGAGATGGTGACCTTGGCCGCCACGGTACCGACTTCGGCGCGGGCTTCCCACAGCGGCTTGCCTGTTTCGCGAGCGATCACTGCCGCGAAATCCTCGGCGTGGGCCTTGACCACTTCGGCATAGCGTTCTGCCACGGCGATCCGCTCGCTCAGCGGTCGCAGCGCCCAGGCGCCTTGGGCCGCGCGCGCCGCCTTGACCGCTGCATCGACATCCGCGTCCTCACCCTGCCACAGCACATTGCCGGTCATGGGATCGGTGGAAGTCCAGGTTGTCATCGTCGCTCCTCGCCCGCGGGCATCGCAGTACTGCTGAACGCCCAGTTGGGGTCAGGCCGCGCGAAGGTCAACCACTGCGTGTCAGTCCTCGTGCCTCGCCGTTGCGTCCCGCGCCGGGCGATTGCCACACTTGCGGCTCACCCAGTGGCCGTCGCCACACTTTTCCAGCTCCCGCCCACAGTAGCGGCATGACCGACCTTGAGATGTCCTTCATACTGCACCGCACGGCGAGACGGCGAATGCTGCCCGATCACACATCCGATCCGCTTCAGCAGCAGCGCCAAGTCCTGAGAAGCCCCTCCTACTTCCGGCCGCACCTTACCGGCCGGAAGGAAACGCTGGATGGCATGGATAGGTTAAACTACCAATATGCGTTTTCCAGGAGCCCCCTCCCCTTCCCGCGATTGTGCCTTGCCGCACGCGCCGCGCTTGCTTAAGGGCGAGGCCAGTCGGGGAGTAGCGCAGCCTGGTAGCGCATCTGCTTTGGGAGCAGAGGGTCGCAAGTTCGAATCTTGTCTCCCCGACCAAATTCTATAAAGTTCTTTTTTTCAGATACTTATGTATCCGAAATGCCCCACTGTGGGGCAGGTTTGTGGGGCATGTTTTGAGGGACGGCAGTTGGATCGTCCGCCGCGTACCTCGTCGTGGCAATGTGGGCTGAAAAAAGTAGGCCTACAATTTGCGATGATCTGCGTTGATGCCTATATTCAATCACATGACCATCGCAGCCGGACAACTCGACGCCCGAATCAACACTGCAAGGCAGGCTATTATTGATCTCTTGCTGAAACAGGGGCTCTACTCGTCTCTCGATGTTTCGACAGATGAGGGAAAGACCGCCTTAGATCTCGTCGACAAATCCAACATCGGAGTCTTTGACTGCTTTTGCATCGGTTGCAAACGTGAAACGCCGTTTATCGTTGCGCCTATCGATATACCGAGTCGAGGCGGAGGACTCCGAACTGGCCGCTTGGACATTGTGCACCTGCCGCCCCCACTCATCGCATTGAAAGCGGTATGTCAAAGAGACCGAACGGTTTATCAGTACGTGCTATCCAACTCAGGCCAGAAGCTTACTAAAATTGGTCAAACCCCGTCTCTAGCGACAATATCTTTTGGTGAACTCAGTCACATTGACCAGTCTCTCCCCGCTGAAGATCGCAAAGAGCTGGGACAAGCGCTCGGACTTTTCGCTCATGACGCCATCATTGGGGCTTTTGCTTATTTGCGGCGTGTCTTCGAAAGGATGATTTCTAGGGCTCATGAGCGAAAATGCGCCACTGGGCAACCCGTCGATGATTTCCATGCCCTCAAAGTTGATCAAAGAATCAACGCTCTTAGGGACGAGTTGCCAGAAATGTTGGTTCGCAACAGCAGGGTGTTCTCGGTTCTGAGCCTTGGCCTCCACGAGCTTCCTGAGGAAACGTGTAAACAGGTCTTTCCTGTAATGAAGTCTATGATCCTGCTCATGTTGCGAGAGGAGGAACAGCAGCGCAAGACCGCCGCCGCCACTGCCGAGGCGGAAAGAGAACTGCAAGCGCTCTTAAGCAGTGGAATCGGCCAAGTGTCTGGCGAGGTCCGGGCTGCCCCACCTGCAAAGGCAAGAATCACAGGGAACGCTAAGAAGCGTGATGGACAGGCATCGAACTAACTGGCTTGCTGCGATGTTGCTGCTTTGCGCTTGATCAGCCGGAGATTGCTCCGGCGGAGGTCTAGGCGATTGCGGGTGAGGTAGCGGACGCACTGGTCCCTGCCCGGCTTCATGATCCAGCGGGCGAGGTAGGCAAGCTCGCCGGGTGCGCTCGTGTCCACATATGCGACGTAGGAGCGACCGCCCCCGGTGTGATTGAGGAACAGGCGCTCCGGCATCCCGGCAGTTTGCCACGCTGTCCAGTCGGCTGGATCGAGTAGAGCGAAGTCGCCCGGCGAGTTGCCAAGCGGGATCGCCACCGGGGCCGCAGTCGGCCCGGAGTTGGTGTCGGTCATTGTGTTGTGTCCTTGGTTCGGCCTGAGGTGTTCACGAGGGCCGTGAACAAGGCCCCGTCAGGCGCTCGAAAAATGGCGGATTTCTGGGGTGTTCACGTGTTCACGCCCCAGTAAGACCATGAACACTGAACACTGCCGTCCTACGGAGGGGGAGCTTCGCTCCTCCCCCGACTGCCGGAGTCCCTCACAGGTCCCCGAAGTCGCCCTCAAGTTCCCCGCCGGTTCCCCGTCCGTCTCCTCGGGCAGCCGCGAAGACCGCCTCCCGCTCCCTCTCAGGCAGGATGCCTTTAGCTGCGGCCATGGCCAACTTGCCATTGAGCCACCCACCGGACGGTCGCTTGCCGGGGGTTGGCCACAGGTGGGCCGGAAGGCCCCCGAGGAGGTCCCGCTGGCTTCGGTAGGTCCCCGTGCGGACGAGGGCCGCGAGTGCGTCGAGGATGTCGTCGTCGGTCGGCTCCACGATCCACGCGGGACCCTCGGGGCCATCTTCGAGCCTAGCCGAAGTGTTCCGGATGGTCGGTCCTCGCCTGCGTCGGTACTTGGTCCAGACCATGCCGAACTTGGTGGACCCGCTCGTGTCCACGACATCGGCCCCCTTGTTCTTCAGCAAACCGAGGATCACTTCGAACGTGGTCTCAATCATGGTCGAGCCACGGTAGTTGTTGCCTGCTTTCGCTGCGTGATGGACCACGATAGTCGCAATGCGCGCCTGCTTCAGCATAGCGAGGAACTTGACAACCACGCGGGTGGCGGAAGCACTATTCTCGTCGTCCACTGCCGCCAGCGTGGACAGGTTGTCGAGGATGACGAGGTCCGGAGCGTACTTCTGGATGCGGTCAAGGATCGTCCGGTGCTGCTCCGCGTCCCCGAAGTCCGGGAAGGGTGCATCGGGGTCCTGCGAGTTCCTAGCAAGGATGCGGAGGTTCGTTCGGGCGGCCTCCATATCGATCCCCCGGACGGCCCCGGCAAGATAGATGAGGCGATCCCGAAGGTCGTCCTCCGGCATCTCCCCGTCAATCAAGAGGACCTTCCGTGGTCTCTCCGCCTTCCATCCGAACACCTCACCCCCTCCTGCCACGGCAAGAGCGAGCGAGAGCGTGAACATGGTCTTGCCGACCCCGGCAGCGGCCCACACGAGGGCAGAGTCCTGCTCGCGGAGCCAAGGGTCTAGGAGGTACTCGCGGGCCTGCGCGAGTTGGTCCGCAAGTTGCCCGAAGGTAATCGACCGGAGCCGCGCGGTGCGGCCCGGCTGGGTGCGTTTGGTTGTCATTGGTGGTCCTGTAGTTTGACCGCAAGGCGTCCTCGGGGTGCCCGGCGGTGTCCTGCGGTGGTGGTGGGGCGCGCCTACATGAGGGCGCAAAAAGGGAGCGACCCTACCTGCTCTGCCTACATGAGGGCCAAAGCAGGGGGTCGCAGGTGCGAAGTCGGAAAATCAGGCCTAACGGAAGCCTGGAACTGCCCTGTGCGGGGCTGTCAGGCGCTCACCTGTCGCTGGGGGAGGCTGTCGCTCGCAAGCGGCCTCCGGCTTCGGGGAGATGGTGGCCCCGGCATGGGTGCCAGGGCGATTTCTGTCATGGGGTCGGGGCCGTGTTTGGCCTCCTATAGTGTCGCGAAATTCGACCGGGCCGTGCTTGGCCTCCTATAGTGTCGCGAAATTCGACCGGGGCCGCGTTTGGCCTCCGATAGTGGGTGGTTTTGAAAAGCGGCGGATTTCCGCCGCTTTCACGGGGCCGCGCAATAGCGTTGAATTGCGGCCCGGCTCACCCCGTAGGCCTTCGCCAGACCGCCCAGCGTCTCCCCTGCGGCCCGCTTGGCGCGGACCTCTGCCAGCTGCGCAGCCGACAGGGCACTAGGACGGCCCAGCGCCTTCCCTTCCGCCTTTGCTCGGGTCAGCCCGGCCTGTGTCCGCTCGATCAGGAGGTCGCGCTCGAACTCCGCGACGGCAGCAATCACGCCCATGGTCATCTTTCCTGCCGGGCTTGTCAGGTCCACCCCGCCGAGGGCGAGGCAGTGGACGCGAACTCCGACAGCGGCCAGCCGCTCCACCGTGGCCCGGACGTCCATCGCATTGCGGCCCAGCCGGTCCAGCTTGGTCACGATCAAGACGTCACCGGACTCCAGCCGGTCCAACAGCTTGGCAAACCCCGGTCGCTCTAGTGCAGCGACGGAACCGGAGATGGTCTCGGTCACAGCGCGCTGCGGCTCCACCGCGAACCCTGCCGTCACGATCTCCTGCATTTGGTTGTCGGTGGTCTGGTCGGCGGTGCTGACGCGGCAGTAAGCGAAGGTGCGGGCCACGGGGCTCTCCTGTTTCGAAATGGTGTATCGGATATATGACTGGATCGAAACTGCCGTCAAGCTAATTTTCGATACACCATTCCGCCCTGTACCGAAAACGGTCGATTTCGATCCACTTATAAACGAAGACCCCCGCCTCGGGTGAGACGGGGGCCGTGTCGCTGTCGGGGGGGCGAGGATCAGGCGCGGGCCGTTGTCCCTGCAAAGCGCCTCTCGTGTTGATTTCCACTGAGAGTTGACCCGGGATTTTCATCGAGAAGTGACCCGGGT
>CAZQEH010000091.1:0-7946 GCA_964592205.1 uncultured Novosphingobium sp.
GGTGCGCGGCATCGAGCGCGGTGAGCGCGGCGTGGACGGCGGCATCATCCTCTGCGCGCGAGGTGCGGTGCGGCAGGCGGCCGAGGCGGACGAGCGCTTCGGCAGTGAGGTTCCACGCGGGGCTGGCGTGCTGGGGCAGATAGCCGACCTGCTGCGCGCGGGTGCGCGGCGGGATCGTGGCGAGCGGGGTTTCACCGAGGCTGACGGGGCCAGGCTCCAGCCCGGCGAGCGCGCGCAGCAGCGTGGTCTTTCCCGCACCATTGGGGCCGCAGATGGCGGTGAGTTCGCCGGGGCGAAGCGCCGCGCTCAGACTGGTGAGGCGGCCGGGAACGGTGAGGTTTTCACAAGCCAGTTTCATGCGAGTTCGCTCCTCAGCTTGAGGAGCAGGCGCAGAAAGAACGGCGCGCCGATCAGGCTGAGCGCGATGCCGATGCGCAATTCGCCGCCCGCGAGCGGAAGCAGGCGGCAGAGGCAATCGGCAATCAGCAGGAGCAGCGCTCCGCCGAGCGCGCTGGGCAGCAGCAGGCTGGAGGGGCGCTGATCGGTGAAGGGGCGCAGCAGGTGCGGCACGACGAGGCCGACGAAGCCGATGATGCCCGCGGCGGCCACTCCGGCTCCGACGACGAGGCCGGTGCCGAGAACCATGAGCCAGAGCAGGCCCGCGGGGTTCACGCCCAGGGAGCGGGCGGTTTCCTCCCCCAGGGTGAGCGCATCGAGCGCGGGCGCGGCGCGCAGCAGGAGCGCGAGGCCAAGCGCGGTGGGCGGCGCGGCGAGCAGGACATCGGACCAGGCACGGCTTTCGAGGCTGCCCATGAGCCAGGTGACGATTTCGCTGAGCGCGAAGGGATTGGGCGCGAGGCTGATGACGAGGCTGGTGAGCGCGCCGGACAAGCTGGCGAGCATCAGCCCGGCGAGCGCGAAGAGCGTGGTGCTGTTCTGATCGCTGGCGTTGGCTGCGATGAGCGCGAGGGCTGCCATGGCGGTGGCCGCGCCCAGCAGCGCGGCCACCGGAAGCAGCGCGCCAAGGCCGAGCGCGAGGCTGAGCACCGCGCCGAATGCGGCCGTGGGGGCAACGCCGAACAGGCCGGGATCGGCGAGCGGATTGCGCAAGTAGCCCTGCATCGCGGCGCCTGCTCCGCCGAGCCCGGCGCCGATGATCAGCGCCAGCGCGGCGCGCGGGGCGCGCAGTTCGGCGAGGATGGTGATGGCGTTGGGAGCGCCAAAGCCGGTGCCGGCCGCGAAGGGGTTCAGCCACACCTGCCCGGCAAGGAGGCTGAGCGGGATGGCAATGGCCAGGGCCGCGAGGAGGAGTGGGACGGGGCGGATCATGACAGGCTGCGCCGCACTTCGGCAAGGCGCTGCACGGCGGGGATGATGGTGGGGCCGGCGCAATAGAGCAGGCGGGGATCGAGCGCGGCGCGGGTGGTGCCGGTGAGGTGGGCGAGCGCGGGGTGGCTCAGCGCGCGGTCGCTGCCCGCGACGAGGATCACGCGCGGGGGATCGGCGAGGACGCGTTCGAGCGGGAGCTGGTCGGCCTGACCAAGGCCGCGCGCGGCGGCGAAGTTGGCAAAGCCGGTGCGGCGCAGGAGATCGGCAATGAGCGTGCTGTCACCCGGGACAATGCCGCCGGGCTCCCACACCAGCGCGGGGATGGCTTTCGTACCGGGTGCGGGGGCGGTTTGCGCGAGGGCGGTTTCGATGCGGGCGATCAGTGCCTCGCCCCTGGCGGGGTTGCCGGCCATGGCGGCCAGCTGGCGGATCTGGGCGCGGCTTTCCTCGACCGTGCTGGCGATGCCGACCGTTTCGAGACGGAGGCCGAGGCGCTGGTAGGCGGCGACCGTGGCGGGGGGAACGAACGTGCCATCGACCACCACATCGGGGTGCAGGGTGAGGACTTCCTCGAGCGTGCCGCGCGTGGTGGGGTACTGGCGGGCCTTCGCCGCATCCATCGAGGCGGCGCGCGGATCGGCGCTGTAGTGCGAGAGCGCGAGGAGCTGGCCGGGCTGCGTGACTTCGGCGAGGATCGCATCGGCGCAGGGATTGAGGCTGACGACGGTGGGGAGGATGCGCGTGGTTTCGTGGCGGGGCTGCCGGGTGCAGGCGGTGAGCGCGAGAAGAAGGCAAAGAACCCCTCCGACCCGCCTGCGGGGGGCCACCTCCCCGAGCAAGCTCGGGGAGGGATTGGGGGGCGATTGCGGCATCAGTAGCGCACTCTCAGGCCCGCGAACGCGCCTCGGCCCAGCGCGCTGTAGCCGGCGGCGGTGGGGAGGCGGGTATCGAAGAGGTTTTCGACGCGGGCGAAGAGGGTGAACCGGTCCGTTACGGGCAGGCTGGCGCGCAGCGTGGCGATGGCGCCACCGGGGAGCCGTGCGGTGTTGGCGGCATCATCGAAGCTGGTGCTGGTGAGGCGCAGGTCCGCGCCGAGGGTGAGGTCCGCGAGCGGGGTTTCCCAATCGCCGCTGAGCGTGAGCGCGTGGCGCGGGCGGCGGGCGAGATCGTTGCCGGTGCCGAGGTCTCTGGCGCGGGTGTAGGTGTAGGCGCTGCGCAAGGTGAAGGTGGGGGACGGTTTCAGGGTGAGTTCGGCCTCCAGGCCTTCGGCGCGGGCGCGGCCGACGTTGTCGTAGGTGCCGAAGGGGCGGCTGGTGCAGATGCCGGTGGTCTGTGCAAAGCAGGAGACGTAGGCGATCAGGTTGCGGCTGTCGCGGCGGTAGACCGTGACGGCGGCAGTGACGTTTTCGCCGAGGTATTCGAGGCCCGCATCATAGCTGCGGCTGCGTTCGGGGCGGAGCGCGGCGTTGCCGTAGTTCGAGAGGAGCTGGAACAGCGTAGGGGCCTTGAAGCCCTCGCCGTAACTGGCGCGCAGGCGGACCGTGTCGGTGAGCGCGATGGTGCCGTTGGCGCCCAGCGTGGTGGCGTGGCCGAAGCGGCTGTGATCATCGTAGCGCAGACCGGCGGCGAGCGAGACGCGCGGCGTGTACCAGCCGAGCAGGGCGTGGCCGCTGGTCTGGCGGGCGCGGCGCTCCGCATCGAAAGTGCCGGAATAGCGCGTCCATTCGCTGTCTGCGCCGAAATCGAGCGCGAAGTCGGCGGGAAGCCGGGCGCGGCCGGTGAGATCGGCGCGGTGGCTGCGGCCGCGGTAGCCGTAGCTGGGGGCGATGCCGAAGGTGGGGTCGAAGTAGTCGCGCTTCGTTTCCGAGAGGGCGAAGCCGGTGTTGAGCGTGAGCCACGCGCCTTCGTAGCGCAGGCCGGCACGGCCGGAGAGCTGGCGGGTGGTCTGATATTCGGGCGTGTCCGCGAAGGTGTAGTTGGGCGCGGGGTAGCCGTCGATCTCGGTGCGGGTGTTCGCGTAGCGGGCGGTCGCGACGAGGGCGAGGCCGGGGACGAGATCGAGGCGGGCCTTGCCGCCGAGGTGCCATTGGCGCGCGCCGTCGGCCTCGGTGCCCACGGCGGCGGCGGAGACGCCATCGGTGGTGGAGTAGCCGCCATTGAGCGAGAGCGCGTATGTGTTGCGGCGCAGGCCTGCGGCGACATCGCCGGAGAAGCTGCCGCGGCTGCCGCCTTCGGCGACAGCGTCAATGCCATCGAGGTCGCGGGTCTGGACGGCGATGACGCCGCCGAGCGCGGCGCTGCCCCAGACGACCGAGTTGGAGCCGCGCAGCACGTCGATGCGTTCGATGCCGCCGGTGGTGAGCGTACCGAAATCGAAGCCGGCGCCGGGGCTGGAAACGTCTTCGACGCGGACACCATCGATGAGGACGAGGACCTGCTCGCTATCGGAGCCGCGCAGGCGGACGCCCGTGAAGGCGCCGGGGCCGCCGTTGCGGCTGATGGTGATGCCGGGGACTTGTTCGAGCGCGCGGGTGATGTCCGGGCCTTGCAGGCGGGCGAGATCGGCGGCGGTGAGGACGGTGATCGGCTGGCCGGTACGATCGATCGGCTGGGGGCTGCCGGTGGCGACGACGGTGATCTGGGCGGGGTCACGCCTTAGATCCGCAAACATGACAGTGTCAGCCTGCTGCGCGAGCGCGGGGGTTGCAGCGAGGGCTGCGGTGACGGCGGCGAGGTATTGGAACTTCACGCGTATTTCTCCACGGGCCCATGGACGTTGCCGTCCATGGCGGGAGGGAGCGCGGGGCCTTTGGCGCGCTTCTCTCGCATGCGCCCGGTACACCCCGCCCGGCCGCGGAACGACCACACACCGGCAGGTTTCCTGGCTCGCCCGGGTCATCGCCCCCTGCCCGCCTTCCCAGCCGTTCGGCCAGTGGCATGATGGACAGGGCGCTATCCGGGCACAGTTGCGGGGGCAGCTCCGGGGGCAAATCCTTGCGGACTTGTCCGGATTCCCTCTTAGCCCGATTGCTCGGGCACCGGTGGCGTCGGGGCGAGTGGTAGCGGGGTGCGTACTTTGGGGCAAGTGGGCGAAGACCTCCTCCGTCTCGCTTCGCGAGCCACCTCCCCATTTGCACTTCGTGAAAATGAGGAGGACCGAAAACATCTTTGGGCCATTTGCACTTCGTGAAAATGAGGAGGGAAAGCGGGAGTTAACCCGTTGGCAGGGGCCTGTGCCTTAGCGGGACGGGGTGAAATGTTCGGGTGCAGAGCGCGGAGAGAGGATCTAGCGCTGGGTTGCCGTGATGCGAGTCCCGCTGATTTATGCCGCTGATCATTGACTACCGGCCAGTGAAGCTGCCGCCCGAGGCCTCGGCGCCTCGGCGGGTGGTGGCGCCTGCGGTGGCGGTTCCCAAGGTTGAGGCGGCGGAGCGGCCAATAACCGGGAGCATCGCGGTGCCTCTGCCCACCCCCAACCCCTCCCGTAAACGGGAATGGCTTTACAAGCGTTGGGCGGGAATCGCGGGGGTTGCGATCATCGGCTTTGCGCTGTGGCTGGCTGGGCCGGGGTGGATCGCGCCGGGGGTGCCGACTGCGCAGGCGCGGGACGGGTTGCAGCCCTTCGAGCGGCCGGGGGACAGCTTTCCGGGTTCGGCATTCTACTATCTGGCGAGCGATGACACGGGGCTGCTCGCACCCGATGCGGCGAAATCGGCGTGGGATGCGCAATTGGCGCAGATCCACGGCGATGATGCGGCTCCGGCGACGGGAAGCGGACCGGCAGCGCGGCCGATCATGCTGCGCGGGACCAGCCTTGACCAAAGCCGCGCGCTGCAGTGCCTGACGGCGGCAATCTATTTCGAGGCGGCGAGCGAGCCCGATGCGGGGCAGCGCGCGGTGGCGCAAGTAGTGCTCAATCGTGTGGCGCATCCGGCATGGCCCAAAACGGTGTGCGGCGTGGTCTATCAGGGATCCGAGCGGCCGGGCTGCCAGTTCAGCTTTGCTTGCGACGGATCGCTGGCGCGAAAGCCGGTGCCGGTGTTCTGGGACCGCGCGCGACGCGTGGCAGCGGATGCGCTGGCGGGCTACGTCTATGCGCCGGTGGGCCTCGCCACGCACTACCACACCAGCGCGGTGCATCCCTATTGGGCGGACAGCCTGGCCTTCATCGGCACGATCGGCGCGCACCGGTTCTATCGCTGGAGCGGTGCGGCAGGGCGGCCGGCGGCGTTCACGGCGGTCTATGCCGGGGACGAGCCGCTGGCGGCGCCGCATCCACGCACGTGGACCCCGGCGGCAGCGGACGTGGCCGATCCGATCCAGCTGGAGAAGGCGTTCGAGACAGGGCGGATCGAGGCGCTCAAGGCGGCGCAGGCGGCTCCGGCAGTGGCGGGGCGCAATGCCGCTTCGTTCGGGCAAGTACCGTTGCCGAGCTACGGCGATCCGCGCGGCGGCGGCGCGAGTGCGGGGCCGCAGTTTGCGCCCGCAGTCGAGGCCCGCGGCGGCGATGCGCTCTACCGCGCCGGGCAGTTGCCGGGGGGCTCCGCAGTCAATCCCGCATACGAGAATGCGGGCAAGTGGATTGCCCAGCCTGGCGGCTGAATCCAGTCCGATTCGGGCACATCTTGCCCGCAAGCGCCGCTTTCGGGCAACTATTCCCAGTCAAACCATTGGTTTTATTGTCTTTACTGCCGTGAAGCAAGGTTAGTATTGCCTTTACCCTAAGGGCGAAGGCTCTGTTCACCGGCGCCCGCTAAACCCTCCCCGTCGCCCCACTTGAGGAGATCCTCCCATGCTGCATTTTGCCCCTCGCTATGGGATCATCTCGCCGTGCCTGCACTGGCGCCAGAACTGGGGTGCAGTGCGCCCGCGGACCATGCGCATACCGCGCCCCGCCAATGACAACGGCGCTGCGCTGCGCGGCCGCGTTGCCGGCGCGAACGACCAGGATGCGCACGAGGAAGCACTGCTCGAGGCGGCGCTGCGGCTGTTTGCCGCGCATGGGCTATCGGCAGCGCAGCGTGCCTGCGAGGCGGCGGAAATCGCTGCATCAGGGGGGGACAACGCGGGCGCCGAATGGTGGATCGCGGTCTGCGCAATGCTCGATGGGCCGATGGCCAGAGCGATGGAACGGGCCTTTGCCGCGCGGGCCAGCTCGCAACGCTGACGCACTCGAACTCTCTATTGCTATTGCGAACTGCTATCACAAAAACCCGCAGCTAGTGGGTTTTTGCGCCTTGCAATCACCATCCCGCAGGCTTAGGTCGCTCGTATCCGCTTGGATTCCTTCCCGTCATGCGGGACGCGGGAGGCCCTTATGGCGGAAGCTCTCGGGTGGCCTCGCATGGCCGCGTGTCCCGCGTATCCGGGAAAGGATTGCATAGGCATGGCTCGCAAGAAAATCGCGCTGATCGGCGCCGGCAACATCGGCGGTACGCTCGCGCACCTCGCGGCACAGAAGGAACTCGGCGACATCGTGCTGTTCGATGTGGTCGAAGGCGTGCCGCAGGGCAAGGCGCTCGACCTTTCGCAGTGCGGGCCGATCGAAGGGTTTGACGCGAAGATCACCGGCAGCAACGATTATGCCGACATCGCGGGCGCGGATGTCATCATCGTCACCGCCGGTGTCGCGCGCAAGCCGGGCATGAGCCGTGACGACCTCCTTGGCATCAACCTCAAGGTGATGAAGGCGGTTGGCGAGGGCATCAAGGCCCATGCGCCGGGCGCTTTCGTGATCTGCATCACCAACCCGCTCGACGCGATGGTCTGGGCGCTGCGCGAATTTTCGGGTCTGCCGCACAACAAGGTCGTCGGCATGGCGGGCGTGCTCGATTCGGCGCGTTTCAGCCACTTCATCGCCGATGAATTCCAGGTTTCGGTCAAGGACGTGAACACCTTCGTGCTCGGCGGCCACGGCGACACGATGGTTCCGGTGACGCGCTATTCGACCGTCAACGGCATTCCCGTGCCCGATCTCGTCAAGATGGGGCTTTCGACGCAGGAGCGCATCGACGCGATCGTGCAGCGCACCCGCAGCGGCGGCGGCGAGATCGTGGCGCTGCTCAAGACCGGATCGGCGTTCTATGCGCCGGCCACTTCGGGCATCGCGATGGCCGAGGCTTACCTCAACGACCAGAAGCGCATCCTGCCTTGCGCAGCTTATGTCGATGGCCAGTACGGCGTGGACGGGCTCTATGTGGGCGTACCGGTGATGATCGGCGCGGGCGGCGTGGAGAAGATCGTCGAGATCGCGCTGGACGACGCTGACAAGGCCGGCCTGCAAGTTTCGGTCGACGCGGTGAAGGAACTGCTGGTGGCGTGCAAGGGGATCGACCCCTCGCTGGCATAAGCACGCTGAGGGGCGCGAAGACCTGCCCGCAGCAGGTTCGTGCCCCGTTCAGCTACGAAACTCTACGTGTACCCGGGAGTGCGCTCCTTTTGCCGGGACACGGGTAAACCCCGCAGCGGTGCGGGTTTGCATGGTTAGCATTCCGGGGCGGCGCACAGGCCCCGCGGGAAAGTGACTGGCGCGCAAAGCCGTGCCGGATGGTCCGAAGCCCCAACCTCCCCGGGGCGAGAGGAGTGAAGCATGGGTTATGAAGAGCGCGCGTTCGAAG
>CAZQEH010000091.1:7956-11127 GCA_964592205.1 uncultured Novosphingobium sp.
TCCGTTGCAGGAGGGTCCTCAGGCGGGGCCTTCGTGGGCTTCGGCGCGCTGGCCGGTAAGCGATCCGGCGGCGGGCGATGATCTGACCCGCGCGCTCGACCCGATGGCACTGAAGCAGGAGATCGCCAAGGCGGCGAAGGCCGCGGGCACGCCGCTGGATGAAGCGGTGCTGGACGCGGCGGCGGGCGCTTCGATCCGCGCGATGATGCTGGTGCGCACCTACCGCGTGCGCGGGCATCTGGCGGCGGACCTTGATCCGCTGGGCCTCGCGCGGCAGGAACTGCCCGCAGACATCAGCCCTGAATACCACGGCTTTACCGGGGCCGATCTCGACAAGAAGGTTTTCGTCGGCGGCGTGCTCGGCATGCAATGGGCGACACCGCGCGAGATCGTCAGCGTGCTGCAGCGTAACTACTGCGGCAAGGTTGGCCTTGAATACATGCACATCGCCGACGTGGAAGAGCGCAAGTTCCTCCAGGACCGCATCGAGGGCGGCGACAAGTCGATCGACTTCACGCCCAACGGCAAGAAGGCGATCCTCGCGGCAGTGGTGCGCGGCGAGCAGTACGAGAAGTTCCTCGGCAAGAAGTACGTCGGCACCAAGCGCTTCGGGCTGGATGGCGGCGAATCGATGATCCCGGCGCTGGAAGCGGTCATCAAGTATGGCGGCCAGCTGGGCGTGCGCGAGATCATCTACGGCATGGCGCACCGCGGGCGGCTCAATGTGCTGGCGAACGTGCTGGCCAAGCCTTACCGCGTGATCTTCCACGAATTTTCGGGCGGCAGCGCGAACCCCGAGGATGTCGGCGGATCGGGCGACGTGAAGTATCACCTTGGCACCAGCACGGACCGCGAGTTCGACGGGATCAAGGTGCACATGAGCCTGCAGCCGAACCCGAGCCATCTGGAAACCGTCGATCCCGTCGTGCTGGGCAAGGCCCGCGCGCAGCAGGTGTTCCGCGAGGACATCGGCAAGGGCAAGCACAAGCAGGTGCTGCCGATCCTGATCCACGGCGATGCGGCCTTTGCGGGCCAGGGCATCGTATGGGAATGCCTCGGCTTCTCGGGCGTGAAGGGTTACAACACTGGCGGGTGCCTGCACTTCATCATCAACAACCAGATCGGCTTTACGACGAGCCCGCAGTTCAGCCGTGGTTCGCCCTATCCGAGCGACGTGGCGAAGGGCGTGCAGGCGCCGATCATCCACGTGAATGGCGATGATCCCGAAGCGGTGACCTTCGCGTGCAAGCTCGCCATCGACTACCGCCAGAAGTTCGGCCGCGATATCGTGATCGACATGTGGTGCTATCGCCGCTTCGGCCACAACGAAGGCGACGAACCGAGCTTCACCCAGCCGCTGATGTACGCGAAGATCAAGCAGCACCCGGCGGTTTCGGAAGTCTATGCCCGCCGCCTGATCGAGCAGGGCGTAATCGACAAGGACTGGAAGGGCGAGAACGAAGACCGCTTCGTCGCCACGCTGGAAGCGGAGTTCGAGGCGGCGAAGAGCTACAAGGCGAACGAGGCCGACTGGTTTGGCGGGCGCTGGAGCGGGCTCAACAAGCCGGCCGATCCGGAAACCGCGCGGCGCAATGTGCCCACGGGCATCGACCAGAAGCGCTTCGACGCGCTGGGCCGGACGCTGACGACGGTGCCGGATGATCTGACCATCCACAAGACGCTGGCGCGCGTGATCGAGGCCAAGCGGCAGATGTTTGGCGAAGGCGCGGGGTTTGACTGGGCGACGGCGGAAGCGCTGGCATTCGGCAGCCTCTTGACCGAAGGCTTCAACGTGCGGCTTTCGGGGCAGGATTCGGGCCGGGGCACGTTCAGCCAGCGCCATGCGGTGTGGGTCGACCAGACCGACGAGCGCAAGTACGTGCCGCTGACCACGCTGCCGCACGGCAAGTTCGAAGTGCATGACAGCCCGCTGAGCGAATACGGCGTGCTCGGTTTCGAATATGGCTATGCCAGCGCGGACCCCAAGACGCTGGTGCTGTGGGAAGCGCAGTTTGGCGATTTTGCCAATGGCGCGCAGATCGTGATCGACCAGTATATCGCGGCGTCTGAGGCCAAGTGGCTACGGGCCAACGGCCTCGTGATGCTGCTGCCGCATGGCTATGAAGGCCAGGGACCGGAGCATTCCTCCGCGCGGCTGGAGCGTTATCTCCAGCTCTGCGCCGAGGACAATATCCAGGTGTGCAACATCACCAGCCCGGCCAACTACTTCCACGTGCTGCGCCGGCAGATGCAGCGGCCCTTCCGCAAGCCGCTGATCATCATGACGCCCAAGAGCTTGCTGCGCCATCCGCTGGCGAAATCGAAGGCTTCGGACTTCGTTGGCGAGGGGCACTTCATGCGCATCCTTTCCGACCTCAATCCGGCGGCGGACGCAGATACGCGGCGGGTGGTGCTGTGCAGCGGCAAGGTCGCGTATGACCTGATCGAAGCGCGTGATGCGGCGGGGATCACCGATACGCAGATCATCCGGCTTGAGCAGCTCTATCCCTTCCCGGGCGAGCCGCTGGCCTTGAGGCTTTCGCGCATGGCAAACCTTGAGGAGGTCGTCTGGTGCCAGGAAGAGCCGCGCAACAATGGCGCCTGGTTCTTTGTGGAGCCGCTGATCGAGGATGCGCTGAAAGCGGCGCACAGCAAGGTGAAGCGTCCGCGCTATGCCGGGCGGACAGCGGCGGCATCGCCCGCGACCGGCCTTGCCAAGCGCCATGCGGCTGAACAGGCTGCGCTTGTCAGCAATGCGCTTGCACTTTCGGTGCGCGGCGAACTGCGCCGGACCAAGAAAAAGGCCTGACCCCCCTTTCTGTTTGAGAGATTGAAGCATGTCTATCGAAGTCAAAGTTCCGGTTCTCGGCGAAAGCGTCAGCGAGGCGACCGTCGGCCAGTGGCTCAAGCAGCCGGGCGAAGCCGTCGCGCTGGATGAGCCCATCGCGAGCCTTGAGACCGACAAGGTGGCGGTTGAAGTGCCCTCGCCCGTCGCGGGGATCATGGGCGCGCATGTGGCTGCCGAAGGTGATACGGTGGCAGTGGGCGCGCTGCTGGGCCTGATCGAAACGAGCGGGGTGGCGACTTCGCCTGCCCCTGCCCCGGCGGCGGCTGCGGCGGCTCCGGCAGCGGCGGTTGCTGCGGACGATGCGGCGGCGCTTTCGCCTGCCG
>CAZQEH010000092.1:0-11122 GCA_964592205.1 uncultured Novosphingobium sp.
GGTATTCGACTGGGCACTGGATGCGCCGACGCCGCCGAAGGCCACGCGCACGGTTGACACGCCGGCACAAACTGCAACAGTTCCTGCACAACCTGTGCCTTGATGGTACAGGGCCGGGCTGGGGCACCTGATTCGTTCAGGTTTGTTCGGCATGGATTACCCGGTGCGCCGGGAAGGATTGTGTGGGGATAAGCATGCGTCAGGCTTCGGAACCTTCCGTCGAGGAGATTCTCGAATCGATCAAGAAGGTGATCGCGCGCGACAACCGTGCCGATGCAGCGCGTGAGCGTGGACGCCGCGACGCAGCCGCGGAAAGCGCTCCGGCCCCTCGCGTTGCCGCCCGGCCTGCCGCGCGCACCGAAGGCCGCCCGGCGTCGTTTCCGGCGGACGTGCTCGATCTCAGCGAAGTGGCGGCGCAGATCCTGAACGAGGACCGCGCCAGCCCTGCCGAACTCGATGAGGATGAGGAAGCGCCCCTCCTCGCGGAAGAAACCACTGCTTCGATGCGCGATTCGCTCGCCGCGCTGGCAATGCTGTCCACCCCGGGCGCTTCGCCGCAGATCGTCCGCTCGGGCGAAACCTCGCTCGAAAGCCTGGTGCGCGAAATGCTGCGTCCGGCGCTGGCCGAATGGCTCGACAAGAACCTCCCGCCGATGGTCGAGAAGCTGGTTGCGGCGGAGATCGCGCGCATTGTCGGCAAGAAGGGCTGAGCGGCAAACTCCGCCAAGATGGCCAGGCCAGATCCCGCGCTGCTCGATCCCGCGCGCTACCCTTTCAGTAACGCGGTCACAACGCGGTTCGCCGATCTCGATCCCAACGGACACATCAACAACGTGGCGATGGCTGCGGTGTTCGAAGATGCGCGGCTGCGCTTCATCACGGCAGTCGGCTTTCCGCGCAACACCACGGACGCGCGCTTCATGGTCGCCAATGTCACGATCGACTATCTGGCGCAGGCCTATTACCCGGCTGGCCTCGAATGCCGAGTCGGTGCGCTGCCCGGCGGGCGCAGCAGCTGGAGCCTCCGGCAATTGCTGTTGCAGGACGGCCGCCCGGTGGCGACCGCGCATGTCACCATCGTGTTCACCGATGGCGAACGGCCGCAGCCGATCGACCCTGCCTTGCGCGAAAGGCTTGATGCATGGCTGATCCGGTAAAGCCTGACGAAATCACCCTCGCGCGGCAGGCCGTCGCGGGGCTTGGCGGCTTTGCCCCGCAGCGCCACATCCTGCTCTGCGCCGGACCCGAAAAGGATAAGTGCGCCCCGCGTGAAGCGGGCGATGCAGCGTGGGACTTCCTCAAGAAGCGGCTGGGCGAACTCAAGCTCGGCGGGCCTCAAGGTGTGCTGCGCAACAAGGTCGGCTGCCTGCGCGTCTGCGCGGCGGGGCCGGTGGCGCTCGTCTACCCGGACAATGTCTGGTACCACTCATGCACGCCCGAAGTGCTGGAGCGGATCATTCAGGAGCACGTGATCGGCGGTGTTCCGGTGGAAGACTACCGCCTCACGCCCCCCGAATAACCTTCACTTCCACCAATCGTCGACATGCTGTTCGAGGCCGTTATCCACTGCCTCATCGTGACCGGTGCCGCTCGAAAGGAAGACGAGCCCCATCAGCGCGGCCATCAGCATCATCGTCAGGCCGATTCCCAGCATGGCCGCGATGTAGAGGTGGATCGAGACGAGACCGACCGCTTCGTACAAGTAGAATGCGGCCGCCGCCATGACGCCGAGCGTCAGGATGCCCATCCAGCGCATCACCCGGAAGTAGCGCCCCCAGGCGAACGCGGCGTAGTCCGGATCGTCAAGCGGCGAGGGGCGGACGGGGTTGGTCATGTGCGCTTCCATGCGCCGCCGGCCCGGCCAAGGCAATTGCTTTCCCCGCCTGCCCTTTGGTGGCATGATCGGCGAGTCGGCAAGCATTGGAACGACTTGCCGGACAAGCGGGACCTCCCCAAACGGGAGGAAGGAGTATGCCATGTCGATCGCGCTGCTGATCGCCGGCCGTTCAGGAGAGGTATGGCACTGCCATGCCGATGACCTTGTGGCGGGCGCCGTTGAAACCCTCGCAACACGCCGGATCGGCGCTCTGCCGGTGACCGATGCCGGAAACGAAGTGGCCGGAATCTTTTCCGAACGCGATGTGCTCTATGCGCTCAAGGTCCATGGTGCTGCCGCACTGCAGATGCGCGTGCGCGATGTGATGACCGCGCCGGTCATCTCGGTTTCGCCCGATCAGAGCGCGCTTGAGGCGCTCGCCCTGATGACCCGCCGCCGCATCCGCCATTTGCCAGTGCTCGATGATGGCAAGATGGTCGGTTTCGTCTCGATCGGCGATCTCGTGAAATTCCGGATCGACCGGATCGAAGCCGAGGCGGAAGCCCTGCGCGAGTATATCCAGACGGCATAGCTTGAGAGTGGGGCCGCGCTGCCCTATCTTGGGGCCATGACCACGCTCACTCAGGACCCCGCACTCGCCGCCGGCGTCACGCTCGCCCCCAGCGCGGCGGCACGCATCGCCGCGATTGCTGCCAAGCAGAACCGCCCGGCCGTGCTGCGCCTCGCGGTCGAAGGGGGCGGATGCTCGGGCTTTCAGTACAAGTTCGAGATGGGGAACGAACCCGAGCCGGATGATCTGGTGAGCGAAACCGACGGCGTGCGCCTGCTTGTCGATGCGATGAGCCTTGAGCTGATCGCGGGTGCGACGGTCGAATATGTCGAATCGCTCGGCGGCGCGGCCTTCCGCGTCACCAATCCGCAAGCGGCTTCGGGCTGCGGCTGCGGCGCGAGCTTTTCGGTGTGAGCATCAAGGTAGCCTCGTTCAACATCAACGGGATCAAGGCGCGGCTCCCCCGATTGCAGGAATGGCTGGAGGAAACGCGCCCCGCAGTCGCCTGCCTCCAGGAAATCAAGACACAGGACGCGGACTTTCCCGCCGCCGAGTTCGAGAAGATCGGCTATCACGCGATCTGGCACGGGCAGAAGGGCTTCAACGGCGTCGCCATTCTGGCGGACGGCACCACGCCGGTCGAAGTGCAGCGCGGGCTCGCCGGAGAGCCGGAAGACGAGCATTCGCGCTATCTGGAAGCCGATGTGTTCGGCCTGCGCGTGGTGTGCATCTACCTGCCCAACGGCAATCCGCAGCCGGGACCGAAGTTCGATTACAAGCTGCGCTGGATGGAGCGCCTGCGCGCGCGGATGGCCGCGATCAAGGCGGAGGAAGTGCCCGCCATCGTCATCGGTGATTACAACGTGATCCCTGAAGACAAGGACGTGTGGGACACCCGCGCGATGGCAAGCGATGCGCTGATGCAGGGCGAATCGCGTGACGCCTACCGGCGGCTGCTCAACGATGGCTGGACCGACGCGCTCGACCTGCACCACCCGCGCGGCGGGCTCTGGACGTTCTGGGATTATCAGGCCGGTGCCTGGCCGCGCGATCACGGCTTCCGCATCGATCACGCGCTGCTTTCGCCCGAACTGGCCGACCGGCTGGTCGGCGCGGGTGTCGACAAGGCCTATCGCGGGCGCGAGAAGGCAAGCGACCACGCGCCGATCTGGGTGACCGTGCGCGAGCCGGCCTGACCTTAGTCCACCACGCGCCAGAACTTGATGTGCGATCCGGGCGCGATGTCGACCGGCTGAAGCCAGTGCGGCGGGCGATCCTTGAGAAGATCTGCCATCAGCCCGCCTGGAGCACGTGCCGCATAGACCGAGGGTTCGTAGATATCGGGGCAGACGACGACGAGCGCGGTGTGGCGCTTGCGGATCAGCGCATGCGCTTCTTCGGCAGGCGCCATGAACGCGGCGATCACATCGTGCATCCCTGCCGCGCCCCGGTGGTGCCCGGTAGCAACCACGCGGTCGTGCGAGCGTACGATCAGGTCCGGCCCGATATCGAGCGGGGCGAAGATATCGACCGCAGGCAGCCGGTCGAGCGCGCGGCCGGCGATGTCATAGCTACACCGTGAGATAGACAGTGCGCCGAGCTTCACGCCGGCTACCGACTTATCAAGGTTGCCGCTCGTGCTGCTTGCGGAAAGCGGGCTCGCTGCCGCCATTGCCAGGACCACCGGAAGCCCGGGGGCGAGCATCGAGATGACCACGCAGTAGCCGCCAAGGCGCGGAAGGATCGGCACCGTGCGCAAGTAATAGACCCCCTGCAGGATCAGCGCGGCAGAAGGCACCGCAGCAAAGACCAGCGCTGTTGCCGAAGCCCGCGCGACAGCAAGGCCGATCAGCCAGGCGCCAGTCAGCAGCAGGAGGTGGTCGCACCAGAGCATCCGGCTTCGCGCATCACGCGCGCCGCGCCACATCCACAGCGTGCCGACGATGCCGACCAGCGGCCCGGCAAGGATGGCCGCCGCAAGCGGAGCCGAAGTGTGCCAGAAGGGCATGCCTTCCTGCACCGAATCGTACCAGTAGCGCTTCACCAGCGGATCGAGCATCACGAATGCACCGCCGCGGCATTCGGGGGCAGCACCGAAAAGGATCGCCCCCGCACCGGCGCCGATCAGGGCAAGTGCGCCGATCTGCCCGGGCAGGCTGCGCGGCGCGGCAAGGCGCAGCGCAGTGGCGCCCGCGGCGAGCCAGCCCAGCATCGCTAGATGCACCGGCGAGATCGCATCGCAATGCGTGACGAGATCGTAAGTCCCGCGCGTGACGAGGAAGATCGCCGCGCTGCCCAGTGCCAGACTGCCCGTCGCGCCGGCGAACCAATCAAACCGGCTGGCCGGATTGCGCAGACCCCGAAGCGCGCAGATTCCGAGAAACAGCGCGGTGAGCGGCAGTCCCTCGATCGAGATCGCCAGCAGTGCGGCAAGCGCAAGGCCGATCACCACCCCGCCGCGCCGGGGATCCCGGGCATGAAGGCCATTGAGCGCTGCGAGCGCAAGGACGATCTGCCAGCCATGGTGGTCGATCCGCAGCGGGGTAAACTGGCACAGCACCGGAGGCGAAAGCCCGATCATCAGGCCCGAAAGGCTGACCACTTCATCATTGAACCAGCGCGCGGCAAGGCGGCCCAGCAGCGCCATCGCGCAAAGCAGGGTGAGCAGCGGAACCATGACCGCCGTCACCTGCTCGGCGCTTGCCGTGCCGAGCAGCGGGCGCAGCAGCAGGATCATGCCCGCGATCGGAATATCGACCAGCCGAGACCAGTGCATCGGCACGCCTTCGGGCGCGGCAACGCGGTACTGGTGGACATCGAACCAGGATTGGCCGGCCAGCAGATCGCGCACCTGCAGCAAGCGCAGCGCATCATCCGGATCGCCAAAGCGCATCGCCGCGACAAGCTGGAAGTTGACGAGGACCATCGTCACCGCGAGCATCGCCCAGGTGACCAGCACACGCAGCCGCGCCGCCCGGGCAGGATCGGTCACCGCAGGGGCCCTGGCGGCAACCCGATCATCTTGAACGAACAACGAAGCCATCAGCCTAGTTCCAAAATGCTGGAAGGACAGAAATTTTCTGAACCGCAGCGCGCGGCGGCGGCATGAACCGGCACCGGGCAAAGCCGCGCGCTCATTGCACTACCCGCCAGAACCGCAAGCCCGAGCCCGGAGCAAGATCGACAGGCGCAAGCCACTCGGGTGGCCGGTTGGTCACGAGCCGGGCCATCAGCCCGTCGGGCGCGACCTTGGCATAGGCCGATTGCCGCGAAACGGCGGGGCAGATTATCACCATGGTCGCATGGCGCGCCTGCAGAATCGCGCGTGCTTGCGGGGCGGGCGCAAGAAAAGCCGCGATGACATCGTGCATGGCCGCAGACCCGCGGTGATGGCCAGTCGCCACCACCCGCTGATGCGTGCGGACGAGGATATCCGGTCCCATGTCGAGCGGCACCAGAATGTCAGTCGGCGCAAGCCGGTCGAGCGCGGCGGCAGCCCTGTCGAAATGGCATGAAGCCGCGCCGGACTGCGCGCTATCGGTTGCGGGTGCGGCGAAGCTGGCCGCCACTGCGACGGGAATGCCTGGCACCAGCAGCGCGGCTATTCCGGCATAGCCGGCGAGGCGCCGCGGGAGAGCAGCCTTGCGCAGCTGCGCGGTCCAGCAGGCCACTTGCGCGGCGGCCGGAACGGCGGCGAAGACCAGCGCCGTGGCCGAAGCCCGCGCCATCATCATGCCGATCAGCCAAGCGCCGGTCAGCACCAGCAAGTGATCGCCCCACACCGGACGCTGCGCAGCCGGGTCTGCCTCGCGCCAGAGGCGCCAAGCCCCGTAGAGGCCGATCAGCGGCCCAGCCACGATCACGGCCGCGAGATGCGGGCGCGCGTGCCAGAACGGCATGCCCTCGGCAACCGAAGGCAGCCAGAAGCGCAGGACCAGCGGATCAAGCGCTGCAAAGCCCCCACCGCGGCACTGCGGCGCGGCCCCGAACAGGATCGCCAGCGCGCCCGCGCCGATCAGCGCCAGTCCCGCCAGCGAAACCATGGCGCGGCGCGGCGCGGTAAGGTGCAGCACCGCCACGCCTGCAGCAGCCCAGCCGAACACGGCAAGGTGCACCGGCGATACCTGATCGCAGTGCGATGCGAGATCTGCGATCCCGCGTGTGGCCAGAAACAGGAGCAGCGATCCGGCCGCAAGCGCGCCGGTCGCTGCCCGCAGCCAGACGAACCGCGCTGCGGGATCGCGCAGATCCCTCAGCCCGCAAACGGCGAGGAAGACGGCGGCGAGCGGCAGGCCCTCGATCGAGATCGACAGCGAAACGGCAAGAGCAAGACCGATCACGCGCCCGCCCATCCGGGCAGTGGCAGCGTGGAGTCCGCCAAGCGCCGCGAGGGCGCAGACGATCTGCCAGGCATGATGATCGATGCGCAGCGGCGTGAATTGCCACATCACCGGGATCGCGAGCGCGAAGCTCAGACAGGCAAGCATTGCCACTTCACGGCCGAAGTACCGCACGGCAAGCTGGCCGACGAGTGCGAGCGCACAAAGGAGGGTCAGCAGCGGCACGGCAACAAGCGCCGCAAGCTCGGCGCCGTGGGTGCCAAGCAGCGGGCGCAGCAGCAGGATCATGCCCGCGATCGGAATATCGACCAGCCGCGACCAGTGCATCGCGACGCCTTCCGGTGCTGCCACGCGGTATTGGTGGAGATCGAACCACGATTGTCCGGCTAGCAGATCACGCACCTGCACCAGCCGGAGCGCATCATCGGGATCGCCGAATTGCATGACCGGGATCTGCGGGGCCTTGAGCGCAATCAGGGCCACGGCAAGCATAAGCCAGCTCAGCAGCACAGGACGCCATGCGGACCGGGCCGCGCTGCCGCTCGGGGCGGCCCCGGCCGGCCGTTCCGCGCCGGACGGGTAAAGCGCTGCCATCAGCGAAACACCACGCGCTTGCGCAGAAGCCACGTCACCGCAAAACTGACGACGATCGCGCAAAGCTTGGCAATGCGCGGATCAAGCCCCGCAGCGCTCGCGCCGCCGACGATCAGGGTCGTCACGCCAAGGCCGATCAGTGCCGAAAAGACGAACATCGCCTTCTGCCGGGTACGTTCCATTCCGCCGGCCGCGACCTGTTCGGCAAAGACTTTACGACTCGACAGGATCCAGTGGACCATGATGCCGATCCCGTACCCCACGGCCGAAGCGGCAACCGGCGGAACCCCGCCTGAAAGCAGCGCGAGGAACGTGCCCATGTCCACCGCCAGCGCACCCACGCTGGCAAGGATATAGCGCACCAGCACGATCTGCCGGAGCCGGTTGAGCGGGGCGAGTTGAAGCACGGTCACGGCCTGATCCTGTTCAGCGCGGTATCACGGACGGGCGAGGCAAACGGTGTTCAGGCCGCTGCGCGATCTTTCGAGGAACCGGCTTCGGAGCCGGTGATCCGCGTCGGTACATTGCGCACCGAAGCGAGCGCGGCCGCCTGATCGTCGGTAACCGGGCGAGCAGGGATCGCGGTCTGCGCGCCCTCATCGCCGGCCTCGTGATATTCGGCATCCTCGTTCACGCACCAGATGTCATAGACACGCGCGCCTGCCACGATGTTCTCGACCGTGAGCATCGCGGTCATCATCGCGTGATCCTGGTTGTTGTAGCGGTGCATACCGTTGCGGCCGACAAGGTGCAGCGTCGGATGGCTGGCTTCGAGCTCATGGCGCATCCCGGCGACATTGGCGGCATATTCGTCATCGTAGACCGGGTAGGCCTTTTCCTGACGGACGACCGCGCCACCGATCACCTTGGCGGGATCAACGAGGCCGAGGATGTCCATTTCCTTCGTCGCGAGCTTGATCAGGTCCTCGTCGCTCGAGGCCCAGAGGTCATCGCCCTCGAAGCAGAAGTATTCGAGACCAACGCAGGCCACGCTCTCGTCCGGCACCATTTCGGGCGACCACGAGCGGAAGTTCTGCACGCGGCCGACGCGGACCTTGCTGTCGTGGATGTAGATCCAGTTATCGGGGAACAGGTCCTCGGATCGGATCTTGAGCGCCACGGTCAGGAAGTCGCGGTACTTGAGGCGGCTTGCTTCGAGCGTCGAGGACGGCAGCGGATGAAGGCGGGCCGCCAGCTCGCGCATCGGGGCGGAGCTGATCGCGTGGGCCGCACGGATCACCGTCTCGCCGCCATCTTCAGCGCGGGTGGCCGAAAGGCGCCAGCCGCCCTGGCCATCGCTGGCAAGCTGCTTCATCGCGTGGCCCATGAGGACGAGGCCACCGGCAGCCACGATCTTGTCGCGTGCGGCTTCCCACATCATGCCCGGGCCCTGGCGCGGATAGCGGAAGGTTTCGAGCAGGGTCTTGGTCTGCATGCCGTCGTTCGGGCGCTTGTTGAGCCCGAGGCTGCGCTTGAGGCCATCGAGCACCGCAGCGCCGAGCGAGAGCCCCTTGATGCGCTGAGCGGCCCAGTCGGCGCTCATTTCGTTGCACGGCATGCCCCACACCTTCTCGGTGTAGGTCTTGAAGAAAATCGAATAGAGCTTCTTGCCGAACTGGTTGCTCGTCCAGTCCTCGAAGCTCTTCACCTCCCGAATCGGAAACAGCTTCGTCCAGGCATAGCTCGCCATGCAGGTGGTCGAACGCCAGATGCCGAGGTTGCGCAGCGCTTCGAACGCGCGCAGCGGATAGGAGTAGAACTTGCCCTCGTAATAAATGCGGCTCATGCGCGGGCGCTGGATGAAATCGTCCGGCAGAATCTCGTTCCACAGATCGACGACCTGCTGCGATTTCGAGAAGAAGCGGTGGCCACCGATATCGAAGCGATAGCCCTCGTGCTCCACCGTGCGGCTGATGCCGCCGACGTAGCGGGTGTCCTTCTCGATGATCGCGACCTTGAGCCCCTTCTTCGACAGGAGATAACCGGCGGTCAGCCCGGCAGGTCCCGCGCCGATGATCGCGACATCGACCTGAACCTCGCTGCTTTCCTCCCGCAGACCCGTGAAACCGTTACCCATCGCTAGCTCCCGCTCAAGCGTTCATGCCTTGGCAACGGAAGTGAACGAAAATGGCTAAGAGATAGTTAACAAAGCGGCCGGGAAGCGCGAAACGGGAGGGGGCAGACCTCTTCTGCGGAGGACTCGGGCTGACCGCTGCGAGCGTGCTGTTCCAGCGCCTGCGCGAACTGCAGCGGCGCCGAAATGCGGGCCAGTTCCTCGAGCCGGAAGGTGTGTTCGAAGATCATCCCGTAGCGCGGGTGGCTGCGCCAGCGCACCTTGGCGTAGAGCGGCTCGGCAACCCCGGTCTCGATGCGGACCAGTTCGTTCATCAGTAGCCACTTTTCCGATTCCACGCAGGCGCCCTGCTGCGACAGGTTACGGAAAGTCACCGGGACAGCCTCGCCGCCCGAATGGAGCACACCGCCCAGCACGATCTGCAACCTGATCTGCCGCTTGGGATATGCGCCGCGCGATTCGTCGAGCAGCCGTTCGACATCGATTTCCTGCGGAAAACGCAGACCAGCAAAGTCGTCGGCCTGCCAGATGAGCTCAACCGGATAGCGATCTCCGGTCACCATCTCCACGGCAAGCTCGCGCGCCTTGGGCAGATCGGAGAACAGGCGGATCTTGAGCCCCGTGGCCGAAGCATCGCGGACAATGCAGAGAAATTCGCGCCCATCGGCGATGATCTTGGCGGTGCGGATCAGCACGGCGTAACGCGGCGCAGAGCGAAGCTCCGTGCCGGGGGGCGCACCCAACTGGTGCTGCCGGGATTCCCCCGGCAGTTGCGGTTCCTGTGCCAAGCCTGTTCCCCTCGCGCATCCGGCCGGACCCTTCCGGACGAACGCACGCTGCGCTGTGCAATAGGGGTTGTACCCTACTGATCCTTGACATGTTGTTACCCAAGGTAATTCGGCAGCTGTTACCAGAGCACCCAGGCTTCGGCCTTCCCGGTCTTGAGGAAGGTTCCGCCGCAGGGCCAGGCAGGAAAGGGAGGAGAGCGTTCCCGCCTGAACGCACCTGCGCGCCACCACAGTAACCGAGCGCGGCGGGGTCTCAACCGGCCAGTCGGTGCGCGGATCGAGGATGTGGTTGTAGCGTTTGCCCTGTTTGAGCAGGAAGCGCCTTGCATCGCCGCTCGTGGCGATCGCGCGTTCACCGATATGGAGAAGGCCGCGACCGGCTTGCCTGCGGCGTTGGTGATCGCCCAGACCACGCCGGATGGCGCTGAAACGGTGCTTGCGGACCCCGCCCGGCGCGGCTGCCTGGCCATCCTCGGCCCGCCTTCAGCGCCAGCTATACCGCAGCCCGCTGATCAGGCTTGTCGAGCTCGTGCCGCTGAACAGATCGGTCCGCGCCAGCACGCCCGGCGCAGACCGATCAAAGCGTTGCCCGCGCTGCACGTACCGCTCGAACGCACCGTTGATCTCCAGCCCTGGGGTCAGATGCGTCCCGACCTTGAATGACATCGTCCAGGCATGAAACCTGGACCGCACGGACGCGGTCATCGTCGTCCTGATAAACCAGCGGGGCCCTATCGGCGACGAGCGTGCCGACCTCGCTCGCACTCTCGATAGGCATTGGCAGGCGCGGCTTCGGCTTGTGCTGCAACCGGAGTCGCCGCCAGGAAGACCCCGGCCATCGCCCCCTGCGCCACGGCAAGCCCGCCGGGTTTCAATTGCACCCGCAACCCCCGCCATCGAAGCTGCGCCCACCCGAGGCCGCTTCCTTGCTGAAGTAGG
>CAZQEH010000093.1:0-10614 GCA_964592205.1 uncultured Novosphingobium sp.
GCCTTGAGGTCGTCTTCCCTGCGGTCGACGGCGACGATGCGGGCGCCGCGCTCGCGCTGCGCGCGCTCGAAGTGGCGACCAGCCTCGTCAAGCAAGGCGCCGCCGCCGCGCTCGTCACCGGCCCCATCGCCAAGAGCCGCCTTGCCCGCATCGGCTTCAACCAGCCGGGCCAGACCGAATTTGTCGCCGAGGCTTGCGGCATCACGCCCGAAAACGCGGTGATGATGCTCGCCGGACCGAACCTGCGCGTCGTTCCGATCACCGTCCATGTCGCGCTGCGCGATGTGCCGGGGCTGCTCACTGCAGAGCTCATCCGCACCCGCTCCGCCATTGCCGCCGCCGCGCTTACCCGCGATTTCGGCGTTGCCCACCCCCGTCTCGCCGTTGCCGCGCTCAATCCGCACGCTGGCGAGGATGGGCGCATGGGCACCGAAGACCGCGACCTGATTGCCCCCGCCGTCGCCGCGCTTCAGGCCGCCGGAATCGACGCGTGCGGGCCGCTCCCCGCCGATACGATGTTCCACGCCGAAGCCCGTGCGACCTATGACGCGGCGATCTGCATGTACCACGATCAGGCGCTGATTCCGATCAAGGTGCTCGATTTCGATGAAGGCGTGAACGTCACGCTCGGCCTCCCCATCATCCGCACTTCGCCCGATCACGGCACCGCGTTCGGCATTGCCGGCTCCAATATCGCCCGCCCCGGCGCCACCATCGCCGCGATCCGCATGGCCGGCGAATGCTCCGCACGCAGAGCCGCCGCCGGATGAACCTGCCAGACCTCCCCCCCTTGCGCGAGGTCGTCCAGCGCCACGGCCTCATCGCGACCAAGGCGCTCGGCCAGAACTTCCTGTTCGACGAACAGCTGCTGTCTCGCATCGCCGCGGTTCCCGGCGATCTGAAGGGCCAGAACGTCCTCGAAGTCGGCCCCGGGCCCGGCGGCCTTACCCGCGCGCTCCTGCGCCGCGGCGCCAACGTTACCGCCGTCGAGATGGACCGCCGCTGCCTTCCCGCGCTCGCTGAACTCGCCGAAGCCTTTCCCGGCCAGCTCCGCGTGATCGAGGGCGATGCGATGAAGATCGCGCCTGCCGAGCTGTTCGACGCGCCCTGGCACGTTGCCAGCAACCTCCCCTACAACGTCGGCACGGCCCTCTTCACCGGCTGGCTTTCGGGGCAGGACTGGCCGCCGCAGTGGCGCAGCCTCACGCTCATGTTCCAGCAGGAAGTGGCCGAGCGCATCGTCGCGGCTCCCGGCAGCGATGCCTATGGCCGCCTCGCCGTCCTCGCCCAGTGGCGCAGCAAACCCCGCATCGCGATGCGCGTCCACCGCAGCGCGTTCACCCCGCCACCCAAGGTGATGTCGGCAATCATCCACGTCGAACCGGCGGACATGCCGGCAGGCGTTTCGCCCCGCATGCTCGAACGCGTCACCGAAGCCGCCTTCGGCCAGCGCCGCAAGATGCTGCGCCAGTCCCTCAAGGGCTTGCCCCACGCTCTCGATGCCCTCGAAACGCTCGGCATAGACCCGCAGCGCCGTGCCGAAACGCTTAGCGTGCCCGAATTCGTTGCGATCGCCCGCGCGCTGACGAAATAGCTGGGCTCGGGGAGGTGGCCCGCCAAAGGCGGGTCGGAGGTGCCCTTACTTCTTCCCCCGCTGCGCCTGATACCCCTTGCGCTGCGTGTCGATCAGATAGGCATGGATCGCCTCCACATCGTATTTGCTCACCATGTCGTTCAGCGGCGCCATGCCATTCCCCGCCAGCGCGCCCTTCAGCACGATGTCCTTGAACATGCCGTGGATCTCGCGCGGCAGGCGTGACAGGTCCGGCGTGATCCCGGGCCCGAACATGTGGCAGCGCGAGCAGTACTCGGTGAACTTCGCCTCGCCATGTGCGATCATCGCCGCGCTGGCCTTCGAAAGCGGCGGCTTGGGATAGGTGAACGGATCAAGGCGCAGTTCCGGCTGCGGCACCGGCCCGCCGCCCAGCTTGAACACCAGAATGCGGTTGGTGTTGCGGTTGCGATAGGCAATGTCCGCCGGGGTGATCGGATAGCTGATCCCCACCCCGCCATAACCCGCCTGCACCGCGATATACTGCACTCCGCCGATCCGGTACGTCATCGGCGCGGCCATGATGTGCGATCCGGTCTGGATCGAGGCGAGCTGCGCCCCAGTCGTCGCATTGTAGACGCGCAGCGTGCCATCCCCGCGGCCTTGCACCACGATATTGCCAGCAGTCGAAAGCACGCCGCCATCGTAGCCGCGATTGCCGTCGGACGTGACCTGCTCCCACACCACCTTGCGCGCCACCGGATCCCACGCCTTCAGCACTTCGCGCACCAGACTGGTCTTGCCGCGCTCCTTCTGGAGTTCCGCCTTGGTCGGGATCGGGCCGAACAGCCGCGTCAGAGTCGGCTCGTCGTAGGTATCATCGGGGATGATACCATTGGCGTTGAAGAAGCCCTCGAGATGCGCAAGCTTGCCCTTGTTGGCGGGCAGATTGACCATGACATTGGACTGGTCGACCGTCGGGATATAGACAAGCCTCGTCTGCGGGCTGAACGACATCGGGTTCCACGTATGCGCCCCGGCCCATGAGGGATAGACGTTCTTGGGCTTGGCCGAATAGTCCGCCACCTCGGTGAACTGGGGGCGTCCCGTGGCGAGATCGACGCCCTTGGCCCAGTTGATATAGGCAAAGGGATCGGCCGCCAGCAGCTTCCCGGTCTTGAGATCAAGCGTGTAGTAGAACCCGTTCTTCGAGGCCTGCATCACCACGCGCCGTGCCTCACCGCCTTTGCTATCGCCGCCCACCGGGAGATTGGCGAAGACGAACTTCTGCACCGCATCATAGTCCCAGGCATCGCCGGGGGTTTCCTGATAGTACCAGTTCATGCGGCCCGTCTTCGCGTTCACCGCCACGATCGAGGCGTTGAACAAGTCGTCGTGCCGCTCGGCCCCGCTCCTCACCCGCGAATAGGGGGAAGCATTGGCCGTGCCGAACACGATCTGATCGGTCTCCGCATCATAGGAAAGCCCGTCCCACACCGTGCCGCCGTTCTGATAGCGGCCATCGTGGCCCGGGCCCCACGATTTCGCCGCCATCTCAAGCTCGGGGTGCTCGAAGGGCTGGCCCGGCGGTGGCGGCACCGTGAAGAAGCGCCACTTGAACGCGCCGGTCTTGATGTCCCACGCCGAGATATACCCGCGAGTCGATCCATCGCCGAGATCGGCGCCCGAATTGCCGATCACCACCGAATCGCTCGTCAGCAGCACCGCGCCGGTCGAGGCGTAGGTAAAATTGCTTTTGCCCCGGCCGATGATCGTGTCGGCAGTCCACTTCTCCGCGCCGGACTTCGCATCGAGCGCATGGAGCCGCCCGTCTTCGCTGGCGACGAACACCACGCCATCACGCACCGCAACGCCCCGGTTGACCGTATCGCAGCACGCGTTCCGCGCGGAGGCGGGGTCGATTCCGGGATGGAAGGTCCACAGCACCTCGCCCGTCGCCGCATTCAGGGCATAGACGATGCCCCACACGCCCGAGGTATACATCACCCCATCGATCACCAGCGGCGTCGCTTCCTGCCCGCGCTCGGTGCCCATGTCGTAGGCCCAGGCAAAGCCGAGCTGCCCCGCATTGCTGTCGTTGATAGCGGCGAGCGCGGAAAACCACGTCCCTGCCGGATCCCCGCCGACATAGGGCCATTCGTCCCCCGCCACCGGATGCGTCGCCGCCGGAAACGCCGGCAAACCGGCCTGCAGGGATGAAGCGGCCAGGCCGCATGCACAGAGCAGGCCAATGAAAGGCCTGCGCAAGTTGATCGGATTCATGGCGCGAAGTGTCATGCGGAACGGCTGCCGAGGCAAGTCCCAACACTCGTCATTCCCGCACAGGCGGGAATGACGAGGAGTTCAAATCACAGTTCCGGTTGCAAATGAAACAATCCTCCAACCACCAGGGGTTCACCCCGGCGCGCGGGCAGGCTAGAGCGTCCAGCATGGCCACGCTTGCTCCCACTGAAGCTGCCCTCACCGAGGGGATCGATACCGCCGCCATGCTCGCCAGTGTCGAGGCGTGGTGTGCGATCAACACCGGTACGCGTAATACTGCCGGGCTGGCCCGGCAGGCGGCCCTTCTCGCTGATGCCTTTGCCGTGCTGCCCGGCGAAGTCCGGCTCGTGCCGCCCGCGCCGGTCGAGGCGATTGCCGCTGATGGCCGCCCGGTGCAAATCGAACACGGCGCGCACATGCTCCTCTCGGTGCGGCCCCACGCCCCGCGCCGCTATTTGCTGACCGGCCATATGGACACGGTCTATCCGGCAGACGACGCATTCCAGACGCTCACCTGGCTCGATGCCGATACCCTGGGCGGCCCTGGCACGGCTGACATGAAAGGCGGCATCGCGGTGATCCTCGCCGCGCTGAAAGCCTTCGAGACCAGCCTTGTCTCGCCCTATGTCGGTTATGACGTCCTTATCAACTCGGACGAGGAAACCGGCAGCCTTGCCTCCGCGCCCCTCATTGCCGAGCGCGCGCGCGGCAAGGCGGCGGCGCTGACGTACGAGCCCTCCGCTCTCCCCGACGGCACGCTTGCCGGTGCGCGCGGCGGCAGCGGCAACTACAGCGCGATCGTGACTGGCCGCTCCGCCCACGCCGGGCGCAACCCTCAGGATGGCCGCAATGCCCTTGTTGCTGCCGCCGATCTCGCGCTTGGCCTCAAGGCGCTTCAAGGCGACGGCCTCGCGATCAATCCCGCACGGATCGACGGCGGCTCGGCCAACAATGTCGTGCCCGCTTCCGCCGTGCTGCGCTTCAACATCCGCCCACGCGGCGAGGAGGATGCCGCGCGCTTCGCCGCAGCCATCGGCCCGCTGCTGCGCGAAGTCGAACTGGCGCACGAGGTCAGCATCCACCTCCACGGCGGCATCAGCCGCCCGCCCAAGCCGCTGACACCCGATGCCGAAAAGCTGTTCGAGCTTGTCCGCAGCTGCGGTGCCGCCCTTGGCCAGCCGATCCGCTGGCAGAGCTCGGGCGGGGTCTGCGATGGCAACAATATCGCCGCGCTCGGCGTACCCGTGGTCGATACCATGGGTGTGCGCGGCGGAGCGATCCATTCGCCGCAAGAATACATGATCGTGCCGTCGCTGGCAGAGCGGGCCGCGCTGTCGGCGCTCGTGCTGCACCGGCTCTCCGGAGGGGAATAAGAAGCGTGACCCATGTCATCCGCGCGGCCCGCGCCGCGGATCTCGAACATCTGTACGAGATGGCCAAGCTCACCGGCGGTGGCTTCACCAACCTGCCGCCCGATCGGCGCGCGCTCACCGCCAAGCTGGAGCGCGCCGCCGCTGCTTTCGCCAACACCGAGGAGGGCGATCCAGAAGGCACGCGAGAATCCGGGCGCGACGAGCTTTTCGTGCTGATCCTTGAGGATGTGGCGACCGGCGAAGTGCGCGGCACCTGCCAGATTTTCACCCGCGTCGGGCAGACCTGGCCGTTCTATTCCTACCGCATGGCGACGCTCACGCAGCATTCCAAGGAACTGGGCCGCACCTTCCGCGCCGAGATGCTCAATCTCGTGACCGATCTTGAAGGCTCCAGCGAAGTCGGCGGCCTGTTCCTCCACCCCGGCGAACGCGCAGGCGGGCTCGGCATGCTCCTCGCGCGCAGCCGCTATCTGTTCATCGCGATGCACCGCAAGCGCTTCGCCGATCGCATCCTCGCCGAACTGCGCGGCGTAATCGACGAGCGCGGCGGCTCGCCGTTCTGGGACGGCGTTGCGGGCCGCTTCTTCGGGATGAATTTCCAGGAAGCAGACTATTTCAACGCGATAAACGGCAACCAGTTCATCGCGGACCTCATGCCCAAGCATCCGGTCTACATCGCCATGCTGCCCGAAACCGCGCGTTCCGCCATCGGCCTGCCGCACCCCAGCGGCCGCGCGGCGATGCGCATGCTGGAAACCGAAGGCTTCGCGTCCGAAGGCTATTTCGACATCTTCGACGGCGGCCCGACAATGACCGCGCGCACCGATCGTGTCCGCTCGATTGCCGATGCCAAGAGCGCGCCGGTAACGGACGTGCGCGATGCCGGCGAGACCGCTACCCGCGCCCTTGTCGCCACCGGCCGCCTTGCCGAATTCCGCTGCAGTTTTGCCCGGATCATGCCTGACGGAGCAGGCCTTGTGCTCGATCCCGAGGCCGCTGCCGCGCTGCACGTCGGCGTAGGCGACAAGGTTTGGCACGTGGCGCGCTGAGGGAACCCAAATGAGCACTCTGGTCGAGATCAATTTCGACGGCCTCGTCGGGCCGAGCCACAACTACGCCGGGCTCAGCCTTGGCAACCTCGCCTCGGCGAAGCATGGCGGCGATGTCTCCTACCCGCGCGCCGCCGCGCTGCAGGGTATTGGCAAGATGCGCCACAACATGGGCCTTGGCCTCGTGCAGGGCCTGCTCTGCCCGCTGCCGCGCCCCAACCATGGCTTCCTTGGCGCATTGGGCCTCACCGAACCGGCCGATGAAGCCGAGCGCCGCCTGCGTGCCGCCGCATGGTCCGCCAGCTCGATGTGGACGGCCAATGCCGCCACCGTCTCCCCCGCGCCCGATTGCGGGGACGGGCGCTGCCACCTGACCGCCGCCAACCTCGTCACCATGCCGCACCGCTCGCAGGAATGGCCCGATACCGTGCGCCAGCTGCGCCTTGCCTTTGCAGACAGCGCGCACTTCGCGGTCCACGATGCCGTCCCCGCCTGCTTCGGCGATGAGGGGGCAGCGAACCACATGCGCATGGGCGCCACCCACGCTGCGCGGGGCCTTGAAATCTTCGTCTATGGCCGCCCCGGCGGCGCCTTCCCCGCGCGCCAGCACGAGCAGGCCAGCCGCGCCGTCGCGCGCCTCCATGGCCTCGATCCCGCGCACTGCCTCTTCGTCGAGCAGTCCCCAGACGCCATCGCGGCGGGCGCATTTCACAACGACGTCGTCGCCGTTGCCAACGAGCGCGTGCTGTTCACGCATGAGCTGGCCTTCACTGATCCCGAAGGCACGTACGCCGCGATCCGCGCGGCGCTACCTGAGGCCGAAATCGTCGTGGTTCCGGCCAGCGCCGTGAGCCTTGATGACGCGATTCGCAGCTACCTGTTCAACGCGCAGCTGCTGACCCTTCCCTCTGGCGAGATGGGGCTCGTCATCCCGCTCGAAGCGTGGGAGCACCCGCGCGTGCGCACCTGGCTCGATGGCATGCTCGCCTCCAATGGCCCGATTCGCCGGGTGCTTCCGGTCGATGTGCGCCAGTCAATGGCCAACGGCGGCGGTCCTGCTTGCCTGCGCCTGCGCGTTGTCGCTGATCCTGCCACCGTCGATCCGCGCTTCCTGCTCAGCGAAGCGCGCGCAGACCTGCTGGAAAAGCTCATTGCCAAGGCCTGGCCCGAACAGATCGATCCCGCCGATATCGGCAGCGAATCGCTTGCTTCCAGCGTGATCGCCGCGCGCGCCGCGCTGCTCGATGCGCTGGAGCTTTCCGCATTGGCCTGAAACGGTACGCCTCGCCGCGCGGGGGTTAAGCGCGTCTTTACCATGGCCTGTCGCCGTGCTTTACAAGGCATAGGTTAAGCCATGCGCAAGAGCACCGTGTTTGCTGATCTGGCACAAAGGTTGCGGAGTAGGTTCGGTGATGCAAAAAAAGCCTTCCCTGCTGCGCAAGATCAGCCGCCTGTTCGTGATCAAGAACCGGTTTGAAGCGAGCGCGATCATCTACGCCCTGGCGCTGGGTTCGGCCGAGCGCGGCCACATCTATCTGGCACAGTATCCGGGATTTGGCGGCAAACTGCTGTTCCTCGCCAGTTGCCTTGCCGTGTTCATGGCCGGCGCCAAGATCATGGACGCGATGAAGTACGAGCGCGAGGCAAAGGCGGCAGCGGTTCCTGTCGAGGTAGAGCGCTGAGCGGCCGACCCCGCTGCGACTGGGCTCCTATGGCTTTGCTTCACCCGTCACCCCGTGCTTGACACGGGGTTTGGCTATCCTTCCCGCGCGGCGCCGAAAAAGAAAGCCAAGGCCCGTGTCAAGCACGGGCCGACGAAATCACCTGATGTGAGTCTCGCTCCCCTCCCGCTCGAGCGAGGGGCTGGAAGTTGGTTTTCCCAGCGCTAGCAAAGGAAAGTGGAGGCGTTTCTGTTGCCCGGTACGCCTCCGAACCGCTGAATTCCCTTCTGTTGCCCGGTGGGTTCAACCGCGCTTTAGCTTTGTAAGATCAGGCCGTTAAGCCGTCAGATTACGCCGCGAGAGCGAGTGCTTCGTTGTCGTTGGCACTTGTGGGTTTTGAGCCTTTAACGGGTTACTCAGCCCGGACGAAAACACCGCTTTTCAACACACGTCGATCCTAGTTCGGCCCCATCAACACCTCTGCGACAACAGAGCCCGGTCTGTTCCAGCCGGTGGTGATGGTGGAGCCGCCGGGTACCGCCCCCGGGTCCGCTGCGCCTATTGTACGGTACACTTTATCGCCATAGCCGGCCGAAGCCGGCACGGCCGATATAGGCGCAGGCCGCCGGGAATGGAAGGGGCGAGCGCCCCTCCCGTCCGATCTCAGGCTTTCTTCAGCGCGTCGCGGATTTCGGTGAGGAGATCGACCTCGCTCGGGCCGGCCGGGGCAGCCGGAGCTTCGGGCTTGGCCGGCATCATCCGGTTGGCCATCCGCACGATCTGGAAGATCACGAACGCCATCAGGAGGAAGCTGATGATCGCGGTAATGAACGCGCCGTAGCCCAGCATCGGCACGCCCGCCGCCTTCAGGGCTGCATAATCGGCCAGCGAACCCTTGTAGGTATCGGGTACTTTGCCCAGCACGATGAACTTGTTGGTGAAATCGACCCCACCGGTCGCGACGCCGATCACCGGCATGATCATGTCCTCGGTCAACGAAGTGACGATCTTGCCGAACGCTGCGCCGATGATCACACCGACCGCCAGATCAAGGACATTGCCGCGCGCGACGAAATCCCGGAATTCTCCCATCATGCCCATGATATTATTCTCCTGTCAGGCATCTTCACCCATGCGCTTCGTGCCACCTGCAAACCTTTGTAACAAGTGGTCCGATGCACCGAAGCGGGCTTGTCAAAGAAGCGGGTGGCCCTTGAACGGTCATGCGGACCCGCTACATTCCCTCGCGAGCACACCCGCCGCGTCCGCGCCGGGTCTCTTGAGGGAACACATCTCGATGGCCGCTTCGCTGCTTGCCCGCTTTTCCCGTTTCGCTTTCGTCGCCCTGGCCGCTGCCGGCCTTGCCGGGTGCGGGGTGAACGCGATCCCGACCGCCGAGGAAGCTGCCAAGGCCAAGTGGGCCGACGTGCAGAACCAGTATCAGCGCCGCGCCGATCTGATCCCAAATCTGGTCGCGACGGTGAAGGGCTATGCCAAGCAGGAGCAGGGCACCCTGACCAAGGTGACCGAAGCCCGCGCCAAGGCAACCTCGATCCAGATTTCGGCGGCGGACGTGACCGACCCGGACAAGGTGGCCGCCTACCAGGCCGCGCAGGGCCAGCTCTCGCAGGGCCTCGGCCGCCTGCTCGCTTCGGTCGAAGCCTATCCGGACCTCAAGTCGAACGCGAACTTCCTCGCGCTGCAGAGCCAGCTTGAAGGCACCGAAAACCGCATCGCCGTCGCTCGGCGCGACTACAACGAAGCGGTGCAGGCTTACAACACCACGATCCGCACCTTCCCCGCGATCATCGCCGCCAAGGTCGTCTATGGCGCGAAGCCGATGGTGCCATTCGCCGCGACCACCCCGGGTGCCGATACCGCGCCTGCGGTGAGCTTCGACGGCCCCGCGGCTCCCGCGGCGGCCCCGGCGGCCAACGACAACGCGGCGGCAGGCGCGAGCAAGGCGGCGACGAACTGAGCCGGGGCGCGGAGCCCGGCCGATGAAGCGCCTCCTCTTTGTCCTCTTTGCCGCGCTGGCCCTCCTTGCCGGGCCCGCCGCCGCACAGACGTTCCCCAAGCTCACCGGCCGCGTGGTCGATGAGGCGCATCTGCTTTCGCCCGAGCAGGCCGCCGCGCTCGATGCCAAGCTGGCCGCGCTCGAAACCCAGTCGCAGCGCCAGATGGTGATCGCGACGATCCCCGATCTCGAAGGATACGAGATCGAGGACTATGGCTACCGGCTCGGCCGCGCCTGGGGGATTGGCGACAAGCAGCGCAACGATGGCATTCTGCTGATCGTCGCGCCCAAGGAGCACAAAGTGCGGATCGAGGTCGGCTACGGCCTCGAAGGGATCATCACGGATGCGCTCTCCAGCGTGATCATCCAGCGCGAGGTGGTGCCCCGCTTCAAGGCGGGCGATTATCCCGGCGGCATCGCTGCGGCGACCGACCAGCTCATCGCGCAGCTGCAGTTGCCCGAGGATCAGGCACGCAAGATCGCCGCGGATGCCGGGGCTGAGGCCAAGAAAGCCAAGGGTCCGCGCTTCGATGCCGGAACCGTGATCTTCCTCCTCATCTTCTTCTTTTTCTTCGTCCTCCCGTTCCTGCGCGCGATGCGCGGCGGCGGGCGGCGCTATGGTTCGCCCGGCGTGATGATATTCCCATCGGGCGGCTGGGGTGGCGGCGGCTCCGATTGG
>CAZQEH010000094.1:0-10524 GCA_964592205.1 uncultured Novosphingobium sp.
GAGCATCCGGTCAAGCACGAGCTGGCTCGCAGCGGCCATCATCGACGGCACCGAGCCCGCACCCGGGCTGTCCGCCAGCGGCGGCGAAAGCACGCGCAGCGCGCCCAAGGGCAACATCGAGTTCACCATTCCCAGCGCAGATGTGCGCACCCTCGCCCAGATCGTGCTGCGCGACACGCTGCGCATCCCCTACACGGTCAGCCTCGAAGGTGATGTCGACGTGGGCCTGACCACCCCAGGGCCGGTCAGCCGCCAGCAATTGCTCGATCTATTCGAGGCTTCGCTCCGGAAGTCGAACCTTGCGATGGTGTGGGAGGGCACCGGCTACCGCATCATGACCGTGGACGCCGCCAAGACGCGCGGCACCGAATTCCTCCCCGACCGCGGCTTCGGCAGCGAGACGGTGCGGCTGCAATTCGCCAATGCTGAGGAAATGCGCAAGCTGCTCGATACAGTGGTGCCCGGCGCGGTCCAGTCGTTCGATACGACGCAGAACGCGCTGGTGATCGCGGGCACCGAGGCGCAGCGCAAGAGCGTGCACAAGGTGATCGACCAGTTCGACGTCAACTGGCTGCGCTCGATGTCGTTCGCGTTGTTCGTGCCGCAGAACCTCGACAGCCGATTGATCGTGCCCGAGCTCGACAAGCTGATCAACGCCCCCGATGCGCCGACACGCGGGCTTGTTCGCCTGATCGGGATGGAGCGGATCAACGGTGTCATCGCGATCAGCGCGCAGAAGCAATACCTTGAGGACGTGCGCCGCTGGGTCGAAGTGCTCGACCGCGAGGGCACGAACAACGAAGCGCGGCTGTTCGTCTACCGCGTGCAGAACAGCCGGGCGCGCGATCTGGTCAAGACCCTTAACGCGAGCTTCGGGTTCGGCGGGGTTGGCGGGAGCAGTTCATCCGACAACCCCGATCCCTTCGCGCCCGAAGCTCGCGGCGGAGCGGACAAGACTGCCCCCGCAAACCAGAACGGCGGCGGCGGGCCGGATGGCGGCGGGCTGAAAGTCCGCGTTTCGGCGGACGAGGTGAACAACGCCGTGGTGGTCTACGGCTCGGTGCATGATTTCGCGATCGTCGAGGATGCGCTGCGCAAGCTGGATGTGCCGCCGCTGCAAGTGATGATCGAAGCGGCGATTACCGAAGTCGGGCTCAATGACGGGCTGCGGTACGGGGTGCAGTGGAACTTCCAGACCGGCCAATCCAATTTCGCGCTGAGCGAAGGGGACAACGGCACGGCGGCGCGGCGGTTTCCTGGGTTCTCCTATTTCTATTCGAACAACAACGACATCAGCGCGACATTGAATGCGCTGGAGGAGCGCACGACGGTGAAGGTTGTCTCCGCGCCCAAGCTGATGGTGCTCAACAATCAGACCGCGGCGCTGCAGGTGGGAGACCAGGTGCCGGTGCTGGCGCAGCAGGTTACGCCGCTGGGGGGTGGGAGCAGCACGGGGAACCTGCTCTCGGCCAACACGGTCGAGTACCGGGATACCGGCGTGATCCTCAAGATCACCCCACGGGTGAATGTCAGCGGGGCGGTGCTGCTCGATGTGTCGCAGGAAGTGAGCGACGTGCAGCAGACCAAGACCGGCGTGACCAATTCGCCGACGATCACCACCCGCCGCGTTGCCACGACGGTTTCGGTGCAGGACGGGCAGGTTATCGCGCTCGGCGGATTGTTTCGCGACAACAAGAGCTTCGGAAAGAATGGCCTGCCCATTCTCTCGCGCATTCCGGTGCTGGGCGGGCTGCTGTTCGGCAACAACGACAATTCGCAGAAGCGCACCGAGCTGATCATCCTGATCAAGCCGCATGTGCTGCGCACGCCCGATGATCTCACCGCGATCACCGAGGAACTGCGCGCCAAGATCCAGTCGGTCGAGCCGTTCAAGACCAAGGGCAAGATCCCGTGATCCCGCCCCGCCGCCGCAAGAGCGAGCGCGGTTACGCGATGCTGGCCGTGGTGGCGGGGATCGGCGTGATGGCGGCGCTTGCGGCGGGGGCAGCGGCGGCGACGGCGGCGCGGCTCGATACGCTGGAGGCGGAAACGACGCGGGCGCGGCTGACGGCGGCGGCGGATGCGGGCGTGGAAATCGCGCTTGCGCAGCTGACCCGCCCGGGCCTCGCGACGCGCTGGGCGATTGACGGGCGGACGTATGGCGCCAGCTTCAATGCCGTGCCGATCAGCATCCGGATCGAGGACGAAGCGGGCAAGATCATGATCAACCGCATCGACGGCGAGAACATCGGCTGGCTGATGGCCGCGCTCGGCCTGCCGCCGGCGCAGATCGCCACGATGCGTGACAGCTTTGACGACTGGATCGACCAGGATGACCAGCCCCGCAGCAACGGCGCGGAAAGCGCGGAGTATCGCCGCCGGGGCTATGCGCCTCGCAACGGGCCGCCGCAGAGCGTGGAGGAACTGGGCGACATTCGCGGGTTCACCCCCGCGCTGGTGGACCGGGTGGCGCGGATCGCGACGGTGGAAGTGGCGGGCAAGCCGTTTGACAAGCGCTACGCCGATCCGCTGGCCATCGCGGTGATGAACGACGGGAACAGCGGCTCCCCCGCGGTGATCGAACGGCAGCGCGAGATTTCCGGGCAGCGCCCGGCGCTGGCGATCAACGATCCGGCCGACTGGAGCGGACGCGTGGTGACGATCATCGCCACGGCGCGCGGCCCCGGCGGCGCACAGGCGCAGCGCAAGGTGGTGGTGGAAATCACCGGAAAGCCGCGCCAGCCCTATGTGGTGCGCTGGGGGGCGTGAGCGGCGGCGCCTTCAGGGGGCGCAAGTTGACACGGTTGACAGGGTACAGAGCATAGGGGGCGGACTTGGTTTCGAGGGGCGGCTGGCCCCCTCCACCACCCTCTTCGCGGGCGGTTCCGCTCCGCTCGGAGGGGAGGATCTGCCCCTCCGTCAGCCCTTCGGGCTGCCACCTCCCCATTTGCATTTCGTGAAAATGGGGAGGATCGAGGGGAGTTTCGTCCTGTTCGACGAGGGTGTCGAGCGCGGTGAGGCGGGACTGGGCTTTGGCATCCCATGCCTCGGCGGCGGCGGTTTCGGCGGCGTGCTGGGTGTGGGCGAGTGCATGGGGCCAGAGTTCGAGGGGATCGACGGCATCGAGATCGAGTTCGGCGAGGGTTTCGGCGGGCAGATCCTCGACGCGCGGGGGGAAGGCATAGAGCGCGGCCTCACGCGCGGCGAGGAGCGCTTCTTCGCGGGTGGGCTGCGCGGGAGTCCATTGCGGCGGGGCTTCGGGATCATCGTCTGGCGGGGCGAAGGCGGGTTCGGCGGGTTCCATGAGCTCTGCCAGGTATTCATCGAAGCGGGCGGCGATGCCGGTAGCGGCCTGCCCTTCGGCCCAGACCTGATCGGCATGGCGATCGAGGCGGGCGATATGGGCGAGGAGCAAGCGCGCATCGAAGCGGACGCGGCTGCCGACCGCCTCGCCCCGGTAGAAGATCGTCTCGTGCGTGCCCTGCAGCGCGCGCTCCGCCAGCACTTCCTCCGCCGCATCGCGCGCCAGGATCAGCGCGGCCTGCCAGCCATGAGCAAAGGCGGCATCGCGGCGCTTGTGGACATAAGCGGACTGCGGCGAGACGCCGACTTCATGACACGCGCGGCGGACATTGCCGGTGGAGGCGAGGAGATGGAGAAAACGCACCCGCCGCGCGGGCGTGAACGGCTGCGCGAGGCGAAGGAGCGGATCGCCGCCGGGGAGGCCGATATCCCGATCAGTGGGGATCCAGCCGCGGCCGAAGGCGCTGGTGTTGTGCTGGGGCATGGGTGCGACTCCCGTGGGAACATTTGGGGAACGCATTGTGGCATGGGTGGGGGTGTGTAGGACAGGGGGGAGGTAGAATTGACTAAAAATCAAAATCCATCGAACGCAGCGCTGCTGCCTTGGATCATCCGCGCCATGCCGCACCGGCATGAAATGAGCGGTCTTAAAATCGACTTTCTGACAGCAGTCAGAGATGCTTTTGTTCAGCCCGGAATTCGCGTCGGTCGATCTGGCGTTGCTGCCATAATACCAAAGCAAAAGGCGACCCTAAGAAAGGCGCAGAAGGTCCACGTAAAAAACGCGAACCAAATCGAAATAAACCAAAATGTTCGCCTATCCGCAGAAAATATCGGAGGTTCCGCCACCAAAAGAGGAAGTGACGCGAACGTTAGCACAAAACCTCCAATGTACGCCCGCCTAGTAAACGCAATAAATTGTAAAAAAGTGGTAGTCCCACTTATTGTTCCGACGAAGCCGTCCTTTTTAGTTATGATAAAACCGTAAATCCCAAAAACAAATCCGCTTTGTATTGATGACCAATTAAATACGGCGCTATAAAGGCTTGACGCCTTCCATCCATTTTCACCGAACTTCAAAGCTATGTCTGCTTTGAAGTAAATACAAACGCTTAGTGTGATCGCAGCGACCAGCAAGGGAGCCCAACGCTCAAACCAGCCTTTTTGCCAAAACATCGCCGCCTACAACTCTCGAACCTTCTGTCGAAGCAGCTCATACCGTAGCATGTAAAATCGTGCCACGTCGCGCTCATTCACGCGAAGATCTTCCTTCACGTCAAACAGCTCGCCCATAAGGTCGATTTCTTCGTTCCGGACACCCTCGCCAGGGTCCACAGTGCCCTTTATTGCTCGAATTTGTCCGTCTTGCCCATTGAAGCGCGCGAGCGCTTCCAATGCAATTTCCTTTGCATCTTCAAGTAAGGAGCCCCCGCGGTGCCCCATCGACATCTTGATTCGCACGGTGTCCGCGCCATAGCGTCGTTTCATGCGAGCGATGCCCGCGTAAACAGAATCGTCAGCGCGTTCTTCATCGTCGATGTCGGGTGGCCCGGCCACAGCAATTTCTAAACTGCGCAAAGGCAACGCGCGAAATCGTGCCAGAGCATCATCTCTCATGCGAGGTTCTAGGACAAACTCAGCGCGAGGCGCGAATTCATAAAGGTAGGTCAGAACCTTACCCGGGGAAAGAACCCGATTGTCGTACTGGATAGCAAGTAGCCCATCATGCGGGCGGTAACGAAAAGCGATGCCATGGCCCAGCGGCTCAGCGAATGGCAAGTTGTCGGTTCGATCAGGCAACATGCGGCCGGGAAGACCACCGGTTTGAGCGCGGATAAACTGCCCTGCGACACAGTCACCGTCGCCCCGGAAGTCTTCAAGACGAACCAAAATCTCCCCATGGTCGATATGTCGCTCCCGTTCCACCAAGGGCAGTCTGGCAATTTGTTCTAGAACGTCCCGCAGTGCAGGACGGCCTTCATCCGTCCTAGACACGTCGTAGAACCTGATAGTGACTGTTCGATCCATAATCCCTCCGATACGTGCAGAAGAAATCAGACACGTTGCGCGTCGGTCAATAGGATATTGTCGAATTCCCTCAGCTTTTTGCCTAACCGGAATTCAAGCGCCGGGCGGTGCTAATCTGCAGCAGGTTACGATGAGTGACGCATAGTTCCCCAAATTCCAACCATCCCTACTTGATGGGATAGGATTTTCACCCCTCCATCATCGCTTCGCGATGCCACCTCCCCATTTGCGCTTTCCGCAAAAATCGGGACGAAGGAAGCCAAACCCCGGGACAAGCCCGGGGTGACGGGTGGTGTATGGGGGTAGGCGTGCGTTGATGCATCACGGCGCTTGGTGCTTGCGGCTCTGGATTGCTTCGCTTCGCTCGCAATGACGAGAGGTGGCTGATGATGGGGATGCAAGGGCGCCAGTTGACCTTGGGGCCCTTGCCCGCCGGAGGCTCTTTTCTTCGGGCGTTGTGCTTTTCGGCCCCTCCACCACCCTTCGGGCGGTCCCCCTCCCCGTTCCGGGGAGGAATTGCCCCTCCGTCAGCCCTGCGGGCTGCCACCTCCCCGAGCGAGCTCGGGGAGGAATTACCCCTCCGACCCGCCTGCGGCGGGCCACCTCCCCATTTGTGCCTGCGGCAAAAATGGGGAGGACCTCAGGTCAGCGGGTGAGGAGCGGCTTCAGGTAGTGACCGGTGAAGCTGCGGGGGTTGGCGGCGACGGTTTCGGGTGTGCCTTCTGCCACGAGTTCACCGCCGCGGACGCCGCCTTCGGGGCCTAGATCGAGGAGCCAGTCGGCCGTCTTGATGACATCGAGGTTGTGTTCGATGACGACGACGCTGTTGCCCTGATCGACGAGGCGGTGGAGGACTTCGAGGAGTTTGCGCACGTCTTCGAAGTGGAGGCCGGTGGTGGGTTCGTCGAGGATATAGAGCGTCTGCCCCGTGGAGCGGCGGGCGAGTTCCTTGGCGAGCTTGACGCGCTGGGCTTCGCCGCCGGAGAGGGTGGTGGCCTGCTGGCCGACCTTGACGTAGCCGAGGCCGACTTCGTTGAGCATGTGCATCCGATCGCGGATCGGGGGGACGGCCTTGAAGAATTCCTCGGCGTCCTCGATCGTCATGTCGAGCACATCGGCGATGCTGAGGCCCTTGAACTTTACTTCGAGCGTTTCGCGGTTGTAGCGGCGGCCTTCGCATTCCTCACACGTCACGTAGACGTCTGGCAGGAAGTGCATCTCGATCTTGATGAGGCCGTCGCCCTGGCACTTCTCGCAGCGGCCGCCCTTGACGTTGAAGCTGAAGCGGCCGGGCTTGTAGCCGCGGGCGGCGGATTCGGGGAGGCCGGCGAACCAATCGCGGATGAGAGTGAAGGCGCCGGTGTAGGTGGCCGGATTTGAGCGGGGGGTGCGGCCGATGGGGGACTGATCGATCTCGATCACCTTGTCGCAGTGTTCGAGGCCGGTGACCCGATCATGCGCGCCGGCGATGACGCGGGCGCCGTTGAGCGTGCGCGCGGCGACGGCGTGGAGGGTGTCGATGGTGAAGCTCGATTTGCCCGAGCCGGAGACGCCGGTGACGCAGGTGAAGGTGCCGAGCGGGATGCTGGCGGTGACGTTCTGCAGATTGTTGGCGCGGGCGCCTTCGACGGTGAGCTTGAGGCCGTTGCCCTTGCGGCGCTTGGCCGGCACTTCGATGCGGCGGGCGCCGGTGAGGTATTGGCCGGTGAGGCTGCCGGGGTTCGTCAGGATCGCGGCGAGATCGCCCTGCGCGACGATCTCTCCGCCGTGGACGCCGGCGCCGGGGCCGAGATCGACGATGTGATCGGCGGTGCGGATCGCATCCTCATCATGTTCGACGACAATGACGGTGTTGCCGAGATCGCGCAGGCGCTTGAGGGTGATGAGGAGGCGATCGTTATCGCGCTGGTGGAGGCCGATGGAGGGCTCATCGAGCACGTAGAGCACGCCGGAGAGGCCGGAGCCGATCTGGCTGGCGAGGCGGATGCGCTGGCTCTCCCCGCCGGAGAGGGTGCCGGAGGTGCGATCGAGATTGAGGTAATCGAGACCGACGTTGTTGAGGAAGCCGAGGCGCTCGTTGATTTCCTTGAGGATGGCCTTGGCGATCTGGCTCTGCTGCGATGTGAGCTGGGCATCGAGATGGGCGTACCATTCGACCGCGGCGGCGACGGAGAGGCGGGTAATGCTGGAGATATCTGCGCCGGCGACCTTCACGCTGAGCGCTTCGGGCTTGAGCCGGGCGCCGTGGCAGGTTTCGCAGGGCTGCGCCGTCTGGAACTTGCCGAGCTCCTCACGCATCCAGGCGCTTTCGGTCTGGAGCAGGCGGCGGTTGAGGTTGCCGATGACGCCTTCGAACGCCTTGCTGACGGTGTAGGACTTCTTGCCATCGATGAAGGTGAGCGGGACGGCCTTGCCGGCGGTGCCGTAGAGGATGACGACTTTCACCTCGCCTGGGAGCTTTTCCCACGGCGTTTCGAGGCTGAAGCCGAAGTGGCCGGCGAGACTGGCGAGAACCTGCATATAATAAGGTGACGGGGGGTTGGACTTGGCCCAGGGGACGACGGCGCCCTGCTTCAAGCTGAGCGCTTCGTTGGGGACGACGAGCTGGGGATCGAACAGGAGCTTTTCGCCGAGGCCATCGCACGCGGGGCAGGCGCCCTGGGGGGCGTTGAAGGAGAACAGGCGCGGTTCGATGCTCTCGATGGTGAAGCCGCTGACGGGGCAGGCGAACTTTTCGGAAAAGACGATGCGGTTGGCGGGGAGGCCGGTTTTCTTCATGCCGGCCTTGCGCTTGGCTTCGGCTTCGGCTTCGAGCGGGGCTCCATCGACGGTGGTATCCGCCAGATCGAAGTAGACGGTGCCGTCCGCCAGCTTGAGGGCCTGTTCGAAGCTGTCTGCGAGGCGGGTGCGGAAGCCTTCGTCGGCCTGCTTTACCGCGATGCGGTCGACCACGACTTCGATGTCGTGCTTGAGCTTCTTGTCGAGCGCCGGGGCGTCCTCGATGGGCATGAGATCGCCGTTGATGCGCACGCGGGTGTAGCCGGCGCGCTGCCATTCGGCGAGTTCCTTGCGGTATTCACCCTTGCGGCCGCGCACTACGGGGGCGAGGAGATAGGCGCGGGTGCCTTCGGGCAGGGCGAGGACGCGGTCGACCATCTGGGTGACAGTTTGCGCGGCGATGGGGAGCCCAGTGGCAGGCGAATAGGGAATGCCGACGCGCGCCCAGAGGAGGCGCATGTAATCGTAGATCTCGGTGACAGTGGCGACGGTGGAGCGCGGATTGCGGCTCGTCGTCTTCTGCTCGATCGAGATCGCGGGGGAGAGCCCGTCGATATGTTCGACATCGGGCTTCTGCATCATCTCGAGGAACTGGCGCGCATAGGCCGAGAGGCTCTCGACATAGCGGCGCTGGCCTTCGGCGTAGATCGTATCGAAGGCGAGGCTCGATTTGCCGGAACCGGAAAGGCCAGTGATGACGATCAGGCTATCGCGCGGAAGATCGACGTCGATACCCTTGAGATTATGCTCACGCGCGCCGCGAATGGAAATGGTGCTGAGGGACATGGAGGCAGTCTGTTCCAGATTTGTTCGATTCCGGCAAGAGGCCGAATTGTCGGCCGCCGGGTTGAGTCGACGAACTTGGGTACTTATGCCGCGATAACAAGTTGTCCTTTCGGCGCTGCCTTCTTCGCAGCGTCAATCACGAGCGGCCGGGAACGGGCGGCGCACCGGATGCCAATTTGATCTTTGCGGCGGCGATTTCACGGCGGCTCTGGATCTCTGCCGCAACGGGCACGACCAGATCGATCTCATCGAGGGCAGCCTTGGCTTCCTTGGCCTGCGCTCCGGCATTGACGACCATTTCGGCAACCGCGCCCGATATCGTTCCGGCCATCGCAAAATCATCGATTTCTTCCAGCGCGCGATCGACCGAGTATCGTAGCCCCGATCAGGACTGCCATTCTCGAGCAGGTTTGCAAAAACCGCATTGGAAAGCATCCGCTACGTTTGGTTAAAAGCATACTAAGGCTACCCTTGTAGACAATCACATCAAACACCCCGATCACGGAAGAAATTTTGCCGATCAACTTGCCGTCGTCACCCGTGATAGACTGCATAATTATTCACGGTTCCGGGTTTTTATTTACTTCCATGCATTTGCATAAAGCAAACGTCATCCATTCCGGGACAGTTCGTGCCGGAGCCTCTGGCACGCGGTGCGTTCATGCGGTGGCGGGCGGAGATACCGTTCGCGGCGAAATGCTCCGGTGCTCAAGAAAACTGGGGACGGCGCCTATGCCGGCGGAGGCTGTGCCAAAGCGCACTGCGCGCCGTGGCGATCTGGATTAATCGTGTGGCATGTCGAGAGAATACAAGACCAGCCGATGGCAACAGGTGTATGGAGCCTGCATGGACAGCGCCATGCAGAAAAGCGCCCCTCATTCGAGGCCGCCAGCGGACCGGCTGTTTTGCCGGGGTGACGGCCCGCATGCGGCGCGGCCGGATATGGCGGCGGGCGAGCGGGCGCACTTTGCCGAGCATTTTGCGCGCGATTTTGCGGCGGCGCTGAAGGAAGCGCGGCGCATGGCAGCCCCCGCCTAGAGCGAGAGCGCGCGGGCGCCGGCGGGGCCGGTCCACCGGGCGTGAACACCCCAGACGTGTTCGATCAGTTCTTCTGACAAGGCCTGCCCCGGCGGTGCATCGGCGGCGCAGTGGCCGTTCTGGAGGACGATGACGCGGTCTGCGTGGTTCAACGCGTGGGCGAGGCTGTGGACGACGAGAACGACGCCGATGCCCTGATCGGCGAGCCCCCGGAAATGCGCGAGGAGCGCGGCGGCGTGGGCGAGATCGAGGCTGGCGAGCGGTTCATCGGCGAGGATCCAGCGCGGCTGGCCGGCGAGAACGCGCGCAAGCAGGACGCGGGCGCGTTCGCCGCCGGACAGGGTGTGGATGCCGCGGGGCGCGAGATGGGCACAGTCGAGGGCGGCGAGCGCGGCGGTGGCGGCGGCTTCGTCTTCGGTGCGCGAGGTGCGGCCGAACGCGCGCCTCGACGGCAACTCTTCGGCCGTCGGCGGACCCTCCACCCGCTGCGCCGCCCTGAGCCGATGACGGCACCTTGCCTTTCCATAGGACCAGGACGTCGGCAAGCTCGATGTCCTTCAAATCGAGTTCGCCTGCGCCGCTTTGGTTGAG
>CAZQEH010000095.1:0-10294 GCA_964592205.1 uncultured Novosphingobium sp.
CTGCCAAGCCCGCGCTCGCGCCGACCCGCCTTGCCTATGCGTCGCCTGCGCTGCCGATCACGCCAGCGGCGGCGGCCCCAGTCCCTGCTCCCGCATCTCCCCCATTGCACACCGCATCACGCAGCTTTGCCGAGAGCCGCCGCGCGCTGCCCGAGCCTGCGTTCGGCGCGCCATCCGCCGCACCCAAGCCCGCGCTCGCGGCGTCCCCGCTTCGCGCCAACGTGACCGATCAGACCGGGCTCGTCGCCCCGACAGCCGCGCCGGTGATCAGCGAAGACGACGAACTCATCCTCCAGATCGAAACCGCGCAAGGGGGGCAGAGCGATACCATCGTGGCCTATGGCCTGCGCCAGGGCGTCTACCTGCCGTTTGGCGCGCTTACCCGGTTCCTCGATCTGCCCATCGCGGTCAGCGATGATGGCCACTACGCAAGCGGCTGGTTTCTCGATGAAAAGCGCACGATCACGCTGAACCTGCGCGATGGCACGCTGGTCGTCGCGGGCCACCCGGTCCTGCTCGGCAAGGGCGATGCGGTGGCCTACGAGGGTGAGATGTATCTGCGGGCGGAGCGCTTCTCCGATCTCTTCCCGCTCGATCTCAAGGTCGATCTGCGCGCCCAGACGATTGCGGTGAAAACGCGCGAACCCTTCCCCTTCGAGGAGCGCATGGCGCGCGAGGCTGACCGCGAGCGGCTGGCCTCGCGCTCCAACCGCGAGGGGCCGGCGCGCTTCCCGCGTGAGGAAACGCCGTGGCGCGGCCTGTCCGTCCCGGTGGGCGAAACCGAAATCCGCGCGCTGACCGACGACGATCTCGGCGCACGGCTGGAGGGGGACTTGCGCCTTGCGGGCGATTTCGCCTTCATGACCGCGCGGGCCTATGCCAGCGCCTCGACCCGCGACGGGCTGACGGCGGCGCGCCTCGAGCTTGGCCGCCGCGATCCCGATGGAGATTTGCTCGGGCCGCTCAAGGCCACTGAATTCCAGCTTGGCGATGTTGCTACCGGCGCACTGCCGATCGGGCTGCGCGGGGTGAGCGGGCGCGGCGCGTTCGTCACCAATGCCCCGCTGGAGCAGGCCTCGATCTTCGATTCCGTCGATCTGCGCGGTGATCTGCTCGATGGCTACGAGGTCGAGCTCTATCGCAACAACACGCTGATCGGCTCGACCCGCACCCCGGTGAATGGCCAATATGCCTTCCTGCAAGTGCCGGTCGATTTCGGGCTCAACGTGTTCCGCCTCGTGTTCTACGGACCGCAGGGCCAGCGGCGCGAAGTGGTGCGCAGGATCAGCGTCGGCGATGGCCGTCTCGCGCCGGGCCAGTTCATCTACAGCATCGGCGCGGCGCAGAAGGATACCAACCTGTTCGGCGTGCGTGGGCCGCGCTTCAGCCCCGCGCCCGATTTCGGCGCGTGGCGCGCAACCGCAGAGCTGGGCTACGGCCTCAGCCGCGCGATCACCGCCACGCTTGGCGCGGCGACGTGGGAAAGCGGGGACAAGCACCACTGGCTTGCCGCCACCGGCCTCAGGAGCGGCATTGGCGCGACCGCCCTGCGGCTTGATCTCGGGCTGCAGGACGGCGGCGGGCACACGGTCGAGGTGGGGCTTGGCGGCAAGCTCTTCGGGCTTGCCTACAGCCTCAACCATGCCGAATATGGCGGCGGGGCGATCGACGAAGTGCGTGCTTTCACGGCCGATCCGCTGCGCCGCGCGAGCGAACTCAATCTCAACACCACGCTGCATTTCGGCTCGGGCCCCAATGCGCGGATCATGCCGATCACCAGCCAGGTGCGCCGCATCGAATTTGCCGATGGCCGCCTCCAGACCGATGCCGCGCTGCGCACCACTATGCCGCTGGGCGGCTTGCTGCTTTCCAACACGCTCGACTACAACCGCGTCAGCGCACCGACCACGCCCGGCAGCAGCCGCCTTCTGGGCACCTTCGATCTCGCGACGCTCTCGGGCTCGCGAACACGCTACCGCGCCAGCCTTGGCTATGGCCTTGCGCCGACGCTCAATCTGCAATCGGTGACGCTGGAAGCCGATCGCCGCATTGGCGAGAGCACTTTGGTGCGCGGCGGGGTGACGCATACGCTGACCGATCACCAGACCACACTGGGGCTTTCCGCGATCCGCCGCATCGGCCCCATCAACGTGGCGGTTGATGGCTCCTACGGGTTCCCCCATCGCAACTACTCGCTCGCGCTGCGCGTGGGCTTCAGCTTCGGGCGCAATCCGCTTTCAGGGCGCGCGTTCATTGCCCGGCCCGGCCTTAGCAGCGGCGGCGCGATGGCAGTTACCGCCTTTGCCGATGCCAATGCGAACGGCGTGCGCGATCCGGGTGAAGGGCCGGTCGCGGGCGTCACCTTCCTTTCGGGGACTGACGAGAACCGCACCGATGCGAACGGACGCGCGTTCATCCGCGGACTTGGCGACGGCGCGCGCGCCTCGGTCCGGGTAGACAGCGATTCGATGCCCGATATCGCGCTCGCCCCGGCGCGCCCGGGGATCGAAGTGGTGCCGCGCCCGGGCCGCATTCACACCAGCGATTTCGCGATCGTAACTCTTAGCGACATCGAAGGCACCGCCTATTTCCGGTCCGAATCCGGCACGCGCGCGGTTTCGCGCCTGCAGTTGAGGCTGCTCAGGGCCGATGGCAGCTTAGCCGCGCACGCCCGCAGCGAATCCGATGGCTTCTTCCTGTTCGAGCGCTTGCCGGCGGGCGAATACCATCTCGAACTCGATTCGCAGCAGGCCGCCAGCCTCAAAATCAGGCTCGAGGGCCCGATCAAGCTCACGCTTGGCGGAAAATCGAGCGTGCTGCGCCAATCGATCTACGTCACATCTGCAAACTGACCTTCCCCCGCCGGTAAAAGTCTCTACCGTTCCGATTAATGCATTCCGCGCCCGAATTCCCTCCGCACCACCAGCCCAAGCGCCTCTTGAGCACCACTGCCGCCGCGGCCGTGGTCATGGGCATGGTAATCGGGGCAGGCATCTTCCGCACGCCGCAGCTTGTCGCACAGAGCCTTGGCGGCGAAGGCGCGCTGATGCTGGCCTGGGCGCTGGGCGGCATTTTCGCGCTGATCGGTGCGCTTTGTTATGCCGAGCTTTCCGCCGCCTTCCCCGATACCGGCGGCGATTACCGCTTCCTGCGCGAGGCCTTCGGCACGGATGCCGCCTGGCTGTTCGCATGGTCGCGCTTTGCGGTGATCTTCTCCGCATCGGGCGCACTACTGGCGTTCGTGGGGATCGATTACCTCGCCGAACTCGTGCCGATGGGCACTTTTACGCGCGCGGCTGTCGCGGGCGGCATGGTCATCCTGCTCACCGCGCTCAATTTGCGCGGAGTACAGACGGGCACGCGCGCGCAGATCGCGATGGTGGCGATGGACGTTCTGGCGCTGCTTGCGCTTGGCGGTGCAGCGCTCTGGCTGGCCTGGCACGGGGTGGCACCGCAGCAAGTGGCGGCGGGGCCCGTCACTCCGGTCACCGTCGCCGCCTTCGGGCAATCGATGGTGTTCATCATGCTTGCTTATGGCGGCTTCAACGATGCCTCGACGCTCTCGGCCGAAGTACGCACCCCGGCGGACATGACCCGTGCCCTGCTGGGCGGCATGGTGCTGATCACCGCACTCTACATGATCGCCAACTGGGCCTATGTGCGCGGGCTCGGCATGGCGGGGCTGGCAAACAGCGAGGCCCCGGCCGCCGCGCTGATGGCCCGCGCATTCGGCCCCGCGGGCGAGACGGTGATCGTGATCTGCGTCGCCATCGCAGCCTTTTCGGTGCTCAATGCGCTGATCATCGTGGGCGGGCGGACGCTCTACACCGCAGCGGAGGACGAGCCCTCGCTTGCCGCCCTCGCGCAGTGGGACCAGAGCCGCGGCGTGCCGCGCGCGGCGATCCTCGTGCAGACTGTGGTAGAACTCGCGCTGATCGCATGGGGCGCGGCATCGGGCCGGGGCTTTGCCACGATGGTCGATTACCTTTCGCCAATCTACTGGCTGTTCCTGACGATGAGCGGCCTTGCCGTCGTCATCCTGCGCCAGCGCCAGCCGGAAGTGGAGCGACCCTACAAGGTGCCGCTCTATCCGCTGGTGCCGCTGGTGTTCGCCGCGGCCTGCGCGGGTGTGCTCTATAGCAGCGTGGTCTACGTCGGCTGGTCGGGCTGCCTGATCAGCTTCGGTATGCTCGCGCTGGGGTTGGTGGTGCGCACAGGGCTGCGACAAATGATCAAGGCCTGACGCGCTTTGCCATTGCGAAGGGGGCCGACAATCATGCTAACTGGTTCCATGATCACGAGTTCCTTTCGCGCCGCTGTGATTCAGGCGGCATCCGAACCGGCCGGCAGCAGCGCCTCTGCCGCCAAAGCCGCCCGCCTGATTGCCGAGGCAGGCGCCGCCGGGGCCCGTCTCGCCGTGTTTCCCGAAGCCTTCATCGGCGGCTATCCCAAGGGTGCCAGCTTTGGCGCCCCGATCGGCCTGCGCCTGCCCGAAGGGCGCGATGCCTATGCGCGCTATTACGCCGCGTCCGTCGCGCTCGATGGGCCGGAAATCGGACTGGTGCGCGAGGCAGCAGGCGCGGCCGGCATGGTCGTGGTGATCGGCGTGATCGAGCGGATGGGCTCGACGCTCTATTGCACCGCGCTCATCATTGACGGCACGGCCGGGACCATGGCGCATCACCGCAAGCTGATGCCGACGGCGGCGGAGCGCCTTGTCTGGGGGTTCGGCGATGGCTCCACCCTGCCCGCAGTGGAAACCGCGCTCGGCACCGTGGGCGCGGTGATCTGCTGGGAAAACTACATGCCGATGATGCGCATGGCGATGTATGCGCAAGGCGTGTCGCTCTACTGCGCACCGACCGCGGACGACCGCGATGGCTGGGTCGCCTCGATGCGCCACATCGCGCTCGAAGGGCGCTGCCACGTGCTTTCCGCCTGCCAGTTCCTGCGGCGGCGCGATCTGCCGGAGGGCCAGGAATGCGTGCTGGGCGAGGAGGCAGGCACCGTGCTGATGCGCGGCGGCAGCCTGATCGTCGGCCCGCTGGGTGAAATGCTGGCGGGGCCGGACTACAGCGGCGAGACCGTGCTCTACGCCGATATCGATCCTGCCGAGATCGCGCGCGGCCGCTATGATTTCGATGCGGCAGGCCACTATTCGCGGCCCGATGTGTTCCGCCTCACGGTAGACCGGCGCGCCAAGCCGCCGGTGGCATGGATCGAGGACGAAGTCTGATGCACCTTACGATGGACAAACTCAGCGCCGCCGAGCGCTACAAGCTGCTCGCCGGGACCGTGGTGCCCCGACCGATTGCCTGGATATCAACGCTCTCGGCGGAGGGAGTGGGCAATGTCGCGCCCTACAGCTTCTTCAACATGATCTCGGCCTCGCCGCCGCTGGTGGTGCTGGGCGCGATGCGCGGGAGCGGTGGCGGCCTCAAGGATACCGCGACCAACATTCTGGAAACGAAGGAATTCGTCGTCAATCTCGTGAGCGAACCGATGCTCGAGGCGATGAACGTCACCTGCATCGATGCGCCGCCCGAAGTGGATGAGGCCATGCTCGCCGGGCTGGACATGCTGCCGAGCAACCTCGTGGCACCGCCGCGCATCGCAGGCGCGCCGGTGAGCCTGGAATGCCGGCTCTATCAGGCCATCGATGCGCCGCCCGGCAGCACGATCATCCTCGGCGAAGTGGTTTCGATGACAATCGACGAGCGGTTCGTCGATGCCGCAACGCTGCGGCCCGATCCGGTGGCGATGCAGCTCATGGGACGCGTCCACGGTGTGGGCGGCTATACCCGGATCCAGACCGACCGCACGCTGGTGCGGCCACTCTATGAAGCACCACCGACCGCGCGCGAGGGCTCCTAGAGTTCCGCCCACTCAGCATTGATCGCCACGTTTCCATAGACGGCGGGGCGAGCAGAGGCCGGCCGAATAGGACACGGCGTGGCAATCATAAGCAACCGTGCCCGACTTGCCGAGCGTGAGGATGGCAACTTTGCTTTCGGGCAGGGAGAGCGTCCCATCGCCATTGACGTCAACCGCAGCCGTGGTCGGCGGTGACTGGCCGAAATCGGGGCTGGTCACGTTGCCGGAGACCTTGCCGCGATCCCAGCGCAGGCTGGCGCCCAGCGAAAGCTGGCTCAGCTGGTAGTTGACTGAGCCATAGGGCCCGAGGAACTTGTACCGGACGTCATAATCGGTGTGATAGAATGCAGTCGGAAAGGCGAAGCCGAAGACGCCGTTCTTGCTCAGCGCCGTGCCGGTTGCTGTGGTGAGATCGAGCAGGGCATTGCGCCCGCCGCCCGCCACATCCTTGAATGTATTCACGAAATTCCAGAACATTTCGACCGTCTGGGTCGATTTGTAGACACCCGCCGTGGTCGTCAGGTGGCCTGAGCCCAGATCCCACACGTGGCTGACGCGCAGGTCATTGGTAAAATCATCGATGCTGTTCAGCCGCCCATTGGCGCGGATCGCCAGCGAGGCAAGGCGCGCATCGGTGATCGCTGCCCCGCATTCGGGCCATTTATATATGTGAACCCGGCCCCCGCACCGCCGAGCAGACCCGCCAGAAGCGGAGCCGGAACGGTCACGATCGGAATGCCTACGTTGTATTCACCGCTGTTGCCGGAAAAGTGGAAGCGGTTGCTGAGCGTCCAGTCCGCCACATCGAACTGCGCCTCGAGGCCGATGGACTTGCTGATGCCGTGAATGCCGTTGCGCGCGTCATAAGTCGTCGGGCTGTTGGTTAGTCGACGCCGAGGAAGCGCGCCGTGTATTGCGAATCATAGGCAGCGCTGCGGATGCTGTTGCCCGGGAGATCGGTGATCGTGGGCGCCGCGCTGGCCCCCGCGATCGCCGCCGGGGTCAACGCGTAGTTCGGCTGCCGGTCATCGCGGTGCTTGCCGTAAACGCGGATGTAGCCATTGGCGAACTGCTTGGTGATGCTGGCCTTGACCTGGCTCCCATGGAAGCCGTCATAGCCGATCCTGAGCGGGCCTTCGCCTTTGCGGAAGAAGCCGCCGACAGGGAACCGCCAGCCATCGCCGAGCGGGCTGCCATAGGCCAAATCGATGCGCTTGAAGTCATAGTCGAGCCCGCTTGAAACCTGGATCGCGCCGCCGGCGGCCTCGCACTTTCGTTCACGGACTACGTCGGCGCGAGCCTGTACCAAGCCCATATTGCCAGCTGAGTGCGCCTGCGCGCGCTGGACGGAAAATCGCAGGTAGCCACTTGCCAAACTGGCACGATACGGCATCGACGGCTACCTTGGCCCGGGCGCGATAGTGGTTGAATCACCTCGCGCGGCCTGAGGGAACGCGGTTCGTGAAAGTGCTTGTTGTCGAAGATGATGCTGCGCTGGCCGAAGCCTTGCTGGCCGCGTTCACCAAGGCGAAGCTCAACGCCGAAATCTGCGTCTCCGGCCGGGGCGCTGCCGAAATGCTGGCGCTCTACGCGTTCGACGCCGCGGTGGTCGATCGGGGCCTCCCCGATATGGACGGGCTCGATCTCGTCAGCGAGTTGCGCCGTGCCGGCAATCGGATTCCCGTCATCATCCTCACCGCGCAATCTGACGTCACCTCGCGCATCGATGGCCTCGACGCGGGGGCCGATGATTATCTGGGCAAGCCCTTCCTCTTTGCCGAACTCAAGTCTCGCCTCAACGCCGTGGTGCGGCGCGCAGAGCATCGCCTCTCGAACACGCTGACTTGCGGGAACCTCTCCTACGATGTGGTCAGCCATGTCGTGAGCGTCAACGGAGCGCCCATCAATCTCTCGCCGCGCGAGCGCACGCTGCTCGATATCTTCCTGCGTTCACGGGGCCGGCCCCTGCATGCCGCCCATCTCGAAGACTTGCTCTGCGCTGCATCAAAGGCCTTAACCGCCAATGCGCTGGAAGTGAGCATCCACAGGTTGCGCCGCAAGCTGGAAGCCGCAGGCTGCACCGCCGAGATCATCTTGCTGCGCGGCCTTGGCTATTGCCTGAAGGACACCGGAGCGTGAGGCGCAGTCTGTGGCTGCGCATCGTCCTCGCGCAAGTTGGCATTGCGCTCGTGCTGGCCCTTGCGCTTCCGCTTGTGGTCAATCGCACGATCCACGAAATCGGGGATGATCTGACCCGGCGCTTTCTGGAAGACGAGGCAGCGCAATACCTCGCCGCTGCGGCAAAGGCGCCGCCAGAACATCAGGCCGACGTGCCAGAGGCCGGTGCCATCGCCGTCTACATGGCGGCAGGAAATGACCGGCACCGCATCTCCGGCCCCCTCATCGCCGATATTGCCGCCCTCACTCCGCCGCAATTGGCGAGCGAGGGGTTCTACCACGGCCCGCATTCCGATTTCCTCACCCGCCCGATCGGGCCCGCGCAGACGCTTGTCGTTGCCGAGGATCGGCGGCATCCGGCCGTCCTGCTCGATGATATCGCCGCACATTTCCTCAATCGCTTCGCCGTGATCGTGCCGATTGCGCTGCTCTGCTCCACGCTGGCGAGCCTGCTGGTGCTGGCGCGGGCCATCCAGCCGATCCGGCAGGCGGCCCGCGAAGCGCGGGCACTCGATCCGATCCGCCCCGGAACGGCGCGCCTGCGCGAAGATCTCGTACCGACCGAAATCGAACCGCTGGTGCATACCGCCAACGAACTGCTGGACCGCGCCTCGTCCAGTTACGAGCGCGAGAAGGTGTTTGCCGCGACGGTCGTCCACGAACTGCGGACCGCGCTTGCGACGATCAGCCTCAGGGCAGAACTGCTGCCGGGCGGCGAACCGCGCGAAAAGGTGGCCGAAGCTGTCGCGCACGCCAATGATGTGGTGACCCAGATGCTGGGGCTGCATGGGCGCGAGGAGGAACTGATGCGCGGGAAGCCGCGCTCGGTCTCTGCCGCCGCGCGCGATGTCATCGACGATCTTGATGGCCTGATCCGGTCCTCTGGCCATGGCCAGATCAGGCTGCGCGGCGGCGGCGAAGGACCGGCGCTGTTAGCGCCCGAAGCGCTCGTGCGGATCACGGTTGCCAACATTGTCGAGAATGCCCTGCGGCATACCCCCGCCAGCGCGGAAATCATGATCGTCTGCGATGATGCGGCCGGACAGATCATCATCGCCGATAGCGGCCCCGGCATCCGGATGCGCAGCGGGTCCGACGGGAGGAACATCTATTCCCGTGCCGATGGCGCGCAGTCGCGCGGTTCGGGCCTCGGCATCGCGATTGTCACGCGGTTGATCGAATCAGCTGGCGGTTCGATCACGTTCGGCACCAGCGAGGCCGGCGGTGCAGCGGTAACGCTGGGCTACCCGGCCGCGCAGGGCAGCGCGGCCGAGGGCACGAGCGCTTGACCCGGCTTCACTGGCCCTGTTCCGCGTTGGCCTGGCCATTGGCCTGATAGAGCGCCACGGTATCGACCAGCCGCGACGCCCACGCCGCGCTGCGCTGGAGGCGTGCCTGCTGGACGGCCGCCTGCGATTGCAGGAGCGCAAACGTGCCAACCTCGCCAAGCTCCTGCTGGCGCCGGGTGAAGGCAAAGGACTGTTCGGCGGCGGCGAGCGCGCGGGCCGCCGCATCCTCGGCCTTGGCATCGGCTTGCAGGCCATTGATGGCATCGGATACGTCAACGAAGGCTTGCAGCACCACGCTGCGATATTGCGCCTTGCTCTGCTCCAGCAGGGCCAGTGCCGCTTGCTGCTGGCGGCGCAGTGCACCCGCGTGGAAGACAGGCGCCGACACTCCGCCGAGAAGCGACCAGAAGGCGTTACCATCCTGGAACATGGTCGAAAAGGTCTGCGCGGCACCGCCGGCACTCGCCGTCAGCACGAACGAGGGGAACCTTGCGGCAATGGCAGCGCGGGCATCTGCGGCGGCCCCTTCGACGGCGGCAGCCGCAGCCTGGACATCGGGCCGGCCGCGGACAACTTCGGCCGGCAGCGCCACAGGCACATGCGCCGGAAGCACGAAGCAGCTGCTAGCTGGCAGTGCGGGCACGGCCTCGTCAGGCGCATGGCCGAGCAGCGCGGCGATCAGCGCCCGCTGATGCGCTTCGCTGCGCTGCATGGCCGGAAGCCCGGCTTCCTGGGTCGCCAGCGCGGCTTCCTGTGCGGCGACATCGGCATCCCCGGCATCGCCAAGCGCGCGGCGCTTTCGCGTCAATTCGAGCAGATCGCGCGCGGAACGGATCGAAATCTCGGTCGCCGCGATCTGATCGGCCAGCGCCGCGCGGCCGATTGCGGCGATCACAAGATTGGCCGCAAGCGTCTGGCGCGCGGCGAGGAGTCGCGCGGCAGCCACCGCGGCG
>CAZQEH010000096.1:0-10285 GCA_964592205.1 uncultured Novosphingobium sp.
TCGGGCCTGACCATGGCCGAATACTTCCGCGACGAGGAAGGCCAGGACGTGCTGTTCTTCGTCGACAACATCTTCCGCTTCACGCAGGCGGGTTCGGAAGTGTCGGCACTGCTCGGCCGTATTCCTTCGGCGGTGGGCTACCAGCCGACCCTCGCGACCGACATGGGCGCGCTGCAGGAACGCATCACCTCGACTACCAAGGGCTCGATCACCTCGGTGCAGGCGATCTACGTGCCCGCGGACGACTTGACCGACCCTGCGCCGGCCGCCTCGTTCGCCCACTTGGACGCGACGACCACGCTGAACCGCGCGATTTCGGAACTCGGCATCTATCCGGCGGTGGATCCGCTCGATTCGACCAGCCGCGTGCTGACCCCGGCCGTCGTCGGCCAGGAGCACTACGAAACCGCTCGCCGCGTTCAGGAAACCCTGCAGAAGTACAAGTCGCTGCAGGACATCATCGCCATTCTCGGCATGGACGAGCTTTCGGAAGAAGATAAGCTGATCGTGGCGCGCGCGCGCAAGATCCAGCGCTTCCTCTCGCAGCCGTTCCACGTGGCCGAAGTGTTCACCGGCATCTCGGGTAAGTTCGTGCAGGTTGAAGACACCGTTGCCTCGTTCAAGGCGGTGGTTGACGGCGAGTACGATCACCTGCCGGAAAGCGCCTTCTACATGGTCGGCGGCATCGACGACGTGATCGCCAAGGCCAAGAAGATGGCTGACGAGGCCTGAGTTACCTGAAGCCCCTCCCGCTTGCGGGAGGGGTTTGGGGTGGGCCTGCAGCAAACGCGGCGCTTCACCCCTGCCCACCCCCGACCCCTCCCGCAAGCGGGAGGGGGGAGTTAGAAAACGATGTCGCTCCACTTCGAACTCGTCACCCCGGCCCGCCTCGTCCGTTCGGAAGAGGTTTTCATGGTCGAAGTCCCCGGCTCCGAAGGCAACTTCGGCGTGCTGGAAGGCCACGCGCCGTTCATGTCGACGGTGAAGGACGGGCCCTTGCGCGTCTACCGCACCAATGGCGCGGCGCCTGAGGATATTCTCATCACCGGCGGATTTGCCGAAGTGAGCGAAAAGGGCCTCACCGTGCTGGCTGAGCACGTCGAGGGCTGATTGAAGCTATGAGGTTTGCCAAGAGGCCGGTCCGTTTGGGCCGGCCTCTTGCGTTTAGGGCCTCACACAACTTGCCCCTCCCCCGGTCGGGGGAGGCTGGGTGGGGGTGCTGGGCGCTTGCCGGAGAGGCAGGTTACCCCTCCCCAACCCCTCCCCGAACGGGGAGGGGCTTTCAGACGGCGAACTTTTTCGCTATTTCACATCACTGAACTTTTCAGCATAATGAAATTAAGGCATGGCGACTTGCGTAACCGCACACCCGGGAGAGCCCTGCCATGACCCAATCGCTTGAAGCCATGATCGGCGGCCAGCAAGACCTCGTCCATTTCCTGCGCAACCAGCAGGTGGGGCCGAACGTCTATCCCGGCGTGCCGGCGGAATATTCCAACTGGCGCGCGGAGCAGTGGGCCTGGGGGCATACCGCGGTGCTCTACAACCAGTCGTACCACATGGTCGATCTGGCGGTGAAAGGCCCGGACGCCTTCAAGATGCTGGAGCATCTCGGCATCAATTCGTTCAAGAACTTCCAGCCGGACCGCGCCAAGCAGTTCGTGCCGGTTACGCCCGATGGCTATGTGATCGGCGACGTGATCCTGTTTTATCTGGACGAAAACCACTTCAATCTGGTGGGCCGCGCGCCGACCATCGAATGGGTGGAATTCCACGCCGCCAGCGGCAACTGGAACGTGACCGTGGAGCGCGACGAGCGCTGGGCGATGCGCAGCGACGGCAAGCGCAATTCCTATCGGTTTCAGGTGCAGGGCCCAAATGCGATGAAGATCATCGAGAAGGCGATTGGCACCACGCCGCCGGACCTCAAGTTCTTCCACATGTGCCGCTTGCAGATCGGCGGCAAGGAAGTGCGCGCGCTGCGGCACGGCATGGCGGGGCAGCCGGGCTTCGAACTGATGGGCCCGTGGGAAGATTACGGCGCGGTGCATGGCGCGCTGGTCGAGGCGGGCAAGGCGTTCGGCATGGCGCTGGTCGGCGGCCGGGCCTATTCCTCCAACACGCTGGAATCGGGCTGGATCCCCTCCCCCTTCCCCGCGATCTACACCGGCGAGGCGCTGGCGCCCTATCGCGCGTGGCTGACGGCCAATTCCTATGAAGCGAAGTGCTCGGTCGGCGGCAGCTGGGTACCCGAAACGGTCGAGGGCTATTACACCACGCCGTGGGATCTGGGCTATGGGCCGTTCGTGAAGTTCGACCACGAATTCATCGGCCGCGCAGCGCTGGAACAGATGGCGGCGGCGGGGGACCACCGCACCAAGGTTACCCTCGCGCTCGACAACGAGGACGTGATGCGCGTGCAGTCCTCCGCGCTTTCGCAGGGCGAGCGGGCAAAGTTCATGGAATATCCGAGCTCTGTGTACTCGATGCACCCGTTCGATCAGGTGCTGAGCGGCGGCAAGCAGGTCGGCCTTTCGACATGGATCGGCTACACCGCGAACGAGGGCAAGTTCCTGACGCTGGCGATGATGGAGCCAGGCTTTGCGGAGCCGGGCACCGAAGTGACGCTGCTGTGGGGCGAGCCGGATGGCGGCACATCCAAGCCGACCGTGGAGCCGCACGTGCAGACCGAGATCAAGGCGGTGGTCGCGCCGGTGCCCTATGTGGCGGCGGCGCGCGACAACTATGCGGAAGGGTGGCGCACGCGGAAGGGCTGAGGAAGCGAGAAGGCATGGAGGCGGCTGCGCCGGAGGCCTTCTACCCTTCTACGACCTTGCGCTGAGCACGGGGGCGACGATCAGTCTGTTCGTGCGGGCGACGAAATATGCCTTGAAGCACAAGGGCTTCGATATCGTACCGGGCGGGTTCACCGGTATCCTTGAGCGGACCGGCGGCAAGACCGAGCGGCTGCCGGCGATTGTCGATGATGGGGAATCGGTGCTCGATAGCTGGGGCATCGTCGAATACCTCGATGCCAAGTACCTGGACCGCCCTGCCCTGATCCCGCCCCCCTCGGTCGCGGTGACCTTGAAGGCGCTCGATCACTGGTTCTGGAACGCTGCTGTCGGCCCGGGGCTGTTTCCGCTGTTCGGCCTCACCCACAGCGCGAGGGCGATCCTGACCTGTTCAACCGTGCGGCAGGGCAAGGCGGCATCTACAAACGCAACACCGGGCCGGCATCGACAAGCGCGGAAACGCAGCGGATTCCGGCGGGGATGAAGGGGTAGGAAGTCCCCCTTCGTCAGCACTTCGCGCTGCCACCTCCCCCTTTTGTGCTCGCAAAAATGGGGAGGATCTAGCCCAGCGCTGCGGCGGCGCGCAGGAGCGCCTGGCGGACGCGCATTTCGAGCGCGGGATCGAAACGGACGGCCGGGATCGCGACGCTGAACGCGCCAACGAACTGGCCGTCGATGCGGGCAGGAACCGCGGTGCCGACGATGCCGACCGTCGCTTCCTCACGCGCCACAGCCATGCCGTCGGCCGCGATGTGCGCGATGTCAGCGGTGAGATCAGCTTCGCTGGTACGAGTGGCGGGGGTGAACACGGGGCGGGTGGTTTCGCCGAAGTAGCGCGTGCGTTCGGCGGCGGGCAGTGCGGCGAGGATGACCTTGCCCGCGGCCAGCGCATGCATCGGTCGCCGGGTGCCGGGATCGACTGCGTAGCGCAGCGCCTGATCGCTCGCTTCGGTGACCAGCGCTTCAACCTCCCAGCCGCGCTGGACCATGAACGAGGCGGTTTCGTTGAGTTCGCTTTTGAGCGCGCGGACGAGCGGGGCGACACGGTCTGCCAGCGGGAGCACTTCGGGTGCGGCGCGCAGCCGGTCGAGCCCGGGGCCCGGAAGATAGCGCCGCCCTTCCCGCACCAGATAGCCGCGATCCGCCAGCGTGGTGAGGAGATAGGACAGGCTGCTCACGGGAATGCCCAGGGCGCCCGCAATTTCCTGCGCCACCACGCCCTGCCGGTGCGCGACGACGAACTCGATCAGATCGAGCGTGCGCAGCGCGGATTTGACCGGCGGGGGTGCGGCGGGGGACGTGGCCATCATGGAGCGAACGTAAGCGATCCGCGCCGCTCGGCAAAGCGCCAGCCTTCGGCTGTGCGCACAAACCTGTCATGGAACGAACCCACGAGCGGCGCGGTAGCACCCATGAACAGCAGCATCGCGCTGACCCCGCTGGCCGTGTCCGCGCTTTCGACGGTGATGACCACATTGCTGCAGACATGGCGCGTGGTGCGCGCGGGGCGACTCTTGAAAGCGGCAAGGATCGCCTCACGCCCGTGGACCGGCGCATCTGGTGCAGTGGGCCGGACCATCGCGCCGTCCTCGGCATAGAGCGCAGCCACCTCGTCCCAGCGCGCCTCATCGTTGAGGTTGGCGTAGAGCGCGATGAGGCGGGCGCAATCGGCCTCGGCGGCGCGGCGTTCCTCGTCTGTCATACGCGTGCCGCCGCGATATCCGCACCTTCACGCAAGTTGCGCAGCTTGCGCCAGGTGACGATGGGATCGATCTTGCCGTAGCCCGCGAAGGTGCCGAAGCCGCAATCGGTGCTGCCGACGACACGGTCTGGTCCGACGATCGCGGCGAAGCGTTCGATCCGCTGGGCGATGAGTTCGGGGTGCTCGACGTAGTTCGAGCAGGTGTCGATCACGCCGGGGGCGAGGATCTTGTCCGAAGGCAGCTTGGCATCCTTCCAAACCTTCCATTCGTGTTCGTGGCGCGGGTTGGCGGCTTCGAACAGCACTGTCGAGGGGCGCGCCTTCAGCACGATGTCGATCACGCGCTCGAGCGGGATGTCATGATCGTGCGGGCCTTCGTAGTTGCCCCAGCACACGTGCATGCGCATCCGTTCGGGCGGAATATTGGCGGTTGCAGCATTGAGCGCCTCGACATTGGCGGCGGCGACCTTGAGGAAATCCGCCTCGCTCATGTCCTGATAGCCGGTGTGGCGGCTCATCGCGAGATCAGGGCAATCGATCTGGAGGTAGAAGCCCGCATTCACGATGGTCTCGTATTCCTCGCGCATCGCGTCCGCCAGATCGGCGAGGTAGGCCTCGTGGCTGGGGTAGTGGCGGTTGACCTGAAACGCGGTGATGAGGCCGGGCGAAGCGGCGTTCATGAAGGCTTCGGTGTCTGGTGCTGCGTGCTTGTCGAGCGCCGCGCGGAAGCGGCGGATATCGTCGTGCAGGGGTGCAAGCGAGACAAGCCGCACATCGCCGATGCACGAGGCGCGGACGAATTCCTGGTTGCCCATGATGGCGGAAAGCTTCTTGGCAAGGTTCGGTACCTCGGCAAGGTCTGCCGCCGGTTTGCGATCGATATGGCCGCCGAAGCCGGAAAGGCGTTCGATCATGTAGGTAGAGTAGCCGACCTTGCCGAGTTCGCCATCGGAGACGACCGAAACGCCCGCTTCGACCTGGGCCTTCACGGCGGCATCGACAGCGGCGGCGACGACCGTATCGAAAGCTTCGGCGTCATATGCCTCACCCTTGTCGCGCGCGAGGAGCAGCGGGGTGAGTTCATCGCCGCGCGGTAGGCTGCCGACGTGGCTTGTCCTGATCTTGGCCATCACGCATCGCTCCATTTCATATCCATGAACTTTTCATAGATCGCAGGACGTGGGACGCAAGTGCGAGTTCCGCGAGAAGGGCGGTTACCCCCGTTCGTCGCCGGGGCGGCGGCCGGTCATGCGCAAGTAGAAGCGCGAGAAATAGGAAGGATCGTCGAAACCGAGTTCGCCCGCGACTTGCGTGGCGGTCGCGGTGGTGTAGCGCAGCAGGCGCTGGGCTTCGAGCGCGAGGCGGCGGTGGATGAGTTCCATCGGTGAACAGCCGAGCCGCGCCGCAGTGAGGCGCGAGAGCGTGCGGCGCGTGAGGCCAAGCCCGCTCGCATAGAAATCGAGATCGCGGTGCCGACGGTAGTGCAGTTCGATAAGCTGGCGGAAGCGCGTAAGGCGCTGATCGTCTCCTGCCGGGGCCGCCCCCCTGCCCTCGTCCCGGCCCAGCGTGCGGATCAGGCTTTCGGCAAGCGCAAGGAACAGCGGATCCTGCTGCTGCCATTCCAGCTGGAGTCCAAGCATTTCGCGAGCGAGCCACAGCGCGCGGGTGGCCGTTTCGGGCGAAAGCTGCGCGAGGCCGCCGCGCGCCAGCACTTCTAGCAGCGGATCGGAGGGACCTGCCGCGCGTGTGGAAAAGTCGGTGGACAAGGTGAGGACAAACCCGCGCGTGCCCTGCCTGAAGCGAAAACCGTGCACGGCTGCGGCCGGAACGATGACGCGGCCCGCGCCTTCGAGCCCGCTCACCTCCCCCTCCAGCGTGACCGCCGCGTGTCCTTCCTCTACCAGCAAGACCTGCACGAAATGATCGTGGCGGTGGATCCCGATTTCCCAATCATGCAGCGCGCTTCGCTCTGCAATGGTTTCGATATGCGCAAATCCGCCGAGGGCCGGAGCCTGGCCCTCACCGTAGAGCGCGTAGCGCGGAATTGCTTCGGCCATGTCCCGAAAGTGCCAGATGATTGTCCCAGTGCTGCCTTCCACACCTGCCCCCCGGCTGTCAAATGACGAAAAATGACCCGCCTACGCTGCGGGCACCGAGGGAGAGGCCGCCATGCAAACCCAAGTCGCCATCATCGGCGCAGGCCCCGCCGGCCTGCTGCTGGGCCACCTGCTGAAGGCCGAAGGCATCGATTGCGTGGTGATCGAGCGGCAGACGCCGGACTATGTCCTCTCGCGCATCCGCGCCGGCGTGCTGGAGCAGATCACCGTTGGGCTGATGGAGCGGCTCGGGCTCGATGCGCGGCTGAAGGCGGAAGGGCTTGTCGAACAGGGCTTCAACTTTGCCGATGGCGAACGGCTGATCCGCATCGATGTCGAGAAATTCACCGGCAAGACGGTGTGGGTCTACGGCCAGACCGAGATCACGCGCGACCTGATGGAAGCGGCGCCGGACCGGGGGCTTGAGGTGATCTACGGTGCGGATGATGTCACGCTGCACGATATCGAAAGCGATGCGCCATCGGTGACGTTCCGCAAGGATGGCCGCGAGGAGCGCATTTCCGGGCGCTTCATCGCCGGTTGCGACGGGTTCCACGGCCCTTCGCGAAAAGCCATTCCGGCGTCCATCGGGCGCGAATACGAGCGGGTCTATCCTTTCGGCTGGCTGGGTATTCTGGCCGATGTGTCGCCCTGCCATCACGAACTGGTCTACGCCAATCACGAACGCGGCTTCGCGCTGGCCTCGCTGCGCAGCCGGACGCGCAGCCGCTATTACATCGACGTGCCGCTGACCGAGCGGATCGAGGACTGGCCGGACGAGCGACTGTGGGACGAACTCGCGGTGCGGCTTGGACCCAAAGCGGCAGCGGGGATGACACGCGGGCCTTCGATCGAGAAATCGATCGCGCCGCTCCGGTCCTATGTGTTCGAGCCGATGCGCCACGGCAGCCTGCTGCTGTGCGGCGATGCCGCGCATATCGTGCCGCCGACGGGCGCGAAGGGGCTGAACCTGGCGGCGAGCGACGTGCACTATGCCGTGGAAGCCCTGCGTGGCTACTTCAAGCGCGCTGACAACGATGCGGTGGCGGCCTATTCGCCGCGCGCGCTCTTGCGGGTGTGGAAGTGTGAGCGCTTCAGCTGGTCGCTGACCAAGCTGATGCACCGCTTCCCCGAGGATGGCCCCTTCGAGCGCGCCATGCAGCTGGCCGAACTGGACTACATCGCCTCAAGCGATGCCGCGCAGGCGAGCATTGCCGAAAATTACGTGGGTCTGCCGGTCTAGATACGCGGCAATCCCTTTCGCTGTCATATCGTCATGGAGCCGTCACACATGGGAGACAAATAGCCGATGCGGGCTATCTGCGCGCGGACGTGGGAACCGGCTTCGATGCGGCAGATCGACATCCTTCTTACCAATGCGCTTGCCGGAGGACAGGACAGTTTCGTGCATGGCGATCTGCGCGTGGAGTTCCACGATTGGAACTGGTCCGCGCCGCTGCCGCTGCTCGATGGAAGCCCCTGGGCGTTTGTCGACTGGCTGCTGCCGGAGCTGTCGGGGCTGGAGCTGTGCCGCCGCCTGCGCTGCGATGCGCAGACCGAGGCCGCGCATATCACGCTGGTGCTCGAAGAGGACGAAGCGGAAACCCGGCGCCGCGCGCTGCGGGCCGGGGCGGATGATTATATCATGGGTCCGATCGACCGCGCGGCCGTGCTCGACCGGGTGCTATCGGTCCAGCTGCCCGCACGCGAGGCACCAGCACGCGCGCTGCGGCTTCGCGAACTGTCGCTCGACCTGACCGCGCTGCAGGCGCGCTGGCGAGACAAGCCAGTGCCGCTGATGCCCAACGAATTGCGCCTGCTGCGCTATCTGATGGAGCAGCCCGGTCACGTGTTCAGCCGTACGCAGCTGATCGCGGCGCTGGGCAAGAACGACCAGCCGATCGACGAACGCACCGTCGATGCCTGGGTAAGCCGCCTGCGCCGCGCGCTGCGCGAGGCGGGCGCGGGCTATCCACTGCGGACCGTGCGCTCGCTGGGATATGTGCTGGACCGGCCTTAGATTCTGATGACTCTGGATTGACCTGTTTTCCGTCACCCCGTGCTTGACACGGGGTTGGGCTCTTCTTCTGGCGTGGGGTCAGGAAAAGAAGCCAAGCCCCGTGTCAAGCACGGGGCGCGACGGGTAGTTGGTACACCCAACGCTTGCGGGCCCTCTCCCCCGAAGAGGAGAGGGCTTCGCAGTCCAGCCCTAAAGATCGTGGCCGAGCTTGATGCCAAACACCTGCGGCTTGATCGGATAGAACCGCCGCGCGCCGCCGCAGATCGAGGGCGTGCAGACGGTGTTGATGCTGAGAATGCCGCGCTTGTCGAAGGCGTTCTCGATGAAGGCCGAGACATCGAAGCCCGAAACCTTGGCGCCGACCGAGAAGTCGAACGTTTCGAAGCCCTTGGTGCGGCCGAGCAGGTCCGCCTCACGCGTGGTGAGGTATGAGCGCGTGCCCGACTGGTGGTTGAGCGTGGCCTGGACGAAGGCCTTGGCCTTGCCCATGTCGAACTCGTAGCGCGCGGTCATGTTGCCCTTGAACTTGGGCTGGATCGGCAGCGGGGTGCCCTTGGCCGCTGCGACCGTGCCGAGCGTGCAGTCCGGGTTGCCACTGGCATCGAACGAGCAGAAATCGGTGGTGAGCTTACCGTCGATCAGCGCGCCCGAACCCGATAGGTTGAGCCCGCCGAGCCGCAGGTTGAAGTCCATTTCCGCACCGTACACGCGCGCATCGCCCGCATTGTAGATGTTGGTCACGCCGAACGAACCAACCGGGCTGAGGCCGTACTGCAGGTTCTTCCACTTTTCGTAGAACAGCGCGCCGTTGAGGCGGAACTTGCGATCGAACCACGAGGTCTTGAAGCCGAGCTCGTAATTGGTGAGCGTATCGGCGACGTAGGGGTTCACGTTCGGACGGCGGTTGTTGCCGCCGGGGCGATAGCCGGTCGAGTAAGTCGCGTAGACCAGATGGTCCGGATCGAACTTGTACGTCAGGTTGACGCGGTGCGTCTCACCATGCTGGCGCGCCTGACGATCGAAGTTGTTGCAGACACGGTCGTCGGCGACCACGGGCACGCAGTTGCCGGCAGTGATGGCAGACTGGAAGCCTGAGAAGCCGACGAAGGTGTTGTTGACCCGGAAAACGCGGATACCACCGGCGACTGTCAGCCGCGGGGTGATATCGAACGAACCGTCGATGAACGCGGCATAGTCGCGGTCAACGCGGTAGGCGCGGGTCGCGAAGAGGTCGTCGCCCGACTTGGGCACCGCCGGCGAGTTCGGGATGCCGGCGAGGCCGTTGATGTAGTAATCCGCCACGATGCGATCGGTCTGGCGCTGGTAGAACACGCCTGCCGTTAGCTTGTAGCGCTCACCAGCAGGCGAGCTGATGCGCAGTTCGTGGCTCTGCTTGGTGTAATCGTCGTGGCCGTGGACCTGCTGCGTCGGATCGAGGAAGCTGCCGTCAGCCGTCTTGAAATAAGTGTAATAGCCGCCCTGGAACTGGTCGTAAGCGACTGAGTATTCCGAGTAGTCCGAAAGGTTCTCGACACGGCGATCGAAGTAGCCGCCGGCGTAGGTAATATCCCAGTTGCCGAGCTTGCCGTTGATTGTCAGCGTCGCGAGCGCCCAGCTCGGCGTAGGTAATATCCCAGTTGCCGAGCTTGCCGTTGATTGTCAGCGTCGCGAG
>CAZQEH010000097.1:0-10087 GCA_964592205.1 uncultured Novosphingobium sp.
CCGTCGAACAGGATCTTCATGTCCTCGACCGAATCGATGGCCACGCCCGCCTTGCCGACATCGCCGACCACGCGCGGATGGTCGCTGTCATAGCCACGGTGCGTCGCAAGGTCGAAGGCGACCGAAAGGCCCTTCTGCCCCGCCGCGAGATTGCGGCGATAGAATGCGTTCGATTCCTCGGCGGTGGAGAAGCCCGCGTACTGCCGGATCGTCCAGGGCCGCCCCGCATACATCGAGGCGCGCACGCCGCGCGTGAAGGGCGCGAAGCCGGGAAGGCCGGGATCTTCGCGCACGTCGTCCGCCGTGTAGAGCGGCTTGACGGCGATGCCTTCCGGCGTCTGCCAGGTCAGGTCTTTCCCTTTGACTTCCTTGGCGGCAGCCTTCTGCCAATCGTCGGAATCAGCCATCGTTCAATCCTCAATGCCCTCTCCCCGCTCGGGGAGAGGATACGAAGGCTTGGCAACTTGTTGCCTAGCCGAAGTTGGAGAGGGGCCACGGCGCTTCCGGTGCGCACTCCCCCCTCCCAACCCTCCCCCCTGAAGGGGAGAGGGCTAGAAACTCAGTGCGCCTCTTGCGGCGTCTCCATGATCTCGGTCAGCACCCCGCCCATGTCCCTGGGGTGGACGAAGAAGATCAGCGTCCCATGTGCCCCAATGCGCGGCTCACCCAGCACGCGCTTGCCCAGTGCCTCGAATGCCGCCTTGGCAGCGTGAATATCGGGCACTTCATAGCACATGTGGTGCTGACCCCCGGCGGGGTTCTTGGCGAGGAACGCGGTGATGCCGGCATTGCCCGGCAGCGGCTCGATCAGTTCGATCTGCGTGCCATTGAGCGCCCCATCGGCCCCCGGCGTATCGACGAAGCACACCTTCACGCCCTGCTCCGGCAGGTCGAAAGGTTCGTGAATCTTCGTCGCGCCCATCACGTCGCGCCAGAAGACAATGCTGTCTGCAATCGACGGCGTCGCAACGCCGATGTGGTTGAGCCTGCCGAGCTTCATATCAGACCCTCTCGATGACCATGGCGATGCCCTGACCGCCGCCGATGCACATCGTGATGAGGCCATACTGGCCCCCGGTGCGGTGCAGTTCGTAGGCCGTCTTGATTGTCAGGATCGCGCCCGTCGCACCGATGGGATGGCCCAGCGAAATGCCCGAACCGTTCGGATTGGTCTTGGCGGGATCGAAGCCCAGTTCCTTGGCCACGCCGCAAGCCTGCGCCGCGAACGCCTCGTTGCTCTCGATCACGTCGATCTGGTCGAGCATCAGCCCCGCGCGCTTCAGCGCTACCGGCACCGCCTTGACCGGGCCGAGGCCCATCACGTTGGGCTCCACGCCGGCATGGCCCCACGCCAGAATCTTCGCGAGCGGCTTCAGCCCATGCTCGGCCACCGCTTCCCCGCTCGCCAGCACGACCGCGCCTGCGCCATCGTTGATGCCGCTGGCGTTACCCGCCGTGACGGTGCCGTCCTTCTTGAACACCGGCTTGAGGCCCGCCATGCCCTCATGGCTGGCATCGGCGCGGAAATGCTCGTCAGTATCGAACACGACCGTGCCCTTGCGCGTCTTCACCTCAACCGGAACGATCTGTTCCTTGAAGTAGCCCGCCGCCGTCGCCGCCGCCGCGCGCTTGTGGCTTTCCACCGCCAGCGCGTCCTGCGTTTCGCGCGTGATCTGGTGGCGCTCGGCGATGTTCTCCGCCGTCACGCCCATGTGGATGTTCTCGAACGGATCGTGGAGCGCACCGAGCATGGCGTCCATCATCACCTGATCGCCCATCTTCTGGCCATTGCGCGCGGTGAGCACCATGTGCGGCGCATTCGACATGACTTCGCAGCCACCACCGATGGCGATCTGCTGCTCACCCAGTGCAATGCCCTGCGCTGCCGAAACAATGGCTTGCAGGCCCGAGCCGCACAGCCGGTTTACGTTCATCGCCGGGCTTTCGATCGGAACGCCCGCATTCACCGCCGCGACGCGGCTGACATAGGCGTCCTTCGGCTGCGTCGGCACGACGGTGCCGATCACCACGTTCTCGATCTTGTCGGGCGTCAGACCCGCGCGGGCAATCGCTTCCTTGATGACGATGGTGCCCAGATCCGCCGGACGGAACGAGGCAAGGCTGCCGCCGAAGGTGCCAATGGCCGTGCGCGCGCCGGAAACGATGAAGATGTCTTGCGTGGTCATTTTGAAATCCTCGTAAATCCAAAACTCAAGTCAGGGCACCGGCGGCACAAACGTGCAGTTCCCGCGCGTCCTCGGCAATCGATACGCGAAGTGGGCCTTCTTCATTTTCCCCTCAAGACACGCGAGAGGGGCATTCTCAGCATTCGTCGAGCAATCGAGATAAATCCCCCCAAAGGAAACCTGACCCACGGCAGCATCTCGATCTTCGTCATCCAAAGTCACTCGCTGGATCGGAAAATCGCATTCCTTTGCAAACTCTATGACTTTGGCAAACCGCTCCTGTCGCAGGTGCTCTTGCCGGGCGTAAAACAGTCCGCCCGCGAGCCCGGCAACCAGCAAGAGCAGCAAGCTAAAGCGGAATATTGTCATGCTTCTTCCAGGGGTTTTCGAGCGCCTTGTTGCGCAGCTTGCGCAGCCCCAGCGCGATCCGCCGGCGCGTCGAGTGCGGGTGGATCACCTCGTCGATGAAGCCCTTGCTCGCCGCCACGAACGGGTTGGCGAAGCGGTCCTCGTATTCCCTGGTCTTGAGCGCCTGCTCTTCGGCGGAAAGCCCGCGGAAGATGATCTCCACCGCGCCCTTCGCGCCCATCACCGCGATTTCCGCAGTCGGCCAGGCGCAGTTGAGATCGCCGCGCAAGTGCTTGGAGGCCATCACGTCATAAGCGCCGCCATAAGCCTTGCGCGTGATCACGGTGATCTTGGGCACGGTCGCTTCGGCATAGGCGAACAGCAGCTTCGCGCCGTGCTTGATGATGCCGTTATGCTCTTGCGCAGTCCCCGGCAGGAAGCCCGGCACGTCCACAAACGTCACAATCGGAATCTCGAAGGCATCGCAGAACCGCACGAACCGCGCGGCCTTCTTGGATGAATTGATGTCGAGCACGCCGGCCAGCACCATCGGCTGGTTGGCGACCACGCCCACCGTCTTGCCCTCGATGCGCCCGAACCCGCAGATGATGTTGCCCGCGTGCTTGGGCTGGATTTCAAAGAACTCGCCCTCGTCGAGTGTCTTCGTGATCACCTCGTGCATGTCGTAAGGCTGGTTGGCCGAGGCCGGGACAAGCGTGTCGAGGCTGTATTCGAGCCGGTCCCACGCGTCCGCCGTTGGCCGCTCGGGCACGCCCGAACGGTTGGTCAGCGGCAGGTAATCGAAGAACTCGCGCGCGGTCAGCAGCGCCTCGATGTCGTTTTCGCAGGCAAGGTCCGCCACCGAGGTCTTGGTCGAATGCGTCACCGCGCCGCCCAGTTCCTCCTGCGTGACGATCTCGTTGGTCACCGTCTTCACCACGTCCGGGCCGGTGACGAACATGTAGGAGCTGTCCTTCACCATGAAGATGAAGTCCGTCATCGCCGGCGAATAGACCGCGCCGCCCGCGCAGGGGCCCATGATGAGGCTGAGCTGCGGCACCACGCCCGAGGCGAGCACGTTGCGCTGGAAGATTTCGGCATAGCCGCCAAGGCTGGCGACGCCTTCCTGAATGCGCGCGCCGCCCGAATCGTTGATGCCAATCACCGGCGCGCCGACCTTCAGCGCGGTGTCCATGATCTTGCAGATCTTCATCGCGTGCCGTTCGGAAACCGCACCGCCAAACACGGTGAAGTCCTGACTGAACACGTAGACCAGCCGGCCGTTGATCGTGCCAGAGCCCGTCACCACGCCGTCGCCCGGCACGGTCTGCTCGGGCATCCCGAAATCGACGCAGTTGTGCTCGACGTAAGCGTCGATCTCTTCGAAGCTGCCTTCATCAAGCAGGATATCGAGCCGCTCGCGCGCGGTGAGCTTGCCCTTGGCGTGCTGGGCATCGATGCGGCGCTGGCCGCCGCCCATGCGGGCCGCCTCGCGGCGCTTTTCCATCTCGGCAATATTGGCAGACATCAGTGCACAGCCCCGGTTGCTAGGGATCAAGGTCGAGGCGGATGCCGCATTGCAACGCGGCTGTCCAATGCAATTCAGCAAAGTTGCAAAGTCTAACTTTGCAAACTAGGCTCGCTGTTCCACACTCCTCCCCCACCCGCTCATGCTGAGCCTGTCGAAGGGTGCTGGCGCAACCGCCGAGCATGATGCTTCGACAAGCTCAGCATGAGCGGGTGGGGGAGTGGTCAACGAGAAGCAGCCCCATGTCCAACCGCCGCATCTTTGCAGGGCAGGCCCTGCGCACCCTTCGCCAGCGGCGCGGCCTGCGTCAGGCCGAAATGGCAAGCGCCCTCGGCATCAGCGCACCCTATCTCTCGCAACTGGAGACAGACGAGCGCCACCTCACCCCCGCGCTGGCCGAGCGCTTGCACGCCGCGTTCCCCATCGACTGGGCCGATCTCGCTCCCGCCGAAGCCGATACCCTCGCGGAATCGCTGCGCGAGGCGCTGGCCGATCCGCAATTGCCCGACGGCATTCCTGCCGATCAGGTCGAGCGCATCGCCCGCCAGTTCCCGCAGTTCGCCGAAAGCTTCATCACCCTCCACGGCCTGTTCGCCAAAGGCCGCCAGCGTCTTGAAATGCTCGACGAGGCCATCGGCTCGGACCTCGGCGGCTCCGAGATCGCCGGCGGCCGCCTGCCGTGGGAGGAAGTGCGCGACTGGTTCCACCTCGCCAACAACTACGTCGATCGCATCGACCGCGATGCCGAAACACTCGCGCATAAAATCGCCGGAGACGAAGCGTCCCCTCGCATCCGCACCATGCAGCAATGGCTGCGCCGCGAGGGCGTCACCATCGAATGGGCGAGCGGCGTGGCCTTGCGCCGGTTCGACGCAAGGCGCCGCCACCTCCAACTCGATTCCGCCCAACCGAATGAATCGAGCCGCTTCCAGCTCGCCTACCAGGTCGCCGCGCTCGCGCTTTCCGGCCAGATCGCCGAAATCGTCGCCTCCGCCCCGCTCCAGACCGAAGCCGCGCGCCACTTGCTCACCGTCGGCCTCGGCAACTATGCGGCCGGTGCGCTCCTCATGCCCTACGAACGCTTCCGCAGCGCCGCCCGCCAACTCCGCCACGATATCGACCGCCTGCGCCAGCTCTTCCACGTCAGCTTCGAGCAGTGCTGCCACCGGCTCTCCACCCTGCAACGCCCGCAGGCGCGCGGCATTCCGGTGTTCTTCGCCCGCGTCGACATGGCCGGCAATATCACCAAGCGCCACTCCGCCACGCGCCTGCAATTCGGCCGCTTTGGCGGCGCGTGCCCGCTGTGGATCGTCCACGAAGCCGTCGCCATCCCGGACCGCATCCACGTCCAGCTCGCCGAAATGCCCGATGGCATCCGCTATGTCTCGATCGCCAAGGGCCTCGTGAAACCCAGCGGCAGCTACTACCGCCAGCCGCGCCGCTACGCCGTGGTGCTGGGCTGCGAAGCCGCGCTGGCAGACGAATTCGTCTACGCCGACGGCCTCAACCTGACGAACGAGGACGCTGTCACCCGCATCGGCATCTCTTGCCGCATCTGCCCCCGTGACACCTGCGACCAGCGCGCCTTCCCCCCCAGCGACAAGGCGATCGCCGTCGATCCCAGCCAGCGCGATCTGGTGCCCTACCGGATCGTCGAGGGCTAGGTCATACCTGCCCCCGCACCCGCACCACGATCTGCACCACTGCCCACACCAGCGCGATGATGCCCACGTAGAACAGGAAGGACGGGATCAGGTTCGTCGCCGGAGCAGCAAACCTGAGGCCGCGGCTGCCCTTGACCAGTGCATCGAACAGCGAGGCGATGGGGAAGAACACGAAGCCGAACCCCGCGACAAACCCCGGCAGCATGACATAGCCGCCCTGCACGATCAGCACGCTGCACCGGGCGCAGTTCCAAACCGCCCACAACCATACCTTGAGCCGCGAGGCCGGCTGGCGCCCGCGCCCATCCTTCAACAACAGGGCGCGGTAGCACTTGCGGGTCCAGCAATATAACAGTGTTATACTACTAGTTTTCGTCCGCACAAGCGCCCATGCCCATGCCCATGCCGAATCGCCGTTCCGCTGGAACCGAACCACCCCGCGAAGACCTTGCCGCGCGCCTCCTTGCCGAAGCCGAAGCCCTGGTACGGCGCGATGGGCCGGACGGCATTGCCCTGCGCGAACTGGCCCGCGCCTGCGGCTCTTCGACCATGGCGATCTATACGCTCTATGGCGGCAAGCCCGGCTTGATGCAGGCGCTCTACGCGGTCGGCTTCGCGCGGCTCCACGCCTATGCCTTGTCCGCCGAACACCGCGAGGCGCCCTTGCGCTGGATGGTGCGCCAGATGCTCGCCTACCGCCGTTTCGCGCTCGATCACACCGGGCTCTACCGCCTGATGTTCGGCGGCGAGAAGCGCTTCGCCCCCACCGGCCGCCACAGCAACTTCACCTCGCTCGCCGTGCCGGTGGAAGACGCCTACCCCGCCTTTGCTGCGCTGGTCGATGCCGTCGGCGCCTGCCTGGCCCACCACCGCCCAAAAACGTCCGGCGCCGCGCCCGACCCGGCCGACGTGCAGGACTTCGCCTTTCTCGTTTGGGGCCAGATGCACGGTCTCGTCGGCCTCGAGATCGCGGGATATGCCGATCCGGACGATGCACTCACGCGCTACCAGTCCGCCGTGCGCTTCATCTGCACCAACTGCGGCGCGGCGGCGGCGGAAGTGGACGCAGAGCTGGCAGCCGCCTGAGCCCAACGAAAAAGGCCGGAGGTTTCCCCCCGGCCCCTTTGTACGCGAAGCTGCAAGAGCCTCAGCCCTTCAGCACTTCCGCCAGCGTCTCGCCCAGCAGGCTCGGCGAAGGCGAAACGCGGATGCCCGCTGATTCCATCGCCGCGATCTTGCTTTCAGCGTCGCCCTTGCCGCCCGAAACGATCGCGCCGGCATGGCCCATGCGGCGGCCCGGAGGCGCCGAACGGCCTGCGATGAAGCCGGCCATCGGCTTCTTGCGGCCGCGCTTGGCCTCGTCGATCAGGAACTGCGCGGCCATTTCCTCGGCGTCGCCGCCGATTTCGCCGATCATGATGATCGACTTGGTCTCCTCGTCCGCCAGGAACAGCTCGAGCACGTCGATGAAGTTCGTGCCGTTCACCGGGTCACCGCCGATGCCGACTGCGGTCGTCTGGCCAAGCCCGATGTTCGAAGTCTGAAACACCGCCTCATAGGTCAGTGTACCCGAACGCGAAACCACGCCGACCGAGCCCTTCTTGAAGATCGAGCCCGGCATGATGCCGATCTTGCATTCATTCGGGGTCAGCACCCCGGGGCAGTTCGGCCCGATCAGGCGCGACTTCGAACCCTGCAGCGCCCGCTTCACGCGCACCATGTCGAGCACCGGGATGCCTTCGGTGATGCAGACGATCAGTTCCATCTGCGCGTCGATGGCTTCGAGGATCGCGTCTGCCGCACCCGGAGGCGGCACGTAGATGCAGCTTGCGGTCGCGCCGGTCACGGCCTTCGCTTCGGCGACGGTATCATACTGCGGCAGGCCGATGTGGCTGGTACCGCCCTTGCCCGGCGTCACGCCCGCAACCATCTGCGTGCCGTAATCGAGCGCGGCCTGCGTGTGGAACGCGCCGGTCTTGCCGGTCATGCCCTGGGTGATGACCTTGGTGGCCTTGTTGACAAGAATGCTCATGGATCAGGAAACCTTCCGGACTTCGGCCACGATCTTCTGCGCGGCATCGCCAAGATCATTGGCGGGGACGATGGGGAGACCCGAGTTGGCAAGGATGTCCTTGCCCTGCTGCACGTTGGTGCCTTCCAGGCGCACGACGAGCGGCACCTGCAGGTTCACTTCCTTCGCCGCGGCAACGATGCCGTCAGCGATGATGTCGCACTTCATGATTCCGCCGAAGATGTTGACGAGAATGCCCTTCACCGCCGGGTCGGACAGGATCAGCTTGAACGCCGCCGTCACCTTCTCGGTCGTGGCGCCGCCGCCCACGTCGAGGAAGTTCGCCGGGAATTCGCCGTTCAGCTTGATGATGTCCATCGTCGCCATGGCGAGGCCCGCGCCGTTCACCATGCAGCCGATGTTGCCATCGAGCTTGATGTAGGCGAGGTCGTACTTGCTGGCTTCGATTTCCGCCGGGTCTTCCTCGGTCTCGTCGCGCAGCGCCACCACATCGGGGTGACGGTAGAGCGCGTTCGAATCGAAGCTCATCTTGGTGTCGAGGACGAGCAGGTTGGTGGCCCCAGAAGAATCTGGCTTCGTCTCCACCAGCGGGTTGATCTCCAGCATATCGCAATCCAGCGCCATGAACGCGGTGTAGAGCTGCTTGGCGATCGTGGCGGCCTGCTTGTTCAGCTCGCCCGCCAGCTTCAGCGCATAGCCCACGGCGCGGCCATGGTGCGGCATGAAGCCCTGTGCCGGATCGATCGTGATCGTCGCGATCTTCTCAGGGGTGCTGTGCGCAACCTCTTCGATGTCCATGCCGCCTTCGGTCGAGACGATCATGGCAACGCGGCCGGTGCCTCGGTCCACCACCATCGAGAGGTAGTATTCCTTGGCGATATCAACGCCGTCGGTCACATAGAGCCGGTTGACCTGCTTGCCCGCAGCGCCGGTCTGCACCGTCACCAGCGTGTTGCCGAGCATCTCCTTCGCAAACGCCTCGACTTCCTCGACCGACTTGGCCAGCCGCACGCCGCCCTTGGCATCGGCCGGCAGTTCCTTGAACTTGCCCTTGCCGCGCCCGCCCGCATGGATCTGCGCCTTCACCACATAGAGCGGCCCGGGCAGCTGCTTCGCGGCGGCAACCGCTTCTTCCACGGTCAGGGCAGCAATGCCCGCTGGAATGCCGACGCCGAAGCGGCTGAGCAATTCCTTGGCCTGATATTCATGAACGTTCATGCGTGATCCCCGCAATGAGAGAATGAGAGCAAGCGGTTTGAACCCGGCAAGTCGCGCTGCCTTAAGCACACGACTAAGGGCTTGAAAAGGGTTCGCACACCCCAATCGTACCTGCACCGATGCATTCCCTGCCTGCAGGGCCGAATACGAATGCATTTACCCGCCGCTCCGCGCATCAGCCCCTTGCGCTCGCCCCCCCAAACCCGCATCCCAAATGCCCATGATCAACTTCGACCGCTTCCGCGCCATCATGGCGCAGGCCGGACGCCTGGCCCTCGCCAGCTGGCCCGGCCACGGCCACGCGCTCGAAGTGTGGAACAAATCGCCGAACAACCCCGTCTCCGCCGCAGACCTCGCCGTCGATGGCTACCTCAAGCAGGAACTGGGGAGCCTCCTCCCCGCCGCCGGCTGGCTCTCCGAAGAAACCGCCGACGACCCCGCCCGCCTTGACAAAGGTCTGTGCTGGCTTGTCGATCCCATCGACGGCACCCGCGATTTCGTGCGCGGCCGCCCCGGCTGGGCCGTCTCCGTCGCGCTCATCTCCGAAGGCCGCCCCCTCATCGGCGCGCTTGATGCCCCCGCGCGCGGCGAATACTGGCAAGCCATCGCCGGACAAGGCGCACACCGCAACGACCTCCCCCTCACCGCCAGCAACCGCCTCGAACTCACCGGAGCCCGCGTCCCCGCCGACGCCCTCCCCCGCGTCGACCACGACCTCATCCTCGTCGACAAACCCAACTCCATTGCGCTCCGCATCGCGATGGTCGCCGCCAACGAAGCCGACCTCCTCGCCACCCTGCGCTGGGGCTACGAATGGGACATCGCCGCCGCGACCCTGATCGCGCGCGAGGCAGGCGCGGCGGTAAGCGATGCGTTTGGCGCACCGCTAGCCTACAACAAGCGCGACCCGCGCGCGTTCGGCCTGCTGGCCGCCGCGCCCGCGATCCACGCGGCGGCGGTGGACCGGCTGGCGGAGCGCGCCAGCCGGATGGCGTAAGAAGAGCCTCCGGCGGGCAAGGGCCATCGGCCCTTGCATCCCCTATTTTTTGGCTGTTTTTGTGAAGGGTTTCGGGCGCTTGCGTACGAAAGCCTCCAGTGCAGGAACCCGCGG
>CAZQEH010000098.1:0-9737 GCA_964592205.1 uncultured Novosphingobium sp.
CGCGCGGCCATGATGATCTCGTTGCCCTGCTCTTCGCTCAGGCCATATTCGCCCAGCACGCCGCCCTTGTCCTCGGCGCGCTCGGCACGCTCGCGGTCGCGGCGGGTCTCGTTCGCGTTGTTGTTGCGGCGGCGCTGTTCGCCCCCGCGCTTCTTCGCGATGAGTTCGTCGGTGGCAAGGTCAGCCAGATCGTCGAGCGTCTTGATGCCCGCCTTGCCCAGCGTGACCAGCATCGCTTCGGTCAGGTGCGGCAGTTCGGCAAGATCGTCCTCGACGCCAAGGCCGCGGCGCTCTTCGCGCTGCGCTTCCTCGCGGCGCTCCAGCGCCTCGAGCGCGCGGCTCTGCAGTTCCTGACCGAGTTCCTCATCGAAGCCTTCGATCGCGGCGAGTTCGGCGATGTCGATATAGGCGACTTCCTCAAGCTCGCTGAAGCCTTCGGCCACCAGCAGCTGCGAGAGCGTCTCGTCAACGTCGAGCTCTTCTTCGAACATCTTCGAGCGCTCGGCGAATTCCTTCTGGCGCTTCTCCGAAGCTTCCGCCTCGGTCATGATGTCGATGGCCGAGCCCGTCAGCGACGAAGCCAGACGCACGTTCTGGCCGCGGCGGCCGATCGCGAGCGAAAGCTGGTCATCGGGCACGACGACTTCGATGCGGCTCTCTTCCTCGTCGATCACCACGCGGCTCACGGTTGCGGGCTGGAGCGCGTTGACCACGAACGTCGCGGTATCCTCACTCCAGGGGATGATGTCGATCTTCTCGCCCTGCAGTTCCTGCACGACGGCCTGCACGCGGCTGCCCTTCATGCCGACGCAGGCGCCGACCGGGTCGATGCTCGAATCGCGGCTGATCACGCCGATCTTGGCGCGCGAACCCGGATCGCGGGCTGCGGCCTTGATCTCGATGATGCCGTCGTAGATTTCGGGCACTTCCTGCGCGAAGAGCTTTTTCATGAACTCGGGATGCGCGCGGCTGAGGAAAATCTGCGGACCGCGGTTCTGGCGCTCCACCTTCATGATCCACGCCCGAACGCGCTCGCCCACCCGCGGCACTTCGCGCGGGATCTGCTGGTCGCGGCGGATCACGCCCTCGGCGCGGCCGAGGTTGACGATCACGTGGCCGAACTCGACTGACTTGATCACGCCGGTGATCACTTCGCCGGCGCGGTCCTTGAATTCTTCGTACTGGCGGTCACGCTCGGCATCGCGGACCTTCTGGAAGATCACCTGCTTGGCCGACTGCGCGTCGATACGACCGAGATCAACCGGCGGCAGCGGATCGACGAGGAAATCGCCAATCTTCGCGCCCGGCTGCAGCTTTTCGGCCGCCTTCAGGTCGACCTGCTTGAAGTAGTCCTCGACCTCCTCAACCACTTCGACGACACGCCACAGGCGCAGATCGCCGGTGCGCGGATCGAGCTTGGCGCGAATGTCGTTCTCGGCGCCATAACGGTTGCGCGCGGACTTCTGGATCGCCTCTTCCATCGCCTCGATGACGATGGACTTGTCGATCATCTTCTCGGTCGCGACAGAGTTCGCGATCGCGAGCAGCTCGGCGCGGTTGGCGGAAATCGCACTGGCCATGACTTAGTCTTCCTGTTCCTCAACGATGTCATCTACGCCGCTGGTTTCCAGCGGCCGGGACGCGGCAATCAGCTTATCGGTGAGGATAAGCTTGGCATTGGCGACGAGGCTGAATGGTACGTCGTATATCACGCCATCGTCCTCGATCGAAATCATCTGTGCATCGGCGTCGAAGCCAGCAAGGTCACCCCGGTAGCGCTTGCGGCCGCCCAGCAGTTCCGCCAGCTCGATCCGTGCCTCGTGCCCGGTCCACGCCGCGAAATCCTTTGCGCGGGTCAGCGGACGGTCGATCCCCGGCGAGCTGACTTCAAGCCGGTAGGCTTCTTCGATCAGCACGTCACCCGCTTCTTCCAGCGCATCGATGCGATCGGAAATGCGGTGCGAAAGTTCGGCGCAATCGGCGATCACCAGCTGCCCGGTCTCTGGCCGCTCGGCCATGATCTGGAGCGTGTGCTCCTCGTCCCCGATTTCGCCGCCCTTGAAATAGCGCACACGCACGAGATCGAAGCCGAGGCTGGCAGCCTCTTCTCCGGCGATCTCGGCAATCCGTGCGATATCGTTCATGCGTGCTCCAGCGAGTCCGACGCAGCAAAGGCAACCGGTTTGGCGCCGGCCCCGCTTGGCGCCAGCCCAGACTTTGCCTTCACAATGTCGGGATGCCTTGCCCCTAGGCGCGCGCCTTCAAAAAGGCAAGCACAAGATTGCCTGACAGATCACGCCTGAGAATCGGTGAAATTTCCCATTTTTTGGGATGGCAATCAGGGCCGCCGCAAAACTTAGAGTCGAAAAACCGCAGAATTGCGCCATTCCGAACATTTGGCACGGCCCATGCAATACCCTTGGCATACGCCGGACGAACCGGACGGCGCCACACCTGAACCAAAGAAGGGAACCATACCATGACCTCCATCCGCACTTTCACCGCCCCGATCTTCAGCGCTGCTGCCGCGGTCGCCCTCACCTTCGCCCTCGTCGGCGCCGCCGTTAACGCTCCGGCGCAGAGCCCGCTCCACACCGCAACCGTCAGCTCGGCGTACGCGGCATGAGCGACCTGCGCTTCGAGGACCATGGGGTCCACTCGCCCGCCCGCCAGGGTTTCCATCTCAACAAGCAGCGCGGCAAGATCATGGGCGTCAGCGCCGGGATCGCCGATTACTTCGGCCTCGATGTCACGCTGGTGCGCGTCGCCTGGGTGATCGGCACCCTGGTCGGCTTCGGTTCGTTGATCCTGATCTACCTCGCTATCGGGCTGATCGCCGATTGAGGCGCGCCAACCCCACCCCCCACACAAGGCCCTTCCCGCACCCCCGGGCAGGGCCTTGTCGCGCCTGAGTTCGTTCAGACGGGTGGCGGCACAAGCCCGATCAGGTGCAGCACCGCGGCCTGCGCCAGCATGACCACCAGCCAGTACCCGCAATCAACAAGCATGGTCCGCCCCGGGAGCGCACGCATTCGGTAGGACGCGGCAAGGCTCGGCACCACGAAGCCCAGCCAGATCACCGCCGCGCTGCCGATCGTCATCGTCCACGGGTTGCCCTTGGGCTGCGCAAGGATGAGCGCACCCGCAAGAATGGCGCAAAGCCACGCCTCGGCCACGAACGCGAAAGCCAGGCTCACCGCCCAGCCCCGCGCGCTGATCTGCCGGCGGTCCGCGATGACCTGATAAAGCGTCGCCAGCACGAGCCCCGCCAGCGCCGCCGCCACAATCGCCCCGCCATTGAGGACGATATAGATCATCAGGCCTCTTCAGCGCTCGCGAAGGGCGAGAAATCGATGTCGGTATCGAACACGTCGACACCTTCCTGCCGCTTGAGGAAGCCGACCACGGCATAGGTCACCGGCGTCAGCACGATCTCCCACAGCACTTTCAGCGCCCAGTTGGTCCACATCACGTGGATCACGTCGGTCGTGGTCCAGGTGCCGAGGAAGGCAATGGGATAGAACAGCGCGCTGTCCACCGCCTGCCCGAAGATCGTCGAGCCCCAGGTGCGGGTAAACAGATACCTGCCCCCGGTCCACACCTTCATCCGCGCAAGCACGAAGGAATTGACGAACTCGCCCGCCCAGAATGCAACCACGGAGGCGATGACGATGCGCCAGGTGCTGCCGAACACCGAATCATAGGTCGTCTGGCACACCGCCCCGGCCGACGTTTTCGCCACGACCTCAGCAAAGCGGGGATCGCCGCTTGAAGCGCAGCCCCAGCCTGCAGACGGCGGCATGGCCACCACGACGAAGCTCATGAACGCCATGAACAGCAGCGCGAAGAAGCCCACCCACACGCAGCGCCGCGCATGGGCATAGCCGTAGACTTCGGTCAGCACGTCACCCAGCACGTAGGAAACCGGGAAGAACAGGATGCCCGCGCCGAACGTATAGCCCCAGACCGTGGTCAGCTTGGCCGCGCCGATCAGGTTGGAAAGCAGCAGGATCGCGACAAAGGCCGCCATCAGGAAGTCGAAATAGCGGAAGTGGCGGCGCGCCCCGGCGCTGCCCTCGATGCGGGGGATATGATGCGTGTTCATGCGGCCTTAGCTATCGCGGTTTGCACGCATCGCAAAGCGGCCTTATGAGGCACCGCCAGAGGTAATTCTCAGTGCGCGCCCTTAGCTCAGCTGGATAGAGCACCAGCCTTCTAAGCCGGTGGCCGCAGGTTCGAATCCTGCAGGGCGCGCCATTTTTCAGGCAGGACCGGCTTTCAAGCAGAATTGGGCAAGGAACTGGTGCGCCCGGCGGGATTCGAACCCACGGCCCCCAGATTAGGAATCTGGTGCTCTATCCGGCTGAGCTACGGGCGCCCCGCCCTGCCCTTTAAGCGGCGGACCCGCGTCTGGCAATCGCGGGCGGTCAGTTGATCTCGCCGGGCGGAACCACCGGCACGATCACCGGCGCAACAGGCACGCCTTCCTCGATCAGGCTCTGCACTTCGGCGGGGCTGGCGCGGCCGTGGATCATCGCGGCATCCTTTTCGCCGTAGTGCATGGCGCGTGCGTCCTCGGCGAAGTTCTCGCCCACCCAGGTCGAGGATTTGAGCATCTCGCCTTGCACGGCGGCCACGGCCTTGAGCATGGCGACTGCTTCGGGCGGCAGCGGCCCGTTCGTCACCGATTGCGGTGCATCGGGGGCCGGCATGGGCGCCACGGCCGGAAGCTGGTTGCCCTTGCGCGTCAGGCGCGGGGCCGAAAGCGCCTTGTCCACTTCGGGCGCCCCGCACGAGGGGCAGGTGACGAGCCCACGGGCCTGCTGCGCGGCAAAATCGTCGGAGCTGGCAAACCACCCTTCAAACCGGTGCCCGCCTGCCCGGCATTCAAGATCGAATACAATCATGGTTTTGTCGATGTAGGGATCGGCCGCCGGTTGGCAAGACTGGGTACTTGCGCGCGGCATGCGGCAATTCGGGCAAGATCAACCTCGGCGAAGCCCAATCCGCCCGTCTCACCCATGTCGAGCACCACATCGCCCCACGGATCGACCACAAGGCTGTGTCCATACGTCTCGCGCCCGTCCTCGTGCCGGCCGACTTGCGCAGCGGAAATCACGAATGCGCTGGCTTCGATCGCCCGCGCCCGCTGCATCAGGTGCCAGTGCGCGCGGCCTGTCGGCACCGTGAAGGCTGCCGGAATGGCGATAGCGTCGCACTTGCGCCGCCCCAGTTCCTCGAACAGCGCGGGGAAGCGGATATCGTAGCAGATCGCAAGGCCGAGCCGGCCCAGCGGCGTGTCGTCCACCGTCACCACTGCCTCACCGGGCTCATAGGCGGCGGATTCGCGCCAGGTCTCACCCGTCGCGAGATCGACGTCGAACATGTGGATCTTGTCATAGCGCGCCGCGATCTCGCCCGTCGGCGTGACAACGAAGGCGCGGTTGGCCCAGCGCGTGCCGTCCGCCTTGACCGCAAGGCTGCCGATATGGACCCAGATGCCCGCCTTCGCAGCGGCATTGCGGACTTCCGCCAGCACCGGGCTTTCCGCCTCGGGCACCACGTGAACTGTCCCCCGCGTCCGATCGCGATCGAGCAGGCCGGACATTTCGGGGGTGAACAGCATCGCCGCGCCCTCGCTCGCCGCAGCGTGCGCGGCGCGCGCCATCGCGGCGGTATTGGCAGCCGGGTCGATCCCCGTTGTCATCTGCAGCAGCGCAATGCGCCGCAGATCAGCGCTCATGCCGCGAGCATGGGATCAAGTTTGCCCGCCGCTTCCAGCCCGGCAAGTTCGTCCGAACCGCCGACGAGCTGGCCGTTGATGAAGATCTGCGGCACCGTCATCGCGCCTGGCGCGCGCGCCAGCATTTCGGCGCGCTTCTCGCCGCCGAACGTGATGTCGTATTCCGTAACGTTCGCACCCTTCTTGCCGAGCAGCGCCAGCGCGCGGCTGCAATAGGGGCAGCCCCACTTGGTGTAGATCTCGACCGTGGCGGATGGGGTAGCAGCTTCGCTCATGGGTACCTCTTGAAAACGCAAAATCGCTAACACACATGGTTGTTCGTGTCATGCGCTGCAAGTCGGGCATGACCGAATCAACCGGCAGGGCGCCAATTCGGGCCCTGTCACTAGGCAGATTGCTCAAACACGAGGATTGCTCAGATGGAACGTTTCGATTTCACTCCCTATCGCCGCTCGACCGTGGGCTTTGACCGCCTGTTCGACCTGCTCGAACGCCAGGCCCGCGCCAATGCCGGTGACAACTACCCGCCTTTCAACATCGAACGCCGCGGGGAAGATAACTACCGCATCACGCTCGCGGTCGCCGGGTTCAAGCCGCAGGATCTCGATATCACGGCGCAGCAGAACCTGCTGGTGATCAAGGGCCAGCGCAGCGAAACGCAGGATGGCCACTTCCTCCACGTCGGCATCGCCAACCGCGCGTTCGAGCGCCGGTTCGAGCTGGCGGATTTCGTCCGGGTCGAGACTGCCGACCTTGCCGACGGGCTCCTCACCATCGATCTCGTGCGCGAAGTGCCCGAGGCGATGAAGCCCAAGAAGGTGCTGATCGGGGGCAGCAATGCCAAGCCGCTCACCGTGGTCGATGGGGACGCCAGCGCCGCAGCCTGAAGCCTGACTGGAGGGGCGGTCCTGTGGGGGCCGCCCCTGTTTCGCATTACCAGGCCTCGGTAATATCGACGAGCGCCTCGCGGTCGAGCATTGGAACGCAGACCCATGACGCTACGTCAATCAAACATCAAACGGGAATTCTTATTCGCAAACAGTTACTTGTTATCGCTTCAGTAGCAAGAGGTCCTTTCGAGATAAAAACTTGGCAATGCTTCGCCCAAAAGGCTCCATAATCACGGCACGATCACCCGGCTCTAAATTTGGATTCTGAAAATCGAACGAACCTAGCGCTAAAACCTTGGCGTCATGAACGACATCCACCGCAATTGATTCCGAACCAAACTTTCGATAAACGAAGCCAATCTCAAATTTTTTGCGAAGAGCAGTTTTCTCTATTGTTATAAATTCAATATGCAACTCATAATAGCACATTGAATTTGAATCCGTATCACGAGACCCCCAGCCAACTGATTTGTCGTACCAAAGCTTATATTTTGAATCCTTGGGCGGCTCATGAACGATGATGTTAAAACTATTTGCGAAGGCTGACTGCTTGAACACCGACTCTATTGCGCTGATCTGATCAGAGATCGGAAATGCCATTTGCATTTTCCTTGTAGCAGCCTCCCGGGCTTGAACTTGCATTTCAAAAACCTGCGCATTTCCTTCAATACGAAACCCAGTCGTGCCGAAAAACACAGCACCGTAGGCCGCAGTAGGCCATACGTGAAATTCACAGGACTTTGGCTCAGACTGCGCCAGCGCAAGCGCTGGCAGACACAAGCACCCTGCTAGAGACAGGCAGAACTGCAACGAAGCTCCCTTGTGTACCCCCATGTATCTCTCCATAGCGCATCGCTTACCAAGCCTCGGCAATATCCACGAGCGCATCGCGGTCGAGCACCGTCACCCGCCCGCTCGTCAGTGACACGATCCCCCCGTCCGCCCAGGCGGAAAGCTGGCGGTTGATCTGTTCGCGCGACATGCCGGCGAAGTTGCCCAGTTCGCCCTGGCTGAGCGCGATCTTGAGGCGGGCCTTGTCCCCTTCCTCGCCTATCAGGCGCAGCAGGAAGCGGGCGAGCCGGGGGCCGGAGGTATAGGCGCGGTCCGCCTCGATCACCGTGTTGTTCTGCCGCAGCCGCCGCGCCATCGCCTGCAGCAGCCGCATCGCCAGTCCCTGATGCTTGCCGACGATTTCCGCAAAGGCGGCGCGCGTCAGCCCCAGCGCCTCGACCGGTTCGATCGCCTCGACGCTCGCCGTCCGTTCCCCGCCATCAAGGAAGGCGATCTCGCCCAGCACCGAACCCGGCTCAGCATAGTCCAGCACGATCTCGCGGCCGTTCGCCGCCACCATGCTCACCCGCGCGAGGCCCTTCAGCATGATCCACAGCGTATCGCCGGGATCGCCCTGCAGGATGATGGCGGTGCCCGGCTTGAAGCTCTTCACCGAACCGCGCGCGGCGATATCGGCAAGTTCATCAGTGGAGCAACCCGCGAGCAGGCTAGCGGAAGACAGGGTCTGGGCAAGCGTGGCGGCGTCCATGCGAAGTTCCCCTCTGGGCGCCGCCCGCTCGATCAGACGAGGCGCGCCTGCTTCACAGCAGCAGTGATAAAGCTCTTGAACAGCGGATGCGGCTCGAACGGCCGACTCTTGAGTTCGGGGTGGAACTGCACCCCGATGAACCACGGATGGTCCGGCCGCTCGACGATCTCGGGCAGCAGCCCATCAGGCGACATGCCGGAGAAGACCAGCCCCTCATGCTCCAGCCGTTCGCGGTAGGCGACGTTGACTTCGTAGCGATGCCGGTGCCGCTCGCTGATTTCGTTCGCGCCGTAGATCTGCGCGACATGGCTGTTGCCCGAAAGTTGCGCTTCATAGGCGCCGAGCCGCATCGTGCCGCCCAGATCGCCGCCCGCCGCGCGCGTCTCCAGCCCCTCGGGCGTCATCCATTCGGTGATGATGCCGACAACCGGCTCCTCCGAAGGCCCGAACTCGGTCGAACCAGCCCCCGCTATCCCCGCCAGATTGCGCGCACCTTCGATGCAGGCCATCTGCATGCCAAGGCAGATGCCGAAGAACGGCACCCCGCGCTCACGAGCAAAGCGCACGCTGGCGATCTTGCCTTCGGTCCCGCGCTCGCCGAACCCGCCGGGAACGAGAATGCCGTGCATCGGTTCCAGATGCGCGGCGATCTCGCCGTCATCCTTCTCGAAGATCTCGGCGTCGATCCAGCGGATGTTGACCTTCACGCGGTTGGCCATGCCGCCGTGGACCAGCGCTTCATTCAAGGACTTGTAGGCATCCTGCAAGCCGACATACTTGCCCACGACGCCGATGGTCACTTCGCCTTCGGGGTTCTGATGGCGGTCGACGATATCAGTCCAGCGCCCGAGGTCCGGTGTTGCCGGGCTACCCAGGCCGAAGTGGCGCAGCACTTCTGAATCGAGCCCTTCACCGTGGTACTGCAGCGGCACGGCATAGATGCTCTGCGCATCGAGCGCGGGGATCACCGCTTCCTTGCGCACGTTGCAGAAGAGGGCGATCTTGGCGCGTTCGTTCTCCGGCAGCGGCTTCTCGCAGCGGCAGAGCAGAATGTCGGGCTGGATGCCGAGGCCGGTCAGCTCGCGCACCGAATGCTGGGTCGGCTTGGTCTTCAGTTCGCCGGCCGCCGCAATATAGGGCACCAGCGTCACGTGGACGAAGCAGGTCGCCTCGCGCCCCAGTTCGTTGCGCATCTGGCGGATCGCCTCGATGAACGGCAGGCTCTCGATATCGCCCACCGTGCCGCCGATCTCGCACAGCACGAAATCAAGATCGTCCGTCTCGTCGCGCGCGAACGTCTTGATCGCGTCGGTCACGTGCGGGATCACCTGCACCGTCGCGCCAAGGTAATCGCCGCGGCGCTCCTTGGCGATGATGTCGCGGTAGATGCGGCCCGAGGTGATGTTGTCCGATTGGCGCGCCGAAACGCCGGTGAAGCGCTCGTAATGCCCAAGGTCGAGATCGGTCTCCGCGCCGTCGTCGGTCACGAAGACTTCGCCGTGCTGGTAGGGGCTCATCGTGCCCGGATCGACGTTGAGATAGGGGTCGAACTTGCGGATCCGCA
>CAZQEH010000099.1:0-9570 GCA_964592205.1 uncultured Novosphingobium sp.
TGCGGCTCCGGCGGCGGTGGCCGTTCGGGTGGCGGCTCGTGCGGCGGTGGCTGGAACCAGGGCGGCGGCGGCTCGCCTGCTGGCGGCTTCGGCGACGATCTCGACGACGATATCCCGTTCTGATCAGGTGCCGCGCGTATCGCCGTAAAGATGGATGTGCAGCCGGTCGGTAAAGCGCCAGCCATGCGTGAGCGCCCCGCCGGCGAGCCACCTCGAGCGTTCGCGCAGCACTTCGCTTGAAGTGCCCTCGGGCATCACGAAGAGCCGCTCCGGCGCAATGCGGTATATCGCTTGCAGCTCGGCGACTTCGTTGAGGTCATCCTCGCTCGCCACCACGAACTTGAACCAGGCCTTCGGGCTCGCCGCCCACTCGCGCATGAGTTCGGGGACGATGGCGAGCGCCTCCGCATTGCCGGAATGCGCAAGCTTGGGGCTGACGTTGAACTGATCGACAAGCTGGGTGATCGCGTGCGGCGGCGGGACGCTGCCGTTGGTCTCGATCTCGATCTCGAGCGCGGGGACGGCTTCCTTGAGCATCGGAATGAGCCGCCCGAGCGCTGGGGCCTGCAGCAGCGGCTCGCCGCCGGTGATCACCAGCCGGGTCGGCCGCAGCGCAAGGATGCGCATGGCAACTTCGCGCACATCGAGCGTGATCTGGTTCTCGACGCGTTCGAAGGTCACGTCATCGCGGTGCGGGCGGATGTCACCGGTGAAGCGCCAGGTATAAGCCGTATCGCACCACTTGCAGGCGAGGTTGCAGCGCGAAAGTCGCACGAACACGCATGGCCTGCCGGCCGAAGGGCCTTCGCCCTGCAGCGAGGGGAAGATTTCCGGCTCCCCTGGCGTGGTTGTGGCGAGTGTGAGGCTCATCCGAGGCGCGCCAGAGCGGCGGCAAGGCGGGCGGCCTCGGCGCTGTGGTGGGCATGATCGGCGCGGGCCTTCTCGACCGCTTCGGGCTTGGCCTTTTCAGCGAACGCGGGGTTCGACAGGCGACCTTCGAGCGACTTGGCTTCCTTCTCCGAGGCTGCCAGCGCCTTTTCGAGCCGGGCCTTCTCGGCGGCGATATCGATCACGCCTTCGAGTTGGAGGGCAATTGTCGTGTCGGCGACCGTAACTTGCATTGTGTTACTCTTGCCGAGTTGATCGGCCGTAAGGTCAGACCAATCAATGCGAGCAAGCCGACTTATCTCACCCCAGTTTGCTTTGATGCGCCGCATCGTAGAATCGCTGCTCGGCAATACCCAGCATTCCATCCGTGTTCCGGGTGGTACACCCATCTCATTTCGCGCTGAACGAATTCCCCGAACGGCCTCGATGACCAATTCAAGTTGAGCCTTCGCCTCTGCGTCCACTTCGGTGGCAGGCGCAGGCCACTCGGCCACGATCAGTTCTGCCGAACGCTCACCAAGCGCATGCCACAGTTCTTCGGTCACAAACGGCATGAAGGGATGGAGCATGACAAGAATCTGATCGAGCACCCAGCCGGCGACGGCGCGGGTCTCGTCGTCGAACGAACCCTTGATCAGTTCGATGTACCAGTCGCAGAACTGGTCCCACACGAAGTGGTAGATTGCGTTCGCGGCGGCATCGAAGCGCAGATCGGCCATCGCCTGATCGAGCGCGGCGAGGGTTTCGACGACTTCGCCGATGATCCAGCGGTTGACCGCGCTGGTGGCCGCAGGCGCGCTCACCGAAGTGCTGCCGGAAATGCCGTTCGCCATGCAGAAGCGCGCGGCGTTCCACAGCTTGGTTGCGAAGTTGCGATAGCCCTCGACGCGGCGCTCATCCATCTTCACATCGCGGCCCTGGCTCTCCATGGCGCACATGAAGAAGCGCAGCGCATCCGCGCCGTACTTGTCGATGAGGCCGAGCGGATCGACCACGTTGCCCTTGGACTTCGACATCTTCTGCCCATCGGCGGCGCGCACCAGCCCATGCAGATAGAGCCGCTTCCACGGCACTTCCTTCATGAAATGGATCCCCTGCATCGCCATGCGCGCATCCCAGAAGAACAGGATGTCGAACCCGGAAATGAGGAGGTCGTTGGGGTAGTGCTTCTTGACCAGCGGCGCATCCGCCTCCGGCCAGCCGAGCGTGGCGAAAGGCCAGAGTGCGGAGGAGAACCACGTGTCGAGGACGTCCTCGTCGCGGGACAGCGTGACGCCTGCACCGGCCTTGGCCTGTGCCTCTTCCTCGGTTTCCGCCACGTAGCACTGGCCGTCCGAGCCATACCACGCCGGAATCCGGTGCCCCCACCACAGCTGGCGGCTCACGCACCACGGCTGGATGTTCTCCATCCAGTTGAAGAAGGTCTTTTCCCACGTCTTCGGCACGATCTCGATCGCGCCCGAACGCACCGCTTCCATCGGCGCCACGGCGAGCTTTTCGGCGTCGACATACCACTGGTCAGTCAGCCACGGTTCGATCACCACGCCGCCGCGATCGCCGAAGGGGGTCTGGATCGTGCGCGGTTCGGCGTCGAGTTCGCTTTCTTCGCCGTCCTTGGATTTCACCACATGCGGGATCAGCATCCCCGCTGCCTTCATGTCGGCGACAATGGCCGCGCGCGCGTCGAAGCGGTCCAGCCCCACGTACTTCTCGGGCACGAGGCCGTCCGCTGTTTGCACCACGCGGGCTTCGGCATCGAACATGTTGAGCATGTCGCCGGCCTTGATCCCGGCGCGCTTGCCCACTTCGAAGTCGTTGAAATCGTGCCCCGGCGTGATCTTGACCGCGCCCGAACCTAGCTCAGGATCGGCGTGTTCATCCGCGACGATGCGCAGACGGCGCCCCGTCAGCGGCTGCACCAGCTCGCGCCCGATCACCGCCTTGTAGCGTTCATCCTCGGCATTCACCGCCACCAGCATATCTGCCAGCATCGTCTCGGGCCGGGTGGTGGCGACTTCGATATAGTCCAGCCCGTCCGCGCGCACCGCGCCATCCGCCAGCGGATAGCGGAAGCGCCAGAACGAGCCCTTCACTTCGCGCGTCTCGACCTCAAGGTCGGAGATCGCGGTCTTGAGCTTGGGATCCCAGTTCACCAGCCGCTTATCGCGGTAGATCAGGCCCTGATTGTAGAGATCGACGAAGACCTTCACGACCGCCTTGGTGAAGTGCGGGTCCATCGTGAACTGCTCTCTGGACCAGTCCATCGAGCAGCCGAGGCGGCGCAGCTGGCCGGTGATCGTGCCGCCGCTTTCGGCCTTCCACTCCCACACCTTCTCCACGAACTGTTCGCGCGTGTAGTTGGTGCGCTTGTCCTGCCGCGCTTCCATCTGGCGTTCGACCACCATCTGCGTGGCGATGCCGGCATGGTCGGTGCCGACCACCCACAGCGCATCCTTGCCGCGCAGGCGTTCGTAGCGGATCACCACGTCCTGCAGCGTGTTGTCGAGCGCGTGGCCGATGTGGAGGCTGCCCGTCACGTTCGGTGGCGGGTTCACGATGGTGAAGGGCGCGGCATCGGGGCGTTCGGGCCGGAACAGGCCGTTCGCTTCCCAGTGGGCATACCACTTGGCCTCAAGCCCGGCAGGCTCGAACGTCTTGGCAAGGGTTCCGGCCTCGCTGGCTTCGGGATTGGTTGTATCGGTCATGGTCCGGGGCCTTGCCATCGCTGGGACGACGCTGCAAGCGTTCGCGCGGGTGGGCAGGGTGTCGGCCCGCGCTTGCGGCTTTGGCCGAATTCCCGCATGAAGCCTTTACTATGCGGGCATCAGCCGATTTTTCGACCGAGCAGAACGCCGAAGGGGCGACAACGCTGGTGTTTTCCGGCCCGATGACCGTTTCCTCGCTCGGCGTGGTCGATCAGCGGCTGCGTGCTCTCGATGGGCCGTTCGCGGCCATTGATCTCAGCCACGCAACGCGTATCGATACCGTGGGTGCGTGGACCGCATGGAGACTTTCGCAACGTCTCGGCGCGCCGATCACCGGCGCCTCACCCGAGGCGCAGCGGCTGATTGCAGCCATCAGCGCGGTCGATGACAACCGGGCTCCGGTCGAGGCGCACCGCCTGCCGATCATGCTGCGCGTGCCCAATCATGTCGGCTTGGTCATGAGCGGGCTTGGGCAGGGCATGTTGCTGGTGCTCGGCTTCCTTGGCCAGATCGTGCTCGCCAGCGGCGTGCTGCTGCGCCATCCAAGCCGCTTTCGCCTGCGCGCGCTGGTTCATCAGATGGAGCTGATGGGCGTCAACGCACTCGCCATCATCGGCCTCATGAGCTTCCTTGTCGGCATCGTGATTGCACAGCAAGGCGCGGTGCAGCTCAGGCAGTTCGGCGCCGAGATCTACACCGTGAACCTCGTTGGGCGGCTTTCCTTGCGAGAGCTCGGCATCCTGATGACCGCGATCATGGTCGCGGGCCGGTCCGGCTCGGCGTTTGCCGCGCAGCTCGGCACGATGCGGCTGACCGAGGAAATCGATGCGATGCGTACCATCGGCGTTTCTCCGATCGAGGCGCTGGTGATCCCGCGCCTGCTTGCGACGATGCTGATGATGCCGCTGCTCGGCACCTACTCGGCGGTGATCGGGATCATCGGCGGCGCGGCGCTTTCGGCGCTGACGCTGGGCATTCCCTTCTTCACCTTCCTCGCGCGCATTCAGGAAGTGGTGCCGGTCCACGATGTGTGGGTGGGGCTGATCAAGGGGCCGGTGTTCGGCCTGATTGTCGCCACATCAGGCTGCTATCAGGGGCTGCAGGTGAAGAGCGATGCCGAAGAAGTCGGCACGCGCACGACGGCAGCGGTGGTCATGGCGATCTTCATGGTGATCGTGCTCGATGCATTCTTCGCAGTTTTCTTCTCGGAAGTGGGCTGGGGATGAACGGCGAAGCCGGCCTCCTCACCGCTTGCGCCGTGCCGCCCCCGCCGGGGAGCGAGGCGGACTTGTTCCCGATCCGCGTGCGCGGGCTCAGGAACGCGTTCGGCGAACATGTGATTCACGAAAACCTCGATCTGGATGTGCGGCGGGGCGAAATTCTGGGCGTCGTCGGCGGATCGGGTACGGGCAAGTCCGTGCTGATGCGCTCGATCATCGGGCTGCAGATCCCCGAGGCGGGCGAGATCGAAGTGCTCGGCAGCCCGATTACCGATGCGCGCGATGATGACGATATCGATATTCGCTGCCGCTGGGGGATCCTGTTTCAGGGCGGCGCGCTGTTTTCCACACTGACGGTTGCGGAGAACGTCGAAGTCCCGCTGCGCGAGTTCTACCCCGAGATCACCGACGAGCTGCGCCATGAAATCGCGCGCTACAAGGTGCTGCTTTCCGGCCTGCCGACGGAAGCCACGAGCAAGTACCCCTCAGAGCTTTCAGGCGGCATGAAGAAGCGCGCCGGCCTAGCCCGCGCGCTGGCGCTCGATCCGGAGCTCCTGTTCCTCGATGAGCCGACCGCGGGGCTCGACCCCATCGGCGCGGCGGGCTTCGATCAACTGATCCGCAGCCTGCAGCAGACGCTGGGCCTCACGGTGTTCCTGATCACTCACGATCTCGATACGCTTTACGAGATCTGCGACAGGGTGGCGGTGATCGCGGACAAGCGCGTGATCGCGGTGGGCACGATCCCCGAACTGATCGCGACCGACCACCCGTGGATCAAGTCCTACTTCAACGGCCCGCGCGGCCGCGCCGCCATGGCTGCGAACGAGCGTAACGAGCGTGGCGGTGCTCTTGGCACTGCGGATGTTCAGGCATAGGGATAGCCGATGGAAACACGCGCCAATCATATCTGGGTGGGAATCGTCACTATCCTGTTGCTGGCCGGGCTGGCCGCGCTGCTGATCTGGATCGCGCGCCTCAGCCAGCACGAGCAGAACGACTACGACATCTTCTTCAAGCAATCGGTCGATGGCGTCGCGAAGGGCTCTGAAGTGTCCTATTCCGGCGTGCCGGTCGGGCAGGTGAAAGAAATCACGCTCTGGGAAAAGGACCCGAGCTTCGTGCGCGTGCGGATCAAGGTCGATCGCAAGGTGCCGATCCTTCAGGGCACCACCGCGAGCCTGCAAGGCAGCTTCACCGGCGTTTCGACCATCCAGCTGGCAGGCGCGATCAAGGGCGCTCCGCCGATTGACGAGCCGGGGCCGGCCGGTGCGCCGGTGATCCCCACCAAGCGCAGCGGACTGGGCGAGATCCTGTCCAATGCGCCGCTGTTGCTCGAGCGTCTGGCGACCCTGTCCGAACGGCTGACGATGGTGCTCTCGGATGATAACCAGAAAGCCTTTGCGAACATTCTGGCGCATACCGACCAGTTGACCGGCAACCTCGCGGGCGCTTCGCCCGAAGTGAAGAAGTCGCTGGAGGAATTGCAGCTGACGCTCAAGCAGGCCACCACCACGCTGGCCACGGTGGACAAGCTGGCGAGTTCGACCGACGCTTCGATCAACGATCCCTCAAATGGGCTCGCCAAACAGCTGCGCGCAACGCTCAAGTCCGCGCAGGCGGCAGCGGATTCGCTGCAAGCGACGATGGACGAGGCAAAGCCCGCCACGAAGCAATTCAACGACCGCACCCTGCCGGCCTTCGAGGCGGCGCTGCGCGATATCGAGGCATCCTCGCGCTCGATCCGCCAGCTCACCGATACGATCAACGACCGCGGCATCGGCAGCGTCGTGGGAAGCCCCAAACTGCCGGACTACAAGCCATGAGCGCCCGCATGATCCGAACATTTGCTGCAACGGTTGTCCTGCTGGCTGCGCTGACCGGCTGCGTGAGCATCGGCGCGAAACCGCCGGGCACCTTGCTCAGTCTCACGCCGGAAGCGGAACCGGCCGTCGGCGCCAGCAGCAGCGGTACGCTCGGCGATGCGACCGTTGTGCTCGAACCCGCAGCGGCCGCGCCAATTGCGGTGCTGCGCATCCCGGTGCAGATCGACACAGCCAGCGTCGCCTATATCAAAGGAGTGCAGTGGGTCGAGCGGCCGAGCCGGGCGTTCCAGCACCTCGTCGCTGAAACGCTGCGCGCGCGGAGCAAAGGCCTGGTGGTCGAGGCAGACCGCGGCACCACCGGTACCCGCATCGGCGGCCGCCTGCTGGCAATGGGCTTCGATGTGCCGACCAACTCCGCCGTGGTGCGCTTCGATGCGATGAAGTGGCTGCCCGACGGCCGGATCGAGACGCGGCGTTTCGAGAGCTCCGTGGCGGGTATCGACCCTGATCCGGACGCAATCGGCCCCGCGCTCAATCACGCCGCCAACAAGGTCGCGGGCGAGATTGCTGACTGGGTCGGTTAGCTCCGCGCCATAACCGCAAACCGGGCGGCGGCCGCAAAGGCGGCGTGGCGGCGGGCGCGGCGGGCCAGGGCTTCGGCGTCCTTGCCCCAAAGCTCGGCCTGCCAGTCTTCCTCAAGGTTTGCCGCATCCCACAGCGCGTCGATATTCGCGCCGGGTTCGACCGCCATCAGCCCCAGCACCAGCGAGGCGGCGAGCGAGGCCGTGGTCTTCACTGCCGCCAGTGTGAAGCCGTCGCGCGCGGCGAGGTCGTCGCGCAGGCGAGTCAGCGTTTCATCGGGCTGGGGGCGGTGCATGATCCCGGCAACACGCACGAAGCGCACGTCCCAGCGCGCCTCGGCGTCGGCAAGCAGCGGATCCCACACCGCGCGCTGGCGGATGCCAAGCGCTTCGTCAGGCTCGGCGCGGTAGCACAGCGTATCGGTTTCGGCGTAGGGGATGAGCTCGTCCACCACTGCTGCCTGGCCGGGGACGACTACGTCGATCGCGTAGTCCGTCAGATCGCGGAACACGAAGCGCGCGGCATCGATTTCCTCGCCCTGTCCCGACCATTCGGCGGCAAGCGCTTCGGCGAGCGGCGCGCTGGGCACGATCTGCGCACGCCCGCCGACCGTGCGCAAGGGCCGGCCATCGAGCATGACCCGGAAGCCCCGAGATTCACTGGGGCCTTCCACGGCAACGGTAACGGCCTTGTAGAACCGCTTCACGGACGGCTTTTCCAGCGCCGCGCGAGGAGCACGGGTGCGGCGAAGAAGTCGAGCAGGCCCGCGCCGATCAGCGCATAGCCCGCTGCTTCGGGCAGCCTCGGCAGCCAGCCGACTTTGCCCGAGGCAATCAGCACCCCCGCAAAGGCAAGCAAGGCGCCCGAAAGCCGCACGAGTTGCAGCACCGCAAAGCGCGCCGCAGCGGGATCCTTCCCCGTCGGCTCGATCATTCCATGCCCTTCAGCAGCAGGCGCAATTCGGCGATCGATCCCGCAACCGCTTCGGCACCCGCCTCGACCAGTTCGCGCGGGTGGTGATAGCCCCAGTCGACTCCGATGGCGCGGACCCCGGCGTTGACCGCCATCGCCATGTCGAAGGCGGTATCGCCGATCATCGCCGTCTCGCTCGCCGCTGCGCCGCTTTCGGCAAGGCAAGCCTCGATCATGCTCGGATGCGGTTTTGAAGGGTGGCGGTCGGCTGTCTGCAGCGTGATGAAGTGGCCGCTGAGGTCGTGCGTTTCGAGGCAGTGGGCAAGGCCGCGGTCGCTCTTGCCGGTGGCGACGCCGAGCAGCCAGCCCGCACCGGCCAGTTCCTCAATCAGCCCGGCGATGCCATCATACAGCGGCTCCGCCACCTGGCCCGCCATGCGTCGCTCGCGGAAAGCATCGCGGTAGAGCTGTGCCAGCATCGCGTGATCATCGCCCGTGCCATCGGGGCGCAGACGGCGCATCGCTTCGGGCAGCGAGAGCCCGACGACGCGGCGCGTGGCGTTGCGGTCGGGCGGGGTCAGCCCGGCGGCAGCGAAGGCGGCATCCATCGCGGCACAGATATCCGCCTGGCTATCGACCAGCGTGCCGTCGCAATCGAAGATGGCAAGGCGCAACCTCATGCGGGGAGCCTTTCCATCAGCGCAGCGAGGGCGAGCTTGCCTTCACCCTTGAGCCCCGCGATCAGCCGCGCGCGCTCCTCGGTGGATTTGTTCTGCGAGAGCTTCACGGTGGGCCGCCAAGCCTCGACCGTCAGCTCGAAGCCAACGATCATGTCCATCATGCGGTCGCGTTTGTTCCGGGCCATCTTGTCCATGGTCCATGGCGTACCTTCGCTCACCCGCGCTTCATGGTGGGCCGAGACGTCGTCCAGCAGCGTGTGAAGGCCGTCGCGGTCCATGCGGCGGACCGGCCCTTCCATTTCGATCGCGAGGTAGTTCCACGTCGGTACCTGATCGGGATCGCTGTACCAGCGCGCCGAGATATATCCGTCCGGCCCGTTGACCACCGCCAGCGCCCGTGCACCATCGAGATGGCGGGTGAGCGCATTGCCGAGCGCAAGGTGGAAGCGCAGCGTACCGGCCTCGGTCAGCAGCAGCGGGACATGGGCAACGCGCGGGCCATCGGGCGTGGTGAGGAACACCATGCCGAAGCCGGCTTCCGCAATCAGCGCGGCAAACAGCGACCGGTCGTCGGAACGGAAGGCTGGGTTCGGGTGCATCAGGCTCTCGGACTACGGCGCGGCGCCCCGCTGGTCGGGCCCTTGGGCTTGCCGCCGCCGGCCTTGTCCGCCGCCGGGGCGCGGCGCACCGGCTTGCCGCCATTGGCGCTGCGTTCAGCCGCGTTGCGTTCGGCAGAAGCGCGGCCCGCCGATGCGCG
>CAZQEH010000100.1:0-9419 GCA_964592205.1 uncultured Novosphingobium sp.
CGCTCGGCTCTGCCGCCCGGGCGCTCGACCTTGCGCCGCGCAGTGCCGACATGATGCATACGGCCGCGCTGGTCCGGCTCTAGGCGGGCCGCGACCGCGATCAGATGCTGCGGTTGATGAAGGAGGCCAGTCAGCTCGATCCGGCCAACCGCCTGTTTCGCGCCGATCTGGCGCGTGCGGTGGCGACGAGCGGCTGATGGCTGCGGGCGAATGGGTCGCCCCCAATTTTCGCGCCTACCGTTCAATCTGCCCGGCCGGTCCTTCACGAGTCGCATGGCGGCCCCGTGAAGGACATCGGTGGGGCAAGGGATAGCGAACGTTCAGCGGCGGCGGCGACGCGCCAGAGCGAGGCCGACGAAGCCGAGGCCCATCATGCCGAGCATGCCCGGCTCAGGAACGGGGGTGCCGCCCGAAGTGGTGGTACCGCCAGAAGTGCTGGTGCCGCCGGTCGTGGTCGTCCCGCCCGTCGTGGTGGTGCCGCCCGAGGTGGTGGTGCCACCGGTCGTCGAAGTGGTGGTGGTGCCGCCCGTGGTCGTTGTGCCGCCGGTCGTCGTCGAGCTCGTGCTGGAGCTGCCGCACATGTTGGCGCCGGCCGGGTGGCCGCAGTTGCAGTAGTGGGTGTGCTTGAAGCCCGCTGAAGCTGGCTGCGAGATCGCGGCCATCCCGAGGAGGGCGGCCGAGGTAAGCAGAATGCGTTTCATGGTTTGGTTCCCTTGCCAGTAAACCGTGGTTAAGCACTGACTAAGCAAACATGATGCCAACTACGCATTTCTGCCGGTTCTGCTGGTTAACGGTCGTTTGGAAGTTACGTAACTGTAAGCCAGCCCGACGCCCGATCCGCTTAATTCTGGCGCAGCGCGATGTCGTTCATGAAACGCGCATCGGCCCCCGATGCGAGCCATTCCGCCTCCGCGGCCACCGCGCCGAGCATTGTGACAAGGTCGTCCTGCTCCGCCTTGGCGAAGTTGCCGAGGACATGGCCCGTTACCCGGTCCTTGTGCCCCGGATGGCCAATGCCGAGCCGCACGCGGCGGAAATCGGGGCCAATATGCTGGTCGATCGAGCGCAGGCCATTGTGCCCGGCATGGCCGCCGCCCTGCTTCACCTTGACCTTGAAGGGCGGCAGATCGAGCTCGTCATGGAAGACCGTGAGCGTATCCGGCCCGAGCTTGTAGAAGCGCAGCGCCTCGCTCACCGCGCGGCCGCTCTCGTTCATGAAGGTGGCGGGCTTGAGCAGGATGACCCGGTGTTGACCGATCCGGCCGTCCTGCACCCACCCCTGGAACTTCTTCTGGACCGGGCCGAAGGAATGCACTTCGGCAATGGTGTCGAGCGCCATGAAGCCGACATTGTGCCGGTGCAGAGCGTATTGCGGTCCGGGATTGCCGAGGCCGACCCAGAGCTGCATCTCGAGGGTCTCCCTAAGTCAGGCGGGCGGGGGGAGGGGCGTTGGTGCCGGTCCCTTCCGCTTGGGGGAAGGGACCGGGCATCCAGACGCGGGCAGCGATCAGGCCGCCGAGGTCTCGTTGTCGCCCTCGGCGCTCTTCAGCGCGGACGGTGCAACGATCGTGGCAATCGTGAAATCGCGGTCAGTGATCGCCGAGCGCGAACCAGCCGGCAGCGTGACACTGCTGATGTGGATCGAATCGCCGATGTCCACGCCCGAGACGTCGATCGCGATCTCGTCAGGGATCTTGTCGGCTTCGCAGATCAGATCGAGCTCGTGACGGACGATGTTGAGCACGCCGCCCTTCTTGAGGCCCGGCGACTTGGCTTCGTTCACGAACACCACCGGCACCGAGACTTCGACCGCACGGTCAGCCGAGATGCGCAGGAAATCGGCGTGGAGCGGACGCTCCGAAACCGGGTGGAAGGCAACGTCCTTGGGTAGCGTGCGAACGGTCTCGCCGCCGACGGTGAGCTCGACGATCGAGTTGAAGAAGTGACCGGTGCCAAGCTGGCGGCGCAGTTCCTTTTCCTCGACGTGGATCGCAACGGGATCCTGATTGCCGCCGTAGATCACAGCGGGAGTGCGGCCTTCGCGACGAAGTGCACGGGAGGCTCCCTTGCCAGCCCGTTCACGCGTCTCGGCCGGCAGATGCAGCGTATCGCTCATGTGTCCGTACCTTCACGTTTATATGTTCAACCGATTTCCCCCACGCCACGCCTCCAGGGATGACCATGCGCGCGAAGAAGCGGCGGGCCTTAGCGTCTGCGGCAGAAAAAGCAAGCAAAAGCCGGGAGCGCGGACCTCAATACACCCGCTTCACCAGCCAGCCACGCGCTTCGAGCAGGCGGGGAAGGCCGTCGATTCCCGCAACATGCGCCGCGCCCACTGCTACGAAAGGCTTGGCGCCTGCTTTGAGCATGGCGTTGATCTGGTCCGCCCACGCAAGGTTGCGCCGCGTGAGCAGCGCCGCGCGCAGTTCCGGATCGGCGAGAAAGCCCGTCTGCGCCTCACGCGCGATGCCCAGCTCATCACCGCGCATCCACAACGCGAGCATGTCCTTGTCATCATCGTGGTTATCAGCCGCCTCGTGCGCGACTTGCTCCAGTAGCACGGACTGCGCGCGCGGTGGCAGCGTATCGAAGATGCCGAACTGGCTGTCGATGGTCTCGAGGCCCGTGACCGGTTTGGCGCCGATGACCTTGCGCAACTCGGGCTCGACCCCGCTTTCAGGCTCCATGCCCTGCTTGAGCCCGCCGATCGCAGCGATCTGCAGCGCGACCGCCCAGCTTTCCTGATCCTTGAACTGTGCGTCGTTCAGCGTGAGATCCTTGTAGACCCTGGACAGGTCCCCGCGGAACTTGGGGCCAACCCGCTCGCTCGGCGGCGGCAGCCCGGGGGTGAAGGCAAGGCGGCCCAGCGCTTCGCCGGCAATCTGCGGATTGAGCGGCTCGCCGATTTCGAGCACCAGCCGGTCTGCCCCGGTCAGCGCGCTGTCGATCGCGGGGCGACGCCACTGCGTGCCCGGCGGGAGCGAATGGACGGTGCCGAGCAGCCAGCCATGCACGCCGGTGCTATCCGAAATCGCCCAGAGTGCGACCTTGGCAGGCTCCACCGGCGGCGGCTTGGCCGCGCCGCAGGCCGCGAGCGCGATCAGCAGGCAGCCGGCGAGCAGTTGCAAGAGCCGGGCGAGGGGTGAGGTGTGGCGCATCATCGCCGTAGCGGGATGGACCATACGTGAGGGCGACGCAAGAACCGCGCATCGGCCTGGCCCTCCGGTTCATCTGCAGCAGTTGATTTGAACGGGCCAATCCGCCAAAGCGCGCGGGCCATGGCTGATACTGCAAACCCCGCTTCCGCCCCGCTCAGCGTGCAGGACATGATCCTCACGCTCCACGCCTATTGGGGCGCGCGCGGCTGCCTGATCCTCCAGCCTTATGACATGCGCATGGGCGCGGGCACGTTCCACCCGGCAACGACACTGCGCGCGCTCGGTCCGCAGCCGTGGAATGCCGCTTATGTCCAGCCGAGCCGCCGCCCGACCGATGGCCGCTATGGCGAGAACCCGAACCGGCTGCAGCACTACTACCAGTACCAGGTCATCATGAAGCCGAGCCCGGTGGATTTTCAGAACCTCTATCTCGGCAGCCTGTTCGCCATCGGGATCGATCCGTTGCTGCACGATATCCGCTTCGTCGAGGATGACTGGGAATCGCCCACGCTCGGCGCATGGGGGCTGGGCTGGGAAGTCTGGTGCGACGGGATGGAAGTCTCGCAGTTTACCTATTTCCAGCAAATGGGCGGCTTCGATTGCAAGCCGGTCGCGGGCGAACTGACTTACGGTCTCGAACGCCTTGCGATGTATATTCAGGGCGTCGACAACGTTTACGACCTGAAGTTCAATGATCATGGTGTGAGCTACGGCGACGTGTTCCTTGAGAACGAGCGCCAGATGTCCAAGTGGAACTTCGAGGTCGCGGATACCGAAACGCTGTTTGAAGGCTTCCGCCGGGCCGAGGCCGAGTGCCGCAAGGCGCTTGAGGCCGGCGTCCCCATCGCCGCCTATGAGCAGGCGATCGAGGCGAGCCACCTGTTCAATTTGCTTCAGGCGCGCGGCGTGATCTCGGTGCAGGAGCGCGCAAGCTACATGGGCCGCGTGCGCGATCTCGCGCGCGGGTCGTGCGAGGGCTACATGGAGAAATGCCGCCCCGAATGGGAAGCGAAGTTCCCGGGGTGGACGGCATGACGACGGCTGATTTCTTGCTCGAACTGCGCTCGGAAGAGATCCCGGCGCGGATGCAGGCCGGCGCGCGCGCGGATCTGGAAAAGCTGTTCCGCCGCGAAATGGAGGCCGCTGGCCTTGCGGTCGGCGCGCTGACGATCTGGTCCACGCCCCGCCGCCTCATGCTGATCGCGCGCGGGCTGCCGCTCGCGACCGAAGCGGTACGCGAGGAAACCAAGGGTCCGCGCACTTCCGCGCCCGATCAAGCGCTCGAAGGCTTCCTGCGCAAGACTGGGCTCGCCAAGGAGCAGCTGACCGAGCGCGATGGCGTGTGGTTTGCTGTCGTCGAGAAGCCGGGCCGCGCCGCAGCCGATGTGCTGGCCGAAGCGATCCCCGCGATCATCCGCACGTTCCCCTGGCCTAAATCGCAGCGCTGGGGCGCCGCAAGCCTCCAGCCTGACAGCTTGCGCTGGGTGCGTCCGCTTTCGGGCATCGTCGCCTTGCTCGGCGGCGAGGTCGTTGATTGCGAAATCGGCGGCATCCGGTCGAGCCGCGCCACGATGGGCCACCGCTTCCACCACAGCGGTGAAATCGTGATCGACGGTGTTGAGGACTATGCGGCAAAGCTGCGCGAAGCGCACGTGATCGTCGATCACGCCGAGCGCGAGGGGATTGTCCGCGAAGGTGCCCGCAAGGCGGCTTCCGATACCGGCCTCGTGCTCGTCGATGACGAAGGTCTTGTCATCGAAAATGCGGGCCTTACCGAATGGCCCGTGCCGCTCCTTGGCCGCTTCGACGAAGCCTTCCTCGAAGTGCCGCCCGAAGTCATCCAGCTCACCGCGCGGGTGAACCAGAAGTACTTCATCTGCCGGGATGCGGCGGGCAAACTCGCCAATGCCTTCGTCTGCACCGCCAATATCGCGGCGCATGATGGCGGCGCAGTGATCGTTGCGGGCAACCGCAAGGTGCTTGCCGCGCGCCTTTCGGACGCGCGCTTCTTCTGGGAGCAGGACCGCAAGACGCCGCTCTCCGCGCAGGCCGAGAAGCTTGCGCGCATCACGTTCCATGAAAAGCTGGGCACGGTGGCCGACAAGGTCGAGCGTGTGGCAAAGCTTGCTGAATGGCTGGCGCAGGAAGGCATAGTCCCGGGCTGCGATCCGGCACAGGGGCGCCTTGCGGCAGAGCTGTGCAAGGCCGATCTCGTCACCGAAATGGTCGGCGAATTCCCCGAACTGCAAGGTCTGATGGGCGGTTACTATGCCCGCGCCGAGGGCCTGCCCGATGTCGTCGCCGACGCCATCCGTGATCACTACAAGCCGGTCGGGCAGAGCGATGACGTGCCGACCGCGCCTGTCACGGTGGCCGTGGCACTGGCGGACAAGCTCGATACGCTTGCCGGGTTCTTCGCGATCGACGAGAAGCCGACCGGCTCGAAAGACCCGTTTGCGCTGCGCCGCGCGGCACTGGGCGTCATCCAGATCCTGCTCAACGCGCAAGTCCGCTGCAACTTGTCCGTGGTGCTGAGCGGTGCCATCGCCAGCGTTTTCCGTTCCGTGCTCGACCGCGCCGTCGCCGGCGATCCGAACTTTGCGATGTACATCGAAAAGGTCTGGAAAGTGCAGCCGCACCCATCGCTGCCTGCGGCAGAATTTGCCGCGCGAATGGAGGATTTCGCCGCCGAGCTTGGTGATTTCGAGATCAAGCTTGAGGCTTATTCCGAACTTGCGCTCGAATTCCTGCGCTCCGCGCCAGCCGTGATGAGCGGCACCCCCGCGGCGCTCGTCGCCTTCTTCGCCGATCGCCTCAAGGTCCAACAGCGCGAAGCCGGCGTCCGCCATGATCTGATCGATGCCGTGTTCGCGCTTGGCGGTGAGGACGATCTCGTCCGCCTGCTCGCGCGCGTCCATGCACTGCAGGCCTTCGTCGGCACCGAGGACGGCGTGAACCTCCTCGCCGGCTACAAGCGCGCGGCGAATATCCTCAAGAAGGAAGACTACGCGCCGGTCGAGGGAAGCTACACCCGTGAGGCTGGCGAAACCGCGCTCGTCGATGCGCTCGATGCTGCCGAGCCTCTCGCCGAAACGGCAGTGGCGGCGGAGGATTTCACCGCTGCGATGGCCGCGCTTGCCACTTTGCGCGCGCCTATTGACGCGTTTTTTGAAAGCGTCACCGTCAACGATGCCGACCCGGCCAAACGGGCTGGGCGCTTGGGGCTGCTTGACCGCTTTCGTGCTGCAGTGCACAAAGTTGCGGACTTTTCCCGCATAGAGGGCTAAGGGCCGGACCGAATCCGGCCCTTGCCGGACACATGCTACACACGCAGGGAGCCGTTTGGTCTTATGAGCGCATACGTATTCCATTTCGGTGCCAAGGACTCCGCCGGTGCTGTGAACAGCGGTCCCCGTTCGCGCGACAAGACCATCACGGGTGGCAAGGGCGCCAATCTTGCCGAGATGGCGGGCATCGGCCTGCCGGTTCCTCCGGGCTTCACCATCAGCACCGAAGTCTGCACGGCCTACAACGCGGCCGGCAAGAGCTTCGATGGCGACCTGCGCGCGGGCGTGGCGGGCGGCGTCGCGCATATCGAGAAAGCGACGGGCCGCGTTTTCGGCGATCCCGTGAACCCGTTGCTCGTCTCGGTCCGCTCGGGCGCGCGCGTTTCGATGCCGGGCATGATGGATACCGTGCTCAACTTGGGCCTCAATGACGTGACGGTAGAAGGCCTTGCCGCCGGATCGGGCGACGCCCGCTTCGCGTGGGACAGCTACCGCCGCTTCATCCAGATGTATTCGGACGTGGTGCTGGGCCTCGATCACCACCGTTTCGAGGATGCGCTCGAAATCACCAAGGAAGACAACGGCTTCTTCGCCGATGTCGAGATGGGAGCCGAGCATTGGCAGGCGCTCGTCAGCCAGTACAAGGAAATCGTCGCGGAAGAACTCGGCCGGCCGTTCCCGCAGGACGTGCACGAGCAGCTCTGGGGCGCAATCGGTGCGGTGTTCGATTCGTGGGAATCGGACCGCGCCAAGGTCTACCGCCGCCTCAACGCGATCCCGCATGACTGGGGCACTGCCGTTAACGTGCAGGCCATGGTCTTCGGCAACATGGGCGAAACATCAGCGACGGGTGTGGCGTTCACGCGCGATCCCGCGACCGGCGAGCGCGCCTACTACGGCGAATGGCTGGTCAACGCGCAGGGCGAGGACGTCGTCGCCGGCATCCGCACGCCGCAGTACCTGACGAAAGCCGCGCGCGAGCGGGCAGGGGCCAAGCCGCTTTCGATGGAAGAGGCGATGCCTGAAGCCTACGCCGAACTCGCTCGCGTGTTCGACCTGCTCGAGCTCCACTACAAGGACATGCAGGACATCGAATTCACCGTCGAGCAGGGCAAGCTGTGGATGCTGCAGACCCGCTCGGGCAAGCGCACCGCCAAGGCCGCGCTCAAGATGGCGGTGGACATGGCGCGCGAGGGCCTCATCGACGAGCGGGTCGCGGTGAAGCGCGTCGATCCGATGGCGCTTGATCAGCTGCTCCACCCCACACTGGATCCCAGCGCGCCGCGCGAAGTGCTCACGCGCGGCCTGCCGGCCTCGCCCGGCGCGGCGACCGGCGTGATCGTGTTCGATGCCGATAGCGCCGAACACCGCGCGCAGATGGGCGAGGACGTGATCCTCGTGCGCATCGAGACGAGCCCCGAAGACATCCACGGCATGCACGCTGCCAAGGGCGTGCTCACCGCGCGCGGCGGCATGACCAGCCACGCTGCCGTGGTCGCACGCGGTATGGGCCGTCCTTGCGTTTCGGGCGCTTCCGGCCTCTCGATCGACATGGCCACCCGCACCGCGCGCATGGGCAGCCGCGAGGTCAGGGAAGGTGAGGTCATCACGCTCGACGGTTCGAACGGCGATGTCATGCTGGGCGCGGTGCCGATGGTCGAACCCGAATTGGTCGGCGATTTTGCCGTGCTGATGGAATGGGCCGATCAGCACCGCCGCATGAAAGTGCGCGCCAACGCTGAAACCCCGCTCGATTGCCAGGTCGCGCGCCAGTTCGGCGCCGAGGGCGTGGGGCTCTGTCGCACCGAACACATGTTTTTCGATGCGGGCCGTATCTCGCTGGTTCGCCAGATGATTCTGGCGGAAGACGAAGCCACCCGCCGCCGCGCGCTGGATGCACTTCTGCCCGAACAGCGCGCAGATTTCACCGCGATTTTCGAAGTCATGGCCGGGCTTCCCGTCACCATTCGCCTGCTCGATCCGCCGCTCCATGAATTCCTGCCGCATGGCGAGGCCGAGTTCGCCGAGCTTTCGGAAGCGACCGGGCTCGGGGTTGATCACCTCAAGCGCCGCGCTGCCGAACTGCACGAGTTCAACCCGATGCTCGGCCACCGGGGCTGCCGCCTCGGCATCACGTTCCCCGAAATCTACGAGATGCAGGCCCGCGCGATCTTCGAGGCGGCCTGCGATGTCGCAGAGAAGTCGGACGAGGCGGTCGTTCCCGAAGTGATGATCCCGCTCGTTGCCACCAAACGCGAGCTCCAGATCCTGCGCGCGCTGGTCGATCGTGCGGCGCAAGGCGTCTTTGCCGAAAAGGGCCGCACGCTCGAATACCTCGTCGGCACGATGATCGAACTGCCGCGCGCTGCGCTCATGGCGGGCGAGATCGCCGAGGAAGCCCGGTTCTTCTCGTTCGGCACCAACGACCTCACCCAGACCACGCTTGGCGTTTCGCGCGACGATGCCGCGCGTTTCCTCGGGCCCTATGTCGAACAGGGCATCTACCCGCGCGATCCTTTCGTCAGCCTCGATATCGAAGGCGTCGGCCAGCTCGTCGAGATGGCGGCGGTGCGCGGGCGCGAGACCCGGCCCGACATCAAGCTCGGCATCTGCGGCGAACATGGCGGCGATCCGGCTTCGATCGCGTTCTGCGAGAAGGTCGGGCTCGATTACGTCTCGGCAAGCCCCTACCGCGTGCCGATTGCCCGGCTGGCGGCGGCGCAGGCGGCGTTGGGGTAACCGCTACTCAGAACTTCGGCGGCCGCAGAGCCTTGTTCCGGCCGCTGAGTGTCAGGATCGCGAACCGCTCGGTCACGCGGCCATCCGCGTTGGCCATCGCCGCAAAGGCGGCCTCGGCGCGCGCGAGCCCGGCCTTGCCCAGTTGTGGCCCTGGCCGGGCGAGGCAATTGCCGAGGCCCTGCGCGCGCAGATCGCCAACGAGGCAGCGCAAGCTGCGGTAGCGCACATCGAGCGT
>CAZQEH010000101.1:0-9381 GCA_964592205.1 uncultured Novosphingobium sp.
CGGGTGGTTGACGCGCTTGTAGCTCATGTCGGTGACATGAAGCAGGCCGTCGATGCCGCCGAGGTCCACGAACGCACCGTAATCGGTGATGTTCTTGACAACGCCGTCGATGATCTGGCCTTCCTTGAGGTTCTGGATCAGGCCCGAACGCTGCTCGGCGCGGGTTTCTTCGAGGACAGCGCGGCGCGAGACCACGATGTTGCCGCGGCGGCGGTCCATCTTGAGGATCTGGAAGGGCTGCGGCATGTCCATCAGCGGGGTCACGTCGCGCACGGGGCGGATATCGACCTGCGAGCCGGGCAGGAAGGCCACGGCGCCATCGAGATCGACGGTGAAGCCGCCCTTAACGCGGCCGAAGATCACGCCTTCGACGCGCTTGCCTTCGCCGAATTCGCTTTCGAGCTTGTCCCAGGCGGCTTCGCGGCGGGCGCGGTCGCGGCTGAGCATGGCTTCGCCATCGGCGTTTTCGACGCGGTCGACGAAGACTTCGACTTCATCACCGACCGAAAGACCGTGCGGCTGGCCGGGCACCGCGAATTCGCGAAGCGGCACGCGGCCTTCGCTCTTGAGACCGACGTCGATGACGGCCTTGTCGTTTTCGATGGCGGTGACGGTGCCCTTGACGACCCGGCCTTCAAAGCCGCCGCTGGCGGCGCCGCCGAGGGTTTCGTCGAGCATCGCGGCGAAATCGTCGCGCGTGGGATGAGATGCCATTGCTGGTAAGTCCTGTTGTCGCTGTTTCCGGCCAGGCGGTTGTCTCCGCCGGTCTTTCACCGCGCGCCGCACCATGCGGGCTCGGGGCAAGGGGCCGAACCATCTGCCGGGCCGAATGCCATGGCAGATATCCGCACCAGGGCATGCCCCAGCGCGAACGTGCGGCCCCTATGTCAGGAACAGGAAAAAAGCAAGCTGAACCGCGTGCCCTCAAGCCGCTAGCGCGTGCGGGCGCGTCGGGGCCTTGCGGGCGGATGTGCGGAAGCGCGAGACTGCGGTGGCAAGCTCGCCTGCCTCTTCCGCCAGCGAACGGGCTGCGGCGGCGGTTTCCTCGACCATGGCGGCGTTGCGCTGGGTCATCGTGTCCATGCCCGATACGGTCGTGCTGACCTGATCGAGGCTGGCGGACTGGTCCTGCGTGGCGTGCGCGATCTCGCTCATCAGCTGGGCGAGGTGGCCCACGCGGCTCACCATGGCGCCCAGCGCTTCGCGGGTGCGGCCGACGAGCGAAACCCCGCCGGTGACTTCGCGCGAACTGGCGGCAATGAGCGTGCGGATTTCGCTTGCCGCATCGGCGCTGCGCTGGGCGAGCGCGCGCACTTCGGCGGCGACGACGGCAAAGCCTCTGCCGGCATCTCCGGCGCGCGCCGCTTCAACTCCGGCGTTGAGCGCGAGAAGATTGGTCTGGAACGCAATCGAATCGATGAGATCGACGATCCGGCCGATTTCCTGCGACGAACGCTCGATCGCACTCATCGCCGCCATCGCTTCGCCGACAAGCACGCCGCCGGCTTCGGCATCCTGCGTGGTCATGCCGATTTCCGCCTCGACCTCGCGCGTGCGGTTCGCCGTGGCGGAGACCAGCGTGGCAACGCGCTGCATCGCCGCGCTTGATTCCTCGACGCTCGCAGCCTGGCTCTGGTTGCGATTGGCAAGATCGCTCGATGCGGTGCGGATTTCGGCGGCGCCCGTGCTGACACTGCCGGCCGTTCCGCCGACGCGCGAGAGCACGCTGTCGAGCCGCTCGGCAGCGGCGTTATAGGCACCGCGCAGGGCTTCGTATTCGGCGGGGAAGGAGGCGGTGATGCGGTGGACAAGGTCACCTTCCGCCAGTTGGCCAAGCGCGGTTCCCATCTCGGCGACGACGGCGGCCTGTTTGCGGGCATCTTCGCGCTGCGCCTTCGCGGCGCTGCGGAACACATCGATCGCGCGGGTCATTTCGCCGATCTCATCGTCGCGGTGCACGCTGCGGCGGCCCGCTTCGAGATCTCCGGCTGCCATCGCGGTCATTCCTTCGACGGTTTCCGCCAGTGGATCGAGCACGTGGCGGCTGAGCAGGCGGACGGCGGCGAGAATGAGCGCGACGGTGGCGCCTCCGGCCAGCGCCATGACGACGAGCAACACTGATACCGCGGTCGTGCTGGTCGAAACGAGTGCGTCACGCGCGGCTGTGGCATGCGCGGTGAGCTGCATGATTGCGCTGCGTTCGCGGGCGAAGATGGTGTCAAGCTGCTGCTTGCTGGCTGCCGCGCCTGCGGCATCGCTGCGTGCGAGCGCCGGCAGCAACACCGTATCGACTTCCTGCCAGAACGCGTCCGCTTCCTTCGCCACGGATGTGCGCAGTTCTTCCGCGAGCGCCGGATCGACATCGTCCGAAGTCCAGCGTGCAAGGCTGGCGCGGTACTGCTTTTCGAGATCGGCAAGGTCGGCGCGGTACTGCGCCAGATGGGCCGGATCATCGATCGACTGCCGCGCCTTGAGCGTTGGTTCGACGATATACAGCGGCGGAGGCAGGATATCGGCGGTGAAGCCGGTCACGCTGTCGATGCGGTTCTGCACGGTCCCGCCGACGCGAATGTGCTGCACGGCGAGGCCGATCAGAAGGAGGACCAGCGTCGCTGTTCCAACCAGCGCCCATCCGCCACGGCGGCTCTGGATACGGATGCTCATGGCTTTGACACTCCCCTGCTTGCACGGACGAACTAAGGTTTCCGTCCAATGTGGAGAGCGCATAACGCTGTCATCAGGCCAAAGGCTTGAGGGCGTGAGGCGGTCGACTGCCTATGTTGACAGAGTGCAATGTTAACGATTGCAGAGCCACATCCTGCCCGCAGGGGCAGTATTTACGATCTGGCAAGACTTGAGGTTTCGGCGCCCGATCGTCTGCCCGCCTATCAGGAATAGCGCGTGCGCAGTGTCAGGAGGGCGAGCGCGGCCTTGGCTGCTTCGCCGCCCTTGTCCTTCTGGGCAGGATCGGCGCGGACCAGCGCCTGCGCTTCGTTTTCAACGGTGAGAATGCCGTTGCCGACCGAAAGGCCATCCATCGTCAATGCCATGACCCCGCGCGCGCTTTCGCCCGCAACGATCTCGAAGTGATAGGTCTCACCGCGAATTACCACGCCGATGGCGACATAACCCTCGTACTGGCCGGACTGATCCGCCAGTATGATCGCGCCGGGAATTTCCAGCGCGCCGGGCACGGTGATCACATCGACCTTATGGCCTTCCGCCTCAAGCGCGGCACGCGCGCCGGCCACGAGCATGTCGTTGAGGTGATCATAGAAGCGGGCTTCGACAATGAGGAACTGAGCCATGCGCGCTTACTCCGCGGTGATCGGCTGTTCGCCGACGATGTTGAGGCCGTAGCCTTCGATGGCGACGATGTTGCGATGCGAATTGGTTAGCAGGACCATGTCGTGGATGCCGAGATCGGCGAGGATCTGCGCGCCGATGCCATAGCTGCGCAGGTCCATGTCGCTGGTGCGGCCGGCGATTTCGTCCTGCAGGCCGTCGCTGCCGCCGGGCATGAGGACGACGATCACGCCCGATCCCGCCTTGCCGATCTCGCTCATCGCGCGTTGCAGGCTGCGCTTGCGCGGGCCGGGCTGGCCGAGCATGTCGGAGAGGATCGAGATGCCGTGCATGCGCACCAGGGTTGGTGCATCAGGCCGCACTGCACCCTTCAGCAGCACGAGATGGACCACACCGTCGATCTTGTTGCGATAGGTCTTGATCGTCCAGTCGCCGCCGTAGTCCGAATGGAACGGCTGCTGGTCGATGCATTCGACGAGGTGGTCGTGGCGGCGGCGATATTCGATCAGATCGCGGATCGTACCCATCTTGAGGCCGTGGCGCCGCGCGAAGGGGACGAGATCGTCCATCCGCGCCATGGTGCCATCGTCCTTCATGATTTCGCAGATCACGCCCGAGGGATTGAGGCCCGCGAGGCGCGAGATATCGACGGCCGCCTCGGTGTGGCCGGCGCGCACGAGCACGCCGCCGTCGCGCGCGATCAGCGGGAAGACATGGCCGGGCGTGACGATGTCGTCCTTGGTCTTGGCGGCGTCGATCGCGACCGCCACGGTGCGCGCGCGGTCGCCAGCGGAAATCCCGGTGGTCACGCCCTCGCGCGCTTCGATCGAGACGGTGAAGGCCGTTTCGTGGCGCGTGCCGTTGTTGCGGCTCATCAGCTCGAGGCCGAGCTGTTCGGTCCGCTTGCGGGTGAGGGTGAGGCAGACGAGGCCGCGGCCATGCGTTGCCATGAAATTGATGGCATCGGGCGTTGCCATCTGTGCGGGGATGACGAGATCGCCCTCGTTTTCGCGGTCCTCGTCGTCAACGAGAATGAACATGCGCCCGTTGCGCGCCTCGTCGATGATTTCCTCGATGGGCACGAGCGCGGGCGTATCGTCGCTTTCGCTCAGCACGCGTTCCAGCTTGGCAAGGGTGTCGGCGGTGGGGTTCCAGCCGGGCAGGCCCGCATCGCGCAGGGTGTTGGCATGGAGCCCCGCCGCGCGGGCGAGGCCGGAGCGGGACATTCCGCCCTCGATGACGAGGCGACGGATGCGGTCGATGAGTTCGCTGGACATGCCGTGCATATCCCACATCGAAATGTGATATGCAATATGGTTCATCACATCGAAATGCTAAATCACGAAGTTGATTCGCGATTCCAACCATTTCGGTCGGCAAAGGGTTGCTGCCGGGTCACACCTTGGTGCCACCTGCTGCTACGGAGGGGGCAAAATTTAATTGGGCGGTTGACAATGCGGGTGTTCCGCTATGTTCTATGGCCAGAAGGTCGACCCTCAAAAATGATGGGCGTCCGCTGAAGAGAGAGGACATTGATATGAGGGGCAAACTTACGCTGCTTGCAGGTGTGTGTGCAGCAGCCGTAGCAACGCCGTCGTTTGCGCAGAACGCGCAGGGTGCAGCCGCTGGCGATGCCGGCAACGGGGTGCAGGAAATCATCGTTACCGCGCAGCGCCAATCGCAGCGCCTCCAGTCGGTGCCGATCGCGATCAGCGCGTTCACCAAGGAAAATCTCGACAAGCAGCAGATTCGCAACCCGCTCGATCTGCAACTTTCGCTGCCCAACATCACCTTTACCAAGACCAACTTCACGACATCGAGCTTCACGATCCGCGGCATCGGCGACCTTTGCACCGGTGTGACCTGCGACAGCGCGACCGCTATTCACGTGAACGATGCGCCGCTCTTCTTCAGCCGCCTGTTCGAAGGCGAGTTCTATGATCTGCAGCAGGTCGAAGTTCTGCGTGGTCCGCAGGGCACCCTGTTCGGCCGCAACGCGACCTCGGGCGTGGTCAACTTCCGCACGGCAAAGCCGGACCTCAATGGCTTCGGCGCTTCGGGCGATGCCGAATACGGCAACTACAACTCGGTCCGCCTGCGCGGCGCGATCAACATTCCGCTGACCAGCACGCTGGCGGTTCGTGCGGCCGGCTTCTACCTGAAGCGCGACGGCTACACGCAGAACCTCTACAACAACACGAAGATCGACGACCGTAACATGTACGGTCTGCGCGGCTCGCTGACCTGGCAGCCGTCCTCGTCGACCACGATCGACCTCATGGGCCAGTACTTCCGCGAGAAGGACAGCCGCATGCGCATCCAGAAGCAGTACTGCCAGGAGGATCCGACCGGTATCCTGGGCTGTCTCAATACCACGCGCGGCACCAGCACCACGAACGGCAACGCTCTGCTCGCCAACGTGCTGACCTCGAAGGAATTCTTCGCAATTCGCGGTCTGCCGACTACCTTCGCGCTGGGCAGCATCTATGGCCCGCAGGTCTATCGCAACGAAGTGAACCCGGCCGATCCGCGCGTCGTCAACACCGATTTCCAGCCCACCTACTTCACCGAGGAAACCATCCTCCAGGGCACCTTGAAGCAGGACATCGGCGACAAGCTGAGCCTGCGTGTCGAGGGTAACTACCAGAACACCAAGGTGGATTCGCAGCAGGATTACAACAACGCGGTGGCCGATCGTTCGGGCTTCGCCCCGGCGCTTGCCACGCTGGCAGCTGCCGGTGCCGGTGTCATTCCGCCGGCTTTGTTCGGCGGTATCCCGGGTGCAGCGCAGAAGGCCTATTTCGGTCCCGTCGCCAACGCTTTGATCCCGCAGGGTCCGAATGGTCCGCTCTGCACCTCGCTCGGTGAGGAAACCGGTACGGGCGTGTTCGGTGGCCACAGCGCCTGCGCCAACACCCCGCTCGATTTCGACCGTTCGGTGCAGCGCCAGAATGCGTGGACGGCGGAAGCGGTGCTGACCTCGAAGTTCGATGGTCCGTTCAACTTCCTGCTCGGCGGTATCTACGGCCAGTACAAGGTCACCGAGAACAGCTACTACGTGGACTCGTTCGGGCTTGACTACTTCTCGGGCGTTGTCGGTGCGTTCACAGCTCTGTCCAACAAGGATGCGAACGGCAACCCCGCACCGCTTCCGCCTTCCTATCTGGCCACGCCGACCTACCGGAACAACACGCCGGACTACAAGCTGACGACCTATGGCATCTTCGGCGAGGCCTACTGGAAGTTCAACGACCGGATCAAGCTGACCGCCGGTCTGCGCTACAACAACGACAAGAAGACGGTGCGGGCGCGCACGACGCTGTTCAACTTCCTTGCGCCGCATGGTCTTGCCAATGCGTACGATTCGCCGTTCCTTGCCGCTTCTTACGATGCGGACGCGGGCATCGCCGGCAACCAGCCGTTCCAGGTCCGCAACGTGAAGTTCGGCGAAGTGACCGGCCGTGCGGTGCTCGATTTCCAGATCACTCCGGACAATCTGGTCTATGCCTCGTACTCGCGTGGCTACAAGTCGGGCGGTATCAACCCGCCGCTGTCGCCGATCTTCGCGGTTCCGGAGAGCTTCACACCTGAATTCGTGGACTCCTTCGAAATCGGTTCGAAGAACAGCTTCGCCAACGGTGCGCTGCAGCTGAACCTCACCGGGTTCTATTACAAGTACAAGGGCCTGCAGCTTTTGCGCATCGTGGCGCGCACTTCGGTCAACGACAACGTCAACGCCAACATCTGGGGCGTGGAAGCCGAAGCGATCATCCGGCCCAGCCGCCAGCTGACCATCAACACCAACTTCAGCTACCTCAACACCAAGGTGTCGGAAGACAAGCTGCTGTCCAACCCGCGTGACTTCGGCAACGGGCGTGCGGATGCGGTGATCATCAAGGATATCACCAACACCGCGAACTGCGCCGTCGCTTCGAACTCGGGCAATGTTGCGGGCGTGAATGCCTTCGTGAACACGGCGAACACGCTGATCAACAACGGAGCGATCCCCGGTGTGGCGGCGGGTGCCGGGCTCCAGGGTACGACGGCGTTCCCGGCAGGCGGCGGCATTGCCTCGACCGGCGCCTACTCGGTCTGCGCCGTGCTCAGTGCGCTGGCGCCGACGCTCGGCAATGCGCCCGGCATTGGCGGCGTGACGGTCTACTCCTCGGGTATTCCGACCAACATCCGCGGCAACAAGCTGCCCGGCGCGCCGAGCATCAAGTTCTCGGCCGGCGTGCAGTATGCGGCGCCGATCGGCAACCTGACGCTGACCCCGCGCGTTGACCTCAACTTCACCGGCAAGTCGGATGGCACCATCTTCAACGGCGTGGTCGACAAGGTGCCCTCGTTCACGCAGCTGAATGCCCAGCTGCAGCTCGATGGTCCGGACAAGAAGTGGTTCCTGCGCGGCTTCATCCAGAACATCACCAACGACAACTCGGTGACCGGTCTCTACGTGACCGACCAGTCCTCGGGTAACTTCACCAACGTCTTCACGCTTGAACCACGCCGCTACGGCATCGCCGCCGGCTTCAAGTTCTGATCGTCCGGGGGGAATCGGTCCGACGCCCGAACGGGTGCCGGTCGGTCTGAGGCGGGCGCCGGAGGGTAACCTCCGGCGCCTTGCTTTTGCGTGTGGCAGACAAGGCGCGCCGGGCGGTCAGGGCCGTGCTGACCCCTTTCGCCGGGGCGCGGGACATGCCACATCGCTGTGCGGGAGAGCGTGACCAATGAGCTGGCAAGCGGAAATCGATGAACTGCGCCGCCGCGAGGCCATGGCCGAGAAGATGGGCGGGGCCGAGAAAGTTGCCCGCCAGCACAGCCGCGGCAAGCTTGATGCACGGGCGCGGATCGCCGGGCTGGTCGATGCCGGTTCGTTTCGCGAAATCGGCAAGATCGCGGGCAAGGGACACTATGATGCCGCGGGCGACCTCGTCGATCTCAATGCCTCGAACCTCATCTTCGGCCGCGGCAATATCGAAGGCCGCCCGGTCGTCGCTTCCGCCGATGATTTTACCGTGCGCGGCGGGGCGGCCGATGCCGCGATCCACCGCAAGTTCACCCAGTGCGAACGGATGGCGCATACGCTTGGCATCCCGCTGATCCGCATGATCGACGGCACCGGCGGCGGGGGCTCGGTGCGCACGCTTGAAGAGATCGGCGCGACCTACGTGCCCGCCGTGCCCGGCTGGTCCGATGTCATCCAGAACCTCGACAGCGTGCCAGTCGTCGCGCTCTCGCTGGGGCCGACGGCGGGGCTGGGCGCGGCGCGGGTCGTGGCGAGCCATTATTCGATGATGGTGAAGGGCCTCTCGCAGCTTTTTGCCGCCGGCCCGGCGGTGGTCGAGGCGCTGGGCGAGGCCAGTGACAAGGAAAGCCTCGGCGGTAGCACGATCCACACCCGCAACGGCGTGGTGGATGATGAGGTTGCGAGCGAAGCCGAAGCCTTCCAGCGCGCACGCCGCTTCCTCTCCTACCTGCCCAGCCGAGCCGGCCAGCATGCCCCGCGGACCACGCCAGACGATCTGACCGACCGCCGCGAGGACTTCCTGCTCGCGGCGGTGCCGCGTGATCCCAAGCAGGTCTACTCGATGCGCAAGGTGGTCGAAGCCGTGGCCGACAAGGGCAGCGTGTTTGAAATGGGGCGCCAGTGGGGCCGCGCTGCGATCACGGCGTTTGCCCGGTTCGATGGCTGGCCGGTGGCGCTGCTCGCCAGCGATCCTTCGTTCCTCGGCGGATCGTGGGAAGCGCGCACGTCCGAGAAGGTCGAGCGCTTCGTCAAGCTTGCCGATCAGTTCCGGCTGCCAATCATCCATCTGGTCGACAATCCCGGCTTCATGATCGGCACTGCCGCCGAAACCAGCGGCACGATCCGCTATGGGGTCCAGGCGATGAACGCGATCTACCGAGCGACGGTTCCGCTCGCTTCGGTCATCGTGCGGCGCGCTTATGGCATTGCGGGCAGCGCGATGAGCAACGCCGATGCCTTCCAGTACCGCTTTGCCTGGCCATCAGGCGATTGGGGCAGCCTGCCGATCGAGGGCGGCATCGAAGTCGCCTACAAGGCCGAACTCG
>CAZQEH010000102.1:0-9325 GCA_964592205.1 uncultured Novosphingobium sp.
GCGCCGCCAAAGCCGCCGCCGGTCATCCGCGCGCCGCCGTCAGGCCCGACCAGCGCCTGCAGTTCTTCCGCCAGCGCATCGACCTTGGGCACGGTGATCTGGAAATCGCCCTGCATCGAAGCGTGCGAGGCGGCCATGAGTTTGCCCATCGTGGCAAGATCGCCCGCCGCCAGCGCGGCTGCCGCCGCCCGCACGCGATCATTCTCCGTCACCACATGCCGCGCCCGCGCCAGTGTCAGCGGATCGAGCCCTGCCGCTTCCAGCATCGCCAGATCGGCATCGCGCAAGGCGGCAACGCCCACCGCCGCCGCTGCTGCTTCGCACTGTGCGCGGCGCTCGTTGTAGGCCCCTTCGACAAGGCCGCGCTCGACGCCCGAATGGACGATCAGGATCGCCACCCCTTCCGGCAGTGCCACCGGGCGCACCGCGAGCGAGCGGCAGTCGATCATCAGCGCATGATCCTTGATCCCGCAGGCCGATGCCAGCTGGTCCATGATCCCGCAGCGCATGCCGACGTGATCGCACTCGCCGGCCTGCGCCATGAGCGCGATCTCGGCAGGCGCGATGGCGGTGCCCACCAGCTTGGCCAGCGCCGTGCCGATGCCGACCATCAGCGATGCGGATGAAGAAAGCCCCGCGCCCTTGGGCACCGTTCCGCTCACCGCGATGTTCGCGCCGGCCAGCGCGTGGCCGCGCGCCATCATCGCTGCGGTCATGCCGCGGATATAATCGGCCCAGGGCGCTGCCGGCGTCGCGGCATAGGGCGCGTCGAGTTCCCATTCCGCCACGGCGCCGCCAAAGTCGCAGGCCATCACGCAGATGCGCCGATCGCTGCGCGGCGATGCGGCGATGCGCGATTCCGCGCTGATCGCCACCGGCAGCACGAAGCCGTCGTTGTAGTCGGTGTGCTCGCCGATCAGGTTCACCCGCCCGGGCGCACGCACCACCAGCGCCGGCGCTGCTCCGAACATGCGCGCGAAATGCCCGGCGATCATGCGCGGCTCCGGTAGTGCGGGCCGCCACAGGCGCGCAGCCGTTCTGCGGCCTGTTCAGCGGTAAGGTCGCGCTGGGTTTCGGCCAGAATTTCGAAGCCTGCCATGAACTTGCGCACCGAGGCAGAGCGCAGCAGCGGCGGATAGAAATGCGCATGGAGCCGCCAATGTGCGCTGGCCTCCTGCCCGAACGGCGCTCCGTGCCAGCCCATCGAATACGGGAAGGGGCAGTGGAACAGGTTATCATAGCGCGTGGTGAGATCGCCGAGGATCCGAGCGAGATCGCCGCGCTGCTCTTCCGAGAGGTCCGGGAGCCGCGCCACGTCCCCGCGCGGCAGCAGCAGCGTCTCGAACGGCCAGACCGCCCAGAACGGCACGATGGCCAGCCAATGTGCGCTCGCGCAGACCACGCGCGGGCCATCGGCTTCGGCTTCGACCAGTTTGGCCAGCATCGGCCGACCCGTGCTCGCCAACCATGCCGCCTGCGTGCGGTCCTCAGTTGCGATCAGTTGCGGCACGTGGCTCGTCGCCCAGACCTGCCCGTGGGGATGGGGGTTGGAGCACCCCATCATCGCGCCCTTGTTCTCGAAGATCGAAACCACGCTGTAGCGCTGCCCGAGGTCCGCCGCCTCGGCGCACCAGGTATCGATTACCGCGCGGCGCTCCACCTCCGAAAGCTCGGGCATGGTGCGGCCATGATCGGGCGAGAAGCAGATCACCCGCGCTTCGCCCGTCGCCTGCTCGGCGCGGAACAATCCGCTGCCTGCATCGGGCGCCGGTGTATCGGGCAGCAGCGCGGCGAAATCGTTCTGGAACACGTATGGCCCGGTATAATCCGGATTGCGGTCCCCGCTCACCCGCATGTTTCCGGCGCAAAGGTAGCAGTCGGGATCGTGTGCGGGCGGGCGTGTCACGTCGGGCGCTTCTTCCGCTCCCTGCCACGGCCGCTTCGCGCGGTGCGGGGAAACCAGCAGCCAGGTGTCGCTCAAGGGATCATATCGCCGATGGGGATGGTCGGCCGGATCGAAACTCATGATCGCACCTCAAGCACCAGAACCGCCTCGCCAGGAAGCGGCGGAACGGCCATGCCTACGCGGGCAAGCCAGCCACCGTCCATGCTCGCCAGTACGCCGGACTCTGTCGCAATCGTATACGCGCGCCCGGGCACGGCCATCGGCAGCCTGAGGTTCGGCTGATGCCGCATGGTGGTGGGCGATGTGCGCGTGACCAGCACGACCATGTCCTCAGTTGAGCCATGCGCCTGCCACACCACGCCGTCGCCCACGTCGCCCATCCAGACGCGGCCCTGATGCAGCCGCTCCCGCAGCGCCTTGTAGCGCGCGATCCCGGCCATCAGTTCGGTGCGTTCCTTGTCGCCCAGTTTGCGCGCATCAAGCTCCACGCCGAAATGCCCCGGCAGCGCCACCCCGCAGCGAAACGCCATGGATTGCAACCGCCCGGTCGAATGCGCCGGACTCGCGCCCACGTGGCTGCCCATCACTTCGGGCGGCATGAACTGGAGGAAGCCGCGCTGCATGCCTGCGCGTGAAACGGCATCGATGCAGTCGCTCGTCCAGAAGCGGTGCGTGCGCTTGATGATCCCTGCATCGATCCGCCCGCCGCCGCCCGCACAGGCCTCGATCTCCACACTCGGGAAAGCGACCCGCAGCCGGTCCATCAGGCCATAAGTCGCCAGAATTTGCGCGCGGTAGTGCGGCAGGTTCCCGGCGTGGACGAGATCGCGGTTGTGGTCCCACTTGAGGTAGCTGATCGGCAGGTCGCGCAGCAGCGCTGCGATCACATCGAACAGGTAGGTGCTCACTTCCGGCTTCGCCATGTCGAGCACCAGCTGGTTGCGCGCCTCCAGCAGCGGGCGGCCATCCACATGCAGTGCCCAATCGGGATGGCGGCGATAGAGATCGCTATTGCGGTTCACCATCTCGGGCTCGACCCACAGGCCGAACTCCATGCCGAGATCGGTCACCGTCTTGGCCAGCGGGCTCAGCCCGCGCGGATACTTGGCGCTATCGACGGTCCAGTCGCCGAGCGAGGAGGTGTCGTCGTCGCGCTTGCCGAACCAGCCATCATCCAGCACGAACCGCTCGATTCCGATGCTCGCCGCCGCCCGCGCCAGATCCATCAATGCGGCTTCGTCGTGCTTGAAGTAGAAGCCTTCCCAGGTGTTGATGTGCACCGGGCGCTTGGCAGCGCCTGCCGCGCCGCCCGGCCAGGTCATGCGCGCGCGGATGCCGCGGTGGAAGGCATGCGCCACCCCGTTCGGCCCCTCGGCAGAGGCCGTTGCCAGCACTTCGGGGCTCTGCAGCACCGCGCCTGGCGCCAGGATCGCCTCACCCGGTGCGAGCCATTCGCCCAGCTGCCATTGCCAGCGCCCGTCGTCGATCCACTCGATCGTCTGCGCGTGATTGCCCGACCACGCGATCTGCGCGCCATAGGCACTGCCGTCGGTGCAGGTCACCACCGCGCCGGGAAAGCAATCGTGCGAGGTCAGCCCGCGCCGGTTCTCGCGCCGCCAGATGCTGCGGGTTAGGGGATCGCGCACCGGCACGAATTCCGAATTGTGCCGCCCCGCCAGCGAATGAACGACCGCCGCTTCCGCTGGCACTGGCAACGCGGCGGCGGCCAGCCAGTGCACCTGCAGCGGCGCATCGCTTTCGTTGGAAAGCGCGGTGCGCACGGTCATCACGTCCGTCGCGGGATCGAGCGAATAGCTCGTCGTCACCGCGATTTTCGCCCTCGTATCGTGCAGCACGAAGCGCACGGTCTGCGCATCGGGCCGCTCCACCTTGCACTCGTCTGCCTGAAACGACCAGTCGCGCCCGCCCCGGTCCGCCAGCAGCGCGCTCTGCCCGAACCAGCCCATGCCGAAGCCGGGGAACACTGTCAGCGGCTGGTCGAAATGGAGCGAGAAGCTGGGCTCGGGCCGCTCACTGCGCAGCGTGGCGCTCGGCCGCGCGCCATCCGGCAGGCGCGGACCCCAATAGCGCCACAGCGGCGCCTCGCCGGGAGGCATTTCCCACACGGCGCTGCATCCCGGGCTTTCCAGGGCAACGATCCGGGGCGCGGAAACCTCAGGCATGCGCCAGCCCCGCCGCGGCGCGCGGATCGCGCACGCGCAGCATGGTGATTGCAGCCATAGCCAGCAGCGCGCCCGCAAAGCTCAGCGCATTGCGTGGATCCGCGCCCAGCACATGGTTGTAGATCCACCCGAAGGTCAGTCCGTTGAGCAGCATCGGAACCACGATCATCATATTGAAAATGCCCATGTAGACCCCTGTCCGCTCCGGCGGGATCGAACCCGCCAGAATGATGTAGGGGTTGCCCATGATGCTCGCCCAGCAGCAGCCCAGCGTCACCGCGATCAACAGCAGCGGGGTGTGGCTGCCGAGATCCGGCATCGCCAGCGCGGTGAACACCGGGCCGGGCGCGGACGACGCGCTCGCCACGTGGGCTAGCGCGATCATGCCGATCCCGCCCGCAGCAAGGCAGGCCATGTGCACGCGCGAGGCTCCCAGCGCGCGCGAGATCGGCACCATCGCCAGCGCCGCTGCAAAGCCGACGAGATTGTAGAACGCCCCCAGTTGCTGCGTCGTCAGCACCGCCGCGCGGAAGGCCTCGCTCGATTTGTCGGCGGTATCATAGATCGACCGTCCGATCGAAAGCGCGCTGTAGGACCAGTAGATCGAGAATCCGTACCACTGGAACAGGCTCATCCACGCCATGGACCGCATCGCCTGCGGCATTTCGACAATGGCGTCCCAGATCTCCCGCAGCGTCGCCCCGGCAGACCGGGGTGCGGCGGCGATGCGCGCTTTCTCGTCCTCGCTCAACGGCAATTCGGGCACGCGCCAGATCGACCACAGGATGGTGCTGATCGAAAGCACCGCGCCGACCAGAAACGAGATGTGGGTGATGGTCGGGATATTGTGCGCATCCACCGCATTGCGATCGATCCCCCCCCAGTAGACAAGGATCGAGGGCGAGAGGAATGCAAGGCACTGCGCAAGGCCGGTGAACGCGCTCTGGCTCAGATAACCGATCTCGTGCTGGCTCGGATCGAGCCGGTCGCTGACAAAGGCGCGGTACGGCTCCATCGTGATGTTGTTGCCCGCATCGAGCAGCCACAAGAGGCTCGCGGCCATGAGGATGCTGGCGGAAAACGGCATGAACAGCAGGCCAAGGCTGCACATCACCGCGCCGATCAGGAAATAGGGCGTGCGGCGGCCGAAGCGCGAATTGGTGCGGTCAGAAAGCGCGCCGACCAGCGGCTGGATCAGCAGGCCGGTGACGGGCCCGGCCAGTTGCAGGATCGGCAGGGTGGATTCGTCCGCGCCAAGCCACGAATAGATCGGCACCATGTTGCCTTGCTGCAGGCCGAAGCTGAACTGCAGGCCAAGGAAGCCGAGATTCATCTCGATCACGCGGACAAGCGACAGAATTGGCTTGTGCTTCAGCCTGCCGGCCTCCTGGCCTTGCACGCTTCCCTGGGGTTTCGTCAGATCCAACGGCTCTCTCCCGCACGACTCTCGAAGGAGCCTTTGCATATCCGCTTACCCTAAGGCTTACTCTGATTCAATCGAGTGAATCAAATTGTCTGCAAATGATCAACCGCAGCCCGAGCGCGCCCTACCGGCAATTGCCATCCGCGCGTTCCCCGCGCTACCACTGCCCATCAAACACAAGCGAGGGGAATGGCATGGAGCAGGCATCGAGCAGCGGCGTCTGCCTCGTCATCGGCGCGGGTGAGGGGCTCGGCGGTGCTATTGCGCGGGCTTTCGCGCGCACCGGCCTCACCGTCTGCGTCACCCGCCGCGCCCGCCATCTGGACCAGCTCGAAGCGCTCTGCGCCGAAATCCGCGGGGAAGGCGGCACCGCCCATGCCTTCGGGATCGATGCCCGCTCCGAAGAGGAAACCGCCGCCCTGTTCGACCGGATCGAGCGCGAGATCGGCCCGATCGAAGTCGCCGTGTTCAACATCGGCGCCAATGTCCGCTTCGGCATTCGCGAAACGACCTCGCGGGTGTTCACCAAGGTCTGGGAAATGGCCTGCCTTGCCGGCTTCCTGGCGGGGCGCGAAGCCGCGCGTATGATGGCGCCGCGTGCAAGGGGCACGATCCTCTTCACCGGCGCCACGGCCTCGCTGCGCGGCGGTGCGGGGTTTTCCGCCTTCGCTGCCGCCAAGCATGGCCTGCGCGCAATAGCCCAGTCGATGGCGCGCGAACTCGGACCGGAGGGCATCCATGTTGCCCACGTCGTCTGCGACGGCGCGATTGACGGCACGTTCCTGCGCTCGCGCGTGGAGGATGTTGCGCCGCTGCTGGCCGACGACTCGGTGCTCAAGCCCGAAGATGCCGCGCAGGCGTTCGTCTGGCTGCACCAGCAACCCCGCTCGGCATGGACGCACGAGCTTGACCTTCGCCCCTGGCAGGAGCGCTTCTGATATGCCCAAGACCCCCGAAAAGCCCGCTATCGAGTTCATCTTCGATTTCATCAGTCCCAACGGCTATCTCGCATGGTGGCCGCTGAAAGAGATCGCCGCGCGCAAGGGCGCCACGATCACCCTGATTCCGACGCTGCTGGGCGGCATGCACAAGCTCACCGGCAATGCCCCGCCGTTCATCCGCGATGCCGAGGTCAAGGGCAAGAACGCCTATGCCCAGCTCGAAATGCAGCGCTTCATCGCGCGCCACGGGCTTACCAAATTCCGCATGAACCCGGCGTTCCCCTTCCGCTCGGTCGAACTGCTGCGCATGCTCCTCGCCGCCATCGATCTCGGCTGCGGTGAACCCTTCGCTGAAGCCCTGCTCCGCGCGCTCTGGGAGGAACGGCTCGATCCCACGGACGCGGCCGCCGTCGATGCCGTCATCGCTGCGGCGGGTCTCCCCGCCGCCGCGCTGGCCGAAGCAACCCAATCCGCTCCCGTGCGCGAACGCCTTGCCGCAAACACGCAGGCCGCCGTCGATCGCGGCGCCTTCGGGATCCCCACCTTCTTCGTCGATGGGGAGATGTTCTTCGGCAAGGAGCGCCTTGGCCAGATCGAGGAGCTGCTGTAGGTATATGATTTTCCGTTATTTTCGATCCTTGAATTCGTCCATTCCACTCGAAATCACTCTATCGGATCGCGTTGGTAATCCCGACAATCGAGAACGTCGCCGATGAGACGATACCAATGAACTTCTGGAAGTCTGCCACCGGCGCGTTGGAGACGTAAATCACGTCCTTGTCGTGGATCGGAAAGTTCTGCGAGACGAGCAGGCTTGACGGCGCACCGAGATCGAGCCGGTACACAGTCGGGATCGTGCCATCGGCGCGGACAGGCCGCCCGGCCGCCGCCGGCCCCAGAACCGCCGGGTTCTCGTACCGGAAGATGAACACCCCGCGCACACTGGCGCGTTCGTCGCGCAGCCCCCCGATCCGGCCGAGCGCCTGCGCCAGCGACATGCCGGTCGCCTCGAACGGCACTTCGGCGTTGAGGTTGCTGGCGCCCAGCGCAATGAAGCTGAACGGCTGGAACAGTACAGCCACAACATCGTCGGGGCGAAGCCGGATGTTCTGGCGCGGATCGCGGATCACCGAATCCAGCGGCATCGAAAGCGTGGAGGATGCGCGCGTGATCTGGATGGTCGATTTGCCGACCGGCTGGCGGCTCCCACCGGCTGCGGCCAGCGCATCGAGCAGGCGTTCACCGTGCCCCGTCAGCGGCAGGCGGCGCGAGGCGCCAACTTCGCCGAGCACGGTCACTGTGCGCGCCTCGTTCTGCGATAGGCGAACAATCGCCTGCGGCTCGTGCGCCTTGCCACGCAGGCGTGCAACGATGTCTTGTTCGACCTGCCGGGTCGTCCGACCCGCAACGGAAATGCTGCCCGCAAACGGGATCGTGATCCGCCCATCCGAACCAACCATCTGCTGCGGCAGATTGATGGTCTGCGTGGAAGAAATGCCAGTGAGGCTGGAACCGGCCCCGAACAGCACGGCCGGCGGCGCCTCCCACATGGCGATGTCGATCGCGTCACCCGCGCCGATTATCGTCGGATCGACCGGGGAATCCCCGAACACGTCGGCAAAGCTCTTGTTCGTTTTCGCCGCCTCCAACCGCGCGATGGCGTCTCCATCGAGTTCGACCAGCGCGATGCCGTTCGCCGCGGCAGAAGGTTGCGAGGCGCGGACAATGCTTCTGGTGCTGGGGCCGGAACTGCCCAAGGCGGTGCAACCCCCGAGCAGGAGCAGCAGCGCCGCGGAACCCGCCGAACGGGCGATGGCGCGTCTGCCGCGCCGTGGCGGCAAAGCGGTTCCGGTTTTCGGGGCAATCTCGGGCATGGGAAGAGGTTCCATCTGATAAACTTCGGCCGATCAACTTCGACAGGCGCTAGGCGATCTTCGCGTAGAAGCCGGAAAGCCGCTGGGCATAGGCGGTGCTGTCAAACCGGGCGGCCTGAACCAGGCCGCGCCGGGCAAAGTCGCTGCGCGCCGCCTCGTCGCTATCCATCGCGATGATCGCCTGAGCGATTGCGCGGACGTCATAGGGATCGACCAGCACGCCGGCCTCGCCCACCACTTCCGGCAACGAGGAGACGTTGCTGGCAATGATCGGCGTCCCCAGCGCCATCGATTCCAGCGCCGGAAGGCCAAAGCCTTCATAGAGCGAGGGAAACACGGTTGCCCGCGCGCCCGCGATGAGCATGGCCAGCATGTCGCGCGGTAGATAGCCCAGCCAGACGATGCGTTTGCGGCCGTCGAGCCCAGCCAAGGACTTCAGCAGCTTGACGTCCTGCTCGCTGCCCCAGCCCGGACCGCCGACGATGACCAATGGCGATTGCACCGAACTTGCAAGATAGGCTTCGACGAGCCGGGCCACGTTCTTCTTGGGCTCGATCGCGCCGAAGAACAGGAAATACTCGCGCAGCCCCACGCCCAGCAGTCCCTCGACATAGCGCGTGATGAACGCTTCATCGACAGTGCCCAGTGCGGCGCCGATGTCGCTGGACTGATAGAGGTTCGTGACCCGGTCCTCGCCAACACCGAGGATCTCGATGATGTCGCGGCGCGATGCTTCGGACACGGTAAGGATGTGATCGGCCTCGTCTGCGATCCGCCGGCACAGCCGGTAGTAGGCACGCTTGCGGTCCGCCGTCGTGTAGGGGAGCCGCAGCGGGACGAGATCGTGGAGCGTATAGACATTGCGTGCGCCCGGCATCCGGACCGGGAGCGGATACGTCCAGTGCGCCAGATCCACGCCTTCCACCGCAACGCCGGTAAACCGGCTGAGAACACCGGTAATAAAAGGGGCCATTCATCGGGCGGTAGCACCGGATTAA
>CAZQEH010000103.1:0-9082 GCA_964592205.1 uncultured Novosphingobium sp.
GCTGCTGCGCGGCAGCTTGACGCCGCGTCAACGCCGCCTTCCGTCGGCGCTTACCTATGATGCAGCGACACCGGCCCTGAAGGTGAAAATGGACGAGATCGCTGGCGGCCCGATCATTTCGGACGCCTATCTCGCGTGGCTCGCAGGGCCACTGAAGGCGTGGGTCGATGCCTCGTTCCGCACCCGCCCGGGCCGCGATGACACCGCGATCGCCGGCTCCAGCATGGGCGGGCTGATGAGCTGCTATGCGATTGCCGCGCGGCCGGATGTCTTCGGGCAGGCCGCCTGCGTCAGTTCGCACTGGCCTGCCATCGGCCCCGATAGGGTCAAGGGCCTCAATCCCGAAACGCTGGGAATCTGGACCGGTTACTTCGACCGCACGCTTGGGGCACCCGCTGGCCGCCGCATCTGGATGGACCATGGCACCGCCACGCTCGACGCCTTCTACGCGCCCTATCAGGAACCCATCGACGCCGAGTTCGTGAAGCTGGGCTGGCAACGCGGCACCGATTTCGAGAGCCGGGTCTATCCCGGCGCCGAGCACGAGGAAAACGCCTGGGCCGCGCGCCTGCCGGAAATCTTCACGTGGCTCTTTCGGCACTGACGCTTGTCCATTCCAACTTGCATACTTATGCGTGCTGAAGCCCAAGGCAATCGGGTCTAGGGAGCTACCGGGCCTCCCTCGTGAAGCGGCCCGGATGAGGAGTATGCCGCCAATGGCCGCCACCAGTTGTTCCGCCCTGCTCCTGTTCGGCGCGACTGGCGATCTTTCGCGGCGGATGCTGCTGCCCTCGCTCTATGCGCTGCATGAGGACGGACTGATTGATCCCACGCTGCGGATCGTCGGCACCGCGCGTTCGGTTCACGACGACGCCGAATTTCGCGAGATGGCACGGGCCGCGCTGGAGGAATTCCTGCCTGCCGACCGCAAGGATGAGACGCGGCTGGCAAGCTTCCTCGATCGGCTCGAGTACCAGACACTCGACGCCTCGAAGCCCGAAGGTTTTTCCGGCCTTGCCAAAAAGCTGGGCGATACTTCGTGCGGTCTCTCGATCTTCCTCTCGACCGCGCCGGCGCTGTTCGAACCGACCATCGAGGGCTTGCGCATCGCGGGCCTTGCGCATGCAGGCGTGCGCATCGGCCTTGAAAAGCCGTTGGGCAACGATCTGGCTTCCAGTCGCCGCATCAACGACGCGGTCGCGGCGGGCTTTGACGAGCGGCAGATCTTCCGCATCGACCACTATCTTGGCAAGGAAACGGTCCAGAACCTGCTCGCCCTGCGCTTTGCCAACATGATGTTCGAGCCGCTGTGGAACAGCGCGGGGATCGATCACGTGCAAATCACGGTGAGCGAGACGGTAGGCCTCGAAGGCCGGAAGGGCTTTTACGACGACACTGGCGGCCTGCGCGACATGGTGCAGAACCACATGCTCCAGCTCGTCGCGCTCACGGCGATGGAGCCGCCGGTCGAATTCGACGCGACCTCGATCCGTGACGAGAAGGTCAAGGTGCTGCGCGCGCTGCGTCCGGTCAAGGCTGAGGAAATGGTGCGCGGGCAGTATGGCGCCGGGGCTGTTGGCGGCAGCGCCGTCACCGGCTATCTCGATGATCTCGGCGCGCCATCGGATACCGAGACGTATGTCGCGATCAAGGCCCATGTCGATAACTGGCGCTGGCAGGGCGTGCCGTTCTACTTGCGCCACGGCAAGCGACTTGCCGAGCGGCGCAGTGAGATCGTCGTCCAGTTCAAGGGCGTGCCGCACAACATCTTCTCGGGCCGCGGCGGGAAGCTCGGCGCCAATCGCCTCGTCATCCGCCTGCAACCGGAGGAATACGTCCGTCTGCAGGTCATGGCCAAGGAGCCGGGGCTCGATCGGGGCGGGATCGTGCTGCGCGAAGTGAACCTTGATCTCTCGCTGACCACCGCGTTTGCCAAGGCGCGCCGCCGCATTGCCTACGAACGCCTGCTGCTCGATCTGATCGAAGGCGAACAGACACTGTTCGTGCGCCGCGATGAGGTCGAGGCGCAATGGACCTGGGTCGATGCGATCCGCCGCGTCTGGGCCGAGACCGGCATGGAAGTGAGGCCCTATGCCGCGGGGAGTTGGGGCCCCAACGCCGGTATCGCGCTGACCGAGCGCGACGGGCGCAGCTGGCATGACTGACGTCACCTGGGCCAATCCGGGCGATGCCGCTGCGGTTGCCGCGCATATTGCTCGCGTACTGGCAAAGCCGGGGCCGAAGCGGCTTGCCTTCACAGGCGGGTCGACCCCGCTCAAGGTTTTTACCCTGCTGGCCAAGCAGGATCTCGATTGGACGGGCGCCACCATCGCGCTTACCGATGATCGCCGCGTGCCAGACGATCACCCCGCCAGCAACTTCGGCAAGCTGCATGCAGCGCTTGCCGGAACCGGCGCGGTTTTCGAGCGATTGGAGGAAGGGGCGATTGTCGAGCCCTTCGATCTCGTCTGGCTCGGCATGGGTGAGGACGGCCACGTTGCCTCCCTTTTCCCCCACATGCAGGCGCTGGTCCGCCCCGGCCCGAGCGTGATCGCGACCACTCCGATCCCGCTGCCGCCAGAAGCACCGTTTGACCGGCTTACGCTCAACAAGCGGGCGCTGAAAGCTGCGCGCGAGATCATCCTTGTCGTCACCGGCGCATCCAAGAAGGCGCTGATCGAAAGCGTTCTGGCCGGGTCCGACGCTTACCCCGTCTCCGATTTCCTGCGCGGCTACGGACCGCCTGTCACGATCTACTGGAGCGTCTGATGCCGCAAAACCTGCCCCTCGATCCTGTCGTAGCCAAGGTCACGGACCGGATCATCGCCCGTTCGGCGCAGAGCCGCGCGGCCTATCTCGACCTGATTGCCCGCGCCCGCGATGCCGGCGTCAACCGCGATGTGCTGTCCTGCGGCAATCTCGCGCATGGTTTTGCGGCCGCCGGTGAGGACAAGAGCGCGCTGCGCACCGGCAAGAGCGCCAATATCGGGATCATCACCGCCTACAACGACATGCTCTCGGCGCATCAGCCCTATGGCCGCTATCCCGAGCAGATGAAGATTTTTGCCCGCGAAGTTGGCGCGACCGCACAGGTCGCGGGCGGCGTCCCCGCGATGTGCGACGGTGTGACGCAGGGGCAGGCTTCGATGGAACTGTCGCTGTTCAGCCGCGACAACATCGCGATGGGCGCGGCGGTCGGCCTCAGTCACGGCATGTTCGAGGCGGCGCTGCTGCTCGGCATCTGCGACAAGATCGTGCCGGGCCTGCTGATCGGTTCGCTGCGGTTCGGCCATCTGCCGACGATCCTCGTGCCCGCCGGCCAGATGGCGACCGGCCTTGCCAACAAGGAAAAGCAGCGCATCCGCCAGCTCTATGCAGAGGGCAAGGTGGGCCGCGAGGATTTGCTCGCCAGCGAAAGTGCGAGCTACCATTCGGCCGGCACTTGCACGTTCTATGGCACCGCCAATTCCAACCAGATGATGATGGAAATGATGGGCCTCCACATGCCGGGCGCGAGCTTCGTCCAACCCGGCACCAAGCTGCGTCAGGAACTCACCCGCGCGGCTGTCCACCGCGTTTCCGAGATCACGTGGGACGGCGACGATTATCGTCCGCTGGGCCACTGTGTCGATGAGAAGGCCATCGTCAACGCGATTGTAGGCTTGCTGGCGACGGGCGGCTCGACCAACCATGTGATCCATCTCCCCGCGATCGCGCGCGCTGCGGGCGTGCAGATCGATTGGGACGACATGGACGAACTTTCCCGCGCCGTGCCGCTGATCGCGAGCATTTATCCCAACGGTTCGGGCGACGTGAACGGCTTCGCGGACGCGGGCGGCATGCCCTATGTGATCCGCGAACTGGTTGAGGCGGGGCTGGCGCATGGCGATATCCGCACCGTCTATGGCTCGTCGCTGCTCGACGGCGCGCAGCAGCCGGTGCTGGACGGCGATGCGCTGCGCTGGGATCCGGCGCCGCGCGAGAGCCTCAACCCGGCGATGTTGCGCCCTGTCAGCGATCCGTTCCAGCCGGAAGGCGGCTTGCGGCTTGTGCAGGGCAATCTCGGGCGCGGCACGATCAAGGTCAGCGCAGTCGACCGTTCGCGCTGGACCATCGAGGCGCCGTGCCGTGTGTTCTCCGAGCAGAACGACGTGATCAAGGCCTTCAAGGCGGGCGAGCTTGAGCGCGATGTCGTCGTCGTCGTGCGCTTCCAGGGCCCGGCTGCCAACGGCATGCCCGAACTCCACAAGCTCACCCCATCGCTCGGCGTATTGCAGGACCGTGGTTTCCGCGTTGCGCTCGTTACCGATGGCCGCATGTCGGGCGCATCGGGCAAGGTCCCCGCCGCGATCCACGTTTCGCCCGAGGCCAAGAAGGGCGGCGCGCTGGCACTGCTCAAGGATGGCGATGTGGTGCGCGTCTGCGCTGAAAGTGGTGAACTTGTCGCGCTGGTCGGCGAAGCCGAATGGGCTGCTCGCACGCCGACGCAGGCACCGGACGAAACCATGGGCGTCGGCCGCGAACTCTTCGCAATGATGCGCCACTTTGCCGATCCCGCCGAACGCGGCGGCTCGGCCATGCTGGCGCTGGCCGGGCTTTGAGCGCAGGACAACCGAACCGGCAGGACAAGCTGGACGCGAGGAGGGGAAAGAGTCGCATGCAACTGGTCGCGGTCGATATCGGCGGAACGCACGCCCGCTTTGCGATGGCCGAAGTCGAGGGCGGGCGCGTCGTCTCGCTGGGCGAGGCGGTCACGCTCAAGACCGCCGACCATCCGAGCTTCCAACTGGCATGGGAGGAATTTGCCCGTCTCTCTGGTGGCAGCCTGCCGCCCGCCGTTGCCATCGCGGTGGCAGGGCCGGTCGGCGGGGAACTGATCCGCTTCACCAACAATCCATGGATCATCCGGCCTGCGCTTGTCCCCGAAAAGCTCGGCGCGGCGGACTATGTCGTCGTCAACGATTTCGCAGCGGTGGCCCACGCTGTGGCGCAGGCGGACGAAGCGCACTTCCTCCACCTCTGCGGCCCCGAAGTGCCGCTGCCGGAGGAAGGCACGATCAGCGTCGTCGGCCCGGGCACGGGCCTTGGCGTTGCACAGCTCTGGCGCCAGCGCGGCAGCTATCATGTTCAACCCACCGAAGGCGGGCACATCGATTACGCCCCGCTCGACAAGATCGAGGACGCGATCCTCGCCCGGCTGCGCGGACGGCACCGCCGCGTCTCTGCCGAACGCGTGGTGGCCGGCCCCGGTATCGTCGATATCTACGAGACGCTCGCCAGCATCGAGGGCAGGGCGATCACTTCGCTCTCCGACAAGGAACTCTGGGCGCTCGGCACCAGCGGGGAAGACAGCCTGGCCGCCGCTGCGGTGGACCGGTTCTGCCTCTCGCTCGGCAGCGTTGCGGGCGATCTCGCGCTCGCGCACGGTGCCGGCGCGCTGGTCATGGCGGGCGGACTTGGCCTGCGGATCAAGGATACGCTCGTGTGCTCGGGCTTTTCCGAACGCTTCAAGTCGAAGGGCCGGTTCGAAAGCCTGATGGCGGCGATGCCGGTCAAGCTCATCACCCACCCGCAGCCCGGCCTGTTTGGCGCTGCGGCCGCCTTTGCGCAGGCGCATTCCTGAACCTTGGCGCTTTTATGAGGACCGGCTGAACCTGCTTGCCAAGGCAGCGTGGCTGGCTTAGCCATGCCCTTAATCGAGCGATTAAGGGAAAGAGCGATGTCCTACGAAACGATCCGCGTGGAAAATCTGGGCCTTGTCCGCCGTATCGTGCTCAACCGGCCGGAACGGCTCAATGCCTGCCCGCCGAACATGGCGGTCGAAATCGGCGATGCGCTTTATGATCTTGAGGGCGCGCGTGCGGTCGTGATCACCGGCGAGGGCCGTGCTTTCTGCTCAGGTGCCGATCTTGCTGCCACCGGCAGTCGCAGCATTGCGGGCGGGGCAGGCAGCTACAAGGCGCTGACCGAGCATTACAACCCGATGATCGCCAAGCTCTCGCGCCTCGGCGTGCCACTGGTCACCGCGGTCAATGGCCCGGCCGCCGGCGTCGGCTGCTCGATCGCGCTGATGGGCGATTTCGTACTGGCGGCGAAGAGTGCCTATTTCCTTCAGGCTTTCGTCAATATCGGGCTTGTGCCCGATGGCGGTGCCAGCTGGGTTCTTCCGCGCCTGATCGGCAAATCGCGCGCGCTGCAGATGATGATGCTGGGCGAGCGTGTCGGCGCTGAAAAGGCCCAGGAATGGGGCATGATCTACAAGGCGGTCGACGATGCCGCGCTGGCGGACGAAGCCATGGCGCTGGCCGAACGGCTTGCCAATGGCCCCACCGTTGCGCTCGGTACGATGCGCCAGAACGTCGCCCGCGCGCTTGAGACTGATCTGCCAGCCACGCTGCTGATCGAAGCTGAAGGCCAGTGGAAGGCCGGTGACAGCGCCGATGCTGCGGAAGGCATCGAGGCGTTCCTCGAAAAGCGTAAAGCAGAATTCAAGGGCAAGTAGCGGACAGCACGAGTGCATCTCGAACACGATCCGGCAGCTTCGGCAGCAGACCTCATCGGCTTTGACGATTTCCTCAAGGTCGATATCCGCGTGGGCACGATCATGAGCGCCGAGCCTTACCCCGAAGCGCGCAAGCCCAGTCTCAAACTGGCAATCGACTTTGGGGAAGGCATCGGCGTGAAGCGCTCAAGCGCGCAGATCGCGGCGCTTTACACGCCAGAAGAACTGGTCGGCCGGCAGGTCGCCGCGGTGGTCAATTTCCCGCCGCGCCAGATTGGCAAGTTCATGTCTGAAGTGCTGACAGTCGGCTTTCCGGATGAAGAGGGCCGTGTCGTTCTCTTCGCGCCTGACAGCAAAGTGCCCAACGGTGCGCGGTTGTTCTAGAGCGAAGTCCGTTCGGATTGCATCGGACGGATACCTCTAGATTCTTGGTTTACCGCGTTTTCCGAGTCACCAGATGATTCCATCTGGTTCGAATACGCACTAACCCCGCGCCAGTTCCGCATCAAGAAATGCGGCAACGTCGGCAAGGTCGACATCCTTTGCCAGAAACGTCTCGCCGATCCCGCGCATCAGCAGGAAGGGCAAGGTGCCTGCGTCCATCTTCTTGTCATGGAGCATATGGGCCTTGAGCCGCGCGCCATCGCAGGTGAGGCCCAGCGCGGCAAGCGATGAGGGCAAACCCGCTGCGGCGATATGCGCTGCAACCCGCTCTGCGTCCTGCCCTGTCATCAACCCGATCCGCGCCGAATAGCGCGCTGCCAGAACCATTCCGAGCGCGACGCCCTCGCCGTGTAGCAGCCGGTCCGAAAAGCCCGTTTCGGCCTCCAGCGCGTGTCCGAAGGTATGCCCCAGATTGAGCAGCGCGCGCGCGCCCAGCGTTTCCTTCTCGTCCGCCGCCACGATCCGCGCCTTGGCCGCAACGCTGGTCGCAATCGCATGTTCACGCGCCTTGGCATCGCCCGCCAGCAGCGCCGAGCCATGTGCCTCGCACCAGGCAAAGAATACGGCATCGTTGATGAGGCCGTACTTCACGACTTCGGCATAGCCGGCCCGCGTCTCGCGCAGGGGCAGCGTATCGAGCGCCAGTGGGTCCGCCAGCACCAGCACCGGCTGATGGAACGCGCCGACAAGGTTCTTGCCCGCTGCCGTATTGATCGCGGTCTTGCCGCCAACGCTTGAATCGACCTGTGCCAGCAGCGTTGTCGGCAACTGGATGAAACCGCAGCCGCGCTTTACCATCGAAGCGGCAAAGCCGGTGAGATCGCCGATCACCCCGCCGCCCAGCGCAATCACGCTGTCCTTGCGCTCCACGCCCTGTTCCAGCAGCCATTCGGCGGTGCGGGCGAGGCACTCCCAGGACTTGGTGCTCTCACCCGCAGGCAGCACAAGCCATTCACTGGCAATTTCGGCCGCATCAAGCGAAGCGGCAACGGTTTCGCGCCAGGCGGCTGCCACGCGTTCGTCGGTGACCACCGCGACCTTGCCGCCGCGGATGAACGGCTTGCAGTGCGTGCCTGCCGCAGCCAGCAGTCCGGTTTCAATCCGCACATCGTAAGGCGCACCGGCGATATTGACGGGGATTACAGCCATGCGTCGATTGCCTTCAGGATGGTGACAGCAGTGGCCTGATGGGGCTGGTTGCCGCTTTTCACATGGATCGGAGCCTCGGCATAAGCAGGGCCGCGTTCGGCCTTGAGTTTTGCTAGGATCTCGCGCGGGCTGCCGTTCCTGAGCAGCGGCCGGCTGCTCTTGCGCCCCACGCGCGTGACAAGCGTATCGATATCGCTATCAAGCCACACCGCAATGGCGCGCCGCAGGATCAGCGCGCGCGTTTCGGGATCTACGAACGCGCCGCCACCGGTTGCGAGTACCCTGCGCACCGGCGCGCCATCGTCGCCCACCAGCCGTGCGATCACGCGGCGCTCGCCGCTGCGAAAATAGGGTTCACCGAACTGTGTGAAGATCTCGGCGATCGACATCTGCGCCGCATTCTCGATTTCCTCGTCGGCATCGCAGAAGGGCACGCCCAGCATCACGGCGAGCCGGCGGCCTACGGTCGTCTTGCCCACACCCATCATGCCCACAAGCACGATTGGCCGGTCAATCCTGGCCGCTAGCCGCTGGAGTGCAGCGCTTGAAAAGGCGGGGTCATCGTGCTCCATTGCCGCGCCGCCTATAGTTGCGCTAGGGGCGTATGCAAGGGTGGAGCAAGGGTTGTCCAAGTGCCGTCGCCGATGGGCGGGCGCGGCCGCAGGAGCGTATTAGTGAAAGGTCGAATTCTGGCCCATTATCGAATTGTGACAGGGGGCGTCCTCTTGGTGGTGATAGTGGTGGCGATATTGGCATTGGCATGGATCATAGGGGATACGCAGCCGACCCGCTGGATCGAGACGCCCGTTGCGGCGCCCGGCGCAAAGACCGCTTCATGAGGATCAGCCGCGCGCGGATCGCCGTGCTCAGTTGCGCCGCTATCGGCGCGCTTTCCGCGATGGCCGTGACCGCGCAGGAATCCCTGCTGCCGCCGGGTTTTGATGACAAGCCAGCCGCCCCGGCGCGCAAACCGCAGGCGCCGCCACG
>CAZQEH010000104.1:0-8520 GCA_964592205.1 uncultured Novosphingobium sp.
CTCCTGATCGGCGGAAAAGAACAGATCGGCCGGGGCCTTGGCAGCAATCTGGCGGGCGAGCGCGGAGGATGCGGCAAACGAAAGCACGGGCCGCGCGTGGCCCTTCCTTGCCCAGCTATCCGCCGCTGCGGTGAGCGCTTCCTGCAGGCTGGCCGCAGCGAGCACGAGCGGGCCGCGCCCTTCGGCCGCATGAGCCGATGAACCAAGCGCAGCCAGCAAGAGCGCCAATAGGGCAAGGCAATGCCGGAGACGGCGGAAAGCAGGTAGCACGCAGTAGCTCCAGACAGCTATATTAGAGGATATACAAGATCGCGCCAAATTGCCTAGAGGCATTTAGCGGCCTATGCTCCGCAACGATCGGCGAAGTCCCGCGGTCATGCCCGTTCCCCAGTTTCAGCCGAAGGCCCGCCGATGATCGCTCCCCGCCCTGTTCTCGCCCGCCTGCTGCTGGCGGCGATTGCCTTTCCTGCCCTCGCAACTCTCGCTGCAGCGCCGGTTGCGGCAAAGCCTGATCCAAGTTCGATCTGGCATGGCGCGGGGACCGTTGCGCCGGTCGATGCATCGCGGGAGCCGGTCTACGGCGAGCCCGCGAGCGATTTCAGCGTGATCGTCTGGCTCGATCCCGAATGCCCTTACTGCAAGATGCTGGGGCGAACGCCGGAAAAAGTGGTCGATGCCAGCGGCGGCCGGGTGAACCTCGCCGTGCGGCTGATGCCGCTGCCGATGCATGGAAAGGCGGCGCTCATCGCGGCGGCCACGGCGCTCTGCGTCAGCCAGCAGACCCCGGCGTCGGGCTACTACCGCTTCCTCGATCGCTACATGGAACTGACCGCGACCAACGGCGCCGGCCTCCCCCCATCCGCCGGAACCAGCGTGGAAGCGCTCGCGCGTGAGGCGGGGGTGCGCGATGTGCGTGCGCTCGGCGACTGCGTCCATGCGCCCGAGACGATCCAGATGCTCGGGCTGGAGTACGAAGCCGCCAATGCCGCCGGCGTGACGGGCACGCCGGCCATCGTGGTACGCGACAATCGCACCGGAACCATGGCGATGACCGAGGGCGCCATCCCGGCTGAAGAATTCACCCGCGTGATCAGTGCGCTCGGCGCACAGGGCGCAGACTAGGCCGGAGCCACCGGGCCGCAGCGGCCGGAAATCCGATCCTCGCCATTTGTGCCAATCTGACGATGCGGACCGCGCGGGGCCCTTACTTGCGCGTGTTGCGGAATGGTGCATTTTCGGCCAAGTTTCAGTGCCAAGCAGCGCAGAGAATGAGGTACTGCGATACGCGTTTCGGGGGGATGGATTTGTCACATGCTGCGCGTGAATGCTGCCGCTGCCGGATTGCCGGATGCAGATCCTGCGCAGCGCCGCGCAAGGCGCGGTAGCCAATGTCTGCCGCTGCCCCTTCCCTTGCTTCGCCCGCAGAACGCGGCAGGACCGGGTTGGTGAGCGGGTCAAACCTGGCAGTCGCCGATCTCGTCGCGATCCTGCGAAGCGAGGCTGCCATGCCCGAAGAAGCGCTGGCGCGTGCCCGGCTCGTCGAAGCCGAAACAGGCGAAACGTTTGACAAGATCGTCACCCGGCTCGGCCTGATTTCGGAGGATGCGCTGGCCGGTGCCCTCGCCAGCGCGCTGGGCCTCCCGCTGGTGGATGCCGCAAGCTTCCCGGCAGAAACTGCCCCCGTTCCCGAGGTTTCCGCCCCGTTCCTGCGCGATCGCCGCGCGCTGCCTTTGCGCATCGAAGGCACGGCGGTGGTGGTCGCGATGGCCAATCCGCTCGACCGCGACGCAGTGGAAGGCATCGCCTTTGCCACTGGCCGCCGGGTCGAACGCTGCGTGGCGCGCGGCGGTGATATCGATGCCGCGATCGACCGGCTCTACCGCGCCGAAGCCATCGCCGAAGTGGAAGACGAAGTCGACGAAGGCGATCTCGAGCGGCTGAAAGACCTCGTCAGCGACGCGCCGGTGATCCGCGCGGTCAACCGCCTGATTGCCGATGCAGTCGATGCCCGCGCCTCGGACATTCACCTCGAGCCGACGGATGACCGCCTCGCCGTGCGGTTCCGCATCGACGGCCTGCTGCGCGAGATGGCTGCAAAGCCTGCCGCCATGCGCGCGCCGGTGGTCAGCCGCATCAAGGTCATGGCCGGCCTCAACATCGCCGAACGCCGTCTCCCGCAGGACGGGCGCTTGCGGCTCACCGTGAGAGGGCACGAGATCGACCTCCGCGTTGCGACCGCGCCCTCAATCCACGGCGAAAGCGTCGTCATGCGCATCCTCGACCGTGCAAACCTTGCGCTCGATCCTGCGTCGCTGGGCTTTGACGCTGATCTCGAGGCGCAATTTCTCTCGGCGCTGGCGCAGCCGCACGGCATCATGCTGGTGACCGGGCCGACCGGTTCGGGCAAGACGACGACGCTATATGCCGCGCTTGCGCACCTCAATGCGCCCGAACGCAAGCTGACGACGATCGAGGATCCGATCGAATACCGCCTCCCGGGCGTCGTGCAGAGCCAGATCAACCCCGCCATCGGCTACACGTTCTCCGCCGCGCTGCGCTCGTTTCTGCGGCAGGATCCGGACGTGATGATGGTGGGCGAGATCCGCGATGCCGAAACCGCGCAGATCGCGGTGCAGGCTGCGCTTACCGGCCACATGATCCTCTCGACGCTCCACACCAACACCGCAGCGGGCGCTGTCACCCGTCTGCTCGACATGGGGGTGGAACCGTTTCTCCTGTCCTCGGTGCTGACGGGCGTGCTGGCGCAAAGGCTGGTGCGGCGGCTTTGCCCCCATTGCCGCGAGCCTTACGAGGCCGGCCCCGCGCTGCTCGATCGGCTAGGGATCGCGGCGCAAGGCCACGAAAGCCACACGTTCTACCGCCCGGTCGGCTGCCCGCAGTGCAAGGGTTCGGGCTATGCCGGGCGCACCGCGGTATTTGAATTCATCCGCGTCGACCGTGATATGGCCGCACTGATCCTCCAGCGCGCCGATACGCGCGCGATTGCCGAAGCGGCGGCGCGCGCCGGGTTTGGAACCTTGCGCGCCGACGGTATCGCCAAGGCGCGCCGCGGCCTCACCGCGCTCGAAGAAGTACTGCGCGTGGCGAGCGAGGACTGAGCCCGGTGGCGACTTTCCAGTTCCGGGCGCTGGGCGCGAGCGGCGCAGCCATTTCCGGCCAGATCGAGGCAGCGAACCGCGCCGACGCGATCGCCACGATGCGCAAGTCCGGCATGCGCCCGATCGAAATCGCCGAGCCGAAGCCGGGCGCGGCGGCCGCCCGCAAGCGCCGCGGCAAGACGCCCGCGCGCCTTGTCACCAATGTTTTTGCCGAACTCGGCGTGCTGTTGCAGGCGGGTCTACCGCTGGACCGAGCGCTTGCCATCGCGGTCGAGAATGTCGCGCATGCCCCACTTCGCGCGCGGCTCGGCGAAGTGCTGGTAGCCGTACGTGAGGGGCAGCCGCTGTCCGCCGCGCTTGCTGCGCAGGGCGATCTCTTTCCCGGCCTTGCCCCCGCGATGGCCGAAGCGGGCGAAGCCAACGGCAAGCTGGGCGAGGCACTGGCGCGGCTCGCACAGATGCTCGAACAGGCCGACGAACAACGTCGCCAGATCGGCGCGGCGATGACCTACCCCATAGCACTCGGGGTGATCGCGCTCGGCGTGATCCTGCTCATGCTCCTGTTCGTGGTGCCGCAGTTCGAGGGGCTGTTTGCCTCCGCCCCGCCGGGCAAGCTGCCCGCCGCCTCGCGCATCGTGATGGGCGCAAGCCGGTTCGTGCGCGCGCGGCCAGGCCTGCGCCCGCCAGCACGGCGAGAATGACGAGGCCCTGCGCGCGCAGGCCTGGCCGCGCGCGCGGCGCTGGCGCGGCCAGGCGGCAAAGTGTGGTTTGACCGGGTGGTCCTCGATCTGCCCCAGATCGGCCTCCTCATCCGCCATATCGAGACCGTGCGGTTTGCCCGCAGCCTTGGCGCGCTGATCGAAGGCGGCGTGCCGCTGCCCAATGCCCTCGCACTTGCCCGCCGCACGCTCACCAATCGCCACATGCGCGCGGGGATCGGGGAAGTGGCGGATATTGTGCGCCAGGGCGGCGGGCTTGCCGCGCCGCTGGCCGAGCGGCGGGTGCTGCCAGGCATGGCGCTCAGCTTCATCCGCACCGGCGAGGAAACCTCGCAGCTCGGCCCCATGCTCGCGCGGCTCAGCACCGTGCTCGACCGCGATGTGAAAGCGCGGCTCGAACGCGTGATCGCGGTGGCAACGCCGGTCGTCGTCGTCGCGCTCGGCGCGCTTGTGGCGGGCATGGTCGCCTCGATTCTCTCGGCAATCCTCGGCTTCAACGATCTGGCAGTGGCACAATGAGAACCCGGAACACGATCCCCATCCGCAATGGCTTCACCCTGCTGGAACTGCTGGTGGTACTAGCCATTCTCGGCCTGCTCTATGCCATCGTCGGGCCGCAAGTGATCAAGTACCTGTCGAGTTCGCGGAGCGAGACCGCATCGGTGCAGGTCAAGAATGTCGATGCAGCGCTGAAGCTGCTGCGGCTCGATGCCGGCCGCTACCCCACCGTGCAGGAGGGGCTCTCGGCACTCGTCACCCAGCCCGCCGGCATGGCAGACTGGCGCGGGCCCTACTTGCCCAATGCCGCCGCGCTCACCGATCCCTGGGGCAATCCCTATCGCTACGCCAATCCGGGCAAGCATGGCGAGATCGATGTCTTCACTCTCGGATCGGACAACGCCGAAGGCGGCATGGGCGAGGCCAAGGACCTCGGCAACTGGTAGGCCATGCAGCGCTCTCCCAATCCACTTTCCTGGCCGTCTGGCGCTCATGGCGGCTTCACGCTGCTGGAAATGCTGGTGGTGCTGGCGATCACCGGGCTGATCGCGGGGCTGCTCTATCCGCAGATCGAAGCCGCGCGCTTTGCCGTGCAGCAACGGGCGGCGCGCGAGCAAGTGGCGGCGGGCGCGGAAGCGGCGCGGTCGATGGCGCTGCGCAGCGGCGCACCGGTGGCACTGCGCAGCGGCGAGGACGGCGCGGTTCTGCTGATCGGCGGCGCGCGCCGGATTACGCTCGATGGCTCGAGCCAGATCCACCTCATCTTGCGGCCGCAGACCATCCTGTTCTACCCCGATGGCAGCACGACCGGCGGCGAAATCATGCTCGGCAGCGGGCGCGATGCGACGAGGTTCGAGGTGCAGCGCGCAGGCGGCCGGTTGCAGCTGGCCGCATCGACCGGCGCGGGCGGAGTTTGATCCGTGCAGCCCGATCCGCGCGAACGCGGCTTCCTCATGGTCGAGGCGCTGGTGGCACTGGCTATCGCCGCGCTGATGGCGGCGCTGGTGTTCGATACGGTCTGGCAGATGGGCCGCACCGCCGCCGCTGCTGCCGAGCAGCGGCAGGCGCTGCTCCTCGCACGGTCGGTGCTTGCTGCGGCGAGCGTGCCGGGGCCGGCTCTCGCCATCGCGCCGCGCGGAGCCGATGGGCGGCTTGCCTGGACGGTATCCAGCGAAGGCTATGCAGGCGAACCAGCAGATGGACTTGCGCTCGAAACCGTGCGCGTTGCAGTGAGCGATACCGCCACCGGCAAAGTGTTGGCCCGGCTGAGCACGCTGAAGGCAAAGCAATGAGCCGGGCTGCCGCCAGTTCCGCGCAGCGCCGGTCTGCGGCGGGCTTCACCCTCGCGGAGATGCTGGTCGCGCTCGCGCTGTTCGGGATGATCTCGGCTTTGCTGGCTGCGGTCATCAACCTGATCGCCCGGCTCGATGGCTCATCGCGCCAGCAGGGCGAATTGATCGAGCAGATCGCCAGCGCGCAGGATTTGCTGCGCGCGCGGATCGAGCAGATGCGCCCGCAAGTCGATCCGCGCGGGGCTGGCGATACGATCGCGATGGCGGGCCTGCGCGACGAAGTGACGTTCACCGCGGCGGGCCTTGCGGCAGACGGCGCGCACCAGTTGCAGGCGATCCGCCTCAAGCGCACCGCTGGTGGCCGACTCGTGCTCTATACCGCGCCGCTGCTGGCAGGCCCCGATATCCGCGCGTCGTCGGTCGCGGGCTGGAGCGCCGTGCCGCTGCTGGATCGGGTGCAGACCCTTGAGCTTGCTTACTACGGTGCGGACCAGATCACCGGACAGGACATGTGGCAGGACCGCTGGCTGGGCCGTGCGCAGCCCCCGAAGCTGGTGCGCATGCGCATTGGCTTTGCCGCTGGCGATGCGCGCAACTGGCCCGTGCTCATCGTGCGGCTCATGAGCGGCGTGCGCCTTGCTTGTCCGGATGGCCGCCAGAGCCTCGATTGCGGAGAGGCGCAATGACCCTCTCCGAGTTGCTCGACACCGACATGACAACGCTGGCGCGGATGGCGCGCAGCGGGTTCGATTGGTGGATCCGCGAACTGGAAGATCTGCTCCCGGCGGGCCTCGTCCGGAGCCGAAACCTCACCGCATGGCACCGCTACGAACACGGCGCGATCATTGCGGCGAGCCGCGCGGGCGCTGATGCGCTGGTGATCCCGGGCGAGCTTTGCCTAGTGCGGACGATCACCCTGCCGCGTCTGCCGCCGGCCGATATCGCTGCGATGATCACGCTCGATGCCGATCGGATCATGCCTGTCCCGGCGGACAGTGTAGTGATCGGCATCCGCACCCTGGGGCCAGCCGAAGATGCGGGCGGCGGCACGGAAATGCTGCGGGTCCAAGTCGGCGCTCTTCCGATCGTCCGCGCGCGCGAGATCGCCGCGGCGGCGCGTGAGGCGGGAGTTGCGCCTGCGCAGGTAGGTCCGCTCGATGCGGCGGGTGAGCGGCTCGACTTCGATCTGGCACCGGCGATGCGCGTGGCGGGGCTGCTGCCACCGTATCCTGCTGTCGCGCGGCTCTGGTGGGCTGTGGTCGCGGTGCTGGTGCTCGTCAACGTCGGCACGGCGGTGCTGCGGGACCAGCAACAGGTGGCGCGCCTGCAAGCGCTTGTCGATGCACAGGCGCCTGCGCTCATGGCCGTGCGGCGGATCGAGGACCGCGTTATCGGCAATGCGCGGCTCGTCAGCGCGCTCAACACGCGGCGCGCAGCGCACCAACCGCTGCGCCTGATGGCAAAAGTGGGCGCGGCCCTGCCCCAGCGGGCGTGGGTGCAGCGCTTCGAGTGGGACGGGAAGAGCCTGCGGCTGTCAGGCTATGCCGCACCCCGCGTCAACGTCGTCGCGGCGCTCAAGGCCTCCGGCCTCTTCGCCAGCGTGCGCGCCAGCCGCTCGGACACGGTCACGGAAAGCGGAACCGGGTGGCCGTTCGATCTGGTGCTCATCCCGCGGGCGGAGGACGGCGCATGAGGCCGCTGTCACCCCGCGAACGCAAACTGATCGCCGTGCTGATCCTCGTGCTGGCTTTCTCGCTGGTGCTCACCATCGTGATCGGTCCGCTCGTCTCGGGCTTCACCGAACGCACTGCCCGGCGCGATGCGCTCGTCCAGACCTTCCACGCCAACGAGCTGCGCATCGGTTCGCTCGGCGCATTGGAGGCCGAGGCCGAGCGCCAGGTCGGCGAAATGCGCACGCTGTTCATCGCCGCACCCGATGGCGAGGACGCGGGCGAAGCGCTGCGCGAACGGGTCGAAGCCGCGGCGCAGGAGGCTGGCGGGGATGTCAAGGCTTCCGAGGCCGTACCGACCGAGGAAGGCTGGGCGCGCGCTGCCATCGATGCGCGGCTGAGCCACGATCAGCTCGCCGTGCTGCTTGCCCGCCTCAATGCCATGAAACCTGCGCTCGTTGTAGAGAGCGTGGCCGTGATCGCCAACGATGCACTGACCAATACCAAATCGGATTTGCTGGATGTCAGACTTGAAGCAACGGCTCCTTTCGTACCGACCCGATAAGGCGAACGGTGCGCTGCTGCCCGCAGGGCTTGCGCTGCTGCTGCTGGCGGGCGCGGCGCTGCAACTCGCGCTGCCGCAGGGCTCAGCGGTGCCGCCAGCCCTCGGAGTCTCGCGCATGCCAGACCGCCGCCTGCCTTCGATCGCGCAAGTCGCAGCGCCCGATCTGACGGGACGCCCCTCGTTGTTCTCGCCGCTGCGGGTGGTTGGCGCGAGCGCCCTTGATGCGGGCGGGCTAGGCGCGCTGGGAGCTAGGCCGATCGGCCCGCTGGACGGCACCTTCGTGCTCGGCGCCGTGCGGGTCGGCGCAGCGCAGGCCCTGCTGCTCCGCGAGGAAAGCGGGCGAGTTCTGCGCATGGCACCGGGCGGGTCATACCGAGGTTGGCAATTGCTGCGGATCGCGGCGAGCGGCGCCCGGTTCCGCAAGAACGGCAGGATCACCCGCATCGGTTTCGGCGCCAGCGCACCGGCGGACGGTTCCGCCCCCAATTTCAGCGAAAGCGAGAGCACCAGTGAATAGGCACCCCACGATCCACCTGGCCGGCATCTCGGCACTGGCCCTTGCTGCCGTGGCCGGCTGCGCGCCCAAGGCGGCCGTGCAACCGGTCGAACGCGCGCTCCCCGCTGCGCCGCCCCCCTCGCCGGCCCCTCGCCCCGAAG
>CAZQEH010000105.1:0-8211 GCA_964592205.1 uncultured Novosphingobium sp.
CGACCACCCCCGATGCCGATCGCAGCAAGATCCCGGCGGCGGGCGCAGTCCCCACGCTCGATTTCCCCGCAATCGAGCGGACCAGCCTCAAGAACGGGATCAAAGTCGTCTTCGCTCGCCGCAGCGCGGTGCCCGTCGTCTCGGTGCGCGTCTCGTTCGATGCGGGCTATGCTGCCGATCCCCGCGACGCGCGCGGCACCACCGCGCTGCTGGTGCGCCTGATGAACGAGGGCACCACCAGCCTCAATTCCTCCGCGCTGGCCCGCGCCAAGGAAACGCTCGGCGCCTCGATCAACGGCATGGGCATGCCGGATTCGACCGCGTTCGAACTCAATGCGCTGGCGCCTAATCTCGCTCCCTCGCTCGATCTCCTTGCCGAATACGTGCGCCATCCGGCGCTCGATCCGGCCGAGCTTGAACGCGTGCGCGCCCAGCAGCTGAGCACGATCCAGTCCGAGCGGACCGATCCCTATTCGCTGGCCAGCCGCGTGCTCTATCCCGCGATCTACGGCCCGGCGCATCCCTATGGCTATGCCCCGAGCGGCACGGGCGAGCCCGATGTGGTCAGGAAGCTGACGCGCGCGGATCTTGCCGCGTTTCACGCCCGCTGGCTGCGGCCCGACCGCGCGACGATCTACGTCGTGGGCGATACCACCCTCGCCGATGTGGTCCCGCTGCTCGAGAAGAGCTTCGGCAACTGGCCGTCAAACCGCATGGCCCCGCCGGTGAAGGACTTCTCCGCCCCGATCCCCGCGCCCGCTCCGCGTATCGTGCTGATCGATCGGCCGGGCTCGCCGCAGTCGATGATCCTCGGCGGCGAGGTGATCCCTGCCAAGGGGACTGACGATACCGTCACCCTGCGCACCGCCAACGACGTGCTTGGCGGCGATTTCCTCAGCCGCATGAACACCAACCTGCGCGAAACTAAGGGCTGGTCCTACGGCGTCGCGAGCTTGATCAACGACCGTGCCGACCGGCTGCTGTTCATGATCTACGCGCCTGTCCAGACCGACCAGACCGGCCCCTCGATCACCGAACTGCGCGGCGAGATGACGCGCTACCTCGGCGCCAAGGGCACCACCCCGGAAGAAGCAGCCCTCGCCACCCAGGGCAGCGCGCGCGAACTGCCGGGCGCGTTTGAAACCTCGGGCGCGGTGCTCGAAGGTGTCGCCAAGATCGAGACCTACAAGCGGCCCGACAACTACTACACCACGCTTCCCGCCCGCTACCGCACGATGACCCCCGCCGATCTCGACGCGGCGGCGCGCAAGATCATCGATCCCAAGAATATCGTCTGGGTCGTTGTCGGGGACGCAGGCAAGGTCCGCCCGCAGCTCGATGGGCTGGGCCTGCCGGTGGAGGTGGTCAAGGCGGAGTGAGCGGGCGGCCCGCCTTCCCGCTCACGATGATCGCCAGCAACCGGTCAACCGCGCTGCGCAGGATCTGATCGGCGGTCGCCGCCTCCGTGCGGGCCACTTCGAACGAGACCTGGCTCGTATCGCCGCGCGAGCCGACCTTGTCTGCCACGGCCCAGTCGAACGTGAACGCCGCTTTGCCCGACAGGGACACCCTGTCACCGCGCCCGAAAGCGCCCCAGGCGCGGGCGCAGAGCTTCGCGTCAATCGCCATGAGCCGGATGGTGAGCGTGGTCCCGTCGGACACGAGTGCGGCGGCGGCAGGCTGGGCCGCAGCCAGGGCATCGCGGACTACGCCCTGAAATTCGCTCTCGCCGGAAACGAAATCGCGAACCCGCAGACTTCCATTCGGCATGCAGAGCAGCCCGGCCCGGCGCGCCCCGGCATGGCTTGCCAGTCCGATCACAATACCCGTCATCAGCCGCGCCGGGGTTCTGACGACAACCGGTGTCGCAGAAGGGGCGGTTGTTGCGGCGTTGTTGGTGTGCCTGACCGGTCGTCCTGTTGCCGAAGCCGCCAACCCGAACACGCAGGGTGCCGCAATCAGCAGAGCGCAGGCGCGAAAACGAAACCCAAGCCGCGCCATCCCTTCGCCCCCGCAAACCACTGCGCCGGGAAGGGTGGCAGGAAGCGCCTGCCGCGCCAACCCGATCTGCCGCCAGTTTGGCGCCAGCGGGCAGGACTGGTCAGCCCAGCTTCGCCTTCAGCACTTCGTTGACGAGCCCCGGGTTGCCCTTGCCCTGCATGGCCTTCATCGTCTGGCCGACGAAGAATCCGAACAGCGCTTCCTTGCCGCCCTTGTACTGCGCGACCTTGTCGGCATTCGCGGCGAGCACGGCATCGACAGCCGCTTCGATCGCGCCGGTGTCCGACGTCTGGGTCAGGCCCTCGCGCTCGACGATCACGCCGGGGGCGTCGCCGGTTTCCAACATCAACTCCAGCACCTGCTTGGCCGCGCTGCCCGAGATCGTGCCCTTGCCGACAAGCGCCAGCAGTTCACCGCCCGCCTCGGGGCTGACGGGGCTTTCGAGCAGGCTCTTGCCCACCTTGCCCAGCGCGCCGAACAGTTCGGAGGTCAGCCAGTTGGCTGCCTGCTTGGCAACCTCGCTTTCGGGCTTGCCCTGCTTGGCCGCGCTCGCAGCCAGCAGCGCCTCGAACCAGCGCGAGGTTTCCACCTCGGCAGTCAGCACGCCGGCGTTGTAGGCCGAGAGGCCGAGCACGGTTTCATAGCGGTGGCGCTTGGCGTCCGGCAGTTCGGGCAGGCTCGCGCGGCATTCCTCAAGAAACGCGTCGTCCAGTTCGACCGGCAGCAGGTCCGGATCGGGGAAGTAGCGATAATCGTGCGCATCTTCCTTGCTGCGCATCGAGCGGGTCTCGTTGCGGTCCGGATCGTAGAGCCGGGTTTCCTGGACGATCTTGCCGCCGTCTTCGAGCACGGCGACCTGGCGCCTGGCTTCCTGCTCGACCACGGCCATCACGAAGCGCACGGAGTTCACGTTCTTCGTCTCGGTCCGCGTGCCGAAGGGCTCACCGGGCCTCCGCACCGAAACGTTTACGTCCGCGCGCATCGAGCCCTGGTCCATGTTGCCATCGCACGAGCCGACATAACGCAGGATCGTGCGCAGCTTGGACAGGTAAGCACCTGCTTCGGCGGGCGAACGCATGTCCGGTCGGCTGACGATTTCCATCAGCGCCACGCCCGAACGGTTCAAGTCGACGTAGGACATCGTCGGGTGCTGATCGTGCATCAGCTTGCCCGCGTCCTGCTCGACATGGATGCGCTCGATCCCGATGGTCTTGGCGCTCTCGGGGTTCTTGTCGTCGAGCTGCACCTCGATCGCGCCCTCGCCCACGATGGGGTGGTAGAGCTGGCTGATCTGGTAGCCCTGCGGCAGATCCGCGTAAAAGTAGTTCTTGCGGTCAAACCGCGACCACTTGTTGATCTGCGCACCCACCGCAAGGCCGGTGCGCACCGCCTGGCGAATGCATTCCATGTTGGGCACGGGCAGCATGCCGGGCATCGCCGCATCGACGAGGCTGACCTGCGTGTTGGGCTCGGCGCCAAACGCGGTGGCCGCGCCCGAGAAGAGCTTCGCCTGCGTGCTGATCTGCGCATGGACTTCGAGGCCGATCACGACCTCCCAATCCCCGGTTGCGCCCTGGATACGATAGTTGCTCATCTTACCACCACTTCGCCGGACGCGCGGTGAACCCCGCGCGGGCTTCGATTGCCAGACCCGCATCGAGTACGCCCTGTTCATCGAACGGGCGGCCGATCAGCTGGAGCCCCAGCGGCAGGCCCTGCCGATCAAGGCCCGCAGGCACCGACATGGCGGGGAGACCGGCCAGCGAGGCTGGCACGGCGAACACGTCGTTGAGGTACATCGCCAGCGGGTCGCTCACCATCTCGCCAAGGCCGAAGGCGGCGGTCGGCGCGGTGGGGGCGAGGATCACGTCGACGGTCTGGAACGCGTCCATGAAATCGCGGCTGATCAGCGTGCGGACCTTCTGCGCCTGCGTGTAGTAGGCATCGTAGAAGCCCGCCGAGAGCACGTAGGTGCCGATCATGATGCGGCGTTTCACCTCGGCGCCGAAGCCGGCGGCGCGGGTGGCGGCATACATGTCCTGCAGCCCGGCGCCCTGCGGCAGATCGCGCAGGCCATAACGCACGCCGTCATAGCGGGCGAGGTTGGACGAGGCTTCGGCGGGGGCGATGATGTAGTACGCGGGCAGCGCGTACTTGGTGTGCGCAAGATTGATGTCGACGATCTCGGCGCCCGCATCCTTGAGCCAGGCGATGCCTTCGTCCCACACGCGGGCGACGTCGGCGTCCATCCCGTCCATGCGGTATTCGCGCGGGATGCCGACCTTCTTGCCCCGCAGGTCGGCGTTCAGATGGGTTTCCCAATCCGGCACGGGCAGATCGAGGCTGGTCGAATCCTTGGGATCGAAGCCCGCCATGGCCTCCAGCATGATCGCGCAATCGCGCACGTCGCGCGCCATGGGCCCCGCCTGATCGAGGCTGGAAGCGAAGGCGACGATGCCCCAGCGCGAGCAGCGGCCATAGGTCGGCTTGATGCCCGAAATACCAGTGAAGGCAGCGGGCTGGCGGATCGAGCCGCCGGTGTCGGTGCCGGTCGCGGCAGGTGCGATGCGCGCGGAGACCGCTGCCGCTGAACCGCCCGAAGAGCCGCCGGGGGCGAGCTGCGCGTCGCTGCCTTCGCGGCGCCACGGCGAGACCACGTTGCCGAACGCGCTTGTCTCGTTCGAGGAGCCCATTGCGAACTGATCGAGGTTGAGCTTGCCGAGCATGCCCGCACCCGCATCCCACAGCTTCTGGCTGACGGTCGATTCGTACGGCGGGACGAAATTGCCGAGGATGTTCGATGCGGCGGTCGTCGTGGTGCCCGTCGTCGCGAACAAGTCCTTCATGCCGATCGGCACGCCGGCCATCTTGCCGAACGGCTTGCCCGCCGCGCGGTCCGCATCGACGGCGGCGGCGGCTTCGAGCGCCTTTTCCGGCGTCAGCGTGATGAACGCATTCAGCGCCGGCTGTGCGGCCGCGACGGCGGCGTTGAATGCGCCAGCCACTTCGACGGCAGTAAACTCGCCCTTCGCCACGCCCTCGCGGATCGCGGCGACGCCAAGGTCAGTCAAATTGGTCATTACTCGATCACCTTGGGCACGCCGAAGAAGCCGTGTTCAGCGGCGGGCGCGTTGGAGAGCACCTTTTCGCGCACGTCGCCGCCGGTCAGCGGATCGGCATTGACCACGTCATCGCGCAGGCGCTGTTGGTTGGGGATCACCGCGGTCATCGGCGCGATCCCTTCCACGTTCACTTCGCCGAGCTGTTCGACCCAGGCGAGGATGCCGTTGAGTTCGGGCACCATACCCGCGATCTCTTCATCGGTCACCTTGATGCGGGCCAGCGAGGCAATCCTGGCCACCGTGGCGGTGTCTACGGACATGGCGTTCTTTCGCTTGGACTGGGGGCCGGAAGGTGCGCGGGCACCGACCGGTCGGGAACGGTTATCAGGGCTGCTGCGGAAGGCTTTCCGCACCGGCGCCGCCACCGGGCGCGCCGCCCAGTTGCTGCTGCATCTGCTGGCGCATCTGGCGGAGTTGCTCGATCTCGGCCGCGCTCTTGAAATCGAGCAGTTCGACATCGAACGTCAGATCGCTGTTCGCCGGGATGGCAACCTCACCGGTCGCGGGGTTCTTCTGCTCCTGCGCGCCATAGGCCAGCGCGGCCGGAATGATCAGCTTGTACTTGCCCTTGCGCTGCATCTTCTGCAGCCCCTGGCTGAAACCGGGGATCACACCTTCGACCGGCATCGCAACCTGCGAGCCCTTGTCGAATTCCTTGCCGCCCGCGAGGTGGCCGACATAGTTGACCAGCACGACATCGCCCGCCTTTGGCGACGGACCGGAGCCCGCGGTAAGGGTTTCGACGACGAGGCCCTGATAGCGCGACGACCAGGCAACGGTCGCACCGATCAGCAGCGCGAGAATCACGCCGATCCAGATGCGGGTAAGCGATCCCTTGCCGATCGGCTGGAGCGGAACGCGGGTGATTTCCGACATGTCTTCCCCTTTTGCGGAACCGGCGGAACGGCTCCATCTCAAGCCCTGATGCATGGCAGACAAGTGCCGGACAAGCGAAAGGGCGCCGCGAATACGGCGCCCTCTTGGCCCAGCCGGACCCTTATCGCAAGAGGCTTAGGGCCGGATTACCCCGACCCCAGCGGCAGCTTACTTGCCGCCGTCGCGCTCAAGCCGCTTGCGCTCCATCTTGCGCGCGCGGCGGACAGCAGCAGCCTTTTCACGGGCGCGCTTTTCCGAGGGCTTTTCAAAGTGACGACGCAGCTTCATCTCGCGGTACACACCCTCACGCTGCAGCTTCTTCTTGAGCGCGCGAAGGGCCTGGTCGACATTGTTGTCGCGAACGAGAATCTGCATAAACCGCTACACCTCAATGCTGATGGCGAGAGCCCGCCCACGCGGGAGTCACCTAAAATGGCAGAAATAGAAAACGCGCCGAATCCGAACGGATCGGCTCTCACGCGGCGCCCGCTACCAAAAGAGCCCCCGCAAGGCAAGCAATCTCGTGCAATTGGCGCCCGCCTGCGTTAGGGGCTTGCCCGATGACAACCACCCCGCCTCTGCTTGCCAGCGTTACGCCTGGCCTTGCTGTCGCTGCCGGCGGCGCGCTTGGCGCATGGCTGCGCTATCAGACCGGCCGCCTGTATCTTGCCGCAATCGGCCCGGTTGCGGCCGGCGCTTTCCCCTGGGCCACGCTTACCGTCAACGTTCTGGGCAGCGCCGCGATGGGCGTTCTCGTTGGCTGGCTGGCGCGCCATGGCGCAAGTTCAGGTGGGGGCGGCGAACATTGGCGCTTGCTGCTGGGTGTCGGCGTGCTGGGCGGCTACACCACCTTTTCCTCCTTCGCGCTCGAGTTCGCACTCTTCGTTGAACGCGGCCAACTGGGACTGGCAGCGACCTATGTAGCGGCCTCGCTGATCGCAGGCTTTGCCGCGCTGTTCGGCGGCCTCTGGCTGATGCGGGTGGCGACATGAGCGGGGCCCAGGGCAATCCGGACGATGTCCGCCAGTTCACCGTCGGCAAGGACGACGACGGTGTGCGGCTCGACCGCTGGTTCAAGCGCAATCTGCCCGCAGTTGGCTTCGCCACCGTCTCGCGCTGGGCGCGAACCGGTCAGTTGCGCGTCGATGGCAAGCGCGCGGATGTCGATACGCGGCTCGAAAAGGGCCAGGTCCTGCGCGTGCCGCCAGGTGGCAGCGCGCCCGCCGGGATCAAGGGCACGCGGCCCAAGAAGCCGCTGACCGAGGAACAGATCGCGCTCGCGGAAAGCATTGTCCTGACGCAGGACCGCGCCGCGATCGTGCTCAACAAGCCGCCGGGCCTTGCCACGCAGGGCGGCAGCGGCACGCACGAGCATGTCGATGGCCTGCTCGATGCCTATGCCGACGAAAAGGGCCCGCGCCCGCGCCTCGTCCACCGGCTCGACAAGGACACATCGGGCGTGCTGCTGATCGCCCGCACCCCCGGCAGCGCCGCGTTCTTTTCCAAGCGCTTTTCCGGGCGGACTGCGCGCAAGATCTACTGGGCACTGATCACCGGTGTGCCGGACATCAAGGACGGCCTGATCGAATTGCCGCTCGCCAAGCAGCCGGGTACGGGCGGCGAGAAGATGATGGTCGACGAGACCGAGCACGGCCAGTCGGCCCGCACGCGTTACCGCGTGATCGGCCGCGCGGGCAATGCCGCATGCTGGGTCGAACTTCAGCCGCTGACGGGACGCACCCACCAGCTGCGCGTGCATATGGCCGCGATCGGCCACCCCATCGTCGGCGATGGCAAGTATGGCGGGCAGGCCGCATTCCTCACGGGTTCGATCAGCCGCAAGATGCACCTCCACGCGCGCCGCCTGCGCATCGAGCACCCCGAGGGTGATCTGCTTGATGTGACGGCACCGCTGCCCGAGCATTTCGCGGCGAGCATGGCGCAACTCGGCTTCGATGAGGCGGACGGCGAACTGCCGCTCGAACCCGTCAAGCTCGTGCCGGACAAGGTCATCGAAAAGCGCGCCGCCAAGGCCCACGCCAAGGAATACCGCAAGGAACGGCGCGGCGAGCGCCGCAAGCGCATCGATGCACCGCCGAGCGGTCGTGCCGCGCCCAAGCCGCGCGCTGGCGTGAAGAAGGGGCCGGGCAGCAAGGCCCCCACCGGCGCCGCACTTGCGCCACTCCCACCGATCTCCTCCCCCCCGCTGCTT
>CAZQEH010000106.1:0-8022 GCA_964592205.1 uncultured Novosphingobium sp.
CAACCCCCGCCATCGAAGCTGCGCCCACCCGAGGCCGCTTCCTTGCTGAAGTAGGTGTGCTCATCGAAGGCCATGATCGAGGGATCGCGCACCAGTTGCATCGACCGCCGTGCCAGCACGTCGCGCTGCCAGGGCTGCGCACCGACATGCGCGCAGCCGCCGAGCAGTGGCACCGCCGCCAGCGCGAGCGCCGCACCGCGCTACGGCGCGCGCACGAGCTGGGCGACATGCGCTTCGTATTCGCGCACCTTGCCGGGGAAGAACCCCTGATGACGGAATCGCATCGCGCCCTCGCGGTCGAACACCAGCGATGTCGGAATGTCCGCCACTTTCCAGGTCTGCGCGAGATCGCCCGTCGCATCATAGATCACGGGCAGGTTGGACCGCACCTGCCGCAGGAAAGCATCCGCCGCGCTGCGCTGGCGATCGACGTTGATCGTCACGATGGCAAGGTCGCTCGCCGGATAGTGCATGGCAAGCTGCTGCATGAACGGGAACGAGAGCTTGCAGGGCCCGCACCATGAGGCCCAGAAATCCACGTAGACCACCTTGCCGCGATACTTTGCGAGATCGAGCGGGGCCGCCGCCTCGGCAGGCGAGCAGATGCCCGCCAATGTCACTCCGGCGAGCCCGCCAAGAACCGTGCGGCGCGATACCGGAACCAATGCAGTCATCATCCTCAAGCGCCTCCAGCGCAGTCTAAAGAACGAAATCGCTCGATGTCAGGGTATGGATGCCAAGGATCTTGATGCAAAAGTCGGCCGTGGCATCGCCGTTGACGTTGCCATAGACGTAGATGTTGCCGCCTACCACATCATAGCGCAGCTCGCGTGCGGTCCGGATATGAAAGCGGTTGTGGCCGATGAACAAGAACGCCTGATCGCCGGGCTGGTTGTAGTGCTCAGCGCGTCAACCAGGCTGAGGTTGATCTTGTTGCCCAGCGTGAAATCGACGATCACGTCCGCACCCGTCGAGGTGGCGCTCGAAAAATCGCCGTCGTCGAACCCGAACTTGTCGTTCTCGGCCCCGCCGGTCATCGTGTCCATGCCGGTCCCGCCGACGAGCTGATCCGCTCCGTCCCCGCCGCTCAGGATATCGTTGCCGGCCAGACCGGAAATCTGGTCCGGCTCAGCCGTGCCGCTCAGCGAATCGACGTTGTTCGTACCTTTGATGACCGCCGTGGTCAGCCCCCCCCTGCTGTAATCAGCTGGTTTGCGCCGGCTGCATTAACCTGCTGGCAACAGATATCGCTACCTCATGCCAACCAAGCGCCGCCTGCGCCGGGCGGTCGGCTTCGCGCGCCGCGAGCGGTCGCAAGGCTCGATTGGTACGGACGGCGGGACTCGAACCCGCACGAGCTGAGCTCAAGGGATTTTAAGTCCCCTGCGTCTACCATTCCGCCACGTCCGCACATGGAAGCCCACAGGGTGGGCCGAAGTCGATCGACAGGAGCGCGGCGATGGCACAGAGCGGCGCGCACGGCAACGGCCACCCGGCCGTTGAGGCGCATTGATGGCTCGTTCGGGAACTGGCGGGGCCATCATGGCCCCTGCCAACGGCTCAGGGCTGCGGCTATTCAGCGTTGAGCCGGAGCCGCATGTCCTTGCCGGGCTTGAAATAAGGCACACGCTTGCCGGGGACTTCGACTGAGTCGCCGGTCCGCGGATTCCGTCCCTTGCGGGCATCGCGCTCACGGGTCGAAAACGCGCCGAAGCCGCGCAACTCGACGCGTCCACCTTCAGCAAGCCGCTTGGCGATTTCATCGAAGAACACGTCGACAACGCGCTCGATCTCTTCGCCGCGCATGCTCGGGCTCTGTTTGGCAAGCGCCTGCAACAATTCGGATCGGATCATCCGCCCCCCCACTACCTTGCTGCCGGCATCATCGGCCACCCTTTGGGCTTGATCCGTGCCGCCGACATCACTCCTTCCGGGCGAGTCCCGGTCCGCTGGAGCAGGCGAAGTGTGCCAGACCATTGCGATTGCGGCAACTTATCAATCGTTATACTGCAAGGGATTAGCGCAAAGAATTTGGCTCAGGTGCGTCCAGGCGCGCCAAGCAGATGCGCAGGATCAAGGTGCAGCCGCCGCATGCGCGCCCTGATCTCGGGCCATTCGTGGTGCAAAAAGGCATCGCGCTCTCGTGCGCGCAGGGCCGCTGCCGCACCCGGCGCCACGAACATGCCAACCCCGCGCTGAACCTGCACCAGCCCTTCGGCCTGGAACTGCTGGTAGGCCTTGGCAACGGTCAGCGGATTGGCGGCCTCGGCCGCCGCAAAGGCCCGCACCGACGGCAGCATCGCGCCTTCGGCAAAAGTGCCATCCAGAATCGCGGCGGCGATCTGGTCGCGCAGCTTGAGATAGACGGGCCGCCCCGCAGATGAACTCGACGATGTCATGGGTGGTGCAGTGCCATAATACAGCGAGGCACGCAATCGGACGAAACAAAATTTCACCGACATGACAGTTTGCGTAGTGCTTGATCAAGCAAGGCCTGTCTTGCGCACGAAAGTAGCTTGCGTTTTGAATTGGCTCGGAAAACTTCGACAATCACCTTCCCAAGCCGCGGATAGGCGTTAATCATGGCGCCAAATTCCACACAAAAGACCTGAGGGGAGCCCGTTCACACCATGTCAGACCCGCTTGGAGCAGCAGACGCCCAACCGTCGGCATCAGGAGGGCGCGATAGGGCTTGGTTCGGGCATCCGTCGCAGCTGGCGCGGCTGTTCACGACCGAGGCGATGGAGCGGTTCGGCTACTATGGCATGCGGGCCCTGCTCACGCTCTATCTGGCCCAGCACTTCCTGTTCAGCGATACGACCACCACCGGGATCTACGGCGGGTTTACTGCGCTGGTCTATCTCACCCCGCTGATCGGCGGCCTGATGGCGGACCGCTTCCTCGGCTCCAAGCGCTCGGTCAAGTTCGGCGCGATCCTGATGAGCCTGGGCTACGCGATCCTCTGCTTCTCCAGCACCGGGGGGGCGGCGAAGCCCTACGCGATGATCGAGGGGACGCGCTATGAAGTCACGGTCGAAGGCGCCGGCGAAGCGCGCAAGCAGTATGTCAGCGACCACGGCCTGACGCTGCACATCAAGGGCAACGAAGACAAGACCGTATCGCTGCTGCGCGCAGACGGAAGCGAAGCCCGCCACGTTCCGGCCGGCGGGTTCGAGGCGGGCGGGACACGCAATCCGCTCTACACCTTCCTCCTCATCACCGGCCTCGCGTTCGTCACGGTCGGCAACGGCTTCTTCAAGCCCAACATCTCGACCATCGTCGGCGAACTCTACGAACAGGGCGACCGTCGGCGCGATGCGGGTTTCACCATCTTCTACATGGGCATCAATCTGGGCTCGCTGTTTTCGCAGATCCTGTGCCCGCTGCTTGCGGTGGGCATGGGTTCGTGGGGCGGGCTTGGCTGGTGGGCGGGCTTTGCACTCGCCGCAGCCGGGATGGCGGTTTCGTGGCTGCTGTTCCAGTTCGACGGCGGCAAGCTTGATGGCTTTGGCGAACGGCCCGCCGGCGCCAATTCCACGCGCGACATGCTCGTCTATGCTGGTGCGATCCTCGCGATTCCACTGGCATACCTGCTGTTTGCCAACCTCATGGCTTATGTGAAACCACCCGCAGGCAGCGGCCTTATCGGCTACATCCTGAGCCTTCCGATCATGGGCAAGATCATGTTCGGGACATTCATCGTGGCGATCCCGGGCATCCTGCTCTGGTCGTGGCGTAACGGTGACAAGCGCGAATTCGAAATGATGGTTGCCGCGATCGTCCTCATCACCTTCAACACCGTGTTCTGGACCTTGTTCGAACAAGCCGGCTCCTCGCTCACGCTGTTCGCCGATCGCAACACAGACATGAGCGTATTCGGCCTGTTTTCGATCACCGCCGGGCAGACGCAGTTCTTCAATGCCTTCTTCATCGTCGTTCTCGCACCGCTGTTCTCGATCCTGTGGGGCGCACTGGCGAAGCGCGGGATGGAACCGGGCATCCCGATCAAGTTCGGCCTGGCGCTGGTCGGCGTGGGCGCGGGCTTCCTGTTCCTCGTCTGGGGTGCACAGTTCGCCGGGCCAGACTACAAGGTAGCGCTGTGGTGGCTGGCCGGGCTCTACCTGATCCATTCAATGGCCGAACTGTGCATTTCGCCAGTTGGCCTCTCGATGGTCACCAAGCTTTCGATCGCGCGGATCGTCGGGCTGATGATGGGAACCTGGTTCCTCTCCATCGCGGTTGCGCAATATGTCGCCGGTGTCGTGGCGCAATTCGCCAGTGTGGAGACGGTTGGCGGCGAAGTGACCAACCTCAAGGTGAGCCTCGACACCTATGTCGGCGTGTTCCAAACCATCGGAGAGGTTTCGGCGGTGATCGGCCTGTTGCTGCTCGTGCTGTCGGTCCCGCTCAAGCGACTGATGCATGGTGTGAAGTAAAAGGAAATGACTTCGATGCGAACACCGGGCCGCATGGCCACCCACTTCCTCGCCGGGCTTGCCTTGCTCGCGGCGTCGACATCCGGCCAGGCGGAAACCAAGACCGCACCTGCAGCCACGCCGGTCTGGCAGGAAAATCCCTACCCCTCGACCTACAAGGCCTATCCGGGCGAGGCGACAGCGATCGTTGGCGCCACCGTGTTCGATGGCACCGGCGGCGAGATCGCGAACGGCACCGTGCTGCTGCAGGGCGGCAAGGTCGTCGGTGTCGGGAACGCAAGCCTTGCCGTGCCCCCTGGCTACCGCCGCATCGATGGCACCGGCAAATACGTCACTCCCGGGGTGATCGACATCCACAGCCATCTCGGCGTCTATGCCAGCCCCGGAGTGCAGGCGCATTCGGACGGCAACGAGGCGACTTCTCCCACAACGCCGCAGGTCTGGGCCGAACACAGCGTCTGGCCGCAGGATCCCGGCTTCAGCCGCGCGCTCACCAATGGCGGCGTCACCACGATGCAGATCCTGCCGGGTTCGGCCAATCTGATCGGTGGCCGCTCGGTCGTGCTCAAGAACGTCTATGCCCGCACCGTGCAGGCGATGAAGTTTCCCGGCGCACCCTATGGCATGAAGATGGCGTGCGGTGAGAACCCCAAGCGCGTCTATGGCGGGAAGGGCCAGATGCCCTCGACCCGCATGGGCAACTTCGCGGTGGACCGGCAGGCGTGGATCAAGGCCGCCGAATATCGCAAGAAGCGCGCCGATGGCAAACTGGGCGAGCGCGACCTTGCCATGGACACCATGGCCGATGTGCTGGACGGCAAGATCCTCGTGCAGAACCACTGCTACCGTGCCGACGAGATGGCGCAGGTCATCGATATGGCCAAGGAATTCGGCTACAAGGTTTCCGCCTTCCACCACGCGGTAGAGGCCTACAAGATTGCCGACCTGCTCAAGGAAAACGGCATCTGCGCGGCAATCTGGGCCGATTGGTGGGGCTTCAAGATGGAAGCCTTTGACGGCATTCCCGAAAACGCGGCGTTGCTCGCCGATGCTGGGGCCTGCGTGATCATTCATTCCGACGATGCCAATGGCATCCAGCGGCTCAATCAGGAAGCCGCCAAGGCCCGCGCGGCAGGGCGACGAATTGGCATAGCCATACCGGATGGGCAGGTGATCCGCTGGATCACGCTGAACCCCGCCACGGCACTCGGCATCGACAAGCAGACCGGCAGCCTCACGCCGGGCAAGATGGGCGATGTCGTGCTGTGGAATGGCAATCCGCTCTCGGTCTATTCGCGGCCCGAAAAAGTCTGGATCGATGGCGCCTTGCTGTTCGATCTTTCCGATCCAAAGCGGAGGCCGGTCAGCGATTTCGAACTGGGTCTGCCCGGTGAGGGAGACGTGAAATGAAGCGGACTTCCCGCATGCTCGCCGCGCTGCTGCTCGCTGGCGCGGCGTTTCCGGCCCGCGCTGCCGATGCACCAGCAGCGCTTCCTTCCAATGATTTCGCGGTTACCAACGCGACCGTTGCCATCGGCGATGGCAGCGCCCCCATCGAGGGCGGTGCCGTGCTGGTGCGCGGTGGCAAGATCGTCGCGGCAGGCCGCAATGTGGCGATTCCCGCCGGAGTCCCGGTCATCGACGGCACGGGCAAGTGGGTAACCCCCGGCCTCGTCACGGCGATGACTGATCTGGGTCTCGTCGATGTCGGCGCAGTCGATGAAAGCAACGACAGTTCCGCCGGCACCGCGCGCTTCTCGGCGGGGCTCGATGTCTCTCTGGCGATTGATCCCGATGCGCCGCCCGTTGCGGTGAGCCGTGCTAGCGGCATCACCCGCGCAGGGGTAGCGCCCATTGCCGCCAACGCGATCTTCGCGGGGCAAGGAGCCGTGATCGATCTGGCGCAGGACGGACCGGGCAAGATCATGCCGCGCGCGTTTCAGCTCGTCGAACTGGGCGAGCGCGGTGCTGACCTCGCGGGCGGCAGCCGGGTCGCTGCGCAGGCGCTTTTGCGCAATGCCCTGCGCGAAGCGCGCGAACTTTCGCAGCGCAAGCCGGGCAAGGACAGCGGGGACCAGACGGCGGGGCAGCCAGGCGATGCGCTGTTGACCCGCGTCGACGCCGCCGCACTGATCCCGGTGGTGACGGGCAAGCAGCCGCTCTTCGTGCATGTCGAGCGGGCGGCCGATATCCGCGGCGTACTGGCGCTCGGCCGCGAGTTCCCCGCGCTGCGGCTGGTGATCGTCGGCGCGGGTGAAGGCTGGCGCGTGGCCGGCGAACTTGCGGCGGCCAAGGTGCCTGTGCTGGCCAGTGCGCTGGCTGACCTGCCGGGCTCGTTCGAAACGCTGGCCGCCACACAGTCCAATGTCGGGCGGATGACGGCGGCGGGGGTCAAGGTGGCGCTCGGCGGCTTCTATGATCTCGACCAGCCACGCTACGCGCCGCAGTTTGCGGGCAATCTCGTCGGCCTCTCGCGCGTGCCCGGCGCAACCGGACTGACCTGGGGCCAGGCGCTCGCCGCTATCACGTCGATCCCCGCGGACATTCTTGGCGAGAGTGCGGCGTTCGGCAGCCTCAAGCCCGGTCTTGCTGCAGATGTCGTAGTTTGGGACGGTGACCCGCTTGAGGTTTCGTCCGCTTCTGTTGCGATCTATATTGATGGCAAGCCTCAGGGTTTGGTAAACCACCAGTCAAGGTTGCGCCAAAGATATCGTCGCTCCAGCGAAGGAGCATTGCCAAAAGCGTACGAGTGACCATGCGAGACTTTGGCATGGGATAAATAGAACAATACTCACGGAGGGACCGAACCGTGGATATCACAACCTTGCTGCTCGCTCTGGGCATGTCCGCCTTTATCGGAACGCACCTTCTGATGTCGCATCCATGGCGCGCCGGAATGGTCCGCCAGTTCGGGCGAGGCGGCTTTGTAGCGATCTACTCATTTGCCTCGCTGGTCACACTTAGCGGCACGGTAGTCGCCTTCGGCAAAGCATCGCCCTCGCCGCAATTGTGGGATGGAGAGGCATTGGTGCCCTGGGTGCTTGCCTCCTTGCTGACTCTGATGGCTTCGGCCCTGCTCCTTGCCTCGCTCGCCGGCAATCCGGCGCTGCCGGGGACGGATGTTTCTGGCCTCTCGACCAGACTGCCGCACGGCGCCTTCAAGGTGACCCGCCACCCCATGATGGCGGCCTTCACGCTATGGGGCGTGGCGCATATCATTATCGCTCCAAGCGCGCGCGCCGCGATCCTTGCCGGGGGTATCATCGCCCTCGCTGTGATCGGATCGCGCGGGCAGGATGCCAAGAAAGTGGCACTCCATGGGCAAGACTGGCGCGTGTGGATGAAGCGCACGACCTTCTGGCCGAACCCAGCTGCCCTTGGCCATCTCGGGCTCTACTGGCTTGGCGCCATTCCTGTCTGGCTCCTGTTCACGTGGCTTCACCTCAAGCTCGCGCTGATTCCCGCCGGCGTGTGGCTGTGGTTCGAACCCTACTGAAGCAAATGAGGCGCCATCACTCCGACTAAGCCCGTGCTTCCTGCACGCCAGCGGAGTTGTGGCGGAGGGCCTTGAGCACGGTATCGACGA
>CAZQEH010000107.1:0-7920 GCA_964592205.1 uncultured Novosphingobium sp.
CAAGGAAGAGTGCGAGACCGACCTGTTCGGCGAGCAGGCCGTGCTCTGCGGCGGCATCACCCACCTCATCCAGGCCGGGTTCGAAACGCTGGTCGAAGCCGGTTACGCGCCGGAAATGGCCTACTTCGAGTGCCTCCACGAAACCAAGCTGATCGTCGACCTGCTCTATGAAGGCGGCATCGCCAACATGCGCTACTCGATCTCGAACACCGCCGAATACGGCGACATCAAGACCGGCCCGCGCATCATCACCGACGAGACCAAGGCCGAAATGAAGCGCGTGCTGGCGGACATCCAATCGGGCCGCTTCGTGAAGGACTTCGTGCTCGACAACCGCGCCGGCCAGCCCGAACTCAAGGCCAGCCGCAAGGCCGCCGCAGCGCATCCGATCGAAAAGACCGGTGCCCAGCTGCGCGCGATGATGCCGTGGATCGGCGCCAACAAGCTCGTCGACAAGGCAAAGAATTGATCTCTCGTCAGGAGGGCGGACCTTGCCGGGTCCGCCCTTCGACGAACGACATATGCGAAACGCTGACCTGCGGTTGTGAATTTACCTCGCACCCGATATCTCCATTTTCGAAGTATCGGGGAATTCGGTGAAATGACGTTTCGGTTCGGCGCGGCGGCGCTGGGATTTTTGTCGCTCTATGCGGCATCAGCGCTGCCCACACTGGCCGAGCCGACGGCCCCCGATACCTGCAGCCTCGCGCTGACTGCCCGCTTCATCGGCGCGCGAAACGTCTCGGAAGTGCGCAACGCCATCCGGCAGGTCGCCCGCCCCCATCTCGTCCGCTGGATCGGCCCGGGCCAGGCGATCACGCTCGATCAAAATCCGCAGCGCCTCAACATCATTGTCGATGAAAACGGACGCATAGCTGTCATGCGCTGCGGCTGATCGCAGAGGGGTTGCCAGTCAGCGGTCCGCTGTGGCAGCCACATGGCGCCCCGCCCTTGCCGAAGGATCGCCGATGCGCCGCCTGCCCCGTCCTACCGTGCTGCTTGCCCTGATGCTCCTGCTGGCAGGCCCTGCCGCGCAGATCGGTGCGCAAGCCCCGGCGAATTTGCCCGGCACGCTCGATCCAGCCCGCGTCACCGCAGGGACATACACCGCCGATCCCGGCCATTCCTACGTCGGCTGGCACATCAATCACCTCGGCTTCAACGAAAGCCAGGGCCTTGTCGGCGATGTCACCGCCACCCTGACAATCGACCCCGCCAACCTCGCCGCAGCCAAAGTCAGCGCGGTCATTCCGGTCGCGAAGCTCATCACGCCGAACCCGGCGCTCACCGCCTCCCTGCTCGCGCCCGGGGCGGACGGGGGCAAGCCGCACTTCTTCGGCGCCGCTCCGGCCGATGCAACCTTTGTCTCGACCGGCGTTGTCCCTGGCGCGGACGGCACCAGCGCCGAGGTCACCGGCAACCTTACGCTGAATGGCGTGACCCGCCCGGTCACGCTCAAGACCCGGTTCAGCGGCGCGGGCAGCAATCCGTTCAACGCGGGCGCGCGGACCATCGGCTTCATGGCCGAAACGACGATCCGGCGCTCGGAATACGGCATCCTCTTCCTGCTCCCCATCGTGGGAGACGAGGTGCACCTCACCATCTCGGCCGCTTTCGAGACGAAGTAAGCCCTACCGCATCAGCGCAAACGCCTTCCTCAGTTCACCCACGAACGCTGCGGGCTGCTCCCAAGCGGCAAAGTGCCCGCCCTTCTCCAACTCGCCCCAGTGGACGATGTTGGCGCAGTGCCGCTCCATCCACTTGCGCGGCGTCGGTAGCACTTCCTTGGGAAACGCGCTTACCGCTACGGGCATTGCGATATCCCCGCCGCCCGCGCTGCCAAAGCTCTCCCAATAGAGCCGCGCCGAACTCGCGCCCGCCGCCGGCAGCCAGTAGAGCATGATGTTGTCGAGCATCGCATCCCGGCTCAGCGCGCTTTCGGGCATTCCCGCGTGATCGGTCCAGGCCCACATCTTCTCGTAGATCCAGCCCGCCAGCCCCACCGGCGAATCCACGAGCGAGTATCCGATCGTCTGCGGCCGCGTGGATTGCTCCTTGGAATAGCCCGAATCCCAATCCTGATAGTAATTGAGCGCCCCCAGCGCCTTCAATTCCGCCGGAGATGGGTTCGCCAGATCCTCCGGCAGCGGCCGGGCAATCGGCATGTTGATGTGAATGCCCGCGCAGCCGTCCACCGCCTGAATACCGATCTGCGAGCTAACAATTGCGCCCCAATCGCCGCCTTGCGCAAACCAGCGCGCATAGCCCAGCCGCGCCATCAGCACGCCCCACGCCCGCGCGATTGTCTCGACGCCCCAGCCATGCCGCTCCGGCTTTCCGGAAAGACCGAAGCCCGGCAGGCACGGGATCACGAGGTGGAAGGCATCCGCCGCCGTGCCCCCATGCGCTTCCGGATCGGTCAGCGCATCGATCACGCCGCGAAATTCAAGGATCGAGCCCGGCCACCCATGCGTCATGATCAGCGGCGAGGCATCCGCATGCTTCGAGCGCACATGCGCAAAGCGGATCGCCACCCCGTCAGTATCCGTGGTGAAGAGCCCCAGCCCGTTCAGCCAGTCCTCGCACTTCCTCCAGTCATACTCATGCCGCCAATAGGCCACAAAATCCTTGAGCGCCGCCAGCGGCACGCCCTGCGTCCAGTCGTCCACCGCTTCGCGTTCCGGCCAGCGGGCCATGTCGATCCGCCCGTTGAGATCATCCAGCGCCGATTGCGGCACACGGTATTCAAACGGCTCCACCGCTTCAGACATCGCCCACTCTCCTTTGCATTCACTGTGGACAAGCGCGGCGCCTTTCACCATAGGCTACAACCATGATCGCCGCTCTGGACCTTACCCTGCGACTTATCCGCCCTTGGGCGTGAAGAGAGGCGACCGCGAGGCGCGCCTTTAGCGCCCAAGGGTCTCCCGCCATAAAATCGCAAATTCCAGATCCGAAAGCAGTCTCATGTCGATGCTCAAGAATCCCTCGGTCAAGTACCGCCCCTTCCCGCAGGTTCCGCTGGAAAACCGCCAGTGGCCCAGCCGCACGATCACCCATGCCCCGCGCTGGCTCTCGACCGATATGCGCGATGGCAACCAATCGCTGATCGATCCGATGGATGCGGACAAGAAGGCCCGCTTCTTCGATCTGCTCGTCAGCCTTGGCCTCAAGGAAATCGAAGTCGGCTTCCCCAGCGCGGGCGCCACCGAATATGATTTCATCCGCGGCCTCGTCGATCAGGGCCGCATTCCGGACGACGTCTTCGTCCAGGTCCTCACCCAATCGCGCGAAGACCTCATCAAGACCTCTTTCGAAAGCCTCGCCGGCGCGAAGCAGGCCATCGTCCACGTCTACAACGCGGTCTCGCCGCTGTGGCGCAAGGTCGTGTTCGGGATGGAACCTGCCGAGATCAAGGAAATCGCCCGCGCCGGCGCGACCTTCCTGCGCGATCAGGCGGCCCGCTTCCCCGAGACGGACTGGCACTTCGAATATAGCCCCGAAACCTTCTCCACCGCCGAACTCGATTTCAGCATCGAATGCTGCGAGGCGGTGATGGAAGTGCTTCAGCCGACCACCGACAAGCCGATCATCCTCAACCTCCCCGCGACGGTCGAGGCGGCGACGGCCAATATCTACGCCGATCAGATCGAATACTTCTGCCGCAATCTGCCGAACCGCGACCGCGCGGTGATTTCGCTGCACACTCACAACGATCGCGGCACCGGCGTCGCTGCCGCTGAACTCGGCCTGATGGCGGGTGCGGACCGTATCGAGGGCTGCCTCTTCGGCAACGGCGAGCGCACCGGCAACTGCTGCCTCGTCACCGTCGCTCTCAACATGTACACGCAAGGCGTTGATCCCGACCTCGATTTCTCGGACATCGACAAGGTGATCCAGACGGTCGAGTACTGCAACCAGCTCCCCGTCCACCCGCGCCATCCCTACGGCGGCGAACTCGTGTTCACCGCTTTCTCGGGCAGCCATCAGGATGCAATCAAGAAGGGCTTCGCCGCACGCGAAACCCAGAACGACGAGATGTGGGCGGTCCCCTATCTCCCCATCGATCCCGCCGATCTCGGCCGCAGCTACGAAGCCGTCATCCGCGTCAATTCGCAGAGCGGCAAGGGCGGCTTCGCCTGGGTGCTCGAGCAGGATCAGGGCCTCAAGCTGCCCAAGAAGATGCAGGCCCACTTCTCGCGCCACGTGCAGGAACTCGCCGATGAACTCGGGCGCGAACTTCATGCGGGCGATATCTGGGCGGTGTTCCAGAAGACCTACCACCTCGGCAACGAGCAGCGTTTCACCCTCGTCGATTACGAGGAAGCCCGCGCGCCTGACGGCACCCGCGTCTTCGCCGGCAAGATCGCCGTTGATGGCGAAGTCCGCTCGGTCTCGGGCCGCGGCAACGGCCTGATCTCCTCGGTCGTCGCCACCCTCAAGGACGGCTTCGGCATTGCGATCGACGTGCGCGACTACGCCGAACACGCCCTCCAGGCCGGCAGCGACGCCCGCGCCGCCGCCTATGTCGAATGCACCGGCCCGGACGGCAAAGTCATCTGGGGTGTCGGCATCGACGAAGACGTCGCCACCGCGAGCGTCCGCGCCATCCTCAGCGCAGCGAACGCTGCGGGCTAAGCACCAAGCTCCTCCCCATTTTTGCGAAGCACAAATGGGGAGGTGGCCCGCCAAAGGCGGGTCGGAGGGGTTTATTCGCTTCAGAAGGACACGCCTCCGGCGGGCAAGGGCCATCGCCCTTGCATCCCGAAACTTGGCCGGGAACGACGGACATCACTGCACTTCGCTGCTGAACGCATTGGTACTCATAGTTAGACTTTGCAGAAATAGCCGACTATTTCTGCCAGAAATGAGCCAAGTGCTTAAGCACGAGGATGGCCACCACACTCAATATCGTCGGCGAAGAACCTATTAGCTCTAGCCGGGCAACCTCAGCATTATCGTTATAAAGGCTAAAGAAATACATGGATTGAAAAATCGGAAAAGTCATAGTATTAACTATAAAAATGTTAAAATTTTTCGCAAATATAAAAGCGATTGTAAGAAATAAACCAGAATATACAAACCAAATTATGTACGGTGCAAATATTTGAATTGTGAGAATATTTTTTGACGATTTTTCAAATAGTCTATCAACATATTTGATGCAATCTGAAAATATAAATTGCTGAATAATAATAGACGTCAAAATTCCGAGAATCAAGATTACTAGAATTACGGAACTCCTAAGATTCCCCCAGCGAAAAATCATCCGTCAAGTTCCACTACCTGCAAAGAGCTGGTTCCGGGCATCAACCGTCCCCAGCCCCAAAACCTCATCGACGCAGTCTTGTCACCAAACATGTCAGCCGCAAGCCACTTTCCTACACACCCGTGGTTCAGGCATGATCAGTGCCGCTCTTTGAACCGTTATTCCGATCAGGATCGTACCGGGTCCGCCCTTCCCCGGCACAAGCGCGGGCGAGAGGCGAGCACCATGTATCCACCACCAGAATAACAGACATAGGTGTCTGTCATTCCGAGTTTGTAGTGGCTTCATTTTTGACTATTATCACGGTAAATCAGTTCATTAGAGGCCAAACCTCCGAGGTTTACACATTTTCCTTTGGACAGTGTCAACTGTGTCAACTTGCCTGCCCTCGCCCCCTTCCTTTTCCTGCCTCAACCTGCATACTCTTCCGGCACGCCCGTCAGAGGCCGAACACGAGAGAGAGCCATGCCCGAAGAGATTATCGAACCCGATCTGCCGATCATCGATCCCCACCACCACCTGTGGGACTTGCGCCCGCTGATCGCCTCGTTCCCCCAGCCGCTGCATCCCTTTGTCGAGACGCTGGTCGATGCGGCTTACTACAACTTCGATGCGCTCCACGCCGATACGCACAGCGGGCACAACGTGATCGGCACAGTCTTCATGGAATGCGGCGCGTTCTACCGCAGCGGCGCCGAACCCGCGATGAAGCCGGTCGGCGAGGTCGAGTTCGTCAATGGCGTTGCGGCGCAAGGTGCCAGCGGGCTCTACGGCGCCTACCGCCCCTGCGCCGCGATCATCGGCCACGCCGACATGACGCTGGGCGACGGCGCGGTGCCGGTGCTGGAAGCCCTGATTGCCGCCGGGAACGGCCGCTTCAAGGGCATTCGCCATGCCGCCGCATGGGATGCCGATCCCGAAGTGCTCGGCCCTCCGTTCCACGCGCCCGCCGGGCTCTATCTGAGCGATGCCTTCCGCGCCGGGTTCAAACACCTTGGCAAGATGGGCCTCACTTTTGATGCCTGGCTGCTCGAACCGCAGCTGCCCGATGTGATCAGCCTTGCCCGCGCCTTCCCCGATCAGCCCATCGTGCTCGATCACTGCGGTACGCCGCTCGGCGCCGCGAGCTACAAGGGCAAGCTGCACGAACGCTTCGACGTCTGGCGGGACAATATCCGCGAGCTGGCGAAGTGCCCCAATGTCTCGGTCAAGCTGGGCGGCCTCGCCATGGCCTTCTGCGCGATGCCCGAGCAGGGCCCGGCCGCCGGGATCGGCTCGGAAACCCTCGCTGCGATGTGGCGCCCCTATATCGAAACCTGCATCGATGCCTTCGGGCCGGAGCGCGGGATGTTCGAAAGCAACTACCCGGTCGACCGCTGGGGCGCGACCTATCCGGTGCTGTGGAACACCTTCAAGCGCCTCGCCCACGGCGCCTCTGCCGATGAAAAGCACGCGCTCTTCGCAGGCAATGCAGCGCAGACTTACGGCATCGAGCATTTGCTGGCTGCCTAGCGCCGAGGCCGAGTCATTCAGGGAGCGGCGCTGGCCTTTGACAGCGCCGCTTCTCCTGCTACATCTCCATTTAACCGCCCGCTTAAAACGGAATCAACTGGATGCCGCTTCCCCCGCTGTTCAAGAATATGCGCCTGCCCGTCATCGGTTCGCCGCTGTTCATCATTTCCGGCCCCGAACTCGTCATCGCGCAGTGCAAAGCGGGCATCATCGGCAGCTTCCCGAGCCTGAACGCGCGTCCGATCAGCCAGCTCGACGAATGGCTGCACGAAATCACCGAGACGCTCGCCGCGCACAACCGCGATCACCCGGATAGCCAGGCCGCGCCCTTCGCGGTCAACCAGATCGTCCACAAGACCAACAACCGCCTCGATGAGGACATGGCGCTCTGCGAAAAGTGGCAGGTGCCCTTGCTGATTACCTCTCTGGGTGCGCGCGAGGAAATCAATCAGGCTGCGCACCGCTGGGGCGGCATCGTTCTGCATGATGTGATCAACGATCGCTTCGCCCGCAAGGCCATCGAAAAGGGTGCGGACGGCCTGATCCCCGTCGCCGCCGGCGCTGGCGGCCACGCCGGCGCGCTTTCGCCTTTCGCGCTGATGCAGGAAATCCGCCAGTGGTTCGATGGGCTGGTCGCACTCTCGGGCGCCATCGCACATGGCCGCTCGATCCTCGCGGCGCAGGCCCTTGGCGCAGACTTCGCCTATATCGGCTCGGCCTGGATCGCCACCGCCGAAGCCCGCGCAGCCGAAGGCTACAAGCAGGAAATCGTGGAGAGCCGCGCGCAGGATATTGTCTATTCGAACCTCTTCACCGGCGTTCACGGCAATTACCTGCGCGGCTCGATCGTCAAGGCCGGGCTCGATCCCGATAACCTGCCGGTCAGTGATCCGTCCAAGATGAACTTCGGCTCGGGCGGCAACACCGAAGCCAAGGCGTGGAAGGATATCTGGGGATCGGGCCAAGGCATCGGCGCGGTCGACAAGGTGGAAACGGTGGCTGAACGCGTCGCCACGCTCACCGCGCAGTACCGCGAAGCCGCCGCCGGGCTCGACGCCAACAGCGCGCCGTTTCGCGGCTGATCGCTAGGTGTGGAGCCTCAACAGGTTGTTCATCGGCTGATCGAGCCTGCTGATGGG
>CAZQEH010000108.1:0-7354 GCA_964592205.1 uncultured Novosphingobium sp.
CATCGCGCCGACCCCCGCGATGATGCCGGCCCAGCCCGCCATGCGAACCGTGCGGCGCACTTCGCGAACGGCGTGCCGCCGCGCGCCGATCTCCGCGGCGATGAGCGGGGAGGCTGCGCCGACGAGTCCGGTCAGGCTCCAGACGAGGAGGCCGAAGAGCGAGACCGAGAGCGCTGAGGCGGCGAGTGCGACGGGGCCCAGCCGCGCCACGAAAATCACGTCGACCGCCCAAACCGCCATCTGCAGGAGATTCGCCGCAACAAGCGGCGAAGCGAGCCGCAGCGTCGCGCGCCATTCATCGCTCCAGCGGGTGGGGGGGCTTTCGAACATGCGCGGGCCATAGGCCGGGCGACGCGCAAAGAACAGGCGTTGTCGGTCCGCATGTGCCACCTTAGGCTCGGCGGACTGACGGGGAGAGAGTGGGCTATGGCGGCAAACGTGGCAGAACGCGCAGACCAGCGCGCCGTCGTCTTGCTGGTTGCCCTGCTGGGCCTTGCCGTGCTGCTGAACTTCATCGACCGCGGGGCCATTGGAATTGCCGCGCCGCTGATGAAGGCGGACTTGCAACTCAACGCCAAGCAGTTTGGCCTCGCCGTTTCGGCCTTTTTCTGGATCTATGGCCCGGCGCAGCCTTTCATCGGGTGGCTGGCCGACAAGGTTGCGGTCTACCGCCTCTATGCCATGGGTGTTGCGGTATGGGCGGTGAGTACTTTGCTGACCAGCTTCGTCGGAGGTCTCTTCGGCCTTGTCGTGCTGCGCATGATGCTCGGGCTGGGCGAGAGCTGCGCGTTTTCGGGGAGCTCCAAGCTGATCGCGCGCCATGTCGCGACTGAGCGGCGCGGGCTGGCCAATGCGGTCCTCGGTGTCGGCATCGCCCTTGGCCCGGTCATCGGCACTCTGGCGGGCGGGGCGATCCTCGGCGGCTGGGGCTGGCGCGCGATCTTCCTCGTGTTCGGCGCGGGCACCCTGCTGTGGCTCATGCCCTGGGTCGCGGTGGTGCGCATGCTGCCGTCGGCGCCCAAACCGGAGCAGTCAGATCCGCCACTGCGCTACAGCCAGCTCCTGTCAGAGCCAGCTCTGTGGATGATGGGCCTGTGCAATGCGACCGCCAATTTCTGCTCCTTCTTCGTGATCGTGTGGTTGCCGCTCTATCTCACCACCAGCCGCGGCTTTTCGATTTCCACAATGGCCGCGTTCGCCACCGTGACATACGTGGTGCAGGCACTGACGTCGCTCGGCAGTGGCCATTTTTCGGATCAGATGATCGGTCGCGGCGCCGATGAAGGCACGGTGCGCAGGCGCTTCGCGGTTCTGGGGCAAGTTGGCATGGTCGTAGGCGTGCTGGGTATCGCCTATGCGGCGTCTCCCGCGGAAGTGCTCGGCTGGCTCGTGCTGACCGGAGCGGCAATGGGGATCGGCCCGACGATGGTCTTCGCGCTGGGCCAGATCTATGCGGGGCCGCGCATGGCCGGGAGCTGGATCGGCTGGCAGGCCGGCATTGCAAGCATATCGGGCATTGTCGGCCCGATCGTGACCGGCGCGATCGTCGATGCGACCGGCTCCTATGTCGGCGCGTTCCTGTTCGTCGCCGCGGTGAGCGCGGTGGGGGCGCTGCTGTTCCAGTTCGCTTTGCCCCCGGCGCGGCAAATCGACTGGTCCTGACGCAAAAAGGGCGGGCCTTGCGGCCCGCCCTTCCCGTACCGCGGGCGCTTCAAGACACCCGCGAAACTTGTGAAGCTTACTTGATTTCGACGGTGCCGCCGGCAGCTTCGATCTTGGCCTTGATGTCTTCGGCCTCGGCCTTGTTGACACCTTCCTTGATCGCCTTCGGGGCGGCTTCGACGAGCGCCTTGGCTTCGGTCAGGCCGAGCGCGGTGATGGCGCGCACTTCCTTGATGACCTGGATCTTCTTGCCACCGTCGCCGGTCAGGATGACGTCGAATTCGGTCTTCTCTTCGACCGGAGCAGCGGCCTCGCCGCCACCGGCGGGCGCAGCGACGGCAACGGCAGCAGCGGCGCTGACGCCCCATGCTTCTTCGAGGGCCTTGGCGAGGTCAGCGGCTTCGAGAACGGTGAGCTTCGAAAGTTCTGCAACGAGATTGGCGATATCGGCCATGATGATAACTCCTCAATGTGGTTTTGCCCGAATGGGCGAATGATCAGAAAAACAGTCGGGAATTGCAGCGTGCTTACGCGGCATCCTTCTCGGCGTAGGCAGCAAAGACGCGGGCCAGCTTGGCCGCCGGAGCGGTCGTGAGCTGGGCGATCTTGGTCGCCGGAGCCTGGATGAGGCCGATGAGCTTGGCGCGCATCTCGTCGAGCGAGGGCATCGTGGCGAGTGCCTTGATCCCGTCGGCGTTGAGAACGACGCTGCCCATTGCACCGCCAACGATTTCAAGCTTGTCGTTGGACTTGGCGAAATCGACCACGACCTTGGCGGCCGCGACCGGATCCGCCGAGGCGGCAATGCCGGTGGGACCGGTGAAGAGGTCGATAACGCCCTCATACGCGGTGCCCTTGGCGGCAATCTTGGCCAGACTGTTCTTCGCAACCTTGAACGAAGCGCCCGCCTCGCGGACCTTGATGCGCAGGGCGGTGGACTGGGCCACCGTCATGCCGAGGTTGCGGGTGATGACCACCGCGCCGGCCTCGTTGAACACCTCGGTCAGGAAGGCGACCGATTCGGCTTTCTGCGAACGATCCATGCCATACTCCTTCACAAATGGCCGAACGGGGCGAACCCCGAACGACCGGCTCATTTTAGTCCGTGGCCAGAGCGGCCACAGGGTTTGTCCATGGCACCGAAGGCACCACAGGCGAGTCCGTTTGAGTGGGGAAGGAGAACGCGCCGATTGGCACGTCGGGCCATGGTGTTCCACATGGGAGCGGACCATCAGGCCATGGGCGCCGAAGCACCCGAAATCTCTTTTCCCCGTCTAGGCTGGCAATTAAGTGGGAAGCCCACTCCAGCTGTCTCGGACGGATGATCCATGGGGCAAGCCCCTTGGGTCGGGCGGCGCATTGGCGCAAGCGGGGGAAAGAGTCAAGCAAACGTGGGGCGACGCGCGGTTGGCCTCGCCTGCAAAAGTGAGCGGCAGGTGGGACTTGAACCACACGTCATTCCGGTCTTGCTCGGTGCACTCTCCAGTTGTGCTACCACCGCTCGCCCCGTTGTAGCCTCTCGCCGCACATTGACAAACCACCCCTTCCTCCCTATTTCGCGCTCCTCACCCACCACTTCGAGCAAGGCTGTCCCATACGCGGGGGATGGCTCAGGATGGAAGCGGTTCGGGTTTATGTCCGACGCGATCGTGCTGCCTGCCACCGGAATTCCAACAAGGGATCCCGATGACGTGCGGCCTTTTGTGCGTTCGGGCGCCACACGCCGCGTGTGGTTTTCGCCGGGTTTCCTGCCCGGCCTGAGTGACAGACAAGAGGCTGAACCTTCCATGGCTACCAAGGCAACTCCCTCGGCCAAGCCGGCACGCGCCGGTTTCAAGAAGCGCATCCGCAAGATCTTCGGCGACATCCACGAAGTGGTGCAAATGCCGAACCTGATCGAGGTTCAGCGCGAAAGCTACGAGCAGTTCCTGCGCTCCGATCCGACCACCGGCTATGTCTCAGGCCTTGAAAAGACGCTGCGTTCGGTCTTCCCGATCCAGGATTTCGCCGGCACCGCCAGCCTCGATATCAAGGAGCGCGACGGCTATGTGCTCGAGGCGCCGAAGTACGACGTCAACGAGTGCCGCCAGCGCGGGATCACTTATGCCGCGCCGATGAAGGTCACGCTCAAGCTTGCGACGTTCGAAGTCGACAGCGAGACCGAGACCAAGAGCCTCATCGATATCAAGGAGCAGGATGTCTACATGGGCGATATCCCGCTCATGACCGACAACGGCACCTTCATCATCAACGGGACCGAGCGTGTCATCGTCAGCCAGATGCACCGCTCGCCGGGCGTGCTGTTCGACCATGACCGCGGCAAGACGCACTCCTCGGGCAAGTACCTGTTTGCCGCGCGCGTCATTCCCTATCGCGGTTCGTGGCTCGATTTCGAGTTCGACGCCAAGGACATCGTCAACGTCCGCATCGACCGCAAGCGCAAGCTGCCGGTGACGGCGCTGCTCTATGCGCTGGGGCTCAATGGCGAGCAGATCCTCGACTTCTTCTACGACAAGGTCGTGTGGGCGCGCGCTGAAGGTGGCTGGAAGGTGCCCTTCGTGCTCGATCAGTGGCGCGGTACCAAGCCGACTTTCGATATCGTCGATGCGGCTTCGGGTGAAGTTGTGTTCGCGGCTGGCACCAAGATCAGCCCGCGCGCTGCCAACAAGGCGGCCAAGGATGGCCTGCAGAACCTGCTCATCCCGACCGAGGAAATCTTCGGCCGCTATGCTGCCAAGGATCTCATCGACGAGAGCACTGGCCGCATCTGGATCGAGGCGGGCGACGAAGTTTCGCCGGAGAACCTCGAAGTTCTCGACAAGGCCGGTGTCGATGTTCTCGAACTGCTCGACATCGATCACGTGAACACGGGGCCGTGGATCCGCAACACGATGAAGGCCGACAAGGCCGAGGACCGCGATCAGGCGCTGTCGGACATCTACCGCGTCATGCGCCCCGGCGAGCCGCCGACGCGCGAGACCGCCGAAGCGCTGTTCGATGGCCTGTTCTTCGATCCGGACCGCTACGACCTTTCGGCAGTGGGCCGCGTCAAGCTCAACATGCGTCTCGGCCTCGATTGCCCGGACAACATCACCACGCTGCGCACCGAGGATATCCTCGCCGTGGTCAAGGAGCTGGTGAACCTCAAGGACGGCAAGGGCGAGGTCGACGATATCGACAACCTCGGCAACCGCCGCGTCCGTTCGGTGGGCGAGCTGCTCGAAAACCAGTACCGCGTCGGCCTGCTGCGCATGGAGCGCGCGGTGAAGGAGCGCATGAGCTCGGTCGACGTCTCGACCGTAATGCCGAACGACCTGATCAACGCGAAGCCCGCCGTGGCCGCGGTGCGCGAGTTCTTCGGTTCCTCGCAGCTCTCGCAGTTCATGGACCAGACCAACCCGCTTTCGGAAGTCACCCACAAGCGCCGCGTTTCGGCGCTCGGGCCGGGTGGTCTGACCCGCGAGCGCGCCGGCTTCGAAGTGCGCGACGTGCACCCGACGCACTATGGCCGCATCTGCCCGATTGAAACGCCGGAAGGCCCGAACATCGGTCTGATCAACTCGCTGAGCACGTTTGCCCGCGTCAACAAGTACGGCTTCATCGAGACGCCTTACCGCAAGATCGTCGACCAGAAGGTCACCGGCGACGTCGTCTACCTCTCGGCGATGGAAGAGCAGAAGCACACCGTCGCGCAGGCTTCGGCTGAGCTCAACCCGGACGGCTCGTTCGCCGAAGAGCTCGTCTCGGCGCGGCAGAACGGCGAATTCGTGATGAGCCCGCGTGAGCAGGTCACGCTGATGGACGTCAGCCCCAAGCAGCTGGTGTCGGTCGCCGCCTCGCTCATTCCGTTCCTCGAAAACGACGACGCCAACCGCGCGCTGATGGGCTCGAACATGCAGCGCCAGGCGGTGCCGCTGGTCAAGGCCGATGCGCCGTTCGTGGGCACCGGCATGGAAGAGACCGTCGCGCGCGATTCCGGCGCCGCGATCTCGGCGCTGCGTTCGGGCGTGGTCGATCAGGTCGACGCGACGCGTATCGTGATCCGCGCCTCGGGCGATATCGAGCCGGGCCAGTCGGGCGTCGATATCTACCGTCTGCAGAAGTTCGAGCGCTCGAACCAGTCGACCTGCATCAACCAGCGTCCGCTGGTGAAGGTGGGCGATCTGATCGAGAAGGGCACGATCATCGCCGACGGTCCCTCGACCGAATTCGGTGAGCTCGCCCTCGGCCGCAACGTGCTCGTCGCGTTCATGCCGTGGAATGGCTACAACTACGAAGACTCGATCCTGATCAGCGAGCGCATCGTGAAGGAAGACGTCTTCACCTCGATCCACATCGAGGAGTTTGAAGTCATGGCCCGCGATACCAAGCTCGGGCCGGAAGACATCACCCGCGACATTCCGAACGTTGGCGAGGAAGCGCTGCGCAACCTCGACGAGGCGGGCATCGTCTATATCGGCGCCGAAGTGCACCCGGGTGACATCCTCGTCGGCAAGATCACGCCGAAGGGCGAAAGCCCGATGACGCCGGAAGAAAAGCTGCTGCGCGCCATCTTCGGTGAAAAGGCTTCGGACGTGCGCGACACCTCGCTGCGGCTGCCGCCGGGGGTTGCCGGAACGATTGTCGACGTGCGCGTCTTCAATCGTCACGGCATCGAGATCGACGACCGTACCCGCGCGATCCAGAACGAGGAAATCGAACGCCTCGCCAAGGACCGCGAGGACGAGCGCGCGATCCTCAACCGTGCGACCTTCAACCGTCTCAAGGAAATGCTGATCGGCCAGGTTTCGGCCGCAGCGCCCAAGGGCGTGAAGAAGGGCGAAGAGATCACCGAGCAGGTGCTTTCGGACGTCGAGCGTCACGAGTGGTGGAAGTTCGCCCTCGCCGACGATGCCCGCCAGCAGCAGCTGGAGGCGGTCAAGGCGCAGTACGACACCGCCGTCCGCGCGATCCAGGAGAAGTTCGAGGATCGCAAGGAGAAGCTCGAGCGCGGTGACGAACTGGCACCGGGCGTGCTCAAGATGGTCAAGGTCTTCGTGGCGGTGAAGCGCAAGCTGCAGCCCGGCGACAAGATGGCCGGCCGTCACGGCAACAAGGGCATTATCAGCCGCATCCTGCCGCAGGAAGACATGCCGTTCCTCGAGGACGGTACGCCGGTCGACTTCGTGCTCAACCCGTTGGGTGTGCCTTCGCGCATGAACGTCGGGCAGATCTTCGAAACGCACCTTGGCTGGGCCGCGCGCGGCCTTGGCAAGCGGATCGGTACTGCGCTCGATGCGTGGCGCGAAGCCAACCCGAACCCCGAAGCCGGCGCTCCGCCGGAAGCCGTTCGCGAACTGTTGTCGGAGATCTACGGCGACAACTACAGCGCAGAGATCGCTGCGCGCACCGACGACCAGATCATCGATCTGGCCCAGTCGGTCCGTCAGGGCGTGCCGATGGGCTCGCCCGTGTTCGACGGCGCGATCGAGAAGGACGTGACCGACATGCTGCGGCTGGCCGGGCTCGACGAGTCGGGTCAGGTCACGCTCTATGACGGCCGCACCGGTGAGGCGTTCGACCGCAAGGTCACGGTGGGCATGAAGTACGTGCTCAAGCTCCACCACCTTGTCGACGACAAGATCCACGCACGTTCGATCGGGCCGTACTCGCTCGTCACCCAGCAGCCGCTGGGCGGCAAGGCGCAGTTCGG
>CAZQEH010000109.1:0-7324 GCA_964592205.1 uncultured Novosphingobium sp.
AAGTCTCGTGGAGCTGGACCGGGAAGCTGTGCGCCAAATAGTCGAGAACATATTCGCGAGGGGTGACGTCACACCGGATGTCGTTCCATTCGCCCGGATCGATCTCGGCGAGGCGGCGGGACAGCAGGGCTTCGCCAGTCGAGACGATCTGCACGACGGCGGCGTGGCCATCGGCAAGACCCTGCTCGATCGCCCGGATCAGCGTTGGCGTCTTCATCGCCGTGATCAGGTGGTTGAAGAAGCGTTGCTTGGCGGATTCGAAGGCCGAACGGGCCGCTGACTTGGCCTGTCGGTTCAGGGTGCCTTCGCTGCTGCTGGTGACGCCGGAGGCTTCGAGCGCCGCATCGAGGTTGTTATGGATGACCTGGAAGGCCCCGGCATAGGCGTCGTAGATGCGGACCTGGTCGGGGGTAAGCTTGTGTTCGACGAGTTCGTACTCGACCCCTTCATAGGACAACGAACGAGCTGAATAGAGTCCAAGCGCCTTGAGGTCGCGCGCCAACACTTCCATCGCCGCGACCCCGCCAGCTTCAATGGCCGCCACGAAATCAGTGCGCTTGTCGAACGGGAAGTCTGCGCCGCCCCACAGTCCAAGCCGCTGGGCATAGGCGAGGTTCTCGACCGTGGTCGCGCCGGTTGCCGAGACGTAGAGCACGCGGGCATCAGGCAGCGAGTGTTGCAGCCGCAGCCCGGCTCGGCCCTGCTGCGAAGGAGCGCTGTCGCCCCGGTCGGATTTGCCGCCACCGGCATTCTGCATCGCATGGCTCTCGTCGAAGACTATGACCCCGTCGAAGTCTGACCCCAGCCAATCGACGATCTGTGCAACGCGCGAAACCCGGTTCTCACGCGCGTCGGAGCGTAGCGTGGCATAGGTCGTAAAAAGGATGCCCTGATCGAGCCGGATGGGCGTTCCCTGCCGGAAGCGGGCGAGCGGCTGGATCAGCAAGGGCTCCTGTCCCAATGCTCGCCAGTCCCGCTGGGCGTCTTCGAGCAGCTTATCCGACTTCGAAATCCACACCGCGCGGCGACGGCCCTTGAGCCAGTTGTCGAGTAGCACCCCTGCCACCTGTCGCCCTTTGCCCGCGCCCGTGCCATCGCCGAAGAACCAGCCCTTGCGGAACTGGACAGCGGTGTCGCAATCGTCGGGCGCGGCCTCGATCTTGTCGAAGGTGGCATCGACGGTCCATCTCCCGGCGAGATGTTCGCTATGCGCTTCGCCTGCGTAGATCACGGATTCGAGCTGGGCGTCGGAGAGGAGACCCCGTTCGACCAGTCCCTCGGGCAAGTGGGGCCGGTAGCTGGGCTTGGGCGGTGCGACCGAGGCCATGGCGGCGGACTGGACGAGCCGGGTCGGGTGCGGTTGCGCGCCCGCGATCCGGATCGATTGCAGCACATAAGGCTCATAGAGGGCGTCGGTCAGGCGGCCTCCACAAGTCGCTGCCCAATCGACGGTTTCATAATCTAGCACGACTCCAGCAGGTTGAACCGGCGGCACAGCGACGAGGCAGGGTTTGAGAGCGGCGGCGCGGCGACTGGCGCTAGTGATCTTTCCCGTTGTCGGGATGGCAGGCAAGACCGCAACCGGCGCCCGCGCTGGCAGTGCATCGACCAGCATTCGCAGCAGGCTTGGCAGGTCGGTGGCCATCTCATGCGACTGCGGAAAGACGCCGGGATCGTCCGCAGGCACCTTGTCGATTACGGTCAACCGGGTCTCGAAAGTCGTACCGTGGCTGGCGTAGATGCTGCCTGCGATCGGGGCGGTGAAGACGACCCGAGCGCTTTCCTGCAACCGGATGAAGCTGCCGCGCCAGGCGGCATGATCTGATGCACAGTTCCTCCCCGTGATTGCGATGAGCCGTCCGCCATCGGCGAGCCGGGCGAGTGCGGATGCGATGTGGCGGAATGCGGCGTCGGCTACGCGGCTCTCGACGCCGAGCGCGGCCGAGAACGGCGGGTTCATCACGATGCAGCTTGGCACCAGGCCGGGTTCGAGCCGATCGTGGATCTGCGCCGCATCGTGTGCGGTCACGCTCGCACCATCGAACAGATGCCGCAGGAGTGCGAGCCGCGTGTCGGCAACCTCGTTGAGCGCCAGGCCTGCGTCGGCAAGTTCGGCCTGTACCGCCAGCAACCCGGTGCCCGCCGATGGTTCGAGTACCAGCTCGCCCGGTTGAATGTTCGCGGCAAGCCCCGCGATCCAGGCAAGTCCGAGCGGCGTCGAGAACTGCTGGTACTGCACCATGTCCTCGCTGCGCCGGGTGTGAGTGGGGGCGAGCCGGGCAATGCGTTCAATGAGCTTCAACCGTTCGAACGGGTCGGCGGTCTTGGCGTGGATGGCAGGGCCATAGCGGCGCAGGAACAGCAGTTGCGCAATTTCGACCGCTTCGTATGCGGCCTTCCAGTCCCAGGCGCCGCTGGCATCGCTGGCACCAAAGGCCGATTGCATCGCGGTGCGAATGGCGGGAGCCTCGATCCGGCGACCGGCGGCAAGATGACCGAGTAAGTCCTGGGCGGCTGCAATGATGAAGCAGGCAGTCTGGCCTGGACAAGCGGAAGCAAGCGGGCGCACGGCGGCACCCGCCATTGGCGAGTTGGTCATGTCATGATCCTTCGATTGGAGGTGTGGTGATGCCTGACCGCGCTCAAGCGGGCGGAATGTAGGCCTCGTAAGGGTTGCCGGGGGCGAGATGACCAAACGGAGTCATCACATAGGCGTCGCCATCGCGGCCGACTGCACAAAGGACATAGCGGGTCTCGCCGCTGCCGACCTCGGTGCATTCCATCAGCGCGAGGTTGTCTTCCCGAGCTGCCCTCAGCAGCGTTTGGAAGTTGGTGCGGGCATATTCGGGGATAGCCATCGGTGGCTCCTAGTTTTGGGAATATCGGGAGATGGCGGGGCGACCGAAGCCGCCCCGCGCACCGGTTCACTCGGCGGCGATCGCCAACGGATCGAACTCGCCATCCTCGTCATTGAGGAAGTCGGGCAGGTCAGTGTCAGGCGCTTCCTGCTCGGCAGCTTCAGTGACCGGCAACCGCAGCGGTTCGGGTAGCCAGCCGGTACCTTCGAGCAGCCGTTCGGCCTCGCGAGCCATGTCGCCCTTCTTCAGGTGCTCGATCAGCACAGCAGTCGCGTCGCCCTTGGCTTCGCGCACGGCCTCGATGATGCGGGGCTTGGTCACGCGGCCGAGGTAGTTGTCGACTGTGGGGGTCCAGCCTGCCTCGGCCATGTCGAGGCCGACGACCGACGCCAGGGCATCCGCCGCGGCGATCCGGCAAGCAATGCCGTGTGCGGAAATCTGCCCGCCGTAGCCCTTGACCGGTTCGAACAGCGCATTGACGCCGAGCGAGACGCAGTGGGCAAGCAGCGCCATCTGCTCGTCATGCGAAAGTGCGTTCAGAGCGTCCCACAAAGCACCGGGCTCGTCGGGCAGGCGCGCCGCCCACTGCTCGTGCCTTTCTTGGATCGCCAAGCTCCACGGGGATTCGCGCAGGTCCGGGGCAACGTTGCCGAGCCAGGCCTGGGTGACGCCGATCTGCACGCAGCAATGGGTGCCGTGCGACTGGAACACCGACAGGGTGAGTGCGTGGAGAACCGCAATGAACGCCGCCTGCGGATCCTGGGCGAGAGCATTGCGCAGCGCCACCGTACGCACGGCCGTCAGCTCGGAGACAAGCCTGTCCGGCAACGGACGGATGCCGTCGTCGTCATCATTGTCCTGATGCTCATCCTGGACCTGACCGGCAATGCTGATCGCCGGGCCGGTTCCCTGCTGGCCTGCTTCAACATCGACCGATGTGCCTGGACCCTCGATAGCCGGTTCGTCCTCGGGCCGGACATAGCCGCGATCGATCCGCAGCCGACCGTCGTGGGCCAGCGAGACGAACACGCCAGCCCGCGCCATCTCTTCGCGCTCATAGACCACCGGGCGAGAGGTGAGCGGCGTCAGTTCGGCATCGATCTCGGTCAGCCGGGCATCGACCTCGTCGGGCAGGTCGCAGCCATCGCGGTATTCCTCGCCGATGGCATCGTATTCCTCGACCAGCGCATCGAGACGTGCCTGTTCGTCTCCGGTCAGCGGAACCGTCGCGCCGGTGATCCGGCGCTTGCCGCGCTCGCAGCCGTAAGGAAGGTCGATCGCGGCTTCGACCCATTTCCAGCCCTCCGCGCCGATTTCCTGTGCTGCCTCATTGAGCTTTTCGTTTACCAGCAATTCGACCAGCGCCGGGTCCTGGAGCCAGCCATCGTCGTCGGTCGAGAAGAGGTCGCGCATCACGTAGCCGCCCGCCTCGGTATAGGCGTCGATGCCGATGAACCGCACGCGGCGGTCGGTGGCGGCAATCGCCTGTTCGGTCAGCAGACGGCGGATGTGATAGGCGGGAACGTGTTGACCCTGGTTCACCTGTTCCCATACCTGCTCCTGGCGGGCATGGTTGTCGGTGACCGAGAAGGCCATGAGCTGTTCGAGCGACATGCCGTCCTCGCCGTAGACGTCGAGCAGGCTGGGCGCGACCGTAGCGAGGCGCAGACGCTGCCGGACGGTCGAGACTGAGACGAAGAACCGGGCAGCAATGTCCTCTTCGGACAACCCTGCCTCGACCAGCGCGCTGAAGGCACGGAACTGGTCGAGAGGGTGAAGCCCTTCGCGCATGACGTTTTCGGCGAGCGAGTCTTCTTCGGCGATACCGCCCTCGCGCACCACGCAAGGGACGGGTTGGTCCTTCGCCATCCGCTTCGATTTCACCAGCAGCTCGAGCGCACGGAAGCGGCGGCCACCGGCCGGAACCTCGAACTGACCGGTCTCCTTGCCATCTTCATCGAGCATGGCGCGGACGTTGAGGCTCTGGAGCAGGGTGCGGTGATAGATGTCTTCGGCAAGGTCCTCGATCGAGAGGCCCGCCTTCACGCGCCGGACGTTCTTCTGGCTCAGCACCAGCTGCGAGAACGGGATGTCGCGCGAGGAACTGAGCACGAGCTTGGGAACAGACTTGGTCATGGCAATTCTCCATGACGGGCGCCGGGAGCCTCTCTCTCGGCCTCGACCCGTCACGAAGCGAAGCGCCGCCCTCTCACTCTGGAGAGAGCAGCGCCGCGATGGAAAAACACCCGGATGGTCCGGGCTCAGTGGACCCGGTCGAGCAACTTCTTCGCCTTGCCCTCCATGTCGAGCCGGGCGTCCTGGTGCGCCTTGTCGCGGGCCAGCGCGGTGATCCCCTGCACGAAGTCGAAGATCGATTCGGGTGGACGACCTTCCTCGGCCAGCACGGTTTCAATGATCTTGCCGGTCTCGGCCTTCGAGAAGCCGTGGTTTCGCAGGAAGTCGCTGCGAGCCTCGTCGGTCCGGGCTACGATGCGTTCGCGCGCCGCCTTGATGCCGTTGACGAAGGGCAGCGGCGAGGAGTTGGCGAAGCCTTCCAGCGCCGGTGCGGCTTCGTGCGCGAAGCGGTTCGCGGCATACTTGCTGTGGCGGATGCTGATTTCCTCGAAGTCCTCCACGCCCCACAGGTTCCGGTTCTGGCAAACGGCGCGGAGGTAGAAGCTCGCCATGCCCAGCGTCTTCGCCCCGACCTCGGAGTTCCAGCAGTAGAAGCCGCGGAAGAAGAGATCGGGCGATCCGTCGGGCAGGTGGCCTGCTTCGATCGGGTTGAGGTCGTCGACCAAGAACAGGAACACGTCGCGATCTGAAGCGTACAGCGTGGTCGTGTCCTTCGAGATGTCGACGCGCGGATTGTAGGTTCCGGTCGACCAATCGAGCACGCCCGGCACCTTCCAGCGAGTATCGCCCGTGCCGTTGCCCGCGATCTTCTGCACGGCTTCGACCAATTCGTGGTCGTAGATGCGGCCATAGTCGGGGCCGGTGACAGCGCGCAGTTCAACGCGACCATTGTCGGTTTCCAGTGTCTTGATCTGCTCGGTCCGGTTCGAGGTCAGTCCGTATTGCAGGTTAATAGCCGCCAGCGGGGCTGGCAGCTGACGGAGGTAGGAAGCGGGAGCGCCGACCTGGCTTGCGAGCTGGCCGAAGCTCCAGTGGGTCGGCGTGACCGGTGCATCCGCGCCGGGCAGGACCAGCGCCAGGCGCTCGGGATCGTTGCGGCTCGCCTCGACATGGATGAGCGCGCTTTCGACGACGCGGGTCCGGCTGCGCTCGGAACGCCCGCGCACCGATCGCGCCAGATCATTGAGCGAGAGAAAGCGCTCATCGTCGGGCCGCGAGAACCATTCCGACGAAACCCGACCAACCCTCTGGCCGCGCGAGACATCGACCTTGTAGCCGCCGCCGACATCGCGGCACGCACCTGGAACCTGCATGTTCATGGGAAATCTCCATGACGGGCGGCCGGGAGCCTTTCTCTCGACCCTCATCCCGTCACGGCGAAGCCCGCCATCCTCTCACTCTACCTGCTGATGCTGGGCGTCGCGCAAGCAGCCAGCGAGATTGTCATGACAGGAGACCGCACCCTGAAGGGAGGCGGTGGTTGCTACCTTGCTCGTGCAGGCGGAAAGGCGGGGCCTGTCGGCTTTCCAAGCCTGCTCATGAAACCATGACTGCCGGTTCAGAGTGCGTGCGGGGCCTTCTCGTCAAACGCTGCGCCCGCAGGAGCGCGCAGGAACGGCGCGCGGGACCGTGCGCGACATCAGCCCCGCTCCGCTTCTCGGGGCGTTGCGGGGTGTCCCCGCTCGAAGGGGTAGCCGGAGACCGCATAGCAGCTCCGGCTCAGGGGAAGGCTTTCCCCCTAAATTCCTTGATCCACAGCACTCGCGTCATCGATTTCGCTCGATTCACTACCAAGCGTAATGCTTGTCCTCGACATGTAGGGTTGGAATTCAGGCAAGAGTGACATGATGCTGGCGTCGGGCTGGAGAAACTCATGGGCGGCGCCGGGGATAAGGTCCGGGTCGAGCGGTATGCGGGCGTTGGGATTGTGAAGGACGACTGCCCCTTCGATCCAGCTTTCTGAATAGTTCGGATCTCGAACGTCATGCCGGAATTCTGTCGGGCGTGGATCCCCAGGATTGAGTTCTCCCCTTGCGATCCCCGAGCGCACCATCCGGACATCCCGGTTGCCAAAGCCGGCGATGTAGCCAAGGCGATTGAATTTGGTGATTGTGCCCTGCGGATTGAGGAGAACAGCGCTGACATTTTCGGCTTCGGGCAGCCCGAAGAAGTTCGAGGCCACGCGGGCTTCCCCATAAACATGTTCGACAATGCGTTCGATCTTGCGCGCGCCATCGACAATCGAATGGCGCACTCCGAACACGTATTCGGTGGCCAGGGGCACAATGCGCGTCATGGCTGCGGGGGCATGGAAATCCTGCAAAGCGATT
>CAZQEH010000110.1:0-7242 GCA_964592205.1 uncultured Novosphingobium sp.
GAGCTTGGACAAGTCCATTACCAGCCTCCAGAGGTTCCCGCGCGGCGGCGGCGCCCCCGGGGTCGGCCAGCACCGCAACAAGGTCCGCCGGGCCGTCTGATGGCCGGGCTGAACCCGTGCCGGCTTGTGGACTGCCCTGAAAGCGGGCTGCCCACGGCCGCGCGGGCTTGGCACAGCGATGAGGTGAGCAAGCTTCATCATTCCGGCTGCGCATGACCGAGCTGTGGCTTTCCGCGCTGATCATGACGGTGATCGTCGCGCTGCGCTATCTGGCGGTGAGCGGACTGTTTGCCTGGCTGACCAAGCTGGTGCGCCCCGGCCACTATAGGGGGCTCGGGCGGCAGATGCGCAGCGAGATCACGTGGAGCCTTGCCTCCGCCGCGATCTATGGCGTGCCAGCAGGGATCATCGCCTGGGGGTGGCAGCACTATGGCTGGACGCGGGTCTATACCGATGTGAACGCCTATCCGATGTGGTGGCTGCCAGTCTCGCTGTTCCTCTACCTCGCGCTCCACGATACCTGGTTTTACTGGACGCATCGCTGGATGCACCGCCCGCAGGTGTTCCGCGCGGTGCATGCGGTGCACCACGCCAGCCGCCCGCCAACGGCGTGGGCGGCAATGAATTTCCACCCCGTGGAGGCTGCGATCGTCGGCCTGTTCATTCCGGCGCTGGTGTTCGTGTTGCCGATCCACGCCGGCGTGCTGGGGGCCGTGTTGCTGGTGATGACCGTGATGGGCGTCACCAATCATATGGGCTGGGAACTCTTTCCCACGGCACTCGTTCACGCGCCAGTAGGGCAATGGGTGATAACGGCGAGCCATCACCATCGTCATCACGAGCTCTATCGATGCAATTTCGGCCTCTACTTTCGTTTCTGGGATCATCTGTGCGGGACGGACAAGGGACTCTCCGCACCATGCAGCGGGCGCTGAAGCATTGGTGCCTGCCGCTGGGCATGAGCGTGATTGCTGCCCCGCTGATCGTGGCGGCGATGCCGCTGCCGCAGATCCAGACGCATCCACAGGGCCCCGTGCAGGCAGCCGCCGGCTTGCCGAGTTCGATCCTCGTCCAGATCGATGGCCTGCGATCGAACCGCGGGCAGGTCATGGCCTGCATGACCGCCAATCCCAAGACCTTCCCCGATTGCCAGAAAGACCCGCACGCGCGGCATCTCACCGTGCCGGCCCAGAATGGCGAAACGGTGCAGTTCAGGGACGTGCCGCAGGGCCGGTATGCGATTGCGCTGTTCCATGACGAGAACGGCAATGGCCGCATGGACAAGATGATGATGATGCCGCGCGAAGGCTTCGGCTTTTCGCGCGATGCGCCGTTGCAGTTCGGCCCGCCCCGCTTTGGCGCGGCCTCGTTCCAAGTGGGCCCATCGCAGCTGAAGACCGCAATCAAGGTTCGTTATATCCTGTAACATTTGCTTGCGCAGCAAGGCGGCTTGGGGAATGGCGCAAGGCCAAGCCCCATACTTTGTCGGAGAAGTGTGTGCCCGAAGCCGTGATCGAAGCGCAGCCACTGCGCTCGCTGCTCTATATGCCTGCCAGCAACCGCCGCGCCGTCGACAAGGCGCGCGCACTGCCTTGCGATGCAGTTGCGCTTGATCTCGAAGATGCCGTCGCGCCCGAGATGAAGGACGAGGCGCGCGCGGCACTGGTAGAAGAGTTGACCGCGGGCGGTTTCGGCCACCGGCAGATGATTGCGCGGATCAACCCGCTCGGCTCGCCCTGGGGCAAGGCCGATCTGGCCGCGCTTGCCAAGGCACCAATGCAGGCGATCCTTGCGCCCAAGGTGGATGATGCTGCCGATGTCGTGGCGCTTTCGGTGGCCATGGACGGCGCGGGCTATGATCCCGCGATCAAGCTTTGGGTGATGATCGAGACACCGCATGCGGTGCTCGCGCTGGAGCGGATCGCCGCATCGGCGCGCATTTCGCGGCTGGCGGGCTTCGTTCTGGGCCTCAACGATCTGGCCAAGGAAACCGGCATGGCGCAGCTGCCGGGCCGCGCCGGGTTCGTGCCCGTGATGGTGCAGGCGCTGATGGCAGCGCGTGCCAATGGTCTCGTGCTGCTCGACGGGGTGTGCAATGCCATTGACGATCCCGCACGGCTCGAGGCGGAATGCACGCAGGCGCGCGAGCTGGGCCTTGACGGCAAGACCCTGATCCATCCCTCGCAGATCGAGTCCGCCAACCGCACCTTTGCGCCGGGCGCCGACGAGGTTGCGGAAGCCGAGGCCATTGTTGCCGCGTTTGCCGAACCTGCGAACGCGGGCAAGGGCGCGCTCAAGGTGGGCGGCAAGATGGCCGAGCTGCTCCACCGCGATATGGCAGAGCGTCTGCTGGCCAAAGCGGCGGCCATCGCCGCGCGCTGAATTCTGCCGGCATCAGCCTTCCGCGCGGGCGGAAATTGAACCCACCAGATTCGAACAAATGCACCTGCAGGTGCGGCGCAACTTAAGCACATCTTCACCATGTTGCGCCATGACGGACCCCACTGGACGACCACGGGGACGGGTTCATGGATACGTATCGCGGCATCAGCACGGAAGGTTCGGAGGGCAAGGACGCCCCGGATTATGCCGCCGACTATGCCAGCTACGAGGAATCGATCGACGAGCAGGGCGCTGTCACCGCCCCGCCGCCGCCCATCGGGCAGGATGAGCGCCGCATGCAGGTGCGCGCCTACAATTTCTGGGCGAGCCTGCTCGATCAGGGCCAGTTCCCGCCCGTGCAATCGCTGCTCGACGGGCACATGCCCGATTTTGCCGATCATTCGGTGCTGCTGCATTTCGATCAGGGCATCGACGACCCGGCCATTCCGTTTCTCGGCCAGGTGCTTGCCGATGAATGCGAGGCGGGCAGCCCGCTGCGCCGGCTGAGCGACATTCCCGGCCGCTCGCTGCTTTCGCGCATCACCGATCACTACTTGCAGATCATCGCCAATCAGGCGCCGATCGGGTTCGAGGCCGAATTCGTCAACCAGCGCGGCCGCACGATTCTCTATCGCGGGATCCTGCTGCCGTTTTCGACCGACAACGAGACGATCGATTACCTCTACGGCGTGATCAACTGGAAGGAACTGGCCGACCAGCACACCACCGATGCCCTGCTGATGGAAATCGATCAGGCGCTCGACCAGCGCCCGAGCAGCGTAACACTGGCACCGCGCCGCACCGCGAGCGTTCCGCTCGGCGGCTGGGCCGACGGGCCGGATGGCGAACTTGGCCCGCTTGATGACATGCCGCTGCTCGATCTGGCGGAATTCGGCGCCGAGATCATTCCCGGTGATGCGGCCGAGGCCGCGCAAGATCTGGTGTTTGAAGATCTGGGACCGGCGTGCCTCGCCGACTGGCTCGCCTCTGCGCGGGATCTAGCCCATATCGCCCATGCCAGCGAGGACCGCACTCGCAGCGCGCTTTATGCGGCGATCGGCCGGGCGTGGGACTTCGCGCTGGCAGCCGAAGCGGCGCCCCAAGATTATACCGAGATGGTCGCTGATGCCGGCCTGACCATGCAGGCGCGCGCGCCGCTGACACCGCTCGTCAAGCTCGTGTTCGGCGCGGACTACGACAAGACCCGCATCGCCGAATATACCACTGCCCTCACTCATGCGCAGCGCCTTGCGCTGGGCTACGGGGAGCTTGGCGGCTATCTTGCCAAAGCGCCCGGCGGGCTCAAGGGCTTGGTCGCGCTGGAGCGCAAGCTGCGCCGCGAGGAAACCGGCAAGGCCGCAGCAAAGCCCCGCGCCACGCTGGTTGAAGGCCTGCGCGCGCTCGATCACAAGCCGCTCTATGCGCTGGAGCCGGAAGGCGCCGAATTCGCGCTGGTGCTGGTGCGCCGTCTGGCGAGCGGCCCCGCCGTGCTGCTGGGAGAGATCGCCGACGATCAACCGATGCTGGAACGCGCTGCACGCCGCCTGCTGGGCTGATTTTTCCGCAGACGCGGAGGCGGTACCAGCAAAAAATGCCCCCGCTTTCCCGCCCCGGCAAAACCGTCTAGCCATGCGCAATGGCAGACGTAGCGATCCTTCCACGCGCACCCCGCAAGCCCCGCCGCCGCAGGCTCCTCTGGACGCTGGCGGTTCTGGCATTGCTCGGCGTGGGCGGTTTCCTCCTTTATCGGCAAGCGCTTGCCACCGAAGCTGTCGCAATGCTCGACAGTGCGGACCGCATTCTGCACGGCGGGGACGGCACGATCCGCGAAGTTGCTGCCGTGCGCTATGGCCGCGATCCGGCGCAGAAGCTGGAGATGTTCGTGCCCGCCGATGCTGCCGCGGCGAAAGGCCCGCTGCCGATCATCGTCTTCATCCACGGCGGCGGCTGGCGTTCGGGCGATCCGCATGACTATCGCTTCATGGCCCGCGCGCTGGCGCCGCAGGGCTATGCCGTGGTGCTGGCGGGCTACCGGCTCTACCCCAAGGCGCGCTACCCCGGCATGCTGGAAGACGGTGCCGCCGCGCTGCGCTGGGTGGCGGACCATGCCGCCAGGCTCGGCGGCGATCCACAGCGCGTGGTACTGATGGGCCATTCCGCCGGGGCCTACAACGCGGTCATGCTCGGGCTCGACAAGCGCTGGCTGGCAGCGCAGGGCCTTTCGGCGGATGCCTTGCGCGGCGTTGTCGGGCTGGCTGGTCCCTACGATTTCTACCCTTTTGACAGCGATGCGACGAAGCTGAGCTTCGGCAAGGCACCCGATCCCGAAGCGACCCAGCCGGTGGTCCACGCCCGCGCCGGGGGGCCGCCGTTGCTGCTCGTCCACGGCACAGCCGATACGCGGGTGCGCCCGCGCAATTCGGTGGAGCTCGCCCGCACGATGACCCGCACGGGCGCGCCGACCCGCGCGGTGCTGCTGGAGGGGGTGACCCATGAAGGCCTCATCATGCTGTTTGCGCGGCCTTTCAGCCACGATCCGCGCGCGATCAATGCCGTGCTGCCGTTCCTTGCCCGCGTGACCGCTTCACCGGCGGTTCAGGCGAGCGGCGGATAAGCTGCGCGCATCGTGACACGCTCCCTTCCCAGCCGGCCCCTTCCCAGCCGCATCGGCCGCGCACTGGCGGCATCGCTCGCCCTGCTCCTCGCGCCGGTGCCCGCTGCCGCGCAATCAGTGCTGCGCGATGCCGAGACCGAAGCGTTCTTTCAGGAGATGGCGGCGCCAATCGTGGCCGCGGCAGGCTTCACGCCGCGCGCCATCGATGTCGTCCTGCTCAACGAACCTTCGATCAACGCCTTCGTCGCGGGCGGGCAGGCGGTCTATATCCATTCGGGGCTGATCAGCGCGGCCGACAACGCGCAGGAAGTGCAAGGCGTCTTCGCGCACGAGCTCGGCCATATCACCGGCGGCCACGTGATCCGCGGCGACGAGGGCGGCAAGCCCGCGACCGGGATCACACTGCTCAGCCTGTTGCTGGGCGCGGCAGCAGCGGCGGCCGGATCGGGCGATGCGGGCATCGGCATCCTCTTGGCCGGCCAGCAGGCCGCGCTGGGCAAGTACCTCGCCTTCAGCCGCGCGCAGGAATCCTCGGCAGATGCGGCGAGCGTGGGCTTTCTCTCGAAAGCCGGAATCTCGGGCAAGGGTTCGGTCGATTTCTTCAAGAAGCTGCAGAGCATGGAGTTCCGCTATGGCTTCAGGCGCGATGCCGATGCGGAGTTCTATTCCACTCACCCAATGACGGCGGATCGCCTGACCACGCTGCAGGACAGTTTCTCGCAGGATCCGGCGTGGAACAAGCCTGCCGATCCCGCGCTTCAGGCGCGTTTCCTGCGCGTGAAGGCCAAGCTCGTGGGCTATCTGGCGGAGCCTGCCGCCACGCTCGCCGCCTATCCCGAATGGATGCAGGACGCACCCGCGCACCTCGCCCGCGCCTACGCATTCCACAAGGAAGCGCTGATGGACAAGGCGCTTGCGGAAACCGACGCGCTGCTCAAGCTCGATCCGGACGATCCCTACGCGCTGGAAATCAAGGGGCAGGTCCTGCTCGAATCGGGTCGACCCAAGGACGCAATCGAACCGCTGCGCCGGGCGACCGAACTCACCCGCAATACCCCGCTGATCGCCACCACGCTTGGCCATGCGCTGCTGGCGACCGAGGACAGGGCCAACTTCGCCGAGGCCGAGCGCGTGCTCAAAACCGCCGTGGCGCGCGACCGTGACAACCCCTTCGCGTGGTACCAGCTTGGCGTCGTCTATGAGGCCGAGGGCGATATCCCCCGCGCCCGGCTGGCCAGCGCCGAACAGCAACTGGGCGAATTGCAGCTGCCCGAGGCGCTGCGCAGCGCCGAAGCAGCAGAGGCGGCGCTGCCCAAGGGCTCGCCCGATTGGCTGCGCGCGCAGGATATCGCAATGTCGGCGCGTGCGATGATTGAGCGGATGAAGAAGTCGCGGTAGCGCGGGGGCGAGCAGATCAGGGCGGCAGCCCAGCAGGAGTTTATTGCATGCGTTTCAGTCCGTTTCTTGCCCTGGCGCTCGTTGTTGGCGCGGGCGGTGCCCTCGGCGGGTGGTGGCTCGTACATGGCCGCGGCGGCGAAGCGGAAGCTGCCGCGCGGGACAGCAAGCTTGAAGGCCAGCTTTCCGATGCCGGGATCGGCGCCCGCCAGCGCGGCGCGATCGAAGCGCTGGTGCGCAGCTATATCCTTGAGCATCCCGAAATCCTTCCCGAAGCGATGGAAAAGCTTCAATCGCGTGAGGCCGAGGCGCGGCTGGCACCCTTGCGCGGCGCGGTCGAAACACCGTTCCCCGGCGCTGTGCTGGGCAATCCCGGCGGCAAGGTCACGCTGGTCGAGTTTACCGACTTTTCCTGCACCTACTGCCGCAGCAGCGTCGCCGATGTCGAAGCGCTGGTGAAGGACAACCCGGATCTTCGCGTGGTCGTCCGCCAGCTGCCGATCATTGCGCCTGAAAGCGAACCCGCTGCGCGCATGGGCCTCGCCGCCGCCGCGCAGGGCAAATATGCCGCTTTCCACAAGGCGATGTTCTCCGGCGAGCGGCCAAGCACCACGAGCATCGCGGCAGCGGCCAGCGCCGCCGGAGTAGACAGCGCTGCTGCCAATGCCTTCACCCGGCAGCCCGGTGTACATCAGGAACTGGAGCGCAACCTCGGACTCGCGCGGCAGCTTGGCATCAACGGCACCCCGGCGTGGAGCGTGGGCGGCAAGCTGATGAGCGGCGCCGTGGGGCGCGAGGCGTTGCAGCAAGCCGTCGACGCGGCCCGCAAGGGCTGAGATGCGCGGGCGGGG
>CAZQEH010000111.1:0-6608 GCA_964592205.1 uncultured Novosphingobium sp.
GGCGTCACCTCAAGCTTTGTACGCTGAACAACGATTTTCCGGACATAATGTGAACATTGGTGTCAGGCAGCGGCGCGAAGGTACTGGTAGAGGGTTTCGCGGCTGATGCCCATGTCGCGCGCGATGGTCGCCTTGCGTTCACCGGCGGCAACGCGGCGGTGCAGATCGGCAATCATCTCATCCGAGAGCGACCGTTTCCGCCCCCGATAGGCGCCGCGCTGCCGAGCGATCGCAATGCCTTCGCGTTGCCGTTCGCGGATCAGGGCGCGCTCGAACTCAGCAAACGCACCCATGACCGAGAGCATCAGATTGGCCATCGGGGAGTCCTCCCCCGAGAAGGACAGGCTTTCCTTCTCAAACTCGATCCGGATACCTCGCTTGGTGAGGCCCTGGACCAGCTTGCGCAGGTCATCCAGATTGCGGGCCAACCGATCCATGCTGTGGACGACGACGGTATCGCCTTCGCGGGCGAAAGTGAGCAGAGCCTCAAGCTGGGGGCGGTTGACGTCCTTGCCCGATGCCTTGTCGGTGAAGGTCCGATCGAGCGACTGACCTTCCAATTGGCGATCCACATTCTGATCGAACGTGCTGACCCGGACATAGCCGATCCGTTGCCCCTTCACTGCGCACTCTCTCCATCAAAATGTCAGGTTGAAATCTATGATACGCAACGACATTCGTCAACAAATTCCGTTTAGTACCCTAATCTGACAGAAACCGCGGTAGCGCCCTGACGTCCGGTTAGGCTATACTCCAAGCTGACATCACAAAATCAAATCCCTCAAAGATGGCGTCAATTGCCTTGATGGGGTAAAAACTGGAGTGCTTCCAAGATGGGACATTCGGCAACGTCATCTCCAGTGCATCTGGCTAACGTGGTCGCCAGCGTCACCTCTATCTTCTGCAAATCTGCAATGCGGCGGCGGACATCTTCAAGGTGGAGTTCGGTTCTCGCCATAACCTCCGCGCAGGTTTGTGCACCGGTATCGGTGAGCGACAACAATGACCGTATCTCATCCATTGCATAGCCAAGGTCGCGCGCGCGCAGGATGAACTGCAACCTTTGCACCAGTTCCGGCGAATAGACGCGGTAGCCGTTGGAACTGCGAGGCGGCCCCGGCAGCAATCCCACCTTCTCGTAATAGCGGATGGTTTCGAGATTGCAGCCTGTTTTCCGGGCAAGCTGGGCACGCAAGATGCCGACCTGTTGCTCCATGAAAATACCTCTTGAGTCTGTAGTGGCTACAGAGCCTACACTGCGAATCACTCAGTTGGAACAAGGGATTCAAGCCATGGTCTCAACGCCGGAAGCGGGACAGCCAGCCCTCACCGAAAACCACGAGCCGAAGCAGGCAAACTGGGTTGCGGCGGGCGCATTGATCGGCGCGGGGCTCGCCTCGGCTTGCTGCGTCGTCCCGCTACTGTTGGTTATGCTCGGAATTTCCGGCGCGTGGATCGCCAACCTGACGGCGCTCGAACCTTACAAGCCCTATGTCGCAGGCGTAACGCTCGCGCTGCTCGGCTACGGCTTCTGGCATGTCTATTTCAAGCCGAAACCGCCCTGTGAAGACGGTTCCTACTGCGCTCGTCCACAATCGGCTTGGACCACCAAGGCGGTGCTGTGGCTGGGCCTTGCCGTCGCCATCCTGGCGCTCACCATCGACTGGTGGGCACCCTGGTTCTATTGAAAGGAAATACCCATGAAAAAGACAGTATGTATCGCTATGGCCGTGCTGGCTATGGCTGGCGGCGGGGTCGCCTATGCAGTTAGTGGCACGGCGCAAGATCGCCCCGCGGCTACCGCAACCGCTCAGAAGCAAACCACCTTTGCCATAGAGAACATGACCTGCGCCACCTGCCCGATCACCGTGAAGAAGGCGATGGAAGGCGTCGCCGGGGTAACGGCGGTCACGGTCGATTTCGCAGCCAAGACCGCGCGCGCAACCTATGACCCGCGCCGCACCAATGCTGCTGCGATTGCCGCTGCATCAACCAACGCGGGTTATCCGGCGCGCGCTATTCAAAACTGAGCGGGGCGCCGCCAGCGCCTCAAGAAAGCGATAAGCAATGAACGACTGTTGCAACCGCCCCGGGCAGGAAGGATTTGACGTGGCCGTCATCGGCGCGGGTTCTGCCGGGTTCTCCGCCGCGATCGCCGCTGCCGATCTGGGCGCGAAAGTGGCGCTCGTCGGTCACGGCACGATTGGCGGCACCTGTGTCAATGTTGGCTGCGTTCCTTCCAAGACGCTGATCCGCGCCGCCGAAGCGGTGCATGGTGGGCTTGCCGCCGCGCGCTTTCCCGGCCTTGGGGGCGCTGTCCAGATGGATGACTGGTCCGTATTGGCGGCGTCGAAGGACGATCTTGTCACGACGCTGCGCCAAAAAAAATATGTCGATCTGCTGCCCGCCTATGACGGTGTGAGCTATATCGAGGGCAAGGCACGCTTTGCCGATGGTGCGCTGATTGTCGGCGATGCGCCCATGAAGGTCGGCAAGGTCATATTGGCGATGGGTGCGCACGCCGCCGTGCCGCCGATTCCGGGGATGGACAGCGTGCCCTACCTAACCAGCACATCGGCGCTGGCGCTGGATCGCTTGCCCAAATCGCTGCTGGTGATCGGTGGCGGGGTGATCGAGGTAGAACTGGGACAGATGTTTTCGCGTCTGGGCGTTGATGTCACCATCTGCTGCCGAAGCCGCCTGCTCCCCGAAATGGACCCGGAAGTGAGTGCCGCGCTGAAAAACTATTTGGAAGCCGAGGGCGTGCGGGTTTGCGCAGGTGTCGGCTATCAGCGTATCGCCCAAACACAGAGCGGGGTCGAATTGACCTGCGAGGGGCATTGTGACACCGTCGCGGCGGAACAGGTGCTCATCGCCACCGGACGCCGACCCAATAGCGACGGGCTTGGGCTGGAGGAGCGCGGCATAGTGCTTGCCCGTAATGGTGGAATCGTCGTCGATGACCACCTCGAAACGTCGGTTCCAGGCATTTACGCGGCGGGCGATGTAACGGGACGGGACCAGTTCGTCTACATGGCCGCCTATGGCGCAAAACTGGCCGCGCGCAACGCGGTGACGGGCAACCAATACCGCTACGACAATTCCTCCATGCCATCCGTCGTCTTCACCGACCCGCAAGTCGCCAGCGCCGGCCTCACTGAAACGACAGCACGGGCGCAAGGCCTGGACATCAAGGTTTCGCTGCTCCCGCTCGATGCTGTGCCAAGGGCACTGGCAGCACGCGATACGCGGGGTCTCATCAAACTGATTGCCGACAAGGCGAACGACCGTTTGCTGGGCGGCCAGATCATGGCACCCGAAGGCGCGGATTCGATCCAGACACTGGTGCTGGCGATCAAACACGGCATGACCACCCTGGAATTGGGTGCAACGATATTTCCTTACCTGACCACTGTGGAAGGCCTCAAACTGGCGGCCCAAACGTTTGATAAGGATGTCGCCAAACTGTCTTGCTGCGCCGGGTGATTGCTCGGGGATCAACCGGCAACGAATGGCCTCCCTCCAGTGCAAGCCGCTTTGGTGTCAATTTTGTTATTCGCCTCAGCGGGAGAGCAAAATGGCACGACGCCGACTTCTGACCGGAGACGAGCGCCGGCGCCTGTTCGATCCTCCTGTCCAAGAAACCGCGATCATTGGGCATTATACCCTTTCTGCGGAAGATGTTGAATTGGTTGGGCGCCGCTATGGTCCAGCAAATCGCCTCGGTCTGGCTGCACAAATCGCTTTGATGCGACATCCCGGCTTTGGTCTGCAACCCGAGATCGGGCTTCCCGACGTCATTCTTCAGTACCTCGCGGCACAGTTATTCGTCGATCCTTCCTCCTTCTCTGCATATGGTCAGCGCGCGCAAACCCGTACCGATCATGCCGATCTCGTGGCGCGTTATCTTGGCATACGCCCGTTTCGACGCGGCGACCTGGCACTTGCCCTGAATCTTGCCGCGCAAGCCGCCGAGTATACAGACAGAGGTGAACCGATTGTTCGCGCCCTCATGGTTGGCCTGAAGGGTGAGCGGTTCATTCTTCCGTCAGGCGACACACTGGAACGCGCCGGTCTTGCTGGCCGGGCACGCGCACGCAAAGCTGCCGCAGCCGCAATCGTCGAAGGCCTCAGCTCTGCTGAACTGACACGGCTAGACGAACTCGTAATCAACAACCCGGATTTCGGCATGACACCGCTGGCGTGGTTGCGTAATTTCGAAGAAGCCCCGACTGCGGCCAATATCAATGGCTTGCTTGAGCGCCTGCGCTATGTTCGCGGCATAGGTATCCACCCGGTAGTTGGGGGCGCCCTTCCGGAATTCCGCTTTGCCCAATTTGTCCGCGAGGGCGGCGTGGCACCGGCATTCCTGCTTTCGGATTACAGCGTCAATCGCAGGCGGGCGACGTTGACGGCCGCAGTGATCGACCTTGAGGCCAGACTTGCCGATGCCGCGATCCAAATGTTTGACCGACTTATCGGCGGCATGTTCACGCGCGCGCGGCGTGGGCGCGAGCGTCGCTACCAAGATAGTATTCAGTCGGTGGGGCAACTCATGCGGCTGTTTGGCGCCACGATTACAGCACTTGATGAGGCTGTCCAGAATGGCGGCGATCCGCTCGAATTGATTGACGAAGCGGTGGGCTGGCACCGGCTTGTTGCGGCAAAGGCCCAAGTAGATGCCCTTGCTGATCTTGCCGGCGAGGACGCACTGGTAACGGCAACCGAGCGTTACGCCACGCTACGGCGTTTCAGCCCGGCATTTCTGGACGCCTTCACCTTCAAGGCGTCTGGAACAGGGACGGCACTGATCAAAGCCATCGATGTCATTCGCGATGCGAACACACGAAAGTCGCGCGACCTTCCCGATGGCGTTCCACTGCCATTCCCCAATCGGCAGTGGAAGCGTCTCATCACCGAAAGCGGCCGTATCGACCGCCGACGTTATGAAATTGCGATCATGGCAACCTTGCGTGATCGTTTGCGCGCCGGTGATGTATGGATCGAGGGAACCCGCAACTATCAGCGCTTCGATGCCTATTTGCTGGGTCGGCGCGACGCCGCCAAAGTGGCAGATGTGCTTCCGTTCGATTCAAATGCTGCATCCTACCTCGCTGACCGGGCACGAAATCTTGACTGGCGGCTGCGCCGATTTGCCAAGCAGTTGAAAACAAACAAGCTTGAGGGAGTGTCGCTCGAACGAGACCGGCTCAAGCTTCAGCAAATGCCGCCTGTCACCCCACCGGAAGCTGAAGCCCTCGATCGCAAGCTCGATACCCTGCTTCCCCGCGTGCGCATCACCGAGCTGCTGCTTGAAGTCGCCGAACGCACTGGTTTTTTGAACGCATTCCGTGACCTGCGCTCAGGCAAGGAGCACGACAACCCCAGCACGGTACTCGCCGCAATTCTGGCTGATGGCACCAACCTCGGGCTGGAGCGGATGGCCAATGCCAGCGAAGGCGTCAGCTATGCCCAACTCGCATGGACCCACAACTGGTATCTTTCACCCGAGAACTATCAGGCCGCGCTGGCCATGATCATCTCAGCCCATCACGAATTACCCTTCGCGCGGCATTGGGGCGCTGGCACCAGTTCGTCGTCCGATGGCCAGTTCTTCCGGTCGGGGCGGAGCCGTTCAGGGGCGGCGGACGTCAATGCCAAATATGGCGCCGAACCTGGCGTGAAAATCTATTCTCACCTTTCCGATCACTTCGCATCATTCGGATCACGGATCATGTCCGCGACGGCAGGTGAAGCGCCTTACGTGCTCGACGGGCTTGTCCTGGGCGCCGGCAACCTTCCGTTGCATGAGCACTATACCGATACCGGCGGCGCCACCGATCATGTTTTCGCACTCTGCCACCTACTCGGGTTCCGCTTCGCGCCCCGGCTGCGCGATATTGGCGACCGCAAGCTGGGTTCGATCGCTGCGCCATCGACATACAAGGGCATCAAAAATCTGATGGGCCGCACCATCAAAACGGCAGCGATCGAGGCCGATTGGGATGACATCGTCAGGATTGTCGCCTCAATCAAGGATGGCACGGTGGCGCCGTCAGTAATCTTGCGAAAACTTGCCGCCTACAAACGCCAGAACAGGCTGGATTTTGCATTGGCTGAACTGGGCCGTATCGAGCGCACTTTGTTCACGCTCGATTGGCTTGAACAACCGGAACTGCGACGTGCCTGTCAGGCCGGTCTCAACAAAGGCGAGGCGAGGCACACGCTTGCCGCCGCCATCTATACCAACCGGCAGGGTCGGTTCACCGATCGCTCGCTGGAAAATCAGGAATTTCGCGCATCTGGGCTGAACCTGCTGATTGCGGCGATTTCCTACTGGAACACGGTCTATCTCGACCGGGCCGCCCAGCACCTCAACGCTGTCGGCACGACGTTCGATGCGGCACTGCTTGCGCACCTTTCTCCGATGGGCTGGGCGCACATCAGTCTGACCGGCGATTACCTCTGGGAGCAGGCCAGGCGACTTCCAGCAGGTGAATTCCACCCACTCAACGAGCCAATGGCGCGGTTGAAGCGTGTAGCGTAGCCCATGTTCCGCTTATGTCCGAGAAATCGTTGTCTGGCGAACAAACCTTGAGGTGACGCCA
>CAZQEH010000112.1:0-6495 GCA_964592205.1 uncultured Novosphingobium sp.
AGGCTGGGGCGAAAGGGCATCGGATCAGGCCTGCGCCGCCAGCAGCAGGCACCAGCCCGCAAGCACCAGCATTGTCAGCCATGTGCCGATCACCCCAAGCGAGCGCGGCAGCGGCGGCTTGGTATCGACCGGCGCGTAGAGGCCGACGATATGCGCGGCGCGCGCGGCGAGAAACAGCCCGGCCACGACCTTGAGCCCGAGCGGCGAGGCGTGCGCCAATTCAAGCACGCCGAGCATGAGGATCACGATCGGGGCGTGCTCGGCCAGATTGGCGTGCGAGCGGCTGGCACTGATCAGCTTGCCATCGCCCTTGTCGCCGAACGCGGCACCGATCCGCATGCGTTGGCGAACTGTATCGACCGCAGTGATCAGCAGCATGATCGCACAAACGGCGGCGACGAAGGCAGTGACGGGCAGGACAATCATGCGGTGTTCCTTGTGGTTGGGCAGGTCAGGCCTTGGTCCAGCCGTGCGAGAGAAGCTTCACGGTGACTTTGCCGGTTGCGACGGTGACACCGTCTGCATCCAGCATGGGAAATTCGGCGAGGTATCCCGCGCTGCCCTTGCGTTCGAGATCGGCGAGGAGAACTTGGAGCGCGGGTTCATCGAGGCTGAATTCAGCAAAAACGTCGGTTGCGGCCATCTTGTGGAACGAAACCGCGATATCCGTGATGATCGGATAGAAGCGCGCGGTATCGAGGATCGAGATGCCGGGGATGGCGGCGGTCGCTTCGGCGAGCACGGTGAAGGCGCCCATGTACATGACGCCGACGTGGTTCTCGTTGCCGGCGAGTGGCATCTGATAGCGCACATGGCCGCGCCCGGTTTCGAGCAGTTCGATGCCGGTGCGTTCGACGAATTCGACACGGTAGGCCATTCCGGTTTTTCCTAAGCCCTGTAGTGAACTTCGCCGCCGACGATTGTCTGCTGCACGCGGATGTCCTTGATAGTTTCAGGGTCGACGGCAGCGGGATCGCCATCGAGCACGACCATGTCCGCGAGCTTGCCGGGGCTCAGCGTGCCCTTGAGGTCTTCCTCGAACGAGGCGTGGGCGCCGTTGGCGGAGAGCACTTTCAGGCCCTCCATCACGGTGATCTTCTGGCTGGGGCCCCATACTTCGCCGTTCCAGCCCTTGCGCGTGACCATGCCCTGCAGGCCCATCAGCGGCGCGAAGGGGCCGGGCGGGAAATCGGAACCGGCGCAGACGGGGACGCCCGCATCGATCATCATGCGGTAGGCCATCATGTGCTCCATCATCTCCGCGCCGTAGAAATGGAACTTGTCGGCATTGTAGTAGGCGTAGCTGGTGAACAGTGCGGGGACGACGCCGAGCGCCTTGATCCGCGCGACGAGTTCGGGCGAGACATTGGTGCAGTGCGTGATCTTGGGGCGGCGATCCGCCGGGCCGAGGAGCTTCATGCCGCGTTCGTAGGCGGTGAGCACCATGCCGATCGCAACATCGCCGTTGGCGTGGAAATTGGGCTGGATGCCGGCGCGCATCTGCTTTTCGACGAGGGTATCGAGGCCCTCCTGTGTTTGCATGATATTGCCGTAATAGGGCGGCGTGCGGCCCGGATAGGGTGTCGAGCGCGACATCGTGCGTTCGGAGAAGGAGCCATCGGAGAACTGCTCGGCGGTGGCGCCGATGCGGATCCATTCATCGCCGAAGCCGGTGCACATCCCGTTGGCGATGAGCGCATCGAGCATGGCGCCGGAGGTTTCATAGGTCACCCGGTGGAGCAGTTTGCCATCGCGGCGGATCTGCTGGATCGCGGCGAAATCATCGGCAAGGCCGGTGCTGCCGCCGACAAGGCCCGGCGCGGTGTGGCATACGCTGGTGAGGCCGTAGCGGACGAATTCGGAGCTGATCCTGGCTTGCCCGGCAATCGCGCGGGCGCGCAGTTGATCGGGAGTGAGATCGGGTTCCTTGGCCGCATCGCGCACGAAATTGAGCGCGGCATCGGTGACGCGGCCGGTGAAATTGCCGTTCGCATCGCGGTCATAGGTGCCGCCGAAGGGATTGGGCGTATCGCGGGTGATCCCGGCGTTCTTCAGCGCAAAGCCATTGACCACGCCGGTGTGCCCGCCGCGGTGGGTGACGATGACCGGATGCGTGGTGGAAACGCGGTCCAGATCGGCCATGACGAGCGGGCGGCCGTCCTTGATCTTGGTATCGTCGTAGAACTCGCCGCGCACAAGGCGGCCGGGCGGGGTCTGCAACGCGCGGTCCCGCAGCAGCGTGACGATCCGGTCGATGGTGAAGAATTCGACCTCGAACGGATTGCCGACGAGGACATCGCCAAGCAGGCTCTCGCCCACCGCATGGAGGTGCGCATCATTGAAGCCAGGGACCACGGCTTGCCCGCCCAGATCAATCACTTCAGTGTGGGAGCTGGCAAGTGACTTGAGCTCGTCCCACGTGCCGACGCCGACGATGCGGCTGCCCGCAAGGGCGATGGCATCAGCGGCGGGAACCGCAGGATCGAGCGTGTGGATGCGCGCGCCCTTGTAGATGCGGGTGGGAGCGGGATCGATGATCGCAGCCCAAGCGCGGGGGCTGAGGCTGGACAGACCAAGCGCGCCACCCGATCCAAGCAGCCCGCGCCGCGTGATTGCCAGTGATGCCATATCAAGCCCTCCCCCTTGAACGCGTGGCATGGTGCGGGCTCGCACTCCGGGTGGCAAGGGGCATGTCACATGGCGCGGAGAATGGTGGCTTGCTCCTTGCCTTTCCACTTGAGCGCAGCGCGCAGCAATGCGCCGATCACCGCGCAGCGTTCGGAAGGGGTCGCCTGATCCTGAAAGGCCGCGATGACCCGCTTCGGCGGCATGCCGGTTTCATCGATCACTTGTTGAACGAGGACGCCGGGGATCGTGGTGCGCTGCGGACCGTGCTGTTCCGCTACAGCGAATTTGCTGATCCCCGCAAGGCGCACCGAAAGCGCGCGTTCCTGCGCACGCAATGGCTCAGGCATCGTCAGCCCGGTCACTTCCCCGGCGCGCAGGAAGCGATTGCACGCTTCAGGGCCGCTTTTCCGCGCGACCTCGTATTGGGCGAGGCGCAGTTGGGTCAGTTCGCGCAAGGTCGCTTCATCGGCGCGAAATCCGTTGATCAGGACCCGGCGGCGGACAAATTCGATGGCCTGCGCGACGGCGCCTCGCTCGTCGGTCCCCAGAGCCCGCGCACCGGCAACGGTGGCTTCGAAATCCGTAGCGAGGCCGGGCTGCTGCAGGCGCAGCCAGCGGATCGTCTTGTCCTTGCCAAACACCTCATGAACTGCGGCATCGCGGATCTGTTCATACTGCGGATCGTTTGCCACGCTGTAGCCCGTCCGCGGCTGGAGGAAGCGCGGATCGGCCACCTGATCGGGCGAAATCGCGCGCAGGGCCGCCATCAGTATCTGCAGCCCCACGATCACCGCGACCGAATAGCCAACGTTGAAAGTGTAGCCGGTGCCGAAAATGCGGAATACGCCGAAGCCCTTCCAGCCACTCGGCACGCCATTCCCCCACGAGGCCACGCGTTCGGGCGGGAAGTGATTTTCCAGTTCGGGGAAATGCTTGCGCACGCCTTCAAGGAGCTGGTTCACATCGCTGCGGCTGATACGGACCTTGTCGATGATCGTGGCGCTGCCGGGCCGGGTTAGCTCCACCCACGCCTTGTTGAGCGGATGATCGGCCTCGATCACCTTGTCCTGAAAGCGCAGGCCGCGCAGGCGCGCGTTGAGCCACGCGATCGAGGGGCGCTCGGTGATCTGGCCGCGCTCCTTCTCCCAGCCGAACGCCACCGCCGTGGGGCGCAGCAAGGGCGCGCTGCGGGGCCATGTCTCGGCGAGGAGATCGGCGAGCCAGTCCTCGATCCGGGCATGGCGGGTGAGATCGGCAGTGACCGCTTCGGCAAGGAGCGCACGCAGGCAGCGCTGGGCGAACGCCTCACCGGCATCATCAAGCGGCCCAAGCTCGGCCGCAGGATCATGCAGTAACCGCGCGAGATCGGCATCGGGGCGGGCCAGAAAGCCGACATCGGCGCGCAGCGGCTGGGCGCTATCGATCGATGGCGGGCCTGCCAGCGCGCGCAGAACGGCAGCGGGTGCGGCAGGGGCGTGGATCGGCTGGGGCTCGACCGCCGCCGGTTCGGGAAAAGGAATCTGGCCTGCGTTGAGGAGCGGCAGTTCAGTCGCTGGCGGTTGCGCCACGGTGGGCGCGCCATAGAGCCACAGCGCCAGAGGCGGGGCTTCCGGCTCGGCGGGCGCTTCCTCAGGCTCGATCGGCTCCGGCGGCGGAGCGGCAGTGGTTTTCGCGGCGCGCAAGGCAATGTCGCGCGCTTGCCGCAGGCGGGCATAGCCTTCCGGATCGGCATCCGGGTCCATCGCCTTGTAGCGCGTGGCATAGGCCTTGCGGATGGCGGTGACATCGGCGCCGGCGCGGAGGCCGAGATACCTGAGCGCAGCGGACGGCGTCATAGCGGCGAGGTTCCGCTGGCTGCCTCCAGCTGCTGGTGAAGCAAGGCGCGGGCCTCGGCGATCCGGCGGGGATCCTGGCTATCGAGCGCCCCGGCGAAATCCGTGATCCACTGGCCGATCATGCGGCGCTCATCGCCCACGAAATCCTCGTAGATGCGTTCGGCGCGGGCCATCAGCGCCACGTTTTCGGCATCCTCGCGCGGGTGGAACTTGAGCTTGGCCAGCGCCTCGCGCCGGGCGGCGACTTCGCGGTCGGTCAGCGCCTCGGCCTCGCCCGCGATCACGAGCGTGCGGGTAACACCGGTTTCGCGGACGGTAACGTCCACTTCGAGGAGGCCGCTGCTATCATAGGTGAAGCGCACATCCGCCCCTGCCTCGCCCGCTGGGCGCGCCGGGACGGGCAACTTGATCGCGCCAAGGTGGATATTGCCCGAAACCTCGCGCGCTTCGCCTTGGTAGATGTTGAACAGGATTTCCTTCTGGTTGTCCTGCACCGTGCGATAGTTGCTGATCCGGCTGACCGGGACAGGCGTGTTGCGATCGATGATCGGCGAGAAAATGCCGTGCTGCATGCCGCCGCGCGAATCGCGTTCGACCGAATCGACGCCGAGCGTGAAAGGGCAGACATCGGCGATGCGGATCTCTTCGAGCGCGGCATCGCGGCTGAGCAGCCCGGCCTGAATGGCAGCACCAAGCGCAACCGCGTGGTCCGGGTGGACCGAACTGTTGGGGAAGCGGCCGAACATGCGCGTGATTGCCTTGCGCACGATGGGCATGCGCGTGGCGCCGCCGACCAGCACGATATCGCCCAGTTCCGCCACATCGAACGCGCAATCGCGCAGCGCGCGCGCTACGGGATCGCGCAGGCGGCGCAGCAGATCTTCGCAAGCCGCCTCGAACATTTCGGTGGTCACATCGGCGGCCAGGCGATCTTCGCCGATCACCACCGCGAAACTGGCCTGGTCCTCGACCGAGAGCTGGCGCCGGGCGGTTTCGGCGGCACGGTGGAGCATCGCCTCACGCTGGCGAGCATCGAGCTGTTCCAGCCGGCCTTCGGGATCGACCAGCGGGCGCATCCGGGCCGCGAGCGCGGTGTTGAAATCATCGCCGCCGAGCCGATTGTCACCCGCAGAGGCGCGCACTTCGACCACGCCTTCGAACTTTTCCACGATGGAGACATCGAATGTGCCGCCGCCGAGATCGAACACGAGGAACGGCTCGCGGTCTTCCTGATCCTGCAAGCCGAAGGCGAGCGCGGCGGCAGTCGGTTCGTTGATCAGGCGGCGCACGGTGAGCCCGGCGAGTTCGCCCGCGTGGCGGGTCGCCTTGCGCTGGCGGTCGTTGAAATAGGCGGGGACGGTAATCACCGCCTCGACCGGGCGCGTGCCGAGGAACACTTCCGCATCATCGCACAGCGTGCGCAGGACGAGCGCGGAAAGGTCTTCCGGGCGCCACTCCTGCTTGCCGAGCCGAAGCTTCCGCTCGGTCCCCATGTAGCGCTTGAAGCTGGTTGCAGTGTTTCCGGGCTGAGTCGCCAGCCGGTCGAGCGCGGCGGCGCCGACATAGGTCGTGCCGTCCTTGCCCACCGAAACCGCCGAGGGCGTGAGCATATCGCCCAGTGCGTTGGGGATCAGCTGCGGTGCATCATCCTGCCACACGGCAACGGCGCTGTTGGTGGTCCCGAGATCAATTCCGACGATCATGCCGCGCGCGTGCCCCTATCCCCGCATCGGCCAAGGATTTGCCCAAGGGCGGCTTTCAGCGCAAGCCCATGCTAGAGTGCCGGGTCATCCTGATCGGACTGATCCGGACCGCGTGCGCGCAATTCAGGCCTGATGCTCCAGCGCGCTGCGGGTAGCGCGAGTCCAGGTCTGGCTGCCGGTGAGGAAGGCGTACCAGCCGAGCGCGGCGCCAGTGTGGCGCAGGAGCTGGAAGCTGAAGGGTTCGGCGAGCGCGGCAATCAGCGCGGGGAAGAAGCGCAAGCCCTCGCGCTGGCCGGTCCAGCGTTTGTAGATGCCAAGCGACCAGAGGT
>CAZQEH010000113.1:0-6454 GCA_964592205.1 uncultured Novosphingobium sp.
CCACCCCGGACCAGCCGCCCTGCCCCCGCCGCAAGTGGACGAGCCCGCCCCCCCGCCGCAGCCCAAGCCCGCCGCACCAAAACCTGCCCCGCCCAAGCCTGCCCCGCCCAAGCCTGCCCCGCCCAAGCCTGCCCACGCACCAAGCAGCGGCCCATACCGCATCCAGCTCGGCGCATTCGGGGTCAAGGCCAATGCCGATGCGCTCTGGGCACGCGTGCGCGGCCGGCCGGAAATCGCCGGCCATCCCCGGCAGGACTTGCCCGGCACTGCCGCCCGCCTGCTCGCCACCGGCTTCAGCGAGGCCGGTGCCGAGCGCGCCTGCGCCGCGCTCAAGGCCGGTGGCCTTGCCTGCCTCGTGGTCGCGCCCTGATCGTCTGATGCCCGAACGGATCGGCGCGCTCGATTTCGTGCGCGGGGTTGCCGTGCTCGGCATCCTCGCGATCAACGTCACCGGTTTCTGGGGGCCACTGCTCGCCACGTTCAACCCCGTGCTACCCCATCCGGAGCCCGGTGGCGCGCTGTGGTTCATCACCGCCTACGTGCTGTTCGAGGGCAAGATGCGCGGGCTGTTCACGCTGCTGTTCGGTGCGAGCATGATGCTGTTCGCCGATGCGGCCGAGCGGCGCGGCGCCAATCCGGATCTGATGCAAGTGCGCCGCCTCATCTGGCTGATGCTGTTCGGCTATGCCCACTACGCGCTGCTGTGGTGGGGCGACATTCTGCTGCCTTATGCAGTTTGCGGCATGCTCGCCTTTTCCTTGCGCCGCCTCGCGCCGGAGCCGCTGGCCGCGGCTGCGCTGCTCCTGTTCCTCGCGAGCCATGGGCTTGAAATGGTCGGCGATATGGCCGGGATCGCTACCGAAGCCCGCGTGCTTGCGGGCCACGGCGCGCCGGCCGAAGCCGCCGAGCAAGCCGCGATGATGGGCCGCATCGCGGCTTCGATCACGGCCGATGCCCGCGTGCTTCACGCCCCCTTCCTCGAAGCCGTCCGCATCCGCCTCACCACTGCCCCCCTGCTTCCGCTCGAAAGTCTGGGCGCAACGTTTTTCGAGACGTTCCCGCTCATGCTGCTCGGCATGGCGCTGCTGCGCATGGGGCTGTTCACCGGCGAATGGACCGAAAGCACCCTGCGCCGCATGGCCGTGATCGGCATCGGCGCGGGCGGCACGATAAGCGCGGCCCTGATCAGCTGGGCCGCGCTGCAGCGGTTCCCCCCCGCCGCGATGTTCGCGATCATGGGCTCACTCGCCGCGATCCCGCACCTTGCCATGACACTGGGCTATCTCGCCGCGCTGCTCCTGCTCTGGCCGCGCATTCAGGGCAGCGCCGCCGGAACGCGCCTTGCCGCTGCGGGCCGCTGCGCCTTCACCAACTACCTCGGCACCACCTTCGTGATGAGCGCGCTCTTCGCAGGCTGGGGGCTGGGGCTCGGCGGAGTGCTCCCCCGCGCCGCGCTGCCGCTGGTCGTTCTTGCCGGCTGGGCGCTGATGCTGGCCTGGCCGCAGTGGTGGCTCGCCCGTTTCGGGCAAGGTCCGCTCGAAGCCCTCTGGCGCAGGCTTACCTGGTGGGGGCCTGCTCGACCTGCGGCGTATGGGGGCTGAGGATCAGCACGCCGTCCTCCACCCGCCAGCCTTTCAGCCGTGTCAGGAAATTCATGCCGAGCACATTGGGCCCGCCCTCGGCCGGCAGGACGATGGCATCGAGATCGCGGGCCACGATAGAGCCGAAGCGCAATTCGTCGATCCGCGCGGGCGCGGCGGTAACGCTGCCGTTCGCGGTTTCCACCGTCGCTTCGGGCCGCAGCATGTCAGGCTCGACCCCCGCGGCACTCGCCACATCGCCCGAGAGTGCCGTGACCGTCGCGCCGGTATCGACCATCAGCCGCAGCGGCACCCCGTTGAGCTTCGCCTTGATCCAGTAGTGCCCATCCGCGCCGAGCGAAATGCGCGTCTCCTCGCCCGAAACGGTCTGCGCCGGCCCGCCAATGCTGTGGAGCGCCGCGTCGAAACTCGGGTCCATCCGCACGAAGCGCATGACTGCGAGGGCGAACACCGTCAGCATCAGCAAATTGCCGGCAAAGCGCACTGCCCCGCCGACCCGCCCGCCACGCGCGGCCAGCGCGCCGCCCACGACCACCAGCAGCAGCGCCGCGCAGGTCGCAGCGAATAGCGGCGATAGCTGCCCCAGCCACGGAGCCCCGCGCTCCAGCCAAGCATAGATCTGTGTCATCGAACCCACGTGCCAGACCATACCTTTCCGCCCGCTGAAAGCCACCTGCATCAACTTGGCAGACCTGACCCCCGCTTCATTTAACCATGTCCGTTAAGTGCCGTACCCCGCAGCGTCCCTTGGCGGGACGCGCCCGGAAAGGCGCTCGCGCCGCCCCGCGTTTACGCTATTCTGCAAGCGAAAGGAGCGCTCGCAATCGCCATGTCCGGCCTCAAGTTCCCCCTCGATCTCGTCCGCTCCCGCTGGGTGAGCGCACCGCTGGGCTTCATCGCGATGTCGCTTGGCTGCCTGCTTGCGTTCAATGTCGGCAAGGATGTCGCGCAAGTCCTGTTCGGCGGATCGCAGGCCGAAGCCCATGTCATCGCCGCTGTGCCCCGCGCGCCGATTGCCAGACCCGTTGCGCACAGCCCCGCCCCGGCACTTTCAAACAGCGCCCCCGCCAACAGCGCCTTCGTCGTCAAGTCGATCCTCAAGATCGATGAACCCATCAAGTTCGGCCAGTATTTCTGGGACGAAAGCGCCGCTGCCACCGGCCCCGTCGTCGTCACCGTCGATCTTGAGGCGCGCACCATCTCGGTCTTTCGCGATGGACACGAGATCGGCGCCGCCGCCATCCTCAAGGGCTATGGCACCAAGCCCACCCCCACCGGGGTGTTCCCGATCAGCGAGAAGGACGCCGATCACGTCTCCAACATCTACGATGCGCCGATGCCGTGGATGCTGCGCCTCACCAGCGATGGCATCACCATCCACGGCAGCAAGGTGGAGCGCGGCTATGCCACCAACGGCTGCATCGGCGTTCCCGATGGCTTCGCCAAGCGCCTGTTCGGCATCGCCAGCCTCGGCGACAAGGTCATCATCACCGATGGCAAGCGCCTCGGCGTAGGCCAGCCGATCATCGAGAACCAGGCCGCCGCCCCCACTGGCCCCACCGCGGTCGCCAGCCGCGATTCTTGATCCAGGTCCTTTTTCGCCAGTCCTTCCAGTGCCATGAAGGCCGCGGACGGGATGAGGAGAAAACCGGATGCGCCCCCACGATGAACGCCACCTCGTCAGCCGCATCGGCTGGCTGCGCGCCGCCGTGCTGGGCGCGAATGACGGGATCGTCTCCACCGCCAGCCTGATCCTCGGCGTCGCGGCCTCCGGAGCCGAACGGCAGGCACTGCTCGTCGCGGGTGCGGCGGGGCTCGTCGCGGGCGCGATGGCGATGGCGGCGGGCGAATATGTCTCGGTCTCGAGCCAGGCCGATACCGAAGCGGCAGACCTCGCGCGCGAACGCGCCGAACTCGCCGCCGATCCGGTCCACGAACACGCCGAACTCGCCGCGATCTACGAGGCGCGCGGCGTCGATCCGGCCACCGCCAAGGAAGTCGCCCGCCAGATGATGGCGAAGGACGCCCTCGCCGCCCATGCGCGCGACGAACTCCATATGAGCGACACTACCGCCGCGCAGCCCGTGCTCGCCGCGATGGCCTCGGCCATGATGTTCACTGGCGGCGCCGCGCTGCCGCTGCTGCTCGCCGCCGTGCTGCCGATGCGGCTGATGGGCCTCGGCATGGCAGGCGGAGCGATCCTGTTCCTCGCTCTCCTCGGCGGACTCGCCGCCCGCGCAGGCGGCGCACCGATGGGCAAACCCGTCCTGCGCGTCGTCGTGTGGGGGGCGCTCGCCATGGCCGCCACTGCCGGGATCGGGCGGCTGGTGGGGACTGCTGTCTAGACCAGCAATCCACCCCCAACCCGTTTGCGCCCCACCCCCCTATCCGTCGCCCCGTGCTTGACACGGGCCGACGGGGTGAGTGAACGGAGGTCAGCGCCTCAACGCGGCGCCATCCGAATGCCGCCATCCAGCCGGATCGCCTGCGCGTTGAAATAGGAATTTCGCACTAGCTCCATTGCAAGGCTCGCAAACTCCTCCGGCAGCCCCAGCCGCCGGGGGAACGGCACCGAGGCATTCAGCCCGGCGCGCACCTTGTCTGGCACGCGGGCCAGCAGCGGCGTATCGAAAATGCCCGGCAGGATCGCGTTGACGCGGATGCCGAGGTCCATCAGATCGCGCGCCATCGGCAGCACGAGGCCGACCACGCCCGCCTTGAGCGAGCCATAAGCCACCTGCCCGATCTGCGCATCCTGCGCCGCGACCGAACCCGTCAGGATGATCGTTCCGCGCTCGCCATCACCTTCCAGCGGCTCGGCATGGGCCATGCCCAGCGCCGAAAGGCTCGCCACGCGGTAGCTCGCGATCAGCACGCCGTTCGCGGCGAAGGCATAGTCCTCGGTCGAAAGGCGGGTGAACTCGCCCGTTTCCTTGTTGCGGCCCACGGTCTTGCCCTTGCGGTGCACCACCGCGCAGTGGACGGTGATCCGCTCCTGCCCATGGAGGCCACGCGCCTTGGCAAAGCCCTCGACCACCGATTCTTCGCTGGTGATATCGACATGGCAGAACAGCCCGCCAATCGCCTTGGCCACTTCCTCGCCCGCCTCAGCATTCACATCAAAAATCGCGACCTTCGCGCCCGCCGCCGCGAGCGCATAAGCCGTCGCCCGCCCCAGCCCCGAAGCCGCGCCGGTCACCACGGCAGCCATACCCTGTTCGATCTTCATGGCATCTCTCCTTTAACCGCGCGATTAAGCCGGAGGAGCCGCCCACGCAAGTATCACAACCGCTAAATGCCCTCGCAGCCTGGGGAAGAGGATAGCCATTCCGGACGCAGCTTTGATTGCGGTCCTTCAAAGCATCTGCGACACTTCAAGTGTGCTCTCGCTGTTGCTTTCTCTTGCCGCGCCTGAAGCGCTGACTGCGCCCACCCCCAGTCTCTCGCTCCAAGAGGCTGCCGAGCACGTATCCCGATGCGGGTTTGGTACGGTGAGCACGAAATATGACCCAGACCTGCGTGAAGACGTGCTGATCGCAAACGATGCCCAGTCAGTGACTGACGAGCAGCTTGCGTGCGCCTTCAGAGTGATCGACTTCGACTACACGCTGCAACTGCCAGCGAATGTGCAACCGCGCCTTGATGCCATGCTCGAAGCCAAGGCAACCAGCAGGGCCAAATCGGACGCACGCAGCTGGCTGGCCGCACGAAATCTGCTTGATCGGGTTCCGGCGTACCAAAAAGGGCTGACCAACGAAGCCACCTTCACCCGCGAAATCGAGAAACTATGCGGCTCCAAGGCAAAGGGTGCGTTCCAATCCAAGTATGGTTTCCACACGCTGAGCCCGGACTGGTTCATGCGTCTCGGAATGCCTCCCAAGCCGGAAGCATCCGAAGCACTGACCTGTTTGTTCCATGTCGCCGCCCTTACGGACTTCAAGGTGGGTTTCATCGGGAACGAGGCGACCGCATCTGCTCGCTAGGTCAGCTTTTGGCACCCCCTAAACCACATAAAACTCATCCCCCAGCGCCGCCCGCAGCTTATCCAGCGCCTGCGCCTTAAGTTGGTGCACACGCGGCACACTGACCGACAGCACCTCGGCGATTTCCGCCAAGTTCAGTTCCTCGACGAAATAGAGCTGGATCACCATCTGCAGCCGCTCCGGCAGGCCGGCAATCGCGGCCACCACTGCCCCTCGCGTCTGTTCGTCCGCCAGCAGTTCGAAGCTGTCCGGCCGGTCGTCGGCGAAGGCCATGTCGCTGTCGGAATAAGTGTCGTCGATGGGCTCGAAGCGCATCGGTTCGCTGGAGGCGCGCAGTTCGCCCAGCGCGGCGGTGGTGATGCCCATCGCTTCGGCGAGTTCGTCCTCGCTCGGTGCTCGGCCCAGTGTCGTCGTCAGCGCGCTGGATGCGCCGGCCAGCAGCCGCCGCCGGTCGCTCGCCGCGCGCGAAAGGGGGGTGGAGCGCCGCACCAGATCGACCATCGCGCCGCGCACGCGCAGCTTGGCATAGGCGGCAAAGCCGTCCTCGGTCGGCCCGTTGTGCTTCTGCGCACATTCGGTGAGCGCGACGAGCCCGGCCTGCACCAGATCCTCGATCTCGATCCCTGCGCGCCCCGATCCGTGGACGTGCCAGGCAAGGCGGCGCACCATCGGCAGGAAGCGGCGGATGCGGTCTGCCGTCCCGCCCTGATAGGCGCGCGCGGCGGCAAAGCTGCGGTGGTCATGGTTCATGCGGCAAGATCCTGTGGGGGAATTGCGGTTGGATCGGGGTCTGCGCCGCCCACCACCTCGATCACTTCGATCGGCTGGCTGGGCGGCAGTTCGGAAATCGAAAGCACCGCGCATTGCGGC
>CAZQEH010000114.1:0-6328 GCA_964592205.1 uncultured Novosphingobium sp.
AAGGCGCAAAGCCTGCGACGCGCAGCAGCACCGTGCCAACGCCGAGCGCCGCCGCCGCCGAAACCTCGGCATTGCTGCCCAGCGCGCAGGCCATCGCCGCGTGGGCCGCTGCGGGAGCGAGGCCCCGCGCCGCCAGCGTGACGACTTCGCGCGGGGTGGGCAGCACTTTCACCGTCAGTTCGGTCATCGCGCCGATCCGGCCCCACGAACCCGCCATCAGCTTGGGCAGATCATAGCCGGTCACATTCTTCACGACCCGCGCACCCGCGACGAACACTTCGCCGCGCCCGGAAACTCCCGTCAGCCCCAGCAGATGATCGCGCGCGCTCCCCGCCGTCACCCGCCGCGAACCCGCCACGCCTGCCGCCATGGTGCCGCCGATGGTCGCGCCGGGCTCACCCCAAGGCTCGAACGCCAGCATCTGGCCCTCGGCTGCCACCAGTGCCTGCACATCGCTCAGCAGCGTGCCAGCGCGAATGGTCAACACCAGTTCCGCTGGGTCGTAGTCGACAACGCCGGTCATCCGGCTGAGCGAAACCACTTCCGCCTCACGCGGCGCGCCAAAATCCGCCTTGGTCCCGCCGCCGCGCAGTTCCAGCTTGCGCCCGCTCGCCGCCGCATTGCCGACAACCTCGGCGAGATCCGCCGCATCCCTTGGCTCCAGCATCAGAACCTCGGCAGCTCGGGATGCGGCAGCGCGCCGTGGTGCACATGCATCCGCCCCAGTTCGGCACAGCGATGCAGCACCGGAAACACCTTCCCTGGATTGAGCAGCAATTCCGGATCGAACGCGCACTTCACCCGCTGCTGCTGCTTGAGGTCGGCTTCCGAAAACATCTCCGGCATGAGATCGCGCTTCTCGATCCCCACGCCATGCTCGCCCGTCAGCACCCCGCCGACCGCAACACACAGGCGCAGGATATCCGCGCCGAACGCCTCGGCCTTGTCGAGGTCGCCCGGCACATTGGCATCATAGAGGATCAGCGGATGCAGATTGCCATCGCCCGCGTGAAACACGTTCGCCACGCGCAGGCCGTATTCCTCGGAAAGCTCCTCCATCCGCCGCAGCACATCGGGCAGGCGGCGGCGCGGGATCGTGCCGTCCATGCAGAGGTAGTCCGGCGAAATCCGTCCCACGGCCGGAAACGCCGCCTTGCGACCCGCCCAGAACGCCATGCGCTCGGCCTCGTTTTCCGAAACCCGCGAGGTGACCGCTCCGTTCGCGTTCGCAATCCGCGCGATCTCCCCGATCAGGAAATCGCACTCCGCCGCCGGACCATCCACCTCGACGATGAGCAGCGCCCCCACATCGAGCGGATAGCCCACTTTGACGAAAGCCTCCGCCGCATGGATCGCGGGCCGGTCCATCATTTCCATGCCGGCGGGGATGATCCCCTCGGCAATCACTTGCGCCACGCAGGCCCCCGCCTGCTCCGCATCCGGAAAACCCACCAGCACCGCCCGCGCGGTTTCGGGCTTGGGCAGGATGCGCACCGTCACTTCGGTGACCACCCCCAGCAGCCCTTCCGAGCCCACCACCACGCCGAGCAGATCAAGCCCGCACGGATCAAGATGCCGCCCACCCAGCTGCACAACCTCACCGTCCATCAGCACCACTTCCGCGCCGAGCACGTTGTTCGTCGTCAGGCCATATTTCAGGCAGTGCACCCCGCCGGAATTCTCCGCGACATTGCCGCCGATGGTGCAGGCAATCTGACTCGATGGATCGGGCGCGTAATAGAAGCCCTTGCCCTCCACCGCCTGCGTGATGGCAAGGTTGGTCACCCCCGGCTGCACCACCGCCACGCGATCCTCGTAGTCCACTTCCAGCACGCGCTTGAACTTGCCCAGCCCCAGCAGCACCGCATCCGCCAGCGGCAAGGCCCCGCCCGAAAGCGAAGTCCCCGCCCCGCGCGGCACCACCTTCACGCCCTCGGCATGGCACCACGCGAGCACGGCGGAAACCTGCGCCGTCGTTTCCGGCAGGACCACCAGCAGCGGCGGCTGGCGATAGGCGGTCAGCCCATCGGACTCCCACGGCCGCAGCGCCTCGGGCGCATCGATCACACCCTCCCCTGGCACGATCCCCCGCAGCGCCCGCGCGATCCGCTCGCGCTTGGCGAGCGTCTCGCTATCGGGCACCGGCATGGCAATCGACATCGGCGGAGTCTCCAGCTCAGGCCAGTGCCTTCACTTTCTGGCGGAACGCGTGCAGCAGCGGCTCGGTATAGCCGCTCGGCTGCGATACGCCATCGAACACCAGCGACCGCGCCGCCTGAAACGCAAGGCTGCCTTCGGGGCTCTCCGCCATCGGCTGGTAGAACGGATCGCCCGCGTTCTGCGCATCGACCTTCGCCGCCATCCGCAGCAGCGCCGCATCGACCTGATCCGCCGTCACCACCCCGTGCAGCAGCCAGTTGGCGATATGCTGGCTGGAAATGCGCAGCGTGGCGCGGTCTTCCATCAGGCCGACGTCGTTGATGTCCGGCACCTTGGAGCAGCCGATCCCCTGATCGACCCAGCGCACCACGTAGCCCAGGATCCCTTGAGCATTGTTGTCGATCTCGGCCTGAATGTCCGCCTCCGACCAGTTCTGCCCCGCCGCGACGGGAATGGTCAGCAGCGCATCGAGGCTGGCGATCCCTTCCGCGCGACGCTCCGCCTGCCGCGCGAACACATCAACCTGATGGTAATGCGTCGCATGCAGCACGGCGGCGGTCGGCGAAGGCACCCATGCGGTGTTCGCGCCGGTCTTGGGATGCCCCACCTTCTGCACCAGCATATCCGCCATGCGGTCGGGCATCGCCCACATGCCCTTGCCGATCTGTGCCTTGCCCGATAGCCCTGAGGCGAGACCGATCTGCACGTTGCGATCCTCGTACGAGAGGATCCAGGGGCTCGTCTTCATGTCGCCCTTGCGCAGCATCGCCCCAGCCTGCATCGAAGTGTGCATCTCGTCACCGGTCCGGTCGAGGAAGCCGGTGTTGATGAACATGATCCGGTCCTTCACCGCATGGATGCAGGCGGCGAGGTTCGCGCTCGCGCGGCGCTCTTCGTCCATCACGCCGATCTTCAGCGTATGGCGCGCGAGGCCGAGCACATCCTCCACCGCATCGAACAAGTCGTTGGCAAACGCCGCTTCTTCCGGCCCGTGCATCTTGGGTTTCACAATATAGACCGAGCCGGTGCGGCTGTTGCGGCGCGCGCCGTTGATGTCATGCATCGCGATCAGGCTGGTGACGATGCCATCGAGAATGCCCTCCGGCGCCTCGCCCCCGCCCGGCAGCAGCACCGCCGGATTGGTCATCAGGTGGCCGACATTGCGCACCAGCAGCAGCGAGCGGCCATGGAGCGTCAGCACCGAGCCATCGGGCGCGGTATAGGCACGGTCCGTATTGAGCCGCCGCGTCATCATCTTGCCGCCCTTCTCGAAGGTATCCTCGAGATTGCCCTGCATCAGCCCCAGCCAGTTGGCATATGCGGCGACTTTGTCTTCGGCATCAACCGCCGCGACCGAATCCTCGCAGTCGCAGATCGTCGAGATCGCGGCTTCCATCATCACGTCGGCGATCCCCGCCGGATCATCCTTGCCGATGGGGTGCGCCGGATCGATCACCACTTCGATGTGGAGGCCATTGTGCTTGAACAGGAGGTTCGCGCCCGCGCGGCCCACCAGCTGCGAAGGATCCTTCAGCGCCGGCTCGCCGCCCGTCCAGTCCGCCCACGAGCCCGATGCCAGCGGCACTGCTTCATCGAGAAACGCCTTGGCCCAGGCAATTACCTGCCCCCCGCGAACCGGGTCATAGCCCTTGCCCGCGGCCGCGCCCGGAATCGCATCCGTGCCATAAAGCGCATCATAAAGGCTGCCCCAGCGCGCATTCGCCGCGTTCAGCAGGAACCGCGCATTGAGGATCGGCACGACGAGCTGCGGCCCCGCCGTCACGGCGAGCTCCGCGTCAACATTCTGCGGCGCAACCGAAAACGGTGCGGGCTCGGGCACCAGATAGCCGATTTCGGTGAGGAACGCCTTGTAGGCCGCCATGTCCTGCGCCAGTTTTTGATCGAAATGCCCGGCGCGGTCCTTGTGCCACGCGTCGATCTTCGCCTGCAGGTCTTCGCGCTTCGCCAGCAGCGCGGCATTGCGCGGCGCGAACGTGCCAAAGATATTCGCCGCGCCCGCCCAAAACGCCTCAGCCGTCAGCCCCGTACCCGGCAGCGCGCGCGTTTCGATAAAATCCGCGAGAACACCGGCCACCTGCAGCCCCGAACGCTCGACATATCCGCTCATCGCACACACTCCCAAAATCCGATGCGCCTCCCTATCCCCCCGCGCCGCCTTCCGGTAGAAGGAAATAATTCAACGCAGCTTCTCCCTAGGGGAAACAATGTTCGATCCCGACTACGATCTCTTCCTCGGCATCGTCGAAGCCGGCTCGATCTCCGCCGCTGCCCGCGCGCGGGGCGCTTCGACCGCCGCGCTATCAAAGCGCCTCGCCCGCCTGGAAGAGCGCCTCTCCGCCCGCCTCGTCCACCGCACCACGCGCCGCCTTGCGCTCACGCCCGCCGGGCAGGATCTCCACGATGCGCTGCTCCCCCTGCGCTCCACTCTCAAGGCCGCAGAAGAGCGCGTCAGCGGCCGCCACGCCCATGTGCGCGGCCCGCTGCGCATCAATGCGCCCACGTCGTTCGGGCGCATGCATGTCGTGCCCCATGTCCCCACTTTCCTCGCCGCCCATCCGGACGTGCGCCTCCAGCTTGATCTCTCGGACGAATTTGCCGACCTGCTCGATGGCAGCTGCGATCTTGCGATCCGCATCGGCGCGCAGATCGGCACGGGCCTCACCGGCCACCGCCTTGGCACCAGCCACCGTGTGCTCTGCGCCGCGCCCACCTATCTCGCCGCATTCGGCACGCCCGCAACGCTTGGCGAGCTCAAGCACCACCGTCTCCTCGCCACCGTGAGCCAGCTTCCCTGGCAACTCGATGGCCCCGAAGGCACCGTCACCCACTCCGGCCAGAGCCACGTGCGCACCAATTCCAGCGAAGTCGTGCGCGAACTTGCGCTGGGCGGCTGCGGCATCGCGCTGCGCTCCTTGTGGGATGTGCACGAAGCGCTCGCTTCCGGCGCGCTGGCCCGTGTGCTGCCGCAGTATCAGGGTTCTCAGGATGTCGGCATCTACGCCGTCCATGCCCCCACCCCGGCGCTCCCGGCGCGGATCGAGGCGTTCATCGCGCACCTTGGCGTGCATCTTCAGGCTGGCAGCGGCCTCGCCTAAGCGGTCACTTTCAGGCAGGCGATCCCTCGCGCCGCGAGCCGTCCGCAGATCGCATGGGCATCCCGCCCCGAAGCGCGCAGCCGGTAGACCTGCGTCTGCCGCACCACCGCGGGCACGATCACCGGCTCAAGCGCTTGCAGCTCCGGCTCGCTCGCGAAAAGCTCCTGCCACAACGCGTCAGCCCCCGCGACATTGGGCGCCGCCGCCAGCTGGATCGTCTGGACCATGCCGTGCGGCAGCGGCGCAGCCGGCTTCGGCAGGATCGGCTGCGGCGGTAGCGATGCAGCGGCCTGCCGCACCGGCTGCTCGCGCAGCGGCGCAGGCAGCCCCAGCGCCGCGCTCTTCGCCGCGCCCGCATAATCCAGCGGCTGTCGCAGGATCACCACCGAAGTCGATGCGGGATTGGTCAGCGCATAAAGCTGGCGGGCAAAGTTCCAGGGCAAGCGGATGCACCCGTGCGAGGCCGGTGCCCCCGTCACCCGCCCGGCATGAAGCGCCACGCCGCCCCAGGTCAGCCGCTGCATATAGGGCATCGGCGCATTGCCATAGGTGCGCGAGCGGTGCTTCACTGCTTTTTGCAGGATCGTGAACGTCCCCGCCGGAGTGCCATGTCCGCGCCGCCCGGTGGAGATCGTCGTCGAACCCCACTCCTTGCCGTCCCTGAACACGAACAGCCGCTGCGAGGGGATGCTCACCACGATCAGCACACCCTTGCGCGCCGCCGATGCGGGCGTCAGCGGCGGCGGCCCCTCGGGAGCGCCATCGAGCACTGGATCGGGCCCGCATTGCACGCCCGCCGAAGCCAGTTGCACCGGCGCAGGCGGCGGCGTCACCCGTCCGGCAAAAGCGCCGCGCGCCAGCACTCCGCATCCCAGCAGCGACACCAGCAATCCCGCCAAGACGGAGACTCGAACCCCAACCCTACCCATGCAGTATGGTTAACGGATCGTTACCTCACATAACACCGCTTTTTGGTGCCGGACGGGCGCCTTTCTCCATCCCTCAACGAGACACCGCGAGCCGCGCTGCGCCCACCTGCCAGCCGCCGCCCA
>CAZQEH010000115.1:0-6205 GCA_964592205.1 uncultured Novosphingobium sp.
GCGGCGCTGGCCCTGTGGCGCGAGTTTCACACGGCGCGCGCCGCGCTGCTGGCGCTGATCCAGCCGCTGGGCATCGAGCGCTAGACTTCAGCGCCTTACCCCTAGCGTTGTTCCATTCTTGTTCCTAAACTGAAGCCATGCGCGATTCGGCTTGGCCCACTGCCGCCCCCATGCCTACCGAGCGGGAAGCGCAAGCCGTTGCGCGCGGGATCGGCCGCTTGTTTGCGCGAAACAGCATCTGGTGCCTCCCGGAAATGCCGCTCCGTTCGGGCCGCCGTGCCGATCTCATGGGGATCGACGGCAAGGGCCGCATCATCATCGTGGAAATCAAGGTGGCGCGCGCCGATCTGCTGGGTGACGCCAAGTGGCCCGATTACCTCGAATACTGCGACAGGTTCTATTGGGGCCTCGCCCCGCATCTCGATCGCGCCTGCCTTGAAACCCCGGCGTTCCGGCCGGACCTGTGCGGGGTGATCGTGGCAGACGGCTATGACGCGGAGATCCTGCGCCCGGCCCCCAGCCTGCCGCTCGCCGCCGCGCGCCGCAAGGCTGAGACCGAACGGCTTGCGCGCGCGGCGCTGCGGCGGCTGGTGGTGGCGGGCGATCCGCAATGCGCCGGTTGGGGCGAGGAAAGCTAAAGCAGGCCCGCCGTCGCGAGCAGCAACAGCACGCCAAGCACCGCGAAGAACAGCGCCGCAATCATGCGCACGACGCCCAGCGGCACACGCTTGACGAGTTCACCGCCCAGCAGCACCGCAGGCACATTGGCCAGCATCATGCCGAGCGTGGTGCCTGCCGTAACCGCGATGGCATCGTGGAAGCGCGCGCCCAGCGCAATCGTGGCGACCTGCGTCTTGTCGCCCATTTCGACGAGGAAGAACGCGACCAGCGTGGTGAAAAATGCGCCGCCGCGTGTGACGGCGGTTGCCTCGTCATCCTCGAACTTGTCGGGCACGAGGGTCCACGCGGCCATGGCAATGAAGCCCACGGCAACGGCGTAGCGGAAGGCAGGCCCATCGAACCACCCGGCTGCCAGCGAACCAGCCATGGCGGCGAGGAAATGGTTGCCAAGCGTGGCGACGAGAATGCCAAGCACGATCGGCACGGGCCGCTTGAACCGTGCGGCGAGGACGATGGCGAGGAGCTGCGTCTTGTCACCGATTTCGGCAAGCGCGACGACCGCGGTGGACGTGAACAGGGCTTCGAGCATGGGCAAGTTCCAGGGCCGGGCGAGCGATCGAGACAACGGCACCGGACTTCCCCCGCCCGGCCGGACAGGGAAATCGGTGCCATTGGTCTCGCCCGGCAGGGGGAACGTTGCCGCTCCTTGCCCGCCGCCTGCGCCACGGCCTCTCGGCCAAGCATGTTGACGCGCCAGACTGGTCTGGCAGGGGGCTGCGCGCGGAACGCGCAGCGGCTACTCCCCAAGTGACTGCACGACCTGTAGTGCGCTGTCTGCGGCAAGGCAATACAGGACTAGACGCCGCGTATGATTGCTGCATTCAACTGCGCCTAGCATCAGGATACCGACCCGGCGGCGGGAGCTTGGTGCGCACCAGACCTGTGGAAGCGACTTTGACCCATAGAGCACTCCCCCCGCTGGCGGCCCTTGCGGCGCTGGCCATTGCCGCCCCTGCCGTGGCCAAGCCCGGCCCCCTTGCCGAAGCACTCGGCGCGCCCGACGATCTCTCGATCAGTGCCAGCGTGCGCGCACGGGTCGAGGGGATCGACGGGCAGTTCCGCCCCAGCCCGGCGGCCGCCGATTCGATGGTCTCGCTGCGCACCACGCTGGCAATCGAATACGATGCGGGGCCGGTCCGCTTCGGAGGCGAATTGTGGGATGCGCGCGCCTATGGCGAAGGGCCGACCTCGAGCATCACGACGTCTGACGTCAACACGCTCGAACTGGTGCAGGCCTATGCCAAGATCGAACTGGGCGACTGGCACAAGGAGCCCCACGGCGGGCACGGACTGCTGACACTGGGCCGACAGACCATGGACATTGGCTCCCGGCGGCTTGTGGCGCGCAACCGCTTTCGCCAGACCACCAATGGCTTCACCGGCGCGAACCTTGAGTGGACGACGCAGGGTCGTACGCGGCTGCAAGCGTTCTGGACGATGCCGCAAATCCGCCGCCCGGATGATGCGCAGGGACTGCAGGACAACACGGTCAAGTTCGACCTCGAAACCACGCGCGTCCAGTTCTTCGGCACTCACGTGACGCTGCCGCATGTGCTGGGCGGGGTGTTGGAAGGCTATGGCTTCCGGCTGGCCGAGCAGGATGGCGACAATCGGCTGACCCGCAACCGCCGCCTGTGGACGCTTGGCGCGCGGCACCTTGCCCGACCGGCGGCGGGGAAGTGGGACCATGACGTCGAAGGCGCCTACCAGTTCGGCACCGCGCGGCGCACGACGAGCGCGGCAGACGTGACCGACCTCGATGTCTCGGCGTGGTTCCTCCATGCCGAGGCGGGCTACTCGCTGAATGCCGCGTGGAAGCCGCGCGTTGCCGCCATGTTCGATGCGGCAAGCGGCGATGGCGGCAAGGCCGGACGCTACAGCCGGTTCGATACACTGTTTGGCGCGCGGCGCTTCGATTTCGGGCCGACGGCGCTCTATGGTGCCTTGCAGCGGGCCAACATCATCTCGCCTGGGCTGCGGCTGGAAGCGACACCGGACAAGCGTACCGACGTAATGGTCTCGTACCGCGCGCTATGGCTGGAAAATCCGCGCGATGCCTTTGCGACGACCGGCGTGAAGGATGCAAAGGGCGCGTCGGGACGGTTTGCGGGCCATCAAGCCGAAGCACGCCTGCGGCATTGGCTGGTGCCCGATCTGCTCCAGGCCGAAACCGGCGGCGCGGTGCTGTTCAAGCAGGGTTTTCTGCTGGATGCGCCCAATGCACCCGCCAGCGGCAATAGCGTCTACGGCTATTTCGACCTGACGCTGACGCTCTGAAGGCGCTGGCCGACGGCCCCGAGGATGGCGTGCTTCTGCGCGGTGCTGGCGGCGGGCCATGCCATGATTTCCTCGATCGTGCGCGCGCAGCCCCGGCACAGCGCGCTGGCGGGGACCAGCGTGCATGTGCCGGTGCAAGGGCTGGCAGGGTGGTCCATCAGCGCGTGTCGGCAGCCAGCCGGCTCATCAGCAGCGCGGCGCGCTTGGCCTGCAAGTTGAGGCTGGCGAGATCAACCGTTTCGGCGGGAGTGTGATCCCCCTTGCTGGCGGGGCCAAGCCCGACGAGACCGGGTACATCGGCGGCCACGAAGCTGATATCGCCCGCGCCGCGCTTGAGCGGATCAAGCGGGGGCATGGCGGGGAGGCCCAGCGCGGCGTTCACATCATTGAGCCTTGCCAGCAGCGCGCGGTTGGCATCTGTGGGGGCCATCGGCGGGTAGCCATCCTCGAATGTGATCCTGCCCGTAGCGCCGGGGAAGGCGCGCGCGACAATCGCGGCCATCTTCTCCTGCGCGCGGGTATTCTGCTCACCCGAAAGTGTGCGCAGATCCCCGCGCGCGATGGCCTTGGCGGGGATAATGTTGGTCTTGCCGGTGGCGCTGACGTGGGCCTGATCGACTGCGAGCACGGCTTCGGCTCCGCCCGCGATCATGCCGACGTTGAGCGTGAGGTTAGGCTCGGGCACTTCGGCGCGGATCGCGGCGAGCATGCGCGCGAGGGCATAGATCGCGCCATCGCCATCGGCACCGAACACACCGCTCGAATGGCCGGACTTCGCGGTGACTTCGATGGTCCAGCTATAGGCCGAGCGGCGCGCGATCGAGCCCATGTCCATGAGCTTGCCATCGGGCCCCACGTCGCGGGCAAGGCCTTCGAAATCGAGTGCGACGTCAGCCTTCTTGCCCTCGGCGATGAGATCGGCGCGGGCGGCGGACTGCGGATCGCCGGCGTCTTCCTCGTCGCCCGTGAGGTAGGCGACCACGTTGGCGTTCCTGAGCGTGCCCCCCGCCGCCATCGCGCGCAGCGCGGCGAGCATGGCAACTACACCGCCCTTGTCGTCTGCCACGCCGGGGCCGCTGGCGAACTGGCCGTTGCGCGTGAACGTCTGGAACGGCGAATCCGCCTCGAACACCGTATCGAGGTGGCCGATCAGGAGGAGACGCTTCGCGCCGGGCTTGCCGGTGTGGGTGGCGACGAGGTGCCCCGCGCGCCCGGTCTGCTCCATCGGCAGCCACTTCACCGTGAAGCCCAACGCCTCAAATTCAGGCCGCACCATCGCGGCCACGGCCTTGACCCCGGCGATATTGCGCGAACCGGAGTTCTGGTTGACCAGCTTTTCGAGCAGCGCGAGATCGCGCGCCTCGTTTGCTGCAACCGCCGCGACCATGCGCTTTTCCGGCGCGGTCAGGCTGGGCGCTGCGTGGGCGGCAGCAGGGAGCAGGAGAGTGGCGGCGACGAGCGCGGAGGCGAGGCGGTTTTGCATGGCGCCGTGATAGAGCCACCGGCCAGCATTTGGGAAGCCCGCACGCTTCGCGCGCAATTTCCTTGCTTTTGCGCGCAATTGCGCTTAAGTGCGCTTCCAGCAGGACTGGCGAGCGGACTTTCCGCCGCAAGCCCGGGCAAGCGTGAGGTCCGCCGTTTCAGGGCGTGTACCCGCCCCGGCTTAACAGCTGCTTCGCTTGGCTTCCCCTTCACGCATGGGTCGCATGGACGACCTTCTGCCTGCGCGCCGCACTCATGCCGCGCGCGCCATTCAACGATTGGATTCCCATGTCTTATTTCAGCGATCTCGGCCTTGCCGAGCCGATTCTCCACGCGCTTGAAGCGAAGGGGTATACCGACCCGACGCCGATCCAGCGCCAGTCCATTCCCGCGCTGCTCGAAGGCCGCGACCTGCTTGGCATCGCGCAGACCGGCACCGGCAAGACCGCCGCGTTCGCGCTGCCTTCGCTCCACCGCCTTGCGGCGGACATGAAGCCGCGCAAGCCCGCCTCGTGCCGCATGCTGGTGCTTTCGCCGACGCGCGAACTCGCCGCGCAGATCGCGGAAAACATCGCCGCCTATGCCAAGAATCTGCGCCTCACGGTCGATTGCGTGTTCGGCGGCGTGCCGGTGGGCAAGCAGGCCCGCCGCCTCGTGCCGGGCTGCGACATCCTCGTCGCCACGCCGGGCCGCCTGCTCGATCTCATCGACCAGCGCGCGCTGACGCTCAGCCGGGTCGAGATCTTCGTGCTCGACGAAGCGGACCAGATGATGGATCTCGGCTTCATTCACGCGCTGCGCCGCGTGGCGAACCTGCTGCCCAAGGAACGCCAGAGCCTGTTCTTCTCCGCGACGATGCCCAAGGCGATCGCGGATCTTGGCAAGCAGTTCATCAACAACCCGGTGCGCGTGGAAGTGACCCCGCAGGCGAGCACTGCCGAGCGCGTCGAGCAGTTCGTCACCTTCGTCAACCAGGCCGAGAAGCAGGCGCTCCTCACGCTGCGCATCCGTGCGTTGCTGGCTGATGGCAAGCTGGACCGCGCGCTGGTGTTTACGCGCACCAAGCACGGTGCGGACCGCGTGGTGCGCCATCTTTCGGCAGCCTCGATCAGCGCGCGCGCGATCCACGGCAACAAGAGCCAGGCGCAGCGCACCGCCGCGCTCGATGCGTTCCGCCAGGGTTCGTGCCCGATCCTCGTCGCCACCGATATCGCCGCGCGCGGGATCGACGTGAGCGGGGTGAGCCACGTGTTCAACTTCGAGCTGCCCAATGTCGCCGAACAATACGTCCACCGCATCGGCCGGACCGCGCGTGCAGGTGCGGACGGCGAGGCGATCAGCTTCTGCGCGCCGGACGAGAAGCCCTACCTCAAGGACATCGAGAAGCTGACAGGCATCAAGCTCATGCCGCTGCCGCTGCCCGAGGGCTTCCTCGCCGAAGCCGCGCGCCTGCCCGCCGTCAGCCGCAAGCCCGAGGAAGCCGAACGCGATGCGCGCCGCGATGACCGCGATGCGCGTGGGCGCGGCGGCAACCGGGGCGGTGGTCATGGTCGTGGCGGCCATGGTCATGGTGGTCAGGGGCATGGTGGTCAAGGACGTGGCGGCGAAAGCCGCAGCGCTGGCGGCAATCCCAATCGGCGTGACGACCGTTCGCCCGGTGGCCGCGCGCAGGGCGTTGATGGGCGCCCCCGCGATGCCAATCCGCGCAAGGCTGATGAGCGCGGCCCCGTGGGCAACCCGGCGCGCGCCGAACGCGGTGACGGAC
>CAZQEH010000116.1:0-6181 GCA_964592205.1 uncultured Novosphingobium sp.
TGGTGAGCCCTGCTGGGTTCGAACCAGCGACCTACTGATTAAAAGTCAGTTGCTCTACCGACTGAGCTAAGGGCCCCCGCTATCGGGATGGGCTTCACCTACGGATGGGGCGAGGCCGGGTCAAGCGGGCGTGGAGGTGGCGGATGGTGCAGGTGCCTGCCGGATCGCGCCAATCCGGGGCAACCTTCGCGGCGGGGGTGACGACGAAGGGGCGCTCCCTGAAGCGGGGGTGGGGGATCGTGAGCGATGGGCTGCGCCAGAGGCCGCCGGTCCACAGGATCACGTCGAGATCGAGGGTGCGCGCGCCCCAGCGCTGGCCGCGGCGGACGCGGCCGAAGCGGGTTTCGAGTGCCTGCAGCAGCGCAAGCAGCGCGGGCGGATCAAGCGGGGTTGCCACCCGCGCGGCGGCATTGGCGTAGCGGCGGCGCGAGGGGCCGACGGGGGCGCTGGCGATGATGGGAGACACGGCCTCGATGGTGAGCCCTGCATCCGCCAGCGCGGCGAGCGCGGCGCGCAGCACGCGGGACGGGGGGCCATGGCGGGGATGGCGCTGGTTGGAGCCGAGCGCGATCAGGTAGCGGTTGGACATGGTGTCTCGACTTCCGGCCCCCAGGGCCGGAAGGTTATCCCGAGCGAAGTCGAGGGGCTCGACACGAACGGGAGCGGAGAAAGGGGCATGCCCTCAGATGTCTTCAGCAAGGCGGGTGTAGAGCTGGGGGCGGCGATCGCGGAAGAAGCCCATGCCGGCGCGGTGGCGGGCGGCTTCGCCGAGATCGAGCGCGGCGACGAGGACGCCGGTTTCCTCCGCGCCGAATTCTGCGCGCAGATCGCCCCACTGATCGGCGATGAAGCTGTGGCCATAGAAGCGCTGCGGGGGCGTGCCACCACCATTCCCATCAGGCATGCTTTCGCTGCCAATGCGGTTGGCGGCAATGACGGGCATGCAGTTCGATACGGCGTGGCCGACCATCGCACGGCGCCAGACGCGGCTGGTATCGAGGTTCGGATCATAGGGCTCGGAGCCGATGGCGGTGGGATAGAGCAGCACTTCGGCGCCCATCAGGGCCATGGCGCGCGCGCATTCGGGGTACCACTGATCCCAGCACACGCCGACGCCGATGCGCGTGCCGAGCAGATCCCACACCTTGAAGCCGGTGTTGCCGGGGCGGAAATAGTACTTTTCCTCGTAGCCCGGGCCGTCCGGGATATGGCTCTTGCGGTAGGTTCCGATGATCTCACCGTCCGGGCCGATCATCGCGAGGGTATTGTAGTAGTGATGCCCCTCGCGCTCAAAGAAGCTGGTGGGGATGGCAACCTTGAGGCTCTTGGCGAGCGCCTGCATGGCCTTGACCGAAGGGTCTTCGGCCAAGGGGTGTGCGAGCGCGAAGAGGGCTTCGTCTTCGACCGTGCAGAAATAGGGGCCGGCGAAGAGTTCGGGCGGGAGGATGACCTCGGCCCCCTCACCCGCCGCCTGCTCGACCAGCGCGCTGACGGCGGCGATGTTGGTATGCGCATCGGGCGCATGGAGGGCGAGCTGGAGGGCAGCGACGGTGAGCTGGGTCATGCCGGGGAATTGGGGGGCCTTTGCCGGATTGTCAAAGGGTATGCCCCCTCTCCCAACCCTCTTCCCCTGAAGAGGGTTGGGAGAGGGCTTCTGGATGTTCAGGGCCGCTTGGCGAACAGCAGCGTCATGCGGTCGCTTTCGCCGATGGCTTCGTACTTGGCGCGGTCCTTGTCCTTGAGGGTCAGGACGGGGGGCAGCGTCCACACACCGTCGGGCCAATTGGCGCTGTCCTTGGGGTTAGCGTTGATCTCGCTCTTGCCAACCAGCTTGAAGCCATGGGCTTCGACAAGCGCGATGACATCGGCCTCGCGCATGTAGCCCATGGTGCCAAGGGTGTAGGACGAAGGCGCATCGGCCTTGGCGCGGTGTTCCTCGACGCCGAGCAGGCCATCGTCCTTGAGCAGCGCGCGGATCGCGGTGAGATCATTGTAGAGAAAATTGTCGGGCCACATGTTGTGGACTTCGCGCATGATCATCACGCGGTCGACCGTGCCCTTGCGCTCTGCCGGGATGGCATCGAGCGTAAAGGCGGGGATGCGCTCTGCGGGGACGCCCGTCCAGCCGGCGACCTTCGGCGGGAAGGCGGCAGGGAAAGCGGCGAGGCGGGTCCTGGTATCGCCCGAGGCAGCGGCGAGGCCGGCGGTGATGCCAATATATTGGCCCTTTTCACCCAGATAGGGGACCAGGATGCGCGTGTACCAGCCGGCGGAGGGCATATAGTCAGCCACCGTCATGCCCGGCTTGATGCGGAAGAAAGCGAGCGTTTCAGCCGGATGGCGGAAAGCATCGCGGACGCGGTCGCTGTCGCGCCGGGGATCGGCGAGCGCCTTGGCCATCGCGGGATCCGCCGCGTTCGCCGCGGGTGCAGCGGGCGCGGCCTGCAACGCAGCAGGCATGACCGCGGCGGCGAGCAGGATGGCAGAGAGCAGGGCGGCTTTGCGCATGGGGTAACTCCGGGGCTGATTCGAGCGAATGAGGTAGCCTAGGCGGGCAGCAGGCGATGACAACCGGGTCATTCGTTCCTATCTGGCCGCTATGGCAAACTGGGCATGACATCGCGGGCATTGCCCCGAGAAGCAAGGAACAAGTGAATGGCGCAAGCAATCATGGCAGGCGGGTGCTTCTGGTGCACCGAAGCGGTGTTCCGCGACGTGACGGGCGTGATCGACGTGGAGAGCGGCTATATCGGCGGGACGAGCCCGAACCCGGCCTACAAGCAGGTGTGCAGCGGGACGACCGGGCATGCCGAAGCGATCCGCGTGACGTATGATCCGGCGCTGCTTTCGCTGGATGATCTGCTCGACATCCATTTCGCAACGCATGATCCGACGACGCTGAACCGGCAGGGCAATGACGTCGGCACGCAGTACCGCTCGGCGCTGTTTCCGGTCGATGACGAGCAGCGCGAAGCCATGGCAGCAGCGATTGCGCGCGCAGCAGCGGCAAGCCCGAAGCCGGTGGTGACGACGATCGAAGGGCCAGCGGAATGGTGGCCTGCAGAAGACTACCATCAGGAATACTGGCAGGGCGAAGGCCAGCGCAATCCCTATTGCCTCGCGGTGATCCCGCCCAAGCTGCAGAAGCTGCGCAAGAGCTTTGCCGCCAAAGTGAAAGCGGATTGATCACCTACGAAGCCTTCAACACCTATTGCGCTGCCCTGCCCGGCACGACCTATGTCTGCCAGTGGGGCGGCGCGCATGTGTGGAAGGTGGGCGGCAAGGTCTTCGCGATTGGCGGCTGGACGGACGGCGGCATCGGCATCACGTTCAAGGTGAGCGAGATCGGCTTTGAAGTGCTGAAGGACGCGCCCGGCCTGCGCCCGGCGCCCTACATGGCCTCGCGCGGGCTGCTGTGGCTGCAGCACCATGATCCGGACGCAATGACGGACGACGACGTGCTGGACCTGATCAAGGGATCATACCGGCTGGTTGCCGAGAAGCTCCCGCGCAAGGTTCGCGGCGGTCTGGGGCTTGCGCAGATCTGACGGCTACTTGCCCCACATCGCGGCGAAGAAGCCGTCGATACCGCCGTGATCGGCCAGCATGCCGGGATCGCTGCGGAACCAGCGTTCCAGCGTGGGTGCGATGCCGGCGGGAAGCTGGTCCGCAGTGATCGGCACGGGACCGAGCGCCTTGACCCATTCGGCCTGCGCTTCGCCTTCCCCCGGCTCCAGCGAGCACACCGCATAGACGAGGCGGCCATCGGCACGGATGGCGCCCGACGCGCGTTCGAGCAGCGCGCGCTGGAGGTCTTCGAGGCCGGACTGGTCCACGCGGCGGTGCAGCACGTCCGGGTGGCGGCGGCAGGTGCCGGTGGCACTGCAGGGCGCGTCGATCAGGACGGCATCGTAAAGCTCCGAGGGGCGCCACTGCATCGCATCGGCGGCAACAACATCGACCGCGAGGCCGACGCGCGCGACATTCTCGCGCAGGCGTTCGAGGCGGCGGGCAGACTTGTCGAGCGCGGTAACGCGCCAGCCGGCGGCGGCGAGTTGCATCGTCTTACCGCCGGGCGCGGCGCAGAGATCGAGGACGCGGCGGCCTTCGCCGGGGCCAAGCAGACGCGCCGGGACCGAGGCGGCGAGATCCTGCACCCACCATGCGCCCTCAGCAAACCCCTCGATCGCCTCGATCGCGCCCGCGCGGGCGAGGCGCACATGGCCGGGGGCAAGGCTGATGCCGCCGAGGCGCTCTGCCCATTCCGCAGTGCGCGCCGGATCGCGCAAGCTGAGATCGAGCGGCGGCGGGACGGCGAGGCCGGCGGAAATGGCTTCGACGCGGGTGGGCCAGGCCTTGGTCCAGCGTTCGAGCGTGATAGCGGGAAGCGTGGGGGCGACCGGAAGCCCATCTGCGCGCAGTACGGCGGAGAACACCCCGTGGGCAAGGCGCCGCGGGCCGCCCACGAGCAGCGGCAGGCCCGTGGCAATCACCGCATGCGGCGGCAGGCCGAGGCGCAGCGCCTGTGCGAGCATGAGCCGCAGCACGCTGCGGGCCTTGGCATCTTCAGGGAGAATCTGGCGGGTGGCGCCATCGATCAGCCGATCGAGATCGGGCAGCCAACGCAGCGCTTCCTGCGCGATGGCAAGCGCGAGGGCCCGGTCATCGCCGCGCTCGATGGCGCGCAGCACCGGCGGGGCGGCCTGATCGAGCGGATCGCCCCGGCGCAGCACGGCATCGAGCAGGCGCAGCGCGGCGCGGCGGGCGGGGACGCCGGGAATATCCTCTTCGGCGGCTTGGGGAGTACGGGCCATTGGCCAGCCTATCGCGCGTGGTGCCCATCTTGGCAATTGCGCTTGCGCGCCGCCCCCGGCAAACAGTCCGCATGGACAAGCCGATTTCCCGCGCGACCAAGCGCCCCGCAGGCTTTACCCGGCCTGCGCACTGGACCAACGCCCCCGCCCCGGTGCCGACCCCGGCCGAGCAGCGCGACGATCCCGACGGGCTTGACCCCACGCGCTTTGGCGACTGGGAGCGCAACGGGATCGCGATTGATTTTTGAGGTTTGCGGGGCCTTTGGCCGCCGGAGACGCCCTAGCGCGGCTGCGCCGCCAGCGGCGGCAACGGGTGCCAGCCCCAGGGATTGAGCGCGAAGCCGGTCACGCCTGAGCGGACCAGCGACCAGCGCAAGGGGCGCGCAATCGGGATATAGGCGTTGGCTGCGGTCATCTCGGCCTCGGCCTCACCCAGCAGGCGCGCGCGTTCGCGCATGTCGGCGGTCTGGCGGGCCTGCGCCAGCAGGGCATCGCCCGCGGCGAGGCAGGCTGGCTTGTGGACCGAGCAGGCAAGCTGGTTGAGGAACCACGAGGCGCGGCCATAGCGCGCAGTTGTATCGATGAGGCGCAGGTCTGCCGGTTTGTTCTCGGCAACTTGCACCGTGATGATGCCGATGGCTCTGAAATCGGAGGCGATCAGATCGATCACGCGGCGCGTGCCCGGACCATTTGGCGCGGCGATGCGCAGAAGCGGGGCGGGCTTGCCGTCGGCCATGTAATGCGTGACGCGCTCTGCCGCGAGCGCACGGCGCTGTTCTAGCGCAACGCCGACCCAGCGTTCGCCGACGGTACCGGCATCGCCTTCGACCCCGGCGGCAACCACACGGGTGGTGGGCAGCCAGCCGCCGATATTGAACGCGGCGATGATCGCATCGCGATCGATGGCGAGCGCGAGGGCTTCGCGGTTTGGCGCATCGGCGAGGAAGCCGCTGTCGCTATCAACGAGGAGGCCGAACATGCCGATGACGGGATCAAGCTGCACGTTGCCGCGGGCAAGGCTGGTTTCCTCTGCCAGCGGGAGCGAATCGATCTGTCCGCCGAGCACGAGATCGGCGGCCCCATCATTGAAGCGTTCGACCGCCTTGGCCGCGGGGAGAAACTCGACAACGAGGTTCCGCGCATGGCTGGACGAACCCTCCTCCGGCGCGAGGCCGCGCCTTTCGGGCGGAATGAGCGAGAGCCCGGTGCTGCTGCCGCGCCGGGCAAGGCCCATCGGGCCGGCCCCGCGGTGGGCATTGGGGAGGCCCAGTTCGGGCTGGGCGAGCAGCGTGAGCAGATCGGGAACCGGAGCGACCAGATCGATCTCGATCACCCGTTCGGCCATCACGCGGACCTGCTCGATCCCG
>CAZQEH010000117.1:0-6174 GCA_964592205.1 uncultured Novosphingobium sp.
TCATCACGGCGGCGCGGACGGGGCCGGGGAGGTCGCCGCCGGTCTGGGACTGGGCTTCGCTGGTCATACCGCGCCTTCCGGATCGGGTTCGTTGAGCAGCTGGCGCAGCGCGTTGAGCGCGCTATCGGGCTGTTCGACAACGATGCGCTGGGCAAGGCCGACCCGGCGGCTGAGTGCATCGGGATCGATCTCGCCGGTTTCGGGATCGGCGATCGACTCGATGCGCTGGACCTTCTTGCGCCGCCGGCGGACGGGGCTTTCGGCGGTGTCTTCGCCGTCGTCGCCTTCACCGGCTTCGTTGGCCTGATTGGAACGCGCGGCGGCGGGCGCCGGATCGCGCTTCAGGGCCTTGATGAGCGGGCGCACGCCAAGGAGCAGGGTAAGCAGGACCGCAATCAGCGCGACGGCGTTGCGCACGATCATCGCGAACCACGGCGTTTCCCAGAAGGCAGGCGGGGTCACCGCTTCGGGCCGGAAATTGCGCACGACGACGGCGACCTGATCGCCGCGCGCGGTATCGGCGCCGACGGCGGCTGCGACGAGTTGCTTGATCTGGTCGATCTCGGCGGGCTTCGCCTTGGCCATGATCGCGCTCGACAGCGCGACGGCGACCGAGAGGCGCTTGATCTTGCCGGGGCTGGCGTTGGTGACAGCGACTTCGCGGCCGAGTTCGTAAGTGCGCGCGGAAGTGCTTTCGCCAGCGGCAGGGGGCGCGGGCGTGGCGGCCGGGGACGGTGTCGCACCAGGGGTGGGGGCGGTACCGGGGGCGCCGGGCTGAGCGGTGGTGGGCGGCGGGGGCGTGTTGGACAAGACGCCGGGGACACCCGATGCGGTTCCTGCGCCTGGGGTTTGCGAGGCCGATTGCGTTTCGGAGCGGACCACGCCCTGCTTGTCATAGCTTTCGCGCGCGGAGGTGAGCTGGTCCATATCGAGATCGACCTGGATCTCGCTGCTGAAGTTGCCATCGCCGAGCATGGGGGTGAGCAGCTGCGAGACCTGGCTGCGCAGCTTTTCCTCGAGGCGCGATTGCAGATCGAGCCGGTCGGTCTCGCCGGGCTTGGCGGACGACAGCAGGCGGCCGTGCTGGTCGATCACCTTGACCGCATCGACGGACAGCGAGGGCACCGAGCCCGCGACGAGATTGACGATGGCGCTGACCTGGCTGTCCGCCAGCTGGCGCCCGCGCGCGAGCTTGACCATGACCGAGGCGGTAGGCGCGGCGTTGTCGCGCACGAAGACGGACTTTTCGGGTTCGGCGAGGTGGACGCGTACGGCCTCGACGCCGTCGATCTGCATCACAGTGAGTTCGAGTTCACGCTCGCGCGCGGCGAGAAGGCGTTCGCCTTCGAGGGTGCGGCTGGCGCCCATCGGCAGCTTGTCGAGCATCTGCGCGCCGGTTTCGGGCGTGGCGAGCGCGCCATCGGATGCGGCGATCATGCGCGCCTTGTAGAGATCGTTCTCCCCCACGGTGACAGCGCCAGTGGCGTTGTCGATGGTGTAGGCGATCGACGCCTTGTCGAGCGCGGCGACGACTTGCGCGCGTTCGCTATCGTTGAGATCGCTGTAGAGAATGCGCTGGGGGGCTGGCGCCATGGTCATGTAAAGCAGCGCGGTGAGACCCGCGGCAGACATACCCGCGAACCACGGCAGCACGCGGCGCACCGGGGGCTGGCCAAGGAAAGTGCCGGTGCGCGCGAGCACACCGCCGCCTGCCGGATCGGTGAGCGGGGCGAAGACGGAGAGGCTAGGTGTGGGCGCGGCAGGATCAGCCATTTATCAGACCCCCATCCTCATGATGTCCTGGTAGGCGGTGAGCAGCTTGTTGCGCACTTGCAGGGTGGCCTCGAAGGCGACGCCGGCTTCCTGACGGGCGAGCATGACCTTGGCGATGTCGGTCACTTCGCCCTTGTCGTAGCCTTCGCTCAGCGCGTCCGCCTTGCCCTGCACGGCGTTCACGTTGTCGAGCGCGGACTTGAGCGCGGAGGTAAAGCCGCCAGCGGGTGCTTCGGGCGCGGCTTCGGGTGCGCTGGCGGTGGGCGCGCGGACTTGCTGGAGGAGCTGCGAGCGATCAATGATCTGCTGGCGCAGCGCCATGATCTGCTGGAGGCCCCCGGCGCCACCGGCGCTTCCGCCAATTCCCCCGATCCCACTCATCGCCGGCTACCGGCCACGGCAATGCCGTTCTCGCGGAATTCGGCGAGGCGGTAGCGCAAGGTGCGTTCGGAAATGCCGAGCTTGCGCGCGGCGGCGATGCGGCTGCCGCCGCAGCTGTCGAGCGCGGCGAGGATGGCGCGGGTTTCGGAAAGCTGGACGATGTTGGAAAGCTTGCCGCCCGGGATAGTGGCCGTGCCGGGCGCTGGGTCGGCGGCGGGGCTCTCACCTGCGGCGCGCACCGGGCGATCGAACACCACGTGCTGCATGCCGATTTCAGGCGCATCGCCCGCCAGAAGCAGGGCGCGGCGCATGACGTTTTCAAGCTCGCGCACGTTGCCGGGCCAGGCATGGGCTTCGAGCATGGCGAGCGCGGCCTCACTGATCCACGGCACCGGGCGGCCCAGAGGTCCTTGGGCGGGCACGTGGCGCAGCACCATGGCGAAGGCGAGCGGGGCAATATCGGCGGGCCGGTCGCGCAGCGCGGCAAGTTCGAGTGGGAACACGTTGAGGCGGTAGAACAAGTCGGCGCGGAAGCGGCCGTCCTCGACTTCGCTGGGAAGATCGCGGTTGGCGCAGGCAATGATGCGAACGTCGACCTTGACCGGCCTCGTCGCGCCGAGCGGCACGACTTCGCCTTCCTGCAGCACGCGCAGCAGCTTGGCCTGCAGCGAGAGGGGCATTTCGGCGATCTCGTCGAGCAGCAGCGTGCCGCCGTGCGCGGCGCGGAAGAATCCTTCGGCGGCGGCATTCGCCCCGGTGAACGCGCCCTTCTGGTGGCCGAACAGCATGGCCTCCAGCATTGTTTCGGGCATGGCGGCGCAGTTGATCGCAATGAAGGGCGCCGCCGCGCGCGGCGAACGCAGATGGATGAAGCGGCTCAGCACTTCCTTGCCGGTGCCGGTGGGGCCGTTGATGAGCACCGGGATTTCGGCCTGCGCAAGCCGTTCGGCAAGCGCGAGGATGGAGAGCGTTTCCGGATCGGCGGCAACCGGGCTGCCGGCTGGTGCTGCGCAGGCAATGAGCGCGGCGAGCACGGCGGGATCGCCGCTGTCGGCATAGGCAAGTTCGTGCCGGCCGCCGTGGCCCCGCGTGATGGCGTTGGCAGCGGCCCGGGAAAGCAGCACGGTGCGATCGGTAAGGCCGGGCACGGGCGGCTCGTCCGCGCCGCGCAAGCTGAAGGTTCCGGCAGGGGTAAAGCTGCCCAGAACCGAGCGGGCCCTTGCGAGCAGAGCCGCGTGCGGCAGAGCGGGGGTGGCGGCGCTTCCTCCCATCGTGCGCACTGCCTGATCCGTGTTCATATTCCTGAGCCCCATTCTTGCTGGCGTCTTAACCATCGAGATGGGCTGTTTTTCGCGTGAAAACGTCAAGCGGTGCGAAACTTTAAGCTCCGCGCTCACCCTAAGGGCCAGTACGTGCATGCGGCAGATTGCTGCCGACCCCCCCCTTAAACCCGGCACGCTTTTGCCGGTCTTTGCCGTGGCTGCCGCGTCGATCCCCGACCGGCGTCAACCGGGGAACGACCCCTCTTAACGGAGATCAGTCATGGCAGTTATCAACACCAACATCGGCGCCATCAAGGCTGCGAACGCTTCGAACAGCGCGGCCAAGATGGCCGGCACCGCGATGGAGCGCCTTTCGACCGGCAAGCGCATCAACGGCGCTAAGGACGACGCAGCGGGCCTCGCCATTTCCACCACGATGACCTCGCAGATCAAGGGCATGAGCCAGGGCGTGCGCAACGCCAACGACGGCATCAGCCTGGCGCAGACCGCTGAAGGCGGCCTCAACGAAGTGACCAACATGCTGCAACGCGTCCGTGAACTGGCCGTGCAGTCGAAGTCGGGCACCTACCAGCAGTCCGACCGCGATGCGATGCAGTCGGAAGTCGGCAACCTCAACGCCCAGATCTCTGACGTGCTCAACAACACCAAGTTCAACGGCAATGCGGTCTTCTCGGTAGTCGGCGCAGCCCCCGCCGCTGATGGTTCGGACGACAAGAAGTTCTCGATCCAGACCGGCGCGAACACGTCCGACACGGTCGACATCGTCTCGAAGGCGTTCGATGGCACCAAGCTCTTCGGCGGTACGGACACGGCCTATGACTCGACTTCGACCACGCAGGCGCTGGACGTGACCGACGCCACCAAGGCCTCGACCACGATCGACAACGTCGATGCCGCGCTCGCCAACGTCAACTCGACCCGTGCGACGCTCGGTGCCGGCCAGAACCGTCTGGAATCGGCCGTCAACAACCTGAACGACAACATCACCAACCTGTCGGACGCTCGCAGCCGTATTCAGGACACCGACTATTCGGCTGAAACGACTGCGATGGCCAAGGCCCAGATCCTGAGCCAGGCTTCGACCGCGATGATCGCGCAGGCCAACCAGAGCCAGCAGAACGTTCTGTCGCTGCTGCGCTAAGTACGACCTCCCCCCGCAAGCCCGTTCTCCACCGGGCTGGCACCTTTGCCCGGCGATCCCTCCACGGATCGCCGGGTTTTTGGTATTCAGCGCGGCTTCAGAACGCGGGGCAGCGTTGCGCCGAGCACGGCGAGCATTTCCGGAGCGTAGCCGCTGGAATTGGCCTCGAATTCGGCCTGGGTGATGCGGTCTGTGCCCTGCGCGCCGAACAGCACGACTTCATCATCGAGCGCCACATCGCGGTGATCGGTAACATCGACCATCAGCGTGTTCATGGTGACGCGCCCGACGATCGGCGCGCGGCGGCCGCGGATGAGGACTTCGGTGTGGTTGCGGCCTTCGGCGGGGAATTCGGGACGATTGGCATGGCTGAAGCCGCGCCGCACACCGTCCGAATAGCCGATGGGGATATTCGCCAGCCAGCTTTCTCGCTCCAGCCGGAAAGTGCGATCGTAGGCGACGGTCTGCCCGGCGGGGTAGTGGTTCACCGCCGCGACGCGCGACTTGATCGTCTGCACGGGCGTGAAAGCGGAGGTCTTGACCGAGCCGGGATCGCCATAGATCGCGCCGCCGACGCGGACCATGTCGAGCCGGGTATCGGGCTGGGTCAGCGTGGCGAACGTGTTGGCGGTGTGGCGGGTGAAGCTTTCCGTTTGCAGACCTTCGCCTTGCAGCCAGGCGAGATCCTGCTTGTAGCGCGCGAGCTGGCCGAGAATGTCGGGCGCTTCCTCGCTGGGGTAATGCGTCATCGCGCCGGCGATGCGCAGGCCTTTGAGGGCGAGCAGCGCGCGGGCATCGGCCTTGCCGTAGTCAGTGGAGAGCTCCACCCCGTTGCGCGACATGCCGCCGGCATTGAGCGCGAGGTGGACGGGGAGCGGAAAGCGCGCGCGGTGCCTGAGCCACATCGCCTCGAGCCGGGCCGCGCCTGCGGGATTGCCGATCAATTCGATGACGCCGAGGCCCATGGCGTCTTCCATTTCCTCAGGGGCAGCGAGGCGGATGCGGTAGAGCTTGCCCTTGTAGCCGAGCTGGCGGGCGACCCGCGCCTCATCGTTCGCGGTGATCGCGACATCGCTGATCCCGGCCCTGATCACCGAGGGGATGAGCAGCGCGATGCCGTTGCCATAGGCATCAGCCTTCATCACCGCGCAGATCCGCGAGGGGCCGATCATGCTGCGCAAGGTTGCGATGTTTGCCTCGAACGCGGCGGCATCGACTTCGATCCACCCGTTGCGCCGCTGCGCCTGCGCGAGCGTGAGGCCGAAGTTGGTGGCGGAAAGGATGGGAGCTGCCACGGCGCGTGTTGCGGCAAGCCCTGCGCTTGCCGCTGCTGCGCCCAGGAATGCGCGCCTGTGGATCATACCTGTGTTTCCCCCGCCCCTTGAGACTGGGAGGCTAGGCGGGGTGAGGGTGGTGGCGCAAGGGCTTTGGGGGCGGGGCGCGATGGCGGCTCTTGGGGAGACATGCGTCTTGCGCGAACGGCAGTCGGTGGTGGTTAGCTGCCATCGCGACGAAAGGGACGAATGCGATTTGTCAGCCGCGCTAGGCTCAGGACCTGTTAAATTGCTTGCCAGCGACATGATTGGTTGATTCAAA
>CAZQEH010000118.1:0-6000 GCA_964592205.1 uncultured Novosphingobium sp.
GACTGGCCCACTTTTAAACCGGTGGCTGGCCCCTTTTTATACCGGCGTTGACAGCCGGTCTTTTGCGGCTCGCCGCTGCGCGAGCGATCGTAATTGCGGCTCTCGGCAAACTGCTTCTCGACGAGCTGCGTCATCGTCGATTTGACGGCTGCAAGATGCGCATCGAGGATCCGCTTGTCCCCGCTCACAAGCGCCAGGATCGAGGCGGACTTCGGCATCGAGAAGGTGAGGTCGAGACCCAGGCGCCGGCCCTCGACCTGCCCGACCATCTCGCCGTCGGGAAGCTGCCCATTGAGGATCGCCTCGAACGCGCCCTTCTCGACCTGGCCTTCGAGCCCGAGTGCGCGCGCACCTTCGCCGCCCCAGACCCCGGCTTCCGCGTGTTCCTGCTCGGTGTAGTAGTTGTCGTTGGCGAAATAGGCGGCGGCCCCGCTCGAGGACCTGACGGATGCGATGGAGTGCATGGCTTACATCTCCGGTCCGTCGTCATGGGAATGCGAGCGATCGTCGATCTCGCGTGCAGCTTTGGCGCCGCGCTCGGTGGGCTTCTCGTCCTGTACGGGGTCATTGAGTTCGCGGGTCACGCCGGCGCGCTGCGCCGCAGCCTTGGCCGAGGCATGATCCGCGGTCTTGTCCGGCGGTTCCTGTTCGCGCCCTCCATTCCGCGCGCCCTGCGGAGCCTGCTCGAGCCTGAAGGCCATCTGCTTGCCCACACTGGGATCCTGTCCGGGAACCTGGGGCGGGTTTTCCGGGGCGGGATGCTCCGGATCAGCCTGCTCGGATGCAGGCGTGCCCGGACCGGTTTCGGGCTCGTCGCCACGCAATTCACGCTCGGGCTCGCCGCGCGGTTCGCGGCCCCCGACTTCCGTCTCTTCGGCGTCATCTACCGGCGGCACGAACTCGATGGGCTGGACATTTTCACGCAGGACATAGCCTTCGGCGACCTTGGGCCAGTCCTTGTAGGTGAGCTTGATCCGCGCCGCGTCGAAGCCTTCGGGAAATACCAGGAAGCCGCGCAGCGATGGCAGGCGCATGATATCGTCGGGAAGGACCAGCGGCTGCACTTCGGAGCGCGGCGTGATCGTCGCCGCGTCGCGGATGTTGGAATAGCCGTAGCTGTAGGCCTCATCCATCATCCTGACTTCGCGGTGGCCGATATAGTCCGAACAGTGCTCGGCGGTGTCCCGGTCGGCGGCCGCGAGAATCAGCTTGGTACGCGCGAGCGATGCAAGGTTCTGCGCCCCTTCCTTGCCGTATGTCTCGGCCAGCTTGGCGAAGGAATGGATGCCGAGCACGAAGGCACCGCCAAAGCCGCGCGCGGTCTGCAGGCCGTCCTCGATGGCCGGCAAGCGGTGCAAGGCATGGACCTCGTCAAAAAAGAACCATGTGCGCAAGGACCGGGTTCGCGGCAGGCGCATCAGCGTGTGGACCGCGAGGTTCATCCAGAGCGAGAGCAGCGCCCGGTTGAGGACCAGTTCGTTGTGCGAGGAAGTGATGAACAGGATCGAGCCGGGCTTGTCCTGGTGCCGGATCCAATCGCAGATCGAGAAGGGCTCCTTGCCCTCGGGCAGGAACAGCAGTGCCTGGGCATTGGTGTTGAGAACCGCGCGGACGGACTCGGCCATGCGGGCGGCCACCGGAGCGGTGAGCGGCTCGGCAATGGTGTTGCGGAGCAGCTCGTGGACCTCTTCGAGATCGGCCATCATCAGCCGGTAGGCAAGCGCGGCATTGGTGGCCTGGCCGATCTTCATCAACTGTACGCAGGATTGCACGAACAGGGTTCGCGCTCCCAGCATCCAGAACGGGTCCGCACCGCCGCCATCGGTCGGCAGGATGGCTGCGGCGATCGCGGTGAAGTCGGCGTAGTTCTTGCCCTCGTCGAACAGCGACCAGCTTGGGCAGCGCTCGTCCATCGGGTTGAGGATCGTATCGGTTTCGGGGTTGTAGAAGCCTTCGACGTAAGCGCCGGTGAGGTCGAACACGACCGCCCGGTCGCGCCGCCTGCGCATCTGCGCAATCATGTCCCGCATCTGGGTCGTCTTACCCGTGCCGGTCGAGCCGATCATGATCGTATGGGCTTGCTCGGTGCGCCACGGAAACGACACGCCTGCGATGTTGTAGACGTGGTGGATGCCCGCGTCCTTGCGCTCGGCGAAGCTCATTTTGAGGACGTCGTCGAGCGTCTTGCCGGGCATGCGTTCGGTCACTTCCTGCGCCAGCGCGGCGCGGTTGTGCTCGTTGATCACGGCGGAAAGATCGGCGGCATCGACCAGCATGGCGCCGCGCTGGTGGCGCTCTTCGAGGATCGCCTTGCCGCGGCGGTGCGAGAGATTGACGAACCAGATCGAGATCGGGATTGCGATGAACAGCGAGATGAACAGCGAACCCCAGATCGCGCGCATCAGCTTGTTCCAGGCAATGACCACATCAGGATGCGAGGCGATCATGCCGATGGGGGCGGGGATGACCTCTCCGGAGGGGAGGGTGAGGTTCAGGATCTTCTTCGGATTGAACTCCATGAAGCTCCATCCCGCCGCGTAGATCCGCATCAGGATCATTTGGATCTCGTGCTCATGGAGCAGCAGAGCGAGGACAATCGAGAGGGCCAGCAGGAAGGTGAAGAACCACACCAGCAGCGGCATCTTGGCCGAGGCAAACCACATCAGGAATTCATGGGTGATGAGCTGCGAGCCGCGGGTGAAATTGCCGGCGTTACGCGGCATGCTTCCACGCGCCGAATGATGCTTGAGCTGACCCGGGCGGGCCTGGTCGGACCAGGTGTCAGGACGCGGCATAGAGCGCCTCCACGCGGCGGTCGGCTTCCGCCATCAGGGCCTGGTGTGCATCGGGAAATTGGCGCTGGATGAGGAGATCGATTCCGAGGAACAGATACTCGGACGAGAATTGGCGCCGCCGCTCGGTTTCGGTGCTGCCGTCGATGGTCGCAAGGTAAAGGGTCAGCGCATTGCGCAGGATGATCGAGGGCGTCAGCCCGCGCGCCTCCTGGACCTTCTCGACACCTTTTGCGAGTTCGCGCGGTATCCGTACCGTAATCCGGACTTCATCAACCATACCCAGACCCCTCGTGGAGGCCTGGTGGGAATTGCGCGCGCCCCTTTTAGTCCAGCATGGGCCGTCTGGCAATCGCGCAGCGGCGCGACGGTCCTTGTCGGACAGGGTCGGACCGAGAAACGGCGGAGTTCTGCCGCTTTGCGGGATTGTCCGACCCAGTCAGACAGGTGGCAACATCGCAAACCCACGCATTTCCGCCATTTCCCCTACGGTCCTGCCGTGTACGGTCTGCATCCTTCCCCCTTGATCCTGCAGTGATGATGGCTCGCGGGTTTGGTGGTCTTTCGCGAATCCGAAGCTGGCCTTCCAGGACGTCCGCAGGCGTCGTGCCCGGCCTGAATTGCACTCGGAAACCGGGGGCGATCTCAGCCCCGTAACATCAGAGCTTGCCAAACAGGGGAGGGGTCTTGATCCTCGCGCGCGGGAGGTTTCAGCACCAACCCACGAGGTATCATCATGGCCAGGAAAGGAAGCCTTGAAGCAGAACGTCAGGCAATCGCCAAGGATCGTCAGGCGCTGGAAGCGCGCGAGACGAAACTGCGCGAAAGCGAGCGGGCGGCGAGTGTCGAACTGATGCACAAATCGGTTCTCGGCAAGGCGCCGTTCGAGAGGGTCGAAGCATTCTTCGCCGCTCTCGGAAAGCTCGGTCTGGACGAAGCGGAGAAGCGCCTGCGGGCAAGCTGAAACCGGCCTCGGCAGAGGCCAGCACAGCCGGGGCTCGATGCCCCGGCTGTGCTTTATCTGGACACGCAAAAAAGGGGGCCGGAGAGCCCCTTGTTGGTGCCCTCCGGCGCTGCGGTCGAAGCTCATTTCAGAATGGGCAATCCGCGTCCCATTCGGGATCCATCACCACGCTCATGAAGCTCGCGGCGCGGGCGATGTTCGCTTCGTCGAAGTCGTCGGCCATCATGCCCGGGACGGAATGGACGATCCGGTCGATCAGGTCCTGGGGCAGGGCGTTGTAGTCGCCCTCGTCGATGGCGAGAAAGCAGCCGAACTCGTCTTCGATGACGTGCTGGTCGAAGAAGCTGTGCTGGGCCCGCATCGTCGCGGCGCGCACCGCTGCGTCATAGCTTATGGGGTCGAAAGCCGGGATGTCGAGGGTCTTGGTAAGAGCGTTCATGTGAGCCTCCTGTCAAAGGAATTGAAGAGGTCTCCTCGGGGATGGCCGAGCTTGGTCCGGGTCAGGAACGGGCCGCTCGCGGCCCGCCGCGCAGCGGGGGTGGGGGAGCCGATTTTTTCGCCTTCTTCAGGCGTAAAAATTGGGGGAACCGCCCTTCTTGACGCGGGCCAATGGCGGCCATCATGCTTGGAAGTCTGCGAGAGTATTTAACCCTGTTGGGCAGCACACCCGATGGTCCCAGGCACGGGTCTCGAGCGCCCGGCCGATGCGAAGACTTCGCGTGCCCGCCAGCAGGCCGTCAGGCCATTACTGGTGAGGGCAAGAAGGGAGCGAGCCGGGCCATGACAGTGTGCGTCCCGATCGACAAAAAAGAAGGGCATCCGGCGGTAAGGCCGGATGCCCTTCTGGTTGATGCAATCGGAGCAGTCCCTGCTCAGAATGGCGGGAGTTCATCGCCATTGACGGTGCCACATGCCGTGCGCTTCATCGCAGGCCGCTCAGCTTGCGCTGCTACTTTGGCCCGCGCCGCCGGAGCCTCGTTCTGGACCGAAGCGTCGCGCACGATGTGCAAGGGAATGCGTGCTTCGCGCAGCCGGTCGGCAAGATTCGCCTGGATGCCGCCACCGCTGCACACCACCGCCTCGACAGGCTTGAAGGCGAGCATGCGCGCGTTGCGCTGATAGGGCGCCGAAGGTCCCCGCGAGGTATCGGGCTTGCACAGGATCACCGGTACATTGTGGCGCGATGCCCAGGCCGCCGCGATCACGTCCGCGCCCTTGTTTTGAGCGGTCGTTGCCAGCGCCATCGACGGGACCCGGGCATGGATCGCATCGAGATAGTCTTCAACCAGCGCAATGTCGGTGAACTGCTGTCCGCCCGAGAACACCACGACCGGACCCGATGGGGCAAACTGCTCGCGCCGCTGCGCCTTCTGTGCCGCAAGATAGTCGCGCGCTTCGATCATCGAGGCATTGGTCTTGGACGACACCCTGGACCCACGCACCGGCGAGAAAGGCCGACCGGTTTCGACAAGGTAGATCCGCGCGGCATGGTCACGCATGCACTCCATCGCATCGCGGCATTCGGCAAGGCTGCGGGCCTGCATGGTGAGGTCTTCCAGATCGGTCGCGTAGACCTCGCTCGGATCATATTCGCGCAGTTTTTCCTGGAGCCGGTTCGCCATCGCATCCTCGCGGTCATCGAGGCGTTTGGCGACGACATGGAAGCTGTTGGCCACGCCCCAGGCAACTTCGCTCGCAAAGTCCTCCATCCGGGTGTCGCGGAACAGGTCGAAGACGGTCGCGAGCATCATCTCGATCGCCGCCTGCGCCACCTCGGGATCGGGCATTTCGACAGCGCTCGGTTCATGTTCGATTGAGAGCTTGGCCAACTCGGTCTGCTCCATGAATGCCCGGGCGTAGTCGGGCGTGGCGATCTCGCGCGCATAGTGTTCGGCAAGGTCAGCGAAGTTCGAGAAACGGTCCGTCATGATAACCTCCAAAAGGAATTGTCTCTCATCACGCTGATGAAAGATGTGCCTTGAAGGACGCCGGAATCAGGCAGTCAGGGACGGCGGCGCGCCCGCGCTGCCGCCGCGTGTCGCGGGCGTGGGGGGAGCCGATTTTTGCTCGCAAGGCGCTAGCCGCAGCAGGCCAAAATCGGGGGGCACCCGCGATCCTTGACGGCCGCCAATCTCCCAGGCGTCATGCTATGGCGATGCTGATTTCGCTCAGCCACCGAGATGAGAGAGAGATTACGGTTTTGCCCCCGAACCCCATTTGGGCGTTCGGGGTTAACCGCAAAAC
>CAZQEH010000119.1:0-5904 GCA_964592205.1 uncultured Novosphingobium sp.
CCGACCATGGCCTGCACGCTGCAACCCTCTCGCTCGACGATCTCTACCTCACCCGCGCGCAGCGGCAGGCGCTGGCCCGCACCGTCCACCCCCTCTTCGCCACGCGCGGCGTCCCTGGCACGCATGACGTCGCGCTCGGCCTCTCGCTGCTCGCCGCGGTGCGGGAAGGGCAAACCGGCCTCATGCTCCCGCGCTTCGGCAAGGCGCAGGACGACCGCGCGCCCGAAGCCTCATGGCCGCGCCTTGCCGCACCGGTCGATGTGCTCCTCTTTGAAGGCTGGTGCATCGCCGCGCGCGCCGAGGCTGAAGCAGCTCTCGTCCAGCCGATCAACCGGCTCGAAGCCGAGGAAGACCCGCACGGCATCTGGCGGCGCCGCGTCAATGCCGAACTCGCCGGCCCCTACCGCGCGCTGTTCGCTTCGGCAGGCTGCACGATCATGCTCGCCGCCCCCGGCTTTGAAGCCGTGCTCGGCTGGCGACAGTTGCAGGAGCAGAAGCTGCGCGCCCGCACCGGTGGCGGGATGCCCGATGCAGAACTTGCCCGCTTCGTTATGCATTATGAGCGGATCACCCGCCACTTGCTGGCAGACCTGCCCGCGCGGGCCGATGTGGTCATTCCCCTCGCGGTCGATCACACCATTGGCATCCCCCGCTGCTGACCCTTCTCCCCAGTGGAGTGGGCGCTTGGCGCCAGCCATCAAACGCACCGCCCACCAGATTCCATTTTCCTACATGCATCCGATTGTGACAGACCGGCCGTCTGCTCTTTGAATCACCAAGTCGCTGAAATAAAACGATGGAACCGGATCGGATTTCTCGCTCAGGACTGTGTCAACCGTGCCAACTTGCGTTGAATTTCACACGAACGAATAGGGGTCGATATCGACCGCCACGCGCACCCCCGGGGGCATCCGCAACGGGGCGAGCCACTCGCGGATCAGCTTCTGCACTTCAGCAGATCGGCGCGCCGCGATCAGCAGGCGGTAGCGGTGCCGCCCACGCAGCAAGGACAGCGGGGCAGGGGCAGGGCCGAGGATCAGAACGCCGGGTTCATCGGGCCGCGCGCCGCCGATGGCGCGGGCCGCATCGCGCGCTTCGGCTTCGTCTTCGCTCGAGACGATGATCGCCGCCCAGCGGCCAAATGGCGGCGCGCCGGCCTCGCGCCGTGCTTCGGTCTCGGCTTCGTAAAATGCATCGCGCGATCCGCTGGCGAGCGCGGCGATCACCGCGGCCTTGGGGTGCCGCGTCTGGATCAGTACTTCGCCCGGCTTGGCCCCGCGCCCGGCGCGCCCGGCGACTTGCGCGATCTGCTGGTAGGTCCGCTCCGCCGCACGCAAGTCTCCACCATCGAGGCCCATATCCGCATCGACCACGCCGACCAGCGTCAGTTCGGGAAAGTGGAACCCTTTCGTCACCAGCTGCGTCCCCACGATCACATCGATCGCCCCGCCTTCCGCCTGCGCCACAAACTCCGCCGCCGCTGCCGGGCTCGCCAGAGTATCGGAGGTGACGACGGCAACCCGCGCGCCCGGCAGCAGTTCGCTTACTTCGTCGGCAATGCGCTCCACACCCGGCCCGCAAGCGACGAGGCAATCGGGCTCGCCGCACTCCGGGCAGACCGGCGGCGGTGGCACTTCATGCCCGCAGTGGTGGCAGGCCAGCCGCTGCGAGAGCCGATGCTCGACCAGCCACGCCGAGCAATTGGGGCACTTGAAGCGGAAGCCGCAATGCCGGCACAGCGTGAGCGGCGCATAGCCGCGCCGGTTGAGGAACAGCAGGCTCTGCTCGCCTTTCGCCAGCCGGTCTTCCAGCGCTTCGATCAGTGGCGGCGCCAGCCAACGCCCGCGCGGCGGTTGCATCTCGGTAAGGTTCACCACCTCGATTGCCGGCAGTTGCGCCCCGCCGAAGCGGCTCGGCAGCACCAGCCGGCGGTAGCGCCCGGCCTCGGCCATCTGCAAGCTCTCTAGCGCGGGAGTCGCACTTGCCAGCACCACGGGCACGCCTTCGAAATGCCCGCGCATCACCGCCACGTCGCGCGCATTGTAGCGCACCCCGTCGTCCTGCTTGAACGCGATCTCGTGCGCTTCATCGACCACGACCAGCCCCAGATCGGCAAACGGCAGGAACAGCGCCGAACGCGCGCCGACGACCACTTTCGCCCCGCCGAACGCCACTTGCCGCCACGCCCGCCGCCGCTCCGAAGCCTTGAGCGAGGAATGCCAGGTCACCGGCGCCACCCCGAACCGTGCCTCGAACCGCCTGAGGAACGCTGCCGTCAGTGCGATTTCCGGCAGCAGCACCAGCACTTGCCGCCCCGCCTCCAACGCGGCCGCCACGGCTTCGAAGTAAGTCTCGGTCTTGCCCGAACCCGTCACGCCATCGAGCAGGAACGGCTGGAACCGGTGCGCCTCAACCGCCGCCACCATCTCCGCCGCAGCTTCGGCCTGCTCGCCGGCAAGCTCCGGCTGGGTGAAGCGCGGATCGGGTTCGGGATAGGGCCGGTCGCTGTCCACCAGCACCGGTTCCAGCAGACCTTGCCCCAGCATTCCGCGCAGCACGGCTTCGGAAACCCCGGCGATCTCGGTGAGTTCGCGCATCGTTGCCTGCTCGCTTTGCAAAAGATCGAGCGCTTGCAACCGCTGCGGCGTCATCCGCGCGGGCTCCTCGCCGGTGAGCCGGTATTCAGTGACGGTGCCGCTGCCCTTCAGCGCCGCGCTGCTCGACAAGGCCATGCGCGCCACGGCGGAAAGCGGCGCAAGGTAGTAGTCCGCACACCACGCGATCAGGCGGCGCAAAGGTGCGGGCAGCGGCGGCACTGGCAGCACTTCCAGCACCGCGCGCAGCTTGTGGGCGGGGTAGTCGTCACCCGGCAGGTCGCCTTCGTCCCACACCACGCCCAGAATCTGGCGCGGCCCCAGCGGCAGCACGACGACGCTGCCCGGCGGCGCCTCCATCCCGGGCGGCAGCCGGTAGTCGAGCGCGCCGAGGGCGGCGTTGAAAACGATGCAGCGCACGCGGGTCATGCACCCCATCTAGGGACTGGCGGCCTTCGGGGCAAAGGCTCACCTCCACCCGCTTGGGGAAGAATGACAGGCTACACAGCGCCCGCCCTCGCGCTATAGGGTTCGCAGAATCGGATACAGGACACGTTCCCCATGAAGTTTTTCGTCGATACCGCCGACACTGCCGAAATTGCCGACCTTGCCTCCACCGGCCTGCTCGACGGCGTGACCACCAATCCCTCGCTGATCGCCAAGGCGGGGCGCGACTTCATCGAAGTGACGCGCGAGATCTGCGGGCTTACCACCGGCCCGGTCTCGGCCGAAGTCGTCGCGCTCGATCACGAAGGGATGATGCGCGAGGCCGAAATCCTGCGCAAAATCGCGGACAATGTCTGCATCAAGGTGCCGCTCACGATCGACGGCCTCAAGACCTGCAAGGCGCTGACCAGCGACGGCACGATGGTCAATGTCACGCTGTGCTTCTCGGCCAATCAGGCGCTGCTTGCCGCCAAGGCCGGCGCGACCTTCGTCTCGCCCTTCGTCGGGCGGCATGATGACAACGGCTTCGATGGCATGGACCTCATCCGCGACATCCGCCTGATCTACGACAACTACGCGTTCGGCACCGAAATCCTCGTTGCCTCGATCCGCCACGGCGTCCACGTCCTCGAAAGCGCCAAGATCGGCGCCGACGTGATCACCGCGCCGCCCGCCGTCATCAAGGGCCTGTTCAAGCATGTCCTCACCGAAAAGGGCATCGAGGGCTTCCTTGCGGACTGGGCCAAGACCGGGCAGACCATTGGCTAACTCACTTGCGACGGATGAATAAAGACCTTGGCTGACGAAAGCCCTCTCGACCAGTTCCGTTCGGTCCTGGCCGGTACCGCCCGCGCGGTGGCCGATGTGCCCGAGCTTGAAGTCGCCTGGACGGCCGATGCGCCGAGCCAGACGGGGACGAACCTGCGCCTGCCAATGCCGGGCCGGGCGCTGCCTGCCGCACAAGTGGCGGAGGCGCGCGGGTTTGCCGATGGCATGGCGCTCAAGCTCAGGCTGCACAACGAAGGGCTGCACAGCCGGGGCGCTCCTGCCGAGGCGCTGGCGCGCGCCTGCTATGATGCGATCGAGCAGGTCCGCTATGAAGCGCTGGGTTCGGACGGCTACGCCGGGATCCGGGGCAACCTCGATGCCGCGACGACGATGCGCCTCGCCTCCGATCCCATCGCCCGGGCGATCCGGCCCGAGGATGTACCGCTGCCCACCGCGCTGGCCATGCTGCTGCGCGAGAAGTTGACCGGGCAGGCCGTGCCCGCAGCCGCCGAAGTCGGCACCGCAATGGTGCGCAGCTGGATCGAGGCGCGCGCCGGTGCCGATCTCGAAGGGCTCGCCGATGTGCTCGGCGATCAGAAGGCGTTCCAGAGCCTTGCGCTCGAAATGCTCGGCCACCTCGATCTCACCAAGTCAACCGACGATGCCGATGACGGCGGCGACGAGGATGAGGGCGAGCAGGCGGACGACGAGGCCGAGGACCAGCCCGATGCTTCCGACGAAGGCGCGGAACAGCAGCCCAGTGAAGTCGCCGGCGACACGACCGAAGGCGACGAGCAGGGCGAGGAGCAGGAGCAGACCGAGACTTCAGAAGACACCGCCGATGCCGATATGGCCGATGAGGGCGACGAGGGCATGCTCCCGACGCGGCCCAACCGGCCGTGGACCGACTTGCCGGAAAGCTGGGAATACAAGTCCTACACCACCCAGTTCGATGAAGTCGTTTCCGCCGCCGAGCTGTGCGACGAGGAAGAACTCACCCGCCTGCGCGCCTATCTCGATGCGCAGCTGAAAGGCCTGCAGGGCGTCGTTACCCGCCTTGCCAACCGCCTCCAGCGCCGCCTCATGGCGCAGCAGAACCGCTCGTGGGATTTCGATCAGGAGGAAGGCCTGCTCGATGCCGCGCGCCTCGCCCGCGTCGTCATCTCGCCAGGGCACTCGCTCTCCTACAAGATCGAACGCGATGTCGAGTTCAAGGACACCGTCGTCACGCTGCTGATCGACAATTCGGGCTCGATGCGCGGCCGCCCCATCTCGATCGCGGCGATCAGCGCGGATATCATGGCGCGCACGCTGGAGCGCTGCGGGGTGAAAACCGAAGTATTGGGCTTCACCACCCGCGCATGGAAGGGCGGCCAATCGCGCGAGGCATGGCTTTCGGGCGGCAAGCCCGCGCATCCCGGCCGCCTCAATGATCTGCGCCACATTGTCTACAAGAAGGCGGACGAGCCCTGGCGCCGCGCGCGCAAGAACCTCGGCCTGATGATGCGCGAGGGGCTGCTCAAGGAAAACATCGACGGCGAGGCGCTGCTCTGGGCGCACACCCGGCTGCTGGCGCGGCAGGAGGATCGCCGCATCCTGATGGTCATCTCGGACGGCGCGCCGGTCGACGATTCGACGCTGTCGGTCAATTCGGCAGGCTATCTCGAACAGCACCTGCGCCGCGTGATCGACTGGATCGAGAAGCAGTCCCCGATCCAGCTCGTCGCCATCGGAATCGGGCACGATGTGACACGTTACTACCGCCGCGCGGTAACGATCATGGATGTCGAACAGCTTGGCGGCACGATAGTCGAGCAACTGGCGGGGCTGTTCGAGGACGACGACTGAGCCCGGCGCCTCTGGCCAAGTCGGGCTCCGAGGTGCGCCGGTCAGTCCAAATCGGTCGCAAAATCGAACGGTGGCTATGGGATTGCACTAGGGTTCTGCCGCAGCGTGATGCTAGGCTTCCTCCGGGGAGGGCAGAATGCGTCATGGCTTGCGGTGCGCCGTTGCTGGTGCCCTTTTCTGCATTCCGGCGATTGGCTTGGCGCAGGATCTGCCTGCACCAACCGCCGCCACGCCAGCCGCCGCCACG
>CAZQEH010000120.1:0-5847 GCA_964592205.1 uncultured Novosphingobium sp.
CGCATTGGCAAGCGCGGCGGCTGTCATCATGAACAGGATCAGCGCAAGATCGGCGAGGATCGTCTGCCACGGCATCGCGATCGGCGCGCCATAGAGCCCGTGCGGCGGTGCGCTCATGGCACCTCGCGCAAGTAGGCGCGCCTCGCCGCGCTGCCAGCCACCTGCACCGGCGGGCAGGCCGGGGCGAGCTTGGCGATCAGCCAGTCGGCGATCTCGCGCCGCGCGACTTCCTCGGCCTCCACCCGCCGCTCCACAGCGCGCGAAAGCGGCGCGAGCACCAGATTGCCGAGCAGCAGGCCATAAAGCGTGGTGAGCACCGCCATCGAGATCGCGCCCATGAAGGCCCCGCGCGCAAGGCCCTCAGCCGGCAGCTGGCTCAGCGAAACAAGCGTTCCGGCAAGGCCGAATACGGGGGAAAGCTCCGCACCCAGCGCCAGCGTGCGCACCGACCGCAGCGCGCGCGCCACGCGGGCTTCGCGTGCGCCGTCGTCGCTGCTCACGAAGGCACCAAGGCTGCGCGTCTGGATCAGGGCGGCAAGCGCCGCATCGATGTCGGCATCGCCGCTGGGCCTCGGGCTGGTCCGCAGCAGGCCCTCGCGCTCCGCCTGCGCGATTGTCGGCGCGAGCGAGCCCCGCACCAAATCGGCGTGAAAGCGCGGCCGCCCCAGCACGGCAAGCGCCGCCAGCGCGGCGCGGCAATCCGCCAACCCGCTGCGCAGCGCGGTCGCACCCAGCGTTCCGCCGATAACGATGCCCGCCGCTAGCGGATCGAGCATATGCGCCAAGTCCATGGATGCCTGCCTCACTTCTTCTTCCCCCAAGAACGGCAGGCCGCGCCGGGACTTCAGGGTCGGCTGCAGCAATCTGCGGAAGCGATTTGCCGCCACCCGGCAAGCACTTGCCGGTCTGGCCCGGTCTGCAGGGCCAAACCCCCGGCATTTGCGCATCTGGCACGGCCCTTGCTGATCCGATGGCAGGAAAATCCGTCTTCAAGGCCACCAACCATGAGCGACAATCTCTTCGGCATCCACGGCGCAGCGCTGACCTTGCGTTCGCAGCGCATGGGCTTGCTCGCCTCCAACCTCGCGAACGCGGGCACTCCCGGCTACAAGGCGAAGGACATCGATTTCGCCGCCGCATTGAAAGCGACCACCGGCGGCGCCAGCGAGGCGCAGGCAGTGGCCTCGGCCACGCGATACCGGATGCCAGTCATGCCCAGCCTCGATGGCAACACCGTCGAAATGGCAACCGAGCAGACCGCCTTCGCTGAAAACGCGGTCGGCTATTCGGCCACGCTCTCGTTCATCCGCGGCCGGGTCGAAACGCTGACCCGCGCGATCAAGGGCGAATGACGATGAGCCAGCCCGGCAGCCCCCTCTCGCTGTTCGACATTACCGCGCGCGCCATGTCGGCGCAGCTGGTGCGGATGAACACCTCGGCCTCCAACCTTGCCAACGCGGGCAATGTCGCCGCCAGCAAGGAGGCGGCCTACCGCCCCTTGCGCCCCGTCTTTGCCGAAGAGCTCGATCGCTCGAGCGGGCTCAGCACGGTGCGCGTGGCCGGCGTTTACCGCAGCGATGCCGCGCCCGTGCGCACGCACGATCCCGATCACCCGCTGGCCGATGCCAACGGCGATGTCTGGGCCGCCCCGGTCGATGAGAACGCCGAGCTGGTCGAGATGATGGAAAGCGCCCGCCAGTACCAGAACGTGGTGGAAGCCATGCAGACCGCCAAGCAGCTGATGCTTGAAACGATGAGGATGAAATAGTGACCGTCATCAATCCCTACACGGCGGCAAGTGCCGCATCAACCGCCGCCAAGGCCGCCACCACCGTCGCGAAAAACACCTTCGGCGCGCTGGGTGCCAACGATTTCGTCAAGCTGCTCACTGCGCAGCTGCAGAACCAGGATCCGACCGCGCCGGTCGACAACAGCCAGATGATTGCCCAGCTCGCCCAGTTCTCCAGCCTTTCGGCGGCGAGCAGCAGCTCTGACACGTTGAAATCGATCGAGGCCAAGCTCGACAGCCTGCTCAGCCCGAAAGCCTGATCCCCACCCGCTCCTGTTCCTCGAAAGGAAGGCCCCAAAATGTCGTTCTACACCTCGCTCAACGGCCTCAAGAACGCCCAGACCGATCTCGGCGTGATCAGCAACAACATCGCCAATGCTGAAACCAACGGCTTCAAGAAGAGCACTGTTGCCTTCGCCGATATCGTTGCCGGCAGCGCCTTCACCAATCCCAAGCTCCTCCTCGGCATCGGCGCCACGGTCGAGGCGATCAACCAGAACTTCAAGCAGGGTCCGATCGAGCAGACCGGCAATGCGCTCGATCTCGTCGTCAATGGCGATGGCTTCTTCACCACCAAATCTGCCGCCTCGGGCGAAACGCTCTATACCCGCAACGGCGGCTTCGAGATCGACCAGAACGGCTTTCTCGTGCGCGGCAATGGTAACCAGCTGCAGGCCTACGCCACCGATGCGGCCGGCAATGTCACCGGCACGACGCCGCAATCGGTGCAGATCCCCGCGACCAACACGGCAGGCGCGCAGTTCGCGGGAATTGCCGTCGGCAAGAACGGCGTGATCACCGCGAGTTATGCCGATGGCAGCAATGTCGCGGTCGGCCAGATCGCGCTCGCCTCGTTCCTTTCGCCGGGCGGGTTGCGCCAGGAAGGCTCGGCCAACTGGAGCGCCACCGGGATTTCCGGCACCGCCACTTATGGCTCGCCGGATGCGGGTTTCTTCGGCGGCATCCTCTCGGGCGCGCTTGAACGCTCGAACGTCGATCTTTCGGAAGAAATGGTCGGCCTGATCACCGCACAGCGCAATTTCCAGGCCAATGCCAAGGCGATCGATACGGCCACCCAGATCTCGCAGACCATCATCAACCTGCGCACCTGAGGCTGAACTCCCAAGTTTAGGACCGGCACCATGGACCGCCTGATCTACACTGCCTACTCCGGCCTTACCGGCTCGATGCTCACCCAAGCGGTGATCGCGAGTAACATGGCGAACGCCCAGACCATCGGCTTTCGCGCCGAGATGCTGAACGCCGATCCGATGACGCTGAAAGGCCCGAGCATCGAAGCGCGCGCGATGACCCGCGGCGAAGTGCGCGGTGCCAGCATGAAGCAGGGCGCGGTGATCGAGACGGGCAATCCGCTCGATGTCGCGCTCACCGGACGCACGATGCTCAGCGTTCAGGGCGCGGACGGCGAGGAAGCCTATACCCGGCGCGGCGATCTTGCGGTGGACGCCAGCGGCGTGCTCACCAATGGCGATGGCCGCCCGGTGATCGGCGATGCGGGACCGGTCACCGTGCCCCCCGGCGCGCGCATATCCATCGCTCCCGATGGCCGTGTGCTGGCCGCTGCGCCCGAAAACCCGGATCAGCCGCCGCAGGAAGTCGGCCGCCTCAAGCTCGTCAGCACTGCCGGTTCGCGCATCGAGAAGGGGCTCGACGGCCTCTTCCGCGTTGCCGGTGGCGGTGCGCTTCCGGCGGACGAGGAAGCGAAGCTCCAGCCCGGCAGCCTTGAACAATCCAACGTCGAGCCCACCCGCGTGCTCGTCGAGATGGTCGAGGCGCAGCGCCTGTTCGACATGCGCACCAAGCTCATCTCCACCGCCAAAGAGCTTGATGAGAGCGGCGCTGGTCTCATGCGCATGACCTGATGCGCCGCACCTGACAGCACCCCGCGAAACCAAGGACCACAGAGACATGCCCAGTTCCGCCCTTCACGTCGCCCGCACCGGCCTCGAAGCCCAGGACACGCGAATGCGCGTGATCGCCAACAACCTCGCCAACGTCGGCACCACCGCTTTCAAACGCGATCGCGCCAATTTCGCGACCATGGCCTATCAGGATGCGCGAACCGCCGGGCAACAGTCCTCGGGCGAGACGGCGTATGCCACCGGGCTCAATCTCGGTACCGGCGTCGGCATCCAGTCGACGACGCGGATCGCCACGCAAGGGCCGATGCAGTCCACCAGCAATGCGCTCGATCTCGCGCTCGATGGCGATGGCTATTTCCAGGTCAATCTGCCGGGCGGCCAGCTGGCCTATACCCGCGCGGGCAATTTCAGCCGTTCCGCCGAAGGCCAGCTGGTTACCGCGCAGGGCTATGTAGTCCAGCCGCCGGTGACGATCCCCGAAGGCGCAACCTCGATCACCATAGCGCCCGACGGCACCGTTTCAGCCACCTTGCCCGGCACGGCTGAGCCTTCGCAGCTCGGCCAGATCACCATTGCCAGCTTCGCCAATCCAGCGGGTCTTGCAGCGGGCGGCGACAACTTCCTCACCGAAACCGCCGCCAGCGGCGCCGCGCAGATTGGCGTGGCAGGCGAGGTTGGCCGCGGGCACATCCGGCAGGGCTTCCTCGAAAGCTCGAACGTCAATGTCGTCGAGGAACTGGTCGACATGATCGAGACCCAGCGCGCCTACGAGGTCAATTCCAAGATGATCTCGGCGGTGGACGAAATGCTCAAGAACGCCAACCAGACTCTCTGACGGAAGCCCCCACCATGATGGATTCCCCCTTCGAGGCCCCTTTCCGCGCCTCGACCGCGCACGCACCGGATGGCAAGCCGCTTGGCCTGCGCCTGCTCGCCTGCCTGCTTGTGCCGCCCGCTATTGTGCTCGCCGCAATCGCGCCGGCCGGCAAGGCGCATGGCCGCCCCACGCACCCGGCCGAAGGCTTCGCGCCGGTGCTCCCGGTCGCCCCCATGCCGCACCCGGCAGACGGCGCGATCTTCAATGTGGCGGCAGGCTACACCGGCCTCGTCGAAGGCCGCCGCGCGCATGCAGTCGGCGATCCGCTGACGATCATCCTCACCGAACAGCTCAATTCCTCGAAGAGCGCCGCCTCCAAAACGCAGAAGAACGGCGCCTTCAACATCGTGCCCCCCAGCGCCGGGCCGCTGTCCTTCCTCGATCCCAATGCCCTTAAAGCTTCGGGCGGTTCGTCGTTCAACGGACAGGGGAATGCCACGCAGACGAGCACGCTCGGCGGCGAGGTATCCGTCACCATCGCCGAAGTCCGCCCCAATGGCACGGCGCTCGTTGTAGGGGAAAAGCGCTTGCTGCTGAGCCAGGGCCAGGAATGGGTGCAAGTTTCGGGCATCGTTCGCCTCGGCGATATCGATGCGGACAACCGCGTGCGCTCCACGCAGGTTGCCGATGCACGCGTCACCTACACCGGCAACGGCTCGATCGGCCGCGCCAGCCGCGAAGGCTGGCTGTCGAAGTTCTTCAGCATGATCACCCCGTTCTGACCATGGCGCGCCCCACGCTCCTCCGCGGCCTTGCGGCCCTCCTCGCGGCGCTCGTCCTCGCCCCCGCCCCCGCGCATGCCGACCGCGTGCGCGATCTCGGCGCGTTCCAGGGCGTGCGCACCAACCAGCTCACCGGCTACGGCGTCGTCGTCGGCCTGCCCGGCACGGGTGACGACAACCTCGACTATATCACGCAGGCGATGCGCGGTGTTTCGGGCCGGCTTGGCGTGCAGTTGCCGCAAGGCGTCTCGCCCGGGCTCAAGAACGCTGCCGCCGTGCTGATCACCGCCGATCTCCCCGCCTTCGCCAAGCCCGGCCAACGCATCGACGTCACCGTCTCGACCATCGGCAAGGCCAAGTCCTTGCGCGGCGGCGCACTGATCCTTGCCCCGCTCTACGGCGCGGATGGGCAGATCTACGCCATGGCGCAGGGCAACCTCGCGGTCGGTGGCCTTGGCGTAACGGCCAAGGATGGCAGCCAGCTCACCGTCAACGTCCCCACCGTGGGCCGTATCGCCGAAGGCGCCAGCGTCGAGCGCGCGGTCGCCACCGGCTTCGACAGCGGCGAAGTGCTGC
>CAZQEH010000121.1:0-5804 GCA_964592205.1 uncultured Novosphingobium sp.
CTGTCGGCGCGACCGGGGGCGGGGCGGCAGTGAGCTTGGGCGGTGCGGGACGATCGGCTTCAGCTTCAGGCGGCGAAAGCTGCGGCAAATCCGCGGCCACCAGCTCAGCTGCCTTTGTCTCCGCAGGTGCGGACTGCTGCGGCTGGACCGGCTCCGGCAGCGGGGTAGCAGAAGCCGGTGCGGCGCTGGTTTCAGGCACCTTTGCGAGCGGCGGCGGCGGAGTGGGCGGGGCAGGCACCGGTGGCGGCGGGCCGAATGCCGGTGCCGGAAGCGGCTCAGCCGCAGCCAGCGCAGCAGTCGCTGCTGGTTCCGCTTGCGCGGGTGCGGCAGGTTCTACGTCCGCAGGCGCGGGCGGCGCTTCGGCCAAGGCTTTGGGCGCCAGGGCCGGCGTTATGACGGGCTCTGGCGCAATCCCCTGCCGAAACGCCTCGGAAAGCACGCTTTCCGGTGCGGGTGGCGGCTCGGCTTTGGCTATGGCCAGGGTGATGGCGGGAAGGGCAGTCGCAGCCTCCGCTGCTGGCTGCTTCTTTCGCGAGGCGGCTGCCTTGCGTGCGGGCGCGGCTTCGAACGCGGGCGAAACGGCTGCGGCAAAGCGCGGTTCAGGGAGCTTTCCGGGGCGGCGCGCCTTCTTCGCCTCGCGCGGGGGATCGGGTGCGGGGCCCTCGGGCGGCGTCAACTCACGGCGCGCGGTATCACCCGCGAGCGCGAGCGTAGCGCCCAGCACGACCCGCAGCGAACTGGAGGATCCGCGTTGCTGGCCCCCCCCGCGACGCTTCACGGCACGATGAATTCCTGCCGCGCGAGCACTTTGCCGGGTGACATATCGTCATCCACGTAGCTCACCGTCCAGCGCGCGCCCTTGGCCAGAAAGCGGACCTCGGTTGCCGGATCAATCAGCACTTGCACCGCGCGTTCGGGAATCTCGGTGTAGACGCCGATACCCTTGATCTCGGCCACCGGCTTCCTGGCACCGGTGGCGGTGATCACGATATCGCCGAAAGCGGACCGCGTGCCCTCGCGCGTGATGGTGAGCGCAAGTGTTGCCTGCCCGCCGGGCGGTGCGTTCAGCTTCAGATCCTTGAGGCCCGCCGTCAGCGTCGTCTCGCCCACGCGCACGATCACCGGGATCGAGATGCCAAAGCGGGGCACGATGCGCACGCCGATGCCGCCGCCGGTCTCTGCACCCGCAGCCTCGTCGATGCTGGTCCCGCCGGTTTCTGGCGGAACCGAGACGACGGTGAAGTGCGAGCGGTATTCCCCCGGCGGCAGGTCTGGCGGCACCCGCGCCATGATCCGCACCATCTGCGCTTCGCTTGCCGGCAGCGCGACATGGCGCGGTGACCAGCGCAGGAAACCGCTCGCCGCATGCACGGCATCGCGCGCCGCTGCATCCTGCACCGCGGCCAGATCGACGAGCCGCCCATCGCGCTGCATTGCCATGTCGGAAACGGTGATTTCGTACTCGCCCGCCGCTGCGGCGCGGTTGTAAAGCCCGACACTGGCGATGCGGGTGCGGTCATCGATTACAACGCGCTTGGGAAAAAGGTTGATATCGCCCATGCCGCCCACCGCGCCGGCGGGCAGCGCAGCAGGCGCCGGTGGTGCATCGGCGGGCACCTCGGCCTGGCCAGAAGCCTGCGCCAAAGCACTTGATGATAACGCTAGAACGAGACTTGAGCCAAGCGCAGCAGTCTTCAGCGTTGCCGCAAGGCCGCGAGGTCCGATGATGTGCAAGTGGTACGTCCCGTGTCAGCGAAATAGGTTAATACCCTTATGGGGAATCCCTGATTCGCTGGCAATCGCGGACTACTGATAAGTCACAGTTACGGTGTAGGTGCCGGAATAGGTGCCGATGGTCTGGTTCGCCCCGACATTGAGCGTTGCGCCGACCGAGAGGGCAAATGTGCGCGAGGCGCTGAACACGGCGCCTGCGGTCCAGTTACTGCGAAAAGCGCTCAGCCGCATGTTGCGCGATCCCTGGCGCAGGATGGCTACGGTCGGCAGATCGACACTGAAGGCGCGGCCCGCTTCACCGACCACGGCAAAGGTTCCCGGCCCGCGCGGCGCAGTCTGGGCGATGGCTGTGCTGGTAAGCACGCCGCCCGTCGTGGTGATCGTGCCCGAAGGCGACATGACCACGGTTCCCGCCGCTGTCGGACGGGTCATTTGCCCGAACCGCAGCGCATCCACTGGCGCGATCGTGAGCGGCGTGAGGATGACCGCCTGCGCCGCGCCGCTCACGGTCGAGCTGCTCGGGGCTGCGAATGCAGTGCCGGAGAAAGCTGCCAGGGCGCAGGCCATGGCCGCTATTCCGAACGGGAATCGCGGAGGCGAAGACATCAGGGGTTTCCGGGTAAGGGAGTGCACATGCCGGGAGCCGACCACTACGGGCAGCTCCCGGAGGATTCGTGCGATCAGTTGTAGGTGACAGTCGCCGAGTAGGTGCCGGCATAAGCGCCAGCCGCTTCGGTGCCGGCGAGCGTCAGTTCACCGCCGACCGAGAAGCTGGCCGTGCCGCCCACGCTCAGCGTGCCGGTCGCGGCCGAAGCTGCAGTGGTGAAGCCGATCGAGGTGGTGCCGTCGGTGACGGAACCCGAACCGGTGCTGATCGAGAATGAACGACCGCCATCACCCGTGACGGTGAAGCCGTCGGCCGAGTTGGTCGAGCCGGGCACGAACGCGACGTCGCCGCTGACCGAGCCCACGCCCGCCGACGAGACGATGACCGAACCGCCGGTGCCGGTAGTGAAGCGGCCGAAGCCAAGGGCCGCGCCCGAAGTGTGGGTCAGCACGATGGGCTGAACGACAGTGGCGGTCGCGCTGCCGCTGGCGCTGGAGGTGTTGCCCGAAGCCGCGAACGCCGGCGAGGCCGAAACGCCAATCGATACAAGGGCGATGGCCGAAGCGAGAATGATCTTCTTCACGTGTATGCTCCCGAATGGTGGTCGAGGCGCCTCCCCCCTGGGCTGCGACGCGACAACAAAACTGCAGTACTGCGGACTCGGGCTGAATCGCCGTTGCTCGGTACGTAAATCTGCGTATTCGGGGCGAGTTAATGGGTAGTTATGTGACTTTTTACTTAACGGATGTCCCAAATTGGGAACGGAAACCAGTCGGTAATATGTCTTTATTCGCAATTAACCATACAAGTAACGCGCGAAATGCGAATATCTGCATTTTGCGATGCGTGTTTGCTGCCTGCAAAAGGCGCTCGTTCTGTTGCTCAGGTTGCGGAAAAAATTGAGAAAATTTTTTTGCCACAGGTGATTTCTGCGTATCACAATCGCCTGAATGGCCCTTTTGGCGGTGCAGAGCGCGCAAAATAGCCCGCTGCCAATGCGGCGCCGGCGGTGGGAAGGCGGTGCTGCGATGCACCGCAAAGCGCTTCGGTCAGTTGTAGGAAGCGGTGATCTGGTAGGTGCCGTTGTAGGTGCCGATGGGCTGCGCGGCGCCAACGGCAAGCGTTCCGCCCACTGCGATGTCCAGCGTGCCTACAGGCGATCCGGTCAGCGCGCCGACGGTGAAAAGCGTGATCGTCATCGAGCCGCCGCTGCGGGTAACAGTTGCCGCTGCCGGCAGCGTGACGAAGAACTGGCGGCCAGGCTCTCCGCTCACGCGGAATTTGCCGGCCTGCGGGCCCGAACTGCCCTGGGCGATGGCGGTATTGCCCACCATCCCGCCGCTCGTTGAAACTGCGCCTGCCGTGCTCACGGTTATCGTGCCCGCCGCAGTGGGCTGAGCCATCACGCCAAAGCGCAGGGGTGCTGTGGCGACGATGCTGATCGGGGTGATGATCGTGGCGCTAGCCGATCCGGTCATCGTTGCCGTACCACCCGGCGCCGCGAGCGCCGGGAGCGGCACCGCGAGCACGACCAGTGCGGTCAGCAGAAATCGGAAACGAAGGGTCATGGCCAGGCCTTGCCGTGGTTACTGCAGCGAGAGCCCGGCTGCCGCCTTGAGGGACGGCAGCCGGCGCAATCCCGGGCTCAGTTGTAGGTCACGGTGGCGGAGTAGGTGCCCGTGTAGGACCCTGCAGGCGCCGTGCCGGTCACGGTCAGCGTACCGCCGACGGTGAAGCTGGCCGTACCGGTCGTGCTGAGCGAAGCAGTCGCAGCCGAAGGCGTGGTGGTGAAGGCGAGGTTGGTCGCGCCCGAGGTCACGTTGCCACCGGTGGTCGAGATTGAGAACGAGCGGCTGGCATCACCGGCGACGGTGAACTGGTCGGCCGAATTGGTCGAGCCGGGCACGAACGTCACGTCGCTGCCGACCGAGCCAACGCCAGCGGCGGTGACGGTCACGGAGCCGCCGGTGCCAGTGGTGAAGCGGCCGAAGCTGAGGCTGGCAGCCGCCGGGTGGGTCAGCACGATCGGCGCAACGATCGTTGCAGTCGCGGTACCGGTGGCGGTGGAGGTGTTGCCCGAGCCGGCGAAGGCGGGGGTCGCCATTGCCAGAACGCCAAGAGTTCCAAGGGTGGATGCGAGAATGATCTTCTTCACGTCGTATGCTCCTGAATGCTGTTTGCCCCGCAACGTCCCGGTCTTGGAGCTGGTAAACGCCGTTTCATCGGAGCCCCGCTTTCCGGTGCTCCGATAGGTAAATGTCCTAAGCAAATGTGGTTAACAAAGCGTTTGCCGGCGGAAACCATTTGAAAAGATTTTCCCGCGTCGACTCGAAACCGTGATTTTTCGGTTTCTTCCATCATTTTGAAAAAACAGCTTTTTAACTTAGATCGCTGCCACGCAATGCGTGCCAGGCGGTCACGCACCCGCGTGCCGCCTGGTTAAAAAAGTGGACGTCCTGGTAACCTTGGAGCGCGCTTTACCTGCATCCCCCGGATGCCGCTGCGCCTCGGTCAGTTGTAGGCGACAGTCGCCGAATAGGTGCCGCTATAGGCGCCGGTCGGCGCCGCGTTGGTCACCGTGAGAGTGCCGCCAACGGTGAAGCTGCCGGTCCCTGCGCCGCTGAGCGAACCGGTCACGGCCGAGGGTGTGGTGGTGAAGGCAAGATTCGTACCGCCCGAGCTGACATTCCCGCCGGTTGTCGCGATCGAGTAGGCGCGGTTGGCATCGCCCGCGACCGTGAAGCTGTCCGCCGCAGTGGTCGAACCCGGAACGAACGTGACATCGCTGCCCACCGAGCCGGTGCCGGTGGCCGATACTGTCACCGTACCGCCGGTGCCGCGGGTAAAGCGGCCGAAATTGAGGCTGGCGCTGGCGGGGTGGGTCAGCACGATCGGCGCGACGATTGTCGCGGTTGCCGTGCCGGTTGCTGTCGACGTATTGCCCGATCCCGCAAAGGCCGGGGCCGCAGTGGCAAGCGCGATCAGCGCTGCGGGAAGAAATCTGTTCACCGGTTAAGCTCCTGGTCCCTTTGCCCCGGCCCAAAGCTGCGGCGAGGCTTGAGGGGCCGGCATTCCCCGGCGTCCTCATACGCATAATTCCTAAGTATATATGGTTAATGAAAGGTAAGGGCCTCGGAAAGAGGCGCAAGCGCGGTCTTCCGCAAGCGATCAGCTATAGGTGACCGTGATCGTCAGCGTCGCGCGGTAATGCGCAGCGGCCGTGCCGGCAGGCACGTTGAGCCGGCCGCCGACGCCGATGCTATCCTCGCCCTTTTCATCGAGCTGGCCGATGCTGGATCCAGTCCCGGCGTGGCTCGCCAGATGCACGCTCAGCGTGTCGATCGCGAGCGCAGGTGCGCTGCCACCGGAGGTCAATGTCCCGGTCGCGGTAATCGCGGTTGGCGCGCTGACGGCGTAGCTGCGGCCGGCCTCGCCGCTGACGCGGAACCGCGCCGGCGCAATC
>CAZQEH010000122.1:0-5742 GCA_964592205.1 uncultured Novosphingobium sp.
CCCTTCGCCTGCTTGCGCGGCCCTTCGCACCGGGGGAGGGCGTGGTGATCAAACCGTCCAACCTGCTCAATCCCTTTGCCGAACTGCTGCTCGCGCTCGCACCCGATGCGCGCGCCCTGTTCCTCTACGCCCCGCTCGAAACCTTCCTGGTATCCGTTGTCCGCAAGGGTCTGCCGTGCCGACTGTGGGTTCGTGAGCTGCTGACCGGCTATCTCGGGGCTGGGATCGTCGAGCCGCTCGGTATCACGCCCGAAGACGTGTTCCGCCAAAGCGACCTGCAAGTTGCCGCGACCGGCTGGCTGGCGCAGCACCGGCTGTTTGCCGCCCTTGCGCGCAGAATCGGACCGACGCGGCTGCGCACGGTGACCTCCGAACAGCTGACCGGCGATCCGGTGCGGGTGATCGGAGCCGCGGCCGCGCACTATGGCCTGGTGCTTGAACCCGCGGCCATCGATCGGATCGCGGCGGGGCCTGCCTTCACACGGCATTCCAAATCCGGGGCCGCTTTCACCCCCGATCAGCGCCGCGACGAATATGCCGCAGCCCGCGCAGCCCATGCCGACGAAATCGCGGTGGTGCACGCCTGGGCGGTGCAGGTTGCGCAGCAGGCCGGGATCGCCATGGATGCGCCCAACGCCTTGCTTCAGGACGCGTAACCCAGCTTCTCGATCCACGGCTGGAGAATCGGCATGACCAGCTCGAGATATTCGGCATAGGGCTCCCATTGCCGGGTGCCATCGAACAGGCCGCGCCGAACCTGCCTTGCACTGGCCGTCGAAACGCCCCGCGCGCGGGCGGTGCGGTCAAAGCGCCTGAGATCCTCGGTCCACTCGAGGCCGGCAAAGCGGCAGATCTCGTGCGTCATGGCGTCAAAATCCTGCACCATGCGGTGATAGGGCACTTCGAGCACGGCCATTGGCAATCTGGCGAGCGCTGCTTCGGTCAGCCGCATCAGGGCATCGTAGTGCCGCGCGGCCCCTTCGAGCGTGGAGAAATCCATCGCCGCATTGCTCAACGCGAAGCTGGTCCGAAAGCAGCTCCACACCACATCGCGCGGATCGCGGCGAACCAGCAGCACTCTTGCGGCGGGAAACAGCCGTGCAATCAGCGGCAGGCGGATAGCCTTCAGGGGGTCCATATCGACGAGAGTGCCGCCCGCCGGATCGCGTCCCAGCGCCTGGCCTGCACGCTGCCAGTACGCCGTGCGGTAGGGCGCGAGCGCCGCTTCATCGAGGCGGGCAAACTCTGCCAGTCCGCCGGGTTCGGCGAGAAAGGCCATGTCCGCTTCGCGCAGCGTTGGCATTTCCTCGATCGCGGACGCGCCGGGAAGCGAGGCAAGCACATTCTCGAGCAGTGTGTTGCCGCTGCGCGGATAGCCGAGCACAAAGATATGCGCGGCTGGGCCCGCCGGCGCGGCGCCGGGCCAACTGGAAATATCCATCGCGGCGAGGCCCTGCGCCACGCCTTCGATGAACTCCCGGTGCGGCGGCCGTCCTGCGAAAGTGGCGGCCTGGATTTCCGCGAAGTCCTGCTTGGCGCGGGCATAGGCCGCGAAAGCCGCGCCGTGATCGCGCAGGCGGTTGCAGGCATCGCCGAGTGCGTGGAGCAGCTCCACGCGTTCGGGCGCGGGGGCCGACATGCGGGCGAGGGCTGGCTCCACAAGGTCGCGCGCGGCCTGCGCATTGCCAGCTTCGATCTCGATTGTCGCCAGCGCGGCGATGGCTCCGGTATGGCCCGCATCGATCGCCAGCGCGGCACGAGCATGGCGGCGTCCGGCCTCGGCCTCACCATCGCGCGCAGCGATCGTGGCAATTCCCGCATGGGCAGCCGCCCGGAGCCCGCCATGCACCGGCGCCCGGGCGAGGACTTCATCGTAGCAGCGCCGCGCCTCGGTCATCACCCCGCCGGCCGCCATTGCATAGGCCCGTTCAAGCCACGCCTCGGCATAGTCCGGCGCGATGGCGAGCGCGGCATCACAAGCAAGCGCGGCATCGCGCAAGCGGCCCGCAGTCCGGTGCAGACCGGCGAGGCCGACCATGGCCTCCACCTCGCGCGGGTTCATCTTGAGCGCGCGCTCGAACAGGGCGGCAGCGCCGCCTTGGTCGCCGGACGCGGCGCGATACCACGCCAGCGTGGTGCAATCCGCTGCACTGCCGCGGCCTGCTTCGAGCGCAGCTGCGGCGGCCCGGGCAGCGGTTTCAAGATCGTCGGACATCGCTTTGCCATCGGCTGCGCTCGCGGCGAGGTCAACTCCTGCCGCTGGAGGACACAAAAAAGGGGCGGACATCGCTGCCCGCCCCCCTCTTTGAGTTCGCGATCCGGTCAGATCAGAACTTGACCTGTGCGCCAACCGCAAAGCGACGGCCCAGCGCGTCGTAGGTCGACGGGTAGGTGTTGCCGCTGTTGTACGAGGTCGAGCCGATCGAACCACCGACGATCGGCGCCGCCTTGTCGAACAGGTTCTGCACGGTGAAGGTGAAGGTCACCTTGTCCACGTTGAACCGGGTCGTCACGTCGAAGATGTTGTACGACGGGATCTTGCCGAAATCGACCTTCTGGCCGCTGAGCGCGCCGCTACCGTCCGGAATGGTCCCGTTGAACGCGGCGGCGTTGTCGATCACATCCTGCGGCTCCTGCTTGAAGCTCGAGGTGTGGCGCCACAGGACCGAGAGGTCCATGCCCTTGAGGCTGAAGGTGTTGCGCACCGAGAACTGGTGACGCGCCTGCAGCGAGCCGGTGAACGAGCAGTTGACCGAGTAGTAGCCGACGCATTCACGATCAATCGACGACGAAGTAGCCTGGTACTTCGAGGTGAACGTGAAGTTGGCGTTGACGTTCGCCGCCCACTTCACCGCACCGAAGGTGTGGCCATAGGTCAGGATCACGTCGAGACCCTTGGTCTTCAGCTTGCCCAGGTTGCTGAGCGGAGCGTACAGACCAGCCGTATCGGCCGGGTCACCGTCGAGACCGCCAGTCGCCGGGTTGCGGCGGATGACGGTGCAGGCCGGGTCGGACGCGCTGGCGGCGGTGACGTTACCGAAGCAGGCGGCGACAAGGTCGCCGGGCAGCGGCGCACCGATCACGTCCGTGACCTTGATGCTGTAGTAGTCGACCGACAGCGCGAGGCCCGGAACGGCCTTGGGCTGAATGACCGCACCGACGGTGAAGGTGGTGGCCTTCTCCGGCTTCAGCAGCAGATTGCCGCCGTTGGTCAGGTTCGCCTGCGCAGCGGTCGGGTTGTCGATCGAGCCGATGGTGCCGGCCGGAGCGCCCTGAGCAATACAGATCGCACGCAGGTTGGCGTTGGTGGTCGGAGCCGGGCCGGCGCAGGGATCGGTCGCCAGGTTGGTCAGGCCGGTGGTGAGCGGCGTGAACAGTTCAGAGATGTTGGGCGCACGAACCGCGCGGGCGTAGTTACCGCGAACCTTGATGTCGTCCACCGGCTCCCAGCTGCCACCGAACTTGTACGTCCAGGTCTCGTTGGTGCTACCGTTGCGGATCTTGTACTTCGAGTAGCGCACGCCGCCTTCGGCGGTCAGGCTCTTGAAGAACGGCTTGTCGGCAATGAGCGGAGCGATAAGTTCGCCGTAGCCTTCCCAGACGCTGTAGCCACCGTTGATGTCCGGAGCTGCACCGCCGGCGCCACCAAGTTCACCCGGCGTCTTCGACAGCAGGTCCGAAGCCTGCTGCGCGGTATACTTGCGATACTCGGCACCAAGCGCGAAGCCGATCGGCTCGGCGGCGGTGGGCAGGGTGTAACCGACATCACCCGAAAGCACACCGCGCACCTGAAGCAGGCTGGTGCGGACGGTGGTGGTGCTGTCCTGGCTCAGGAACTTGGCAGCATCCTTGCTGAAACCGGTCGTGCTGAACACATTGACCGGAACGCAGCCGTTGTCAGCGTTCTGGCAGACCGGGTTAGCGGCACTGCCGTCAACCAGCAGGCCCTGCCGGAAGCGCGACTGCAGAGTGTAACCCTGAATCGACTGAATCTTGTCCGATTCGCCGTAGGAGCCGCTGACGTCCCAGTCGATCGTCGAGGTCAGGGCGCCGCGAGCACCGAGGCGGTAGTCGAACACGGTCGAGGTGTATTCGCTGACGCGCGGGCCAGCTTCGATCGCACGGCGACCGAGGTTGACCGTGACTTCGCGGTAGTTCGGATCGGTACGACCGGTCGCGGTGGCGGCGGCATCGCACGCGGCCTGCGAGAGGCGCGGGGTGTAGGTTGCCTGGCCTGAGACCGCCTTGCCGGCCGCATCCACGCCGTTCACGACGTCAGCCACGTTGAACGCGCAGAACTGGTTGCGCAGCGCCGAAGGCAGGAACGGGTTGTTGAGGTTGATCGTCACCGGGCTGTTGAACGAGCCCGACGGCGCAATGATCGTGCGGACGGTGTTCTTCACGAACATGCCGCGCGTGTAGATCTCGACCGCATCCGAGGCATGGTAGTTCGCCTGGGCGAAGATGTTGTAGCGGCGGAACGGGGTCTGGAAGATGTTGTACGGGTTGAAGTTGAAGAACTGATACGTCCCGACTGCCTGACCGGCCGCGTTGATCTGGCGCGTACCACCGTTGGCGGCACCGCCATCAACCTTAGCGAGGATCGGCGTGCCGTCAGCGGTCACGCCGGTCTGGGTCAGCGCCGGGGTCGTGCTGACCACGCCGCCGACAATCGGACGCGTGCCGGTGAAGCGCGACGGGAAGGTCGTGCCCGAACCGCCGGCGGTGCCCGAGAAGCTGTCGATCAGGAAGTTCGAGAAATCGCGCGCGCCCTGATAAACCGGGTTCGAGTTCTGGTAGCCCAGGCTGAGCACGGCGTTGCCCTTGCCGTCGTCGAAGTTGACGCCGGTGGTCACGTCCGCGCGGAAATAGTTGCCGTCACCCTTCTGGGTGATCTGGTTCGAGACCGCCAGGTCGATGCCCGAGAAGTCCTTCTTGGTGACGAAGTTCACGACACCGGTGATGGCGTCTGCACCATAGGTCGTCACGGCAGCGCCGGTCAGCGCGTCAACGCGGCTGACGAGGGCGAGCGGAACGTTGTTGAGGTCGACGCGGCCCTGAAGGTCGGCCGGGACGATGCGCTGGCCATCGAGCAGAACGATGTTCCGGTTCGAACCGAGACCGCGAAGGTCGACGTAGGACGAACCGCCGTTACCGTTGTTCACCGCCGAACCGATGTTGGCGACGATGCCGGGAACATCACGCAGAACTTCTTCGGCGGTGTTCGACTGCTTGAGGGCAATCTGGTCGGCCGTGGTCACGTTGACCGGGGTGGCCTGCACAAGGTTGGGGTTACGGATAAGGCTGCCGGTCACGACGATCGCGGTAGGCTCGTTCGTCTCGGTTGCGGCATCAGCCTGCGGAGCGGCTTGCTGCGCGAAGGCAGGCGCGGTGGCGAGCGCAAGTGCGAGGGCGAAAGGCGCGGCACCCGCCTTCAGGGCGGCGTTGTTGTTGGTCTTCACGTGTCCAGTCCCTTCAATGGGTGGCCTCGATCCCCAAGGCCACCGGAAGAAGCCCCTCTATCGAAACTGTCTCTCGCCCATTCTGCGCCGGGCATGGAAGATGACATTCGATCTACGAGGAACGATGAGGCTTACTGGGAGATTTAGCCGGGTTCATGGAAGGAGGTTCTGCACACTTGTAGCAAAACGTCGCAATTGTGTGGCGAGTTTGCAACATGCTCCAACGAACCGGCACCGTGGGCCTGTGCACCCGTCAGGAACCGAATGCGCTCGTTAATTA
>CAZQEH010000123.1:0-5484 GCA_964592205.1 uncultured Novosphingobium sp.
CTCCATCGCCGCAACATGCTGCTACTGGCTTTGATCAATGAGTCCTGAACCTAGTGGATACGGTTGGCGGATCTCAAATCTGTTCAACTCTCTGGCAGCATCTTCGTCTCCGCCTTTGGCAGCACGCCGCAACCAGTGACGATATCCCGCAAGATCGCCAACATAGAAGAGTGTGAGAGCGAAATTCTGGGCAGCGTTGACTTCACCCCGACGGAAAGCCTGATACATCAAACCGGCGGGGCTTGCCGCGTCATTGATACGCCCAAGGCTCGCTCTCTTTCCGGTCTCAGTTTTGCGTGCAGCAAGGCTCAACATTGCAGGCCCATAGCGTCGGTGAGCGAGTGTTTGCAAAATCGGCATCCCAAGGCCAATTGACCTGCCGTCCAAAATCGCTTCCGCGCGGCTGAATAGTCGATCAAATCTGTCACTCATTTGCCAAAACTAGCTTGAACTCGAGCGTCCGCAAGTGCGCGTCTTCGGAATTGCCGCTCTTGTCCTGAACTGGCGTGGCTGCCATCCCTGCCTCATCACAGTCCTGCGGATTGTCCCCCACCCGATGTCGGTGAGGAAGTTCAGTCCATCAGCAGGATGCTCATGCGGCGATTGCGCGGGTCGGTGGGGCTGCCTGCGATCAGCGGTTCCTGATCGGCAACGCCTTCGATGCGGCGGAAGCGGGCTTCGGCAACGCCGCTTTTCATCAGAGCCTGGCGCGTGGTTTCGGCGCGGCCGGCGCTCAATGACCAGTTGTTGGCGGGATCTCCCGGTTTCCACTGCAGCGCATCGGTGTGGCCGCGCACGGTGAGGCCGGAGGCATCGGGGGCAATCGCCTGACCGATGGCGCGGACGAGTTCGGCGGCTTCGGGAGTGAGGAGCGTGGTGCCGAGGCGGAACATCGAGAACTTGGCATCGTCCATCAGATCGAGCCGGATGCCCTCGGGCGTCTGCGAGATGTGAACCTGATGCGCGAGCTTGCGCAAGGTCGCGCTCGCGGCCAGCTTCTGCTGGAGCCGCTGCTGCAGGCTGGCGGTGCGCTTGGCTTTGGTGCCGCCGTCCTTCGGGCCGCCGGTCGCGTCGCGCGGGATCGTCAGCGTTTTGGTGCCGGTCTGCCCGGCGCGGTACTGGTAGCTGTCGGTATCGGTGAGCGAGGAGCCGCCGAGGAGGCCGTAGGAGCCGGCGCTGCCTTCCCTCGTCTTGACCAAGGTGGGCGTGAAGTAATCGGCAATGCCCTTGCGCTGCTTTTCGGTGGTGGCGCCGAGCAGCCACATGAGCAGGAAGAAGGCCATCATCGCGGTCACGAAATCCGCATAGGCGACCTTCCACGCGCCGCCGTGGTGGCCGCCAGCGACGACGGTGACTTTCTTGACGATGATCGGGCGGACGGGTTCGTTCTTGCCCTTGGGAGCCTTGGCCATGGGCTACCGGCCGCGCAATGCGTCGAGCAGTTCCGAGAGGCCGGGGCGGAAAGAATGGCCAAGGCCGGAGCGCGCGCTTTCGACAACGAGGGGCTGGGGCCAGCCGTGGAGGCTGGCGATGATCACCTGCTTGACCGCCTGGAAGATCATCTCGTCCTGATCGAGCACTTGCTTGAGCCGACCCGCCAGGGGCGCCACGATGCCATAGGCGAGCAGCACGCCCATGAACGTGCCGACAAGCGCCGAGCCGATCATCGCGCCGAGGATCGAGGGCGGCTTGTCAATCGAGCCCATGGTCTTCACCACGCCGAGCACGGCGGCGACGATGCCGAGTGCGGGCAGCGCATCGGCGAGGTTCTGCAGTGCGTGCTGGGGTTCGCTCATTTCGTGGAAGTGCGTTTTCATCGCGTGGTCCATCACGTCCTCCACGGCGTGGACTTCGAGCGTGCCGGAGGACACGACGATCAGCGTAAGCGTATCGCAGATCAGCCCGACGAGTGGCTTGTTGGCGAGGATCTTGGGAAATTCGGCGAAGATCGGCGAATTGGCCGGATCGGTCACGTGGCTTTCGAGCGCGACCGGGCCATCGCTCCTGAGGATTTTCATCAGCCGCGTGCAGAGCACGATGGCATCGACGTGATCCTGCTTGGAGTGCTTGGGCCCCTTGAAGACCTTGCCGAGCCCGCCGCCAATGGCTTTCAGTTCGTGAAGCGAATTGCCTGCCACCACGGCACCGAGCGCCGCGCCGCCGATGATCAGCATTTCGTGCGGGATGGCCTCCATGACCGGGCCGAGCGCGCCGCCGGTGATGGCGAACCCGCCGAACACCATGACGAGAAGAATGACGATACCGATGGCAGCATACATGGTGAGATTTATCCCGGTCGGGTCAGTGCAGGAATTCGAACAGCGAGAGATTGGCGAGCTTCGAAAAGCTGGCCTGGCTCGCCTGGAGCACGGTGGAGAGCTCTTGCAGGCGCGCGAGCGCGGAGCCGAGTTCGGGCGCGCCGATATCCTGCTGCTGTGAGGAGCGAGCCTCGCTCATCGCTTGCTGGCGCTCGGCCGAAAGATCGATCCAGCTGAGCCGCGAGCCGACCACGGTTTGCGCGGTGGTGATCGCATCTAGCCCGTTGGACAGCGAACCGAGCGCGGATTGCGCGGTGGAAGCGGTGCTCGCCGCGCCGCCAGACAGCGCATCGGACAAGGACTTGATCACCGTGAGGAGATCTGTCTGGTTGCCTGCCGGATCCTTGAACGAAAGGAATTCGGGGCCGGTGAGGCTGCGGCTGACAGTCTGGCCATCGCCCAGCGAAAGCTGCCCGGCGCTGCCGCTGCCGATGTATTGGGCCTGCCCGGTGGCGGGGTTGACCTGGTAGGCATCGCCCGGGCTGTCACCGCCGAACAGGGCGTGGCCGGCGCTGTCGCGCGTGTTGGCAAGGCCGACAAGGCCGTTGTGGATCTGGGCCAGTTCCGAGGCGATGCTGGCGCGCTGCGCCGAGGGAAGCAGCGCGGAAGCGGCCTGCGTTGCAAGTTCCTGCGCGCGGGTGATGTAAGTCGCGAACTGATTGAGCGCGGTATCGGTGAGGTTGAGATCGACCGTCGCGCGATTGGTGGCTGCCGTGTCGATCGTGCCGACGGCATCGGCGCGGGCCAGCGCGCGCAGCTGCGATGCGGCGAGCGGATCATCCGACGAGCGGGTGATCTTGCTGTTCGAGCTGATCTGGTTCTGCAAGTCCTCGGCCTGGCTGCGCAGCGACGACAGGTTCTGCGTCGAGCGTTCGTAGAAGGCGGAGGTGCTGGTGGCGAAGATGCTCATGCGGTGCCTAACGGATCTGGAGCAGCGAATCGAAGATCGACGTGGCTACCTGCATGACCCGGCCCGAGGCCTGGAACGCCTGCTGGTAGCGCACGAGATTGACGCCTTCGGTATCGAGATCGACACCGGTCTGGGCGGACAGCGCGGTCTTTGCCGCGTCCGAGATCGTGGTGAGCGCATCGCGCGTGACCTTGCGGCCCGAGACGGTGGCTGAAATATCGAAGAGGATCGCATCCATCTTGCCCGCGGGATCGGCGCCGGACAACGCGCTGCGCAGGGCATCGAGATTCCCGGCATCGCGGCTGTTCTTCAGCGCGCCAGCAGATGCGGTGGCGATCTTGGCGGGATCGCTGGTGGCCAGCGCGATGGTGGCGGCGCTGTTGCCGCTGAGCAGATTGGCGCCGGGGTTGCCATCGCGATCAGAGCCGCCGCCCTGCGCAGCATTGACGGTGGTGACGATGGTGCCGGCCAGGCTATCGAGATCGCCGCGCAATTGGGCGAGCTTGCCGAGCGCGAGCTGCTGCCCGGCGAGCGCACCGCCAGAAAGCGCAAGCGCGTTGCCGCCGAGCGTATAGGATACGGTGCCGTCTGACGCGGTCGTCATCGCCAGCGCAGTGGTGTTGCCGCCGCTCACGAGCGGGGTGGCCGGCGTGACGCTGCCCATCGTGACGGTGACGCTGCCATCCTGCGCGAGCGTCGTGTTCACATCGCCGTACTGGCTGAGATCGGAGAGCAGCTTGTCGCGCTGATCGAGCAGCGTGGTCTGGTCCGAGCTTGCATCCGCGGCGCGGGCGAGGCGCAAGTTGGTGCGGGCAAGCTCTCCGGCGATGCGGTTGACCTGCGAGACGCCGTCCGAAGCCTCGAACTGGAGGCCGGTGCCGACCGCGTCCATTTCCTTGGAGGCAATCTGGAAGGTGGCGCCCATCGTGCGCCCGGCTTCGATCACCGAGGCGCGCAGCGAGGTATCGACCGGATCTTCCTTGAGCTTCTGCAAGGCCGATTCAAAACCGGTGATCGCGGAATAGACGCCGGACTGTTCGAGCGCGGATTCGACATTGCCGAGGCCGTTCACTTCGGCATCGGCGCGGGCGGTATCCGCGCCGGTGCGGCGCACTTCGCTCTGGCGGAAGGCATCGGCGTTGCGCACGATCTTTTCCACCCGCACGCCCGAAAGCGAGACATCGCGCACGTTCTGGTTGTAGCCGGTGGAAGCGACTTCGGTGAGGCCGACACTGCGCCGGACATAGCCATCGGTCGCCGCGTTCGAGATGTTCTGCGCGGTAACATCGAGCGCGACGCGCGCCGCCTTGGCGCCCGAGAGGCCGATCGAGAGAAGGTCGGAGGCCATGGCCGCTTACTCCGTCTTTGCCTGCGGGAGCAGGCGCGCGAATTGCGCTTCGAGCTGTTTCGCAAGGCCGAATGCGCCGCTCTGCGCGGCGATTTCGGCGAAGCGTTCGTCGCGCATCGAGGTGAAGGTTCCCTCCGCCTGCCCACCGAACAGGTCGTCCTTGCCGGCAAGGCTGGTGCTGTGCGCGGCAGCGAGCATCTGGCGCACGAAGATCGCCTCGAAGCCCTGTGCCGCCTTCCTGAGCCCGGCGCGGTCCGAGGCGGAGGGAGCCTGCGGAGCGGCGGCCAACGGGGGCGTGATCGGAGGCGTGAGCGGGGTCATATCACCTCCATCTCCGCACGCAGCGCGCCCGCTTCCTTGAGCGCTTCGAGGATGGCGACAAGATCGGACGGGGTGACGCCGAGCTTGTTGAGCGCATCGACAAGGCTGGAAAGCGAAGCGCCGGGCTTGAACAGCGCGACGTGGGCCTGGTTTTCCTCGACGTTGATCTGGCTGGCGGGAGTGACCGCAGTCTGCCCCCGGCTGAACGGGCCGGGCTGCGAGACCTGGCTCTTCTCGTCGATCTTCACCACGAGCTTGCCATGACTGATCGCGGCGGGGGACAGGCGCACCGCGCTGTTGATGACGACGGTTCCGGTGCGGCTGTTGACGATGACCTTGGCGGCAGTTTCGGCGGGCTGGACCTCGATCATCTCGATCGAGGCCATCATCGTGGCGCGGGTGTCGGTGGCTTGGGGCAGCCGGATGGCGAGGGTGATGCCGTCCTCCACCGTGGCCGCGCCGGGGAAGCGCGCGTTGACCGCATCGCGCACGCGGCTGGCGGTGAGGAAATCGGCGTTGAACAGGTTCCAGCGCAGCACTTCGCCGCTGTCGAAGCCGGTGGCGACCGCGCGCTCGACGCTGGCGCC
>CAZQEH010000124.1:0-5358 GCA_964592205.1 uncultured Novosphingobium sp.
CGCCCCACAATGCAAAAGCCCGCTGGGCGCACCATGCGGGCTTGCGTTTCTTCAGAGCGAGCGAGGGCATCGAGTCCAGCGGCCATTTTGATTGAGTTCTGCGGCCCGAAGGAGTTTGCGCACTTTGACCCGGCGCTGCGATACCTAGCGAGAATGGATGCTACCCGTCTTCATTTCCGATTGCAAGCCGTCCTTAAGCAATTCATCGACCCGGCTCAAAACACCATGCACCTCCATGAACCGGCGCTTCCACTTGTAGGCATAGTCCGCCTTCGTGATCTGGAGTGCGGCCATGCGTGGGTTATCCAGCGCCTCGTCGGTCAATCGGCGCTTCCCGCTTCCGCTGCAGGCCCCACAGGCCCGTTCCCTTGCATACCCGACCTTGACCGTGCCTGAGACCCAGCGCCGGCCGGTACAGGCCGGGCATGGCTTCATCACCGGCACCGCCACTTGGCCGTCATGATCCCCATGCAACAGCAGGTCGAGCATGGCTTGCGTCCAATGCTCCACGGTGCCCGTTTCGTGGCACTCGGTGCAGGCCTTACGCACTGTGGAGAAATGCGCCCGCGTACCGCCCTTGGTGCACCGGCCGCCGCACTCCGGGCAGCCATCATTGACCCACTCATCGATCACCCGCACCACGAAGCGCACCGTCAGCAACCGCCCCGCCTTCCAATGCCTGCCTCGGCCGCCGCGCGCCGACAGCATCCGCTCGAGCAGCAGCACGCACTGCTTGCGCACCGTCGGCTGCTCGCCGTACTTCAACCGCCACAGATTGGCCAGCAGCTCGCGCCCGCGATCCCGCTGCACCACCTCCATCTCCGCATGGATCAGCGGCTTGCCGGCTGCATCTCGCTTGAACGTCGCCGCCCCGAGCCCGCCGAGGCGATCGGCCGCCCCCTCGAAATCCACGCTCGACTCCAGGCTATGCGCGTTCATCGCCACGCCGACCTTTTCCACCAGCGTCGGCGGCGGGTTGCGATCCTCCACGACCATCATTTCGTCTCCTTGGTGAGGGTGTTGAGCCTGAAATCGGCTGCCATCAGCAAAATTTCTCCTTTGTATTCAACTTTTTGTTGAGGGTGTGAAGGGTGATGAGGGGTACTGCGCGCGCGCGCGTATACGTGCGTGCGTGCGTGCGCCCGCATACGCACGCACGCACGCGCTCGCGCGCACGCCCGCGCGCAGCAGCCCGTCACACCCTCAACACCCTCACCAGTGCGATGATTTCGCAAAGGATTTTTTGTTAAGGGGTAGCGGCCGACCCGCTCCCACCCATCACACCATGACCCGTACCCGAACAGGCCTCGACCGGCGCCGGGACGCGCCGATGGTTTCCGCAACAACACTGCCCGACGCCGACGCGTGCCTGGAAGGCTCATTCCTGATCCTCGCCCCGGCAATACGCATTCGCCGCCTTGTGAAACTCGATGATCTGCTCGCGCACCCACTCATCCAGGTCGCCTGTCTTCGGCAGATCGCCCATCAGCAGCACGCGCCGCTGCTTGTATTTCGCCGGATCGCGGTTCACCTCCACCGTGCCACCGAAACCGCGCGAAATGGCCGGCACACGCATCGTCTTCCTGCGCACCCCGTTCATGCTCATGAAATCGGGAATGAACCGGTTCTCGCGCGCCGGCATCTTCTCGCCTTTCCTTCGGCACCACATCTGGAAGCACCGATACACGTCCTCGCCCAGTCCCGGGATATAGGGCAGGTCGATTTCCTTGTCATGGATGTCCTGCCAGAAGAGCTGCGGCCCGTTCATGCTGATCTCGATCATGGCCCACTTGGCATCCGTCATCAGCGGCTTTGAATGTTCCTTGAAGCCATCGAGCGGGTAGTCGAGCAAATAACGGTACAGCGCTGCCGCGCCCCCGGCGCGAACCTCCGCGGCCACCTTCACGTAGTACGCCTCGTGCAAGGTAGGCGGCGTGCGGATCACCATCAACCGCCGGTCATCGGGCTCCAGCTGCATCGCCTGGTGCGCGTTGGAGAAGAACACCAGCTGCATCTGGTTTTTCTCCATGCGCTCATCGCGCATCTTGCGGTTGACGAAGATCTCTCCTTCGGTGATCAGGTTTTTCAGCAGGCCCACGTGATGGTGCATCTCCTGCCGCGTCACGACCTCATTGGCGATCACGAAGAGCTTCGCGGACTGCCAGGCATTGAACCGATCCTCAAGCTGGCGCTGCGTGATCGTGCCGCCATGCGCGCCGTAGATATCCCTCACCGCGCCAAAAAACAGATTCTTGCCTGCGCCCTGCTTGCCGTGGAACACAAGCGCCGTCTGCATCTTCGCGCCCGGGTGCTGCAGCGGGTAGGCAAGCCACTTCAACACCCAGTCGGTGACCGGCGTGTTCGTATCGTCGGGGTTCTCCCCGCACAGGTAGTGCAGCAGCTCGAGCATCAGCTTGCACGAACCCTCGCGCGATGGCTCCACGCCCATGCCGCGAAAGAGATTCAACTGCGGCGGCTTCGCCTTCTGCGTCGGGTCGAACACCACATCAGGCAGGTCCACATCGCGCCGTTTCTTGCTGTTGAGCCACATCGAGACATACGGCGCACCGAACTTCAGGCGCATGTGATCCACCTTGACGATATCGCCCAACTGATGATCGTAGGCGGTGTCCGTCGGGTAGATCAGCGTGAAGCGTGAGACGAGGTGCCAGAATTGCCTCCATTCGACCCCGTCGCCACCGGCCCCGCCGTCGTCCGCGCGCCCGCCGTCCAACCCTGGCACGGCGGCAGCCCCTTGCGATTTTTTGCCGCCCTTTTTGCCTCCGGCATTCCCGCCAGATGCCATCGCCGGCAACCCCGCCGCGGCGCGCTGCGTCATCGAGATTGCATCCTCGAGCTGCCGCTCCACGGTACTCAGTAGTTCGTGCGCATGGAGATCGTTGAAATCGGTCAGCTTCGGTGCGTCCGGGTCCGGCGTGATCTTGCGGCTCGCAAACACCGGCCAGCACACGCAGGCCTGCTGCACAAGAGCAGCCGCTTCAAAGGCCTTCATGCGCCCCGCATTCATCACCACGAAGGGATGCACCTTCTGCCTGGCGCCTTCGCCAACGGTCACCGCACCGTTGATCAACCGCACCCCGTTCACCGTCTCGTTCCAGCCCGCCTGCACCGTCAGCGGGCCGCTCTTGATCGCATAGGTGCGCGGCGCGTCGCCCACGGTGTAGAGCGCATCGGGCGTGGGCTGCTCCACGCCATAATCACCACGCAGCCGCTTATTGAGCTGCGCTTCGAGATAAGCATCATCGTCAGCGCAGAAGAGGAACGGCGACGTTGGATACAACGCCCGCAGAATGCGCGCCACCGGCACCAGGCTCCCCGCATCGAAGGCCACGAACACCGGCCGCGAACGGCCCGTCGCCTGCCGCACCGACAACCCCGTGGCCACGCCTTCCACGACGATCAGCAGCTCGCCTTCCTTGGGCTCCCGCCCCAGTCGGAAGCAACACCCCTCCTTGGCCATCCCCCTGTTGAAGAGCTTCGAGCCGTCGGGCGCGATCTTCTGCAGACCGCACAACCGCTTCGGCCCGCGATACTCCGGGTCCTTCATCTGATCATCGGTGACGTCGTAACGCACCATGGGCACCAGCAGCGTGCCATCGGAGAGGAACCGCAGCCCCTTGTCCGGCTCGACGCCCTTGCGCTTCAGATAGGGCGATTCTCCGCTCGCCCGCGCGCTGTCGTATTGCTGCTTCGCGCGATTCGCCGCATGATCGGCTCTCGTGCTGCGCTTGGCGCGCTCATCGGCCTCCTGAGCAGCCATCGAGCGCTTGAGCCGATCGGCCTCGCCCGCGTCCATGCCCTCGTAATCGGTTTCGAACTTGGTCGAATTCGACTCCGCACCGCGCCAGATCCCGTATGCGCCGAAGTAGTACACCCGGTTGTTGCGTGACGACCGGTATTCGTGCAACACGTACCAGGCCTTCTTCTTCGGCCCATAGCGAACGATCTTGCCCGAGGCAACGGGATGCCCATCAGGCAGCGGCGGCATGTCTGCCGCCATCAACTGCCGGACGACCTGGTCTATCGTTGCCATGCGCGCGCGCCCCTCGGCAAGGTCGCAGGAATGATCCGGCCATCGCAATCGAGCCGCACCGGCAATGGCAGGCGTAGCCCCGGCACGTATTTCGCCACCAGCTTCGCATGCAACGTGAACTCCGCCTCCGCGCCCGGAATCACATCGCGGTACTTCAGCACCAGCCAGTCGCCGATCACCGCCTGCACCACGGCCTTGTCGCCGCACGGCGTGATTACCGCATCGCCCTTGCGATAGCGCTCAATGGTCCTTGTCATTTACCCTCCCAGGCCCGCCACGTCAGAGCGTGGCCGCGGAAGAGGGCGGAGGCATCCGACCATCGAACAATGCAGGCAGGTCAGGACCGCATCGCTCGACGGTCGGAGCCCCCATGGGCAAGGATGAACTTCCCCTCACTTGAGCCGCCTGGCCGACGGCGTCGCCAGCGAATTGACGCGCTGGCCCAGCAGCCCGGTCGTCATGATCGCGCCCTTGCGGCGAAGATTCGACAGCGCCACGTAGATCGAGCCGAGGTTTCCGTCCATCGCGCGGCACAAATCCCCAGCACTTCGGGGGCCGGCCTTGAGCAGGCCCAGAATCTCCGACTCCAGCGTCAGGCCGTGCTCCCGCCGCTGCGCACGCACTGCGGGCGTGATCTTCCCTCGCTCGCGTCTTGCGCGAGCCGCCAGGGCCTTCTCATGCGCCTTGGCCGCACGGCGATCGCGTTTTTCCTGTTCCCGCCGGGCCCAGGCAGCCTCGCGTGCCTGCAGCCGTATGGCCCTCGCCTGTTCACGCAACTGAGCCCGCAACGCGTCGCGCAGTTGTGCCCGGGTGGGCGTCGCGGGCGCCACCGGCACAGCACGGGCGCGCGGCCGTACCGTCAGCCGCGGCGGCTCGCGCTTCGCATCCGGCTCACCCGTCAGCGGATCGCCCGTTGCATGGGTGTCGGCGAGCGCATGCGTGCGCGTCGGCACAACCAGGGGAACCGGCGGCGGCTCCAGCAACGTCCGGAAGGCGCTGCCCGCGTTCGACCGCAGCAGCACCAGCCGCCGCGAGGAAACCGCCTCCGCATCGACCAACTGCGCGAGGTTCATGGCTTCACCGCCCGCAGCCTTCGGAGGTTGAATGCGAGCCCGGAGCGACGAGTAGTGAATATGACGACAATCATGCCTTCACCGCCCGCAGCCCCGGCTGCGTCAGCCGCTCGATGCGCTCCGCGCAATACTTGAATTCACCGAGAAGCCGTTCCTGCCGCTGAATCAAGTCGGCCATCTCATCGCGCGGCGCGAGCGGCGCGCCCTGCTGATACCCGAGCTCCGAATCCA
>CAZQEH010000125.1:0-4831 GCA_964592205.1 uncultured Novosphingobium sp.
GCCGCTGGCCTGCGCATCACCCCAAAATCAAGCGGTTCTTCGAAGTGTCCAGTTGACACAGTCCAGAGCGCAAGCGCCGCAGCCCGTTCAGGCGGGCCTGAATGCGGCGGAATGCAAGGATGAAAGCGGGCTGTCTCGACATGCTGGCAGCCTATCCCGGCGCGCCGCCTGTAGGACCGGAAGTTCTCAGCCACCCGCGTCGATCAGTGCCTGAACCTTGCGGTAGAATGCTTCGCGCGCGGCGGGTTCCGCGCCCTCATCGGCGCGAGGCCAATCGGCGTTGCTGGCGATCACCAGCCGGCGTTTGGGGTCGATGAAGATGCCCTGGCCGAAGATCCCCTGCGCAGCGACTGAACCATCGTCATAGGTCCACCACTGATAGCCATAGCCTTTGCCCGGCTCGCCGATGTCCTTCTGCTTGTGCGTGGCGGCGGCGAACCAGTCCGGCGGCACGATCTGCTGGCCGGCCGCGTTGCCGTTGGCCAGCACGAACAAGCCCATCCGCGCAAAGTCGCGCGTCGCGGCCTGCAGGCAGCACCCGGCGATCTCGTGCCCGGTCTTGCCGAGCAGCCACGTCGCCTTGGCTTCCATCCCGGCCGGCTTCCAGATCTTCTCCTCGAGATACTGCGAGAGCGGCTTCTTGGTCGCTGAGGAGACGAGCACCCCGATCAGATTGGTCTCGCCGGTGTTGTAGTGCCAGACGGTGCCCGGCGGATGCGCGCGGGGGAGCCTCCGCATATAACTCACCGTCGCATCCATGCCCTTCTCGGGCTCGGCATTGTTGAACGAGGCAACGTCGGACTTCGGGTCCTCATAGTCCTCGTTCCAGCGCACGCCCGAACTCATCGTAAGGAGCTGCGCCACGCTCACATCATCATAGGCAGAACCCCTGAGATCGGGGATATACTGGCTGACCTTGTCATCGAGGCTCTTGATGTAGCCGTCCTTGATCGCCGCGCCGACGAGCGTGGAGGTGAAGGACTTTGCCACCGAGAAACTGGTCCAGCGGCCCTTTGGCCCGAAGCCGAGGCCATAACGTTCGAACCGCACCCTGCCGTCCTGCACGATCACCAGCCCGGCGGCGCGCTGGCCCGCCATGTAGGCCTCGACGCCCGGTATGGCGAGCGGCCTGCCGGCAGGCAGCGGCAGCGGATGATCCGAAGGTGCAATTGCGCGCGCCTCGGCGAGCACGGGCAAGCGGTCCATTGCGCGGAAAGCCGCATCGCGCTGCGGAACCGTCCACATCAGCACATCGCGATTGGTGGGGAGAGCCGCCAGCAGCCCGCGCGTTTCCGCATCGAGGCTGGCGTAGCAGCCGAGCCCGGCCAGCGCCAACGCGCCCACTGCCAACAATCCCACCGTCCGCTTGCGCATCCTGCCTTCCCCTTCTGCTTTGGCAACGGAGGTTAGCGGCGCGGCCGCGGCTGTCCACTGGGGTATCAAGTCGGCTCAGGGGATAGAGGGATGGAAAGGCACCAGGGCCACCGCCCGCCTGTCTTCGCTTCCTTTTCTGTCGACCGCCTGCCTGAGCGGCCAAAGAAAAGGGGCCGGAAGGTCTCCCCTCCGGCCCCTTTTCCTGTTCTGCGTGAGCGTCGGACTTAGAAGTCCATGCCGCCCATGCCGCCCATGCCGCCACCCATCGGGGGCATCGCGGGCTTGTCGTCGGGCTTTTCGCTGATCGCGGCTTCGGTCGTGATCAGGAGGCCGGCAACCGAAGCTGCATCCTGAAGCGCGGTGCGCACGACCTTGGTCGGGTCGATCACGCCGGCGGCCTTCAGGTTCTCGTAGGTGTCGGTCGCGGCGTTAAAGCCCTGGGTCTCGTCACCTTCGCGCAGCAGGTTGCCCGAAACGACCGCGCCATCATGGCCGGCGTTCGAGGCGATCTGACGCACCGGTGCCATGATCGCGCGGCGCACGATGTCGATGCCCTTGGTCTGGTCGTCGTTCGCACCCTTGAGGCCGGCAAGGGCCTTGGTCGCATAAAGGAGTGCCGTGCCGCCGCCGGGGACGATACCTTCCTCGACCGCCGCGCGGGTGGCGTGAAGCGCATCGTCAACGCGGTCCTTGCGCTCCTTCACTTCGACTTCCGAAGCGCCGCCGACCTTGATCACGGCCACACCGCCAGCAAGCTTGGCAAGACGTTCCTGCAGCTTTTCGCGGTCGTAGTCGCTGGTGGTGACTTCGATCTGGGCGCGGATCTGTTCGACGCGGGCCTTGATCTCGTCCGCCGAACCGGCGCCATCGACGATGGTGGTGTTGTCCTTGTCGATGGTGACCTTCTTGGCCTGGCCGAGCATGGCGAGCGTGACGCTCTCCAGCTTGATGCCGAGGTCTTCGGAGATCATTTCACCGGCGGTCAGCGTGGCGATATCGCCCAGCATGGCCTTGCGGCGATCGCCGAAGCCCGGAGCCTTGACCGCCGCGACCTTGAGGCCGCCGCGCAGCTTGTTGACGACGAGCGTGGCGAGCGCCTCACCCTCGATGTCCTCGGCGATGATGAGGAGCGGACGGCCCGTCTGCACCACGGCCTCGAGCACCGGCAGCATCGCCTGGAGCGATGAAAGCTTCTTCTCGTGGATGAGGATGTAGGGGCTCTCGAGCTCGACCGTCATCTTGTCGGGGTTCGTGATGAAGTAGGGCGAGAGATAGCCGCGGTCGAACTGCATGCCTTCGACGACATCGAGTTCGAATTCGAGGCCCTTGGCCTCTTCCACGGTGATCACGCCTTCCTTGCCGACCTTGTCCATCGCCTCGGCGATCTTCTGGCCGACTTCGACGTCGCCATTGGCCGAGATGATGCCGACCTGGGCGATTTCCGACGAGCCGCTGACCGGGGTCGAGCGAGCCTTGAGATCATCGACGACCTTGCTGACGGCGAGGTCGATACCGCGCTTGAGGTCCATCGGGTTCATGCCGGCGGCGACCGAGGTCATGCCTTCGCGCACGATGGCCTGCGCCAGCACGGTGGCGGTGGTGGTGCCGTCACCGGCGAGGTCGTTGGTCTTCGAGGCCACTTCGCGCAGCATCTGCGCGCCCATGTTCTCGAACTTGTCCTTGAGTTCGATTTCCTTGGCGACGGTGACGCCGTCCTTGGTGATGCGGGGTGCGCCGAAGCTCTTGTCGATCACGACGTTGCGGCCCTTGGGCCCCAGCGTGACCTTGACGGCATCAGCGAGGATATCGACGCCGCGCAGAATGCGCTCACGAGCGTCGCGGCCGAACTTTACGTCCTTGGCAGCCATGATGATTTCCTTTGAATGAGAAGAAGTTGGAAACGAAGGTCCGGCTGGGTTCAGCCGATCACGCCGAGGATGTCGGCTTCCTTCATGATCAGCAGGTCTTCACCGCCAACCTTGACTTCGGTGCCCGACCACTTGCCGAACAGGACGCGGTCACCGACCTTGACGTCGAGCGGGGTGATCGTGCCGTTTTCGGCGCGGGCGCCCGAACCGATCGCCACGATCTCGCCCTCGGCGGGCTTTTCCTTGGCGCTATCGGGAATGATGATGCCGCCGGCGGTCTTTTCTTCGGCTTCGACGCGGCGCACGAGCACACGGTCGTGAAGCGGACGGAAGGTCATGGGTTTCTCCCTTGTTCCATGATGCAGAATATCGCTTGGCACTCTCAGGGGGAGAGTGCCAGCACGGCTCATATGGGTGGGGGGCGAAGGGAGGTCAACCTCCAGGGCCCAAGTTTTTTAGGCGGGGAGGAGTCCCAATGCGGCGCGGCGATGCCAGCGCCACAGCAGCAGCGCGGCGACGACGATGAGGCCGACGGCAAGGCCGATCCACACGCCGAGGCCCTGCAACGGGGTCATCAGGCCGAGCCACAGCGCGGTGCCGATACCTGGAATCCAGTAGCCGAACAGGGCAATGCCCATCGGCACGCGCGTATCCTGCAGGCCGCGCAGCAGCGCCGCGCCAACCGCTTGCGCGCCGTCGAAAATCTGGAACGCGGCGGCGACCACCATGTACTGCGTGGCGAGCGCCACGAGGCGCGCGTTGGCCGGATCCGCGGGATCGATATAGGCACGCAGGATGAGCGTCGGGAAGACGAGCATGAGCGTCGCCATCGCGGCCATGAAGCCCACGCCGAGCACGAGCGCGACTTGCCCGGCACGGGTGATCGCCGGGGTATTGCGCGCGCCATAGGCGAGGCCGACGCGGATCGTCGCGGCCTGGGCGATGCCAAAGGGCACCTGGAAGGTGAACGCGGCGAACTGCAGCGCGACGGTGTGCGCGGCAAGCTCGACCTCACCGATGCGGCCCATGAGAAAGGCGGCACCGTTGAACATGCCGGCTTCGGCGATGATCGTGGCGGTGATCGGCAAGCCAATGTGCATGACGTCGACGAAGCGCGTCCAATCGGGCCGCCACCAGCGCCCGCCGAAGCGGTAGCGGCGCAGGCGGCGATCGGTGCGGATGACCATGACATAGGCGCCGAGCATGACGAGACCGGTAACGATGCTTGAAATGGCCGAGCCGGTGAGCCCAAGCGCGGGCGCCCCGAAGTGGCCGAACACGAAAGTGTAGTTGCCAAGCGCGTTCACTCCGACGGCGAGGCCGTTGATCGCGGTGCCGATCATCGGGCGGCCGAGCGTGGAAACCACGGTGCGCAGCAGCGCCGAAAGCACGGCGGGGATCGCCGCCCACATCAGGACGCCGAGGAATGGTACGGCGAGCGCGACGACGTCCTCGCTCTGGCTCTTCGCGGTCACCATGATGACCGGCAGCAGGCCCGGCGCGTGTTTCGCGCGGATCCGCGCCAGGACGTCGAGCCCGCAGAGGTCGGGCATCATCATGTCCAGCAGGACGAGATCGAAGGTTTCACG
>CAZQEH010000126.1:0-4728 GCA_964592205.1 uncultured Novosphingobium sp.
CGCTGCCGGGGCTGCTCGCGGCGCATTGCGGGCTGGAAGCAATGGACGCGGCAGAGGCCGCACCGTTATGGCACCAGGCGATGACCGGGGCGGGCCTCAAGGGCGCGGTGCGCTGGGATGTCCACCTCCGACCGCGCGCGGCGCCTGCGCTGATCGCGGCGCTGCCCGCAGGTGCCGAGTGGGCGATGGATTGGGGCGGCGGGCGCATTTGGATCGCCACCGATGCCGAGGATGACATCGTGCGCCAGCTTGCCGCACAGCTTGGCGGCGAGGCGCGGCTGGTTGCAGCATGCGAGGCGATGCGTGCGCACGTTCCCGCTTTTCACCCGCGCGCGAAAGGCGTTGCGGCCTTGGAGGCACGCGTGCGCCGCGCGTTCGATCCCAAGGGTGTGTTTGCCACCGGGCGGTTTGCGGAGGATGCGGATGCAGACGCGGTTTCCGCCTGAAGCGCTCGCCGATCCGGCGATGGCGACGTCCGAGGGCGTGATCCGCAAGTGCGTGCACTGCGGGTTCTGCACCGCGACGTGCCCGACTTACGTGCTGCTGGGCGATGAGAACGACAGCCCGCGCGGGCGGATCTACCTGATCAAGGACATGCTGGAGAAGGGCCGTAAGCCCGGGCCGGAAACGGTCAGGCATGTCGACCGCTGCCTTTCGTGCCTCGCCTGCATGACGACGTGCCCTTCGGGCGTGAACTACATGCACCTCGTCGATCATGCGCGGGCCTATATTCACGAGCACTACAAGCGGCCCTGGCATGAACGCGCGGTGCGGAGGATGCTGGCATGGGTGCTGCCTTATCCGGGGCGAATGCGGCTGGCGCTGGAATGGGCCCCGCTCGCGCGGCCTTTGGTGCCGGTGCTGAAGCGGTTCGGGCCCTTGAAACCGCTGGCGGCGATGCTCGAACTCGCTCCCGCGAAAGTGCCCGCACCTGCTCCGGCAATCCCGGTACGCGTGGCCGGTGCGAGGGCGCGCGTGGCGCTGCTGCAAGGCTGCGCGGAGCCGGTGCTGAGCCCCGAAGTGCGTACGGCAACCTTGCGGCTGCTGGAGCGCGCGGGCTGCGACGTGGTGTTTGCGCGAGGTGAGGGCTGCTGCGGCGCGCTGGTTCACCATATGGGGCGCGAGGCGGATTCGCTGGATGCGGCGCGGCGCAATGTCGATGCCTGGACGCGCGAGATCGAGGAGGGTGGGCTTGATGCGGTGATCGTCACTACCTCGGGCTGCGGGACGACGATCAAGGACTATGGCCACATGCTCCGCGCCGATCCGGCCTATGCCCAAAAGGCCGCGCGGGTGAGCGCGCTGGCGATGGATGTGAGCGAGTTTCTGGCGAAGCATGGCCTGCCCGCCGTCACCCCGCGCGGCCTTGCCGTCGCCTATCATCCGCCTTGCTCGCTGGAGCACGGCCAGAAGGTGACCGAAGCGCCGAAGCGGCTGCTGGCCGAGGCGGGTTATGCCATAAGGTTGCCCGCCGAGGCCCATCTCTGCTGCGGTTCGGCGGGCACCTACAACATCCTCCAGAGCGAACTTGCCGCCCAGCTTGGCGCGCGCAAGGCCGAGCAGCTCATGGCGCTGGAGGCCGATGTAATCGCCACCGGCAACGTGGGCTGCGCGGTCCAGATCGCGCGGCATTCCGGCCTGCCGGTCGTTCACACCATCGAACTGCTCGACTGGGCGACCGGCGGGCCGAAACCCTCAGCACTCAACCACCTTCACAGGAGTAACTGACATGACCCGTATTTCGCTCGATCAGGCCCAGACCATCGTTTCCGGCGCGCTTGCCGAGGCGCGCAAGCTTGGCCTCAAGCCGATCAGCGTCGCCGTGCTCGATGCCGGCAGCCATATGATCGCTTTCGCGCGCGAGGATGGCTCGTCGAACCTTCGCCCGCAGATCGCGACGGCCAAGGCCTCGGGCGCGCTCGCGCTGGGCGTTTCCTCGCGCACGATTGGCGAGATGGCGATTGAGCGGCCAACCTTCATCAACGCGGCGGCAGGGCTCAATCCGGCGGGGATCGTGCCCGCGGCCGGCGGCGTGCTGGTGAAGGATGCGGACGGCGCGGTGATCGGCGCGGTGGGCGTTACGGGCGATACCAGCGACAATGACGAGCTTGCCGCGCTGGGCGGGATCGCGGCGGCCGGGCTGGCCTGAAACGCGGGACGGACCGCTTCAGAAGAAGCGACTGCTGACGATCAATCCAAACGAGCGGGGCAGGCCGATGGTTCCGAAATAGGCACCATAGATGGTCACCCCGCCCAGCGGGCAGCCTTGCAGGAAGCGGATGTCCGTGAGGTTCATGGCCCAGGGCAGGATGCTCGTGCCGCTGCGTTTCAGGTCCAGCCCCAGCTGCGCATTGACGATGCCGACATCGCCCAGACGGGAATAGGAACTGTTGTCGATATTGCCGAAGTAGCTCGATTTGTAGCTGTAGTCCGCCGCGATGGAAATGTCGCCGAGGCGGCCTACGGGATGCCGATACCGCGCGGATGCGTTGATGATCCAACGCGGCGCATCGGCCAGCGCCTGTCCGCTGAGATTGCAACTGGTCGCCGGGGCCAGTTCGGGAAGGCAGGGCGCGTCGGGGTGGCGTCATAGTGCGCGTCGCTGAAGAAGCCGTTGAGCGCGAAGCCGAGGCCGCTTCGAGCGCAGCCGTCTACGGGCGTGCTCTAATCGGCCATGGGTTTACTAGGCATAGGAAAATTGCGGTTTTTGGCGCATCTTAGGAATTCAGAGCGGATTTGCTTGCGTACGAGGGTTGTACGAAACTGCCATGGCCGCCCAAATCGGAATGACAGAAATCCTGGGTTTCAGCAGATCCATTTGAACTCTGATCCCGTAATTTCCCGTGAGTTTCTGCATTGAAATGTTGGAGAGATTTCTCTCAATCCAGCCATAAAATCCTGATCTGTTTGGTTTTATGGTGGGCGCGGCAGGGATTGAACCTGCGACCCCACCCGTGTGAAGGGGAAATGCAATTTCGTGTAACTAGTTTGTTTTCACACGATAATTTCAGGCCTCCAAATTCGCCGTGTACGAGCTTTGTACGAAGACTTCTGACGTACTGGTTTACTGTACGCCGAAGCGCTTCGTGTGGACCGTTCATAGCGAAGTTTTCTGACCGTGTCTTGCCGATTTGTGGCGAGTCGGATGGTCGGCCTTGGCCCCCAACTCCCACACGAAAAACCGCTGGAAGGGCGGCAACCCTTCGCAGCGGCTCATTCGATAGCTGTGCGGCTATAGCGGAATCCTATCGTTGCACGGACTCGCGTGCAAGCGTCCTTTTCGGGGAGGGCTGCCATGAGCACCACCCTTTCCCATAGGGGACTGCCGGCGGGAGTGGGCCGGTTCGAGCTGCTGCGAATGTTCGAGCAGGTGGCGCGGCCCGGCTTTGGCCTGTCTTCGACAGCGGTGGCGCTGGTCCGGCACTATGTGCTCAAGACCATGGACGGGGATTATGTTGCGGGGCGCATTTGCGCCGTCTGGACGCAGGCCTGTCGCTTTGCCGAGGCCTTGGGGCTGACGCCGCGCTCGATCAATTCCGCCGAGCGCGAGCTAGAGCAGGCGGGTTTCATCGTCCGCAACGCCGGGATCAACGGCGAGCGCGCCGGAGACCGGCAGGACGGCACTATTGTCTGGGCAGCAGGTATTAACCTGGCCCCGCTGGTCGAACGCTTTGCGGAAATGCGAGCCAAGGCCGAGGCGCTAGAGTTGCAAGCCCGCGCCATCCAGCAATGTCGTGCTGAGATCCGTCAGTTGGGTCAGCGCATCCGCGAGGCAGGCGATGATGACCTGCGCGAGCGGGCTGAGACCATCCTGCCTGATGGCCGCACGGCGCGGATCAACAGCATCGACCGCCTGATCGCCATCCGCGAGGCCTTTTCCGCCATGCTTGCCGCTATCGAATCTGCGCCAGAACCCAAACCTCGTGCACTTAAAACTTCCGACGCGCCGGAAGAAAACTGCGCACCCAATATACAGGACAAAAACTCATCACGAAGGCGTACCGTGTCTGCCCGCGATCCGTGCGACCGCATTCGGCCTGCGACGGCGCTGGTAGTGGCGACCGAGAGCTATCGCGGCATCGTCGAGGCGCTGGGTGGGCCGAGCTGGCCAAACCTTGTCGAGGCTTCTTGGCGCAGTTGCGGTCGGCTTGGGATCGCCCAGAGCACCTGGGGCCGGGCTTGCCTGCAGTTCGGTCGGGAACGGGCGGCGCTCAGCGTGCTGCTCATCGACCGGAATGCCGAACTGCCGCTTGGCCACCGCTATCGGGTGGGCTCTCCGGCAAAGTGTCTGGCGGGCATGGTGCGGCGGGCAGGCTCGGCAGGCGTGAACCTCGCTGGTCTGTTCCGGGCCACGGAGCGCAACGCCCAGCAGGCACCACCGGCAATCGCGCCGCCTGAGCAGGCTATCGATCCGTCGCTCGGGCCGTTGGCTCACCTCACCGCGAAGCTGATCGCCACCATGGAGCGGCGCATCACACCGGACAGGTGAAGCTATCCAGCATCCTACCTGTCCAAACCTCCAAACTCTCACAATCCCACACGTCCACATGTGAACATGGGAAGGATATCATCATGACCATTATCGCCATCGTCAGCCAGAAGGGCGGCTCGGGCAAAACCACGCTGTCGGTGAATCTTGCTGCCGCCGCCGAAGCTGCCGGTGCCGTCGCGCTTGTCAACGCCGGTATAAAAAGGGGCCAGCCACCGGTTTAAAAGTGGGCCAGTCAG
>CAZQEH010000127.1:0-4663 GCA_964592205.1 uncultured Novosphingobium sp.
TGCCCGCGCTGGCGCAACTTCACCGCGCGCTGGGCGGGCATATCCGCTTCGCCCCACCCGAACGCGCGCCCGTGCCGATCAGCCTGGGCGCGCTGCGGCTGACCGTCGAGCGTGCCGCGCTGCCGAGCCCACGCTGGGCGCTCGAGATGCTCTGGGGCGAACACTGGCGCGCCGCCGGGCTCGTCGCCCACGCCCTCCCCTTCCCCGGCCTTATCCGCCTCGACGCCTTGCGCCCCGACGCTGAGCCCGGCGAGACGCACATCATCGTGGCGACCACTCTGCGCGCGGTCGCGCAGAACCTGTTCAACCAGCTAGGCGAAGCGGAGCAGCGGGCCCGGCGCATCGAGGAGCTCCAGCCCGGCCGCCGCCGCACCTCGCGCGCGCCGGCGCTGCTCGAACTGCTGGCCGGCTTTGGACCGCTGCGCTCGGCGCAGATCGAAACGCTGCTCGGCGCCACCCGGCTTGGCGTCCGCGCGATGCTCGCCGCGCTGGATGACATCGGGGTGCTCGAGCGCACCACCTTGGCCGGCGTGCGCCTCTATGCGGTCGATCTCGGCGCGCGTCCGCCGCCCGATGTCATCGCGCCTGCTGCCGGCTTTGCTTTCTCGTCGGCGGCACTGGGTGAGTACGATGCGGCGATGGCGGGCATCGAGGCGCTGCTGGCTCGCAGCGGCGGGAGCTCGGGCGAGTCCGAGGACGACGACTGATCGCGAGGCCCGGTGACATCGCGTGGCGCTCTGAATCCCGTCCCAGCGACGAAACTGGACGCAGATCGCAATAACATTTTGATTTATCGTGGTAATTTTTAAGTCGCCAGAAAGGCCCCTTACAGCGCAAAAACGGAGGCTATGATAGGCAAGGGTGCGGAGACCTCGGCAACGCGCTCTACGGGATTCTGAGGGCAAATTTACCCAAATTGACCCCGTGCGGCGCCAGACCGCCATCGTTAGGGCCGCCTGACGGCCGAACCAAGCGAGTCAGCCGCACTACCGGCGCCTACTGAGCTGGCGCGCGCGAAGATTGCCGTGATAGCCATCGCCGTTTCGCGGCGCGCCTGCACGGCCGCATAGGCTGAGACCAGGCTCTCGAAATCAAGATCCACTTCCGGGCTCTGCCGCGCCGGGCCAAACCCGCGCCGGTGGCGCAGCGGCCGCTTGACGAACGCCGGGGCGGGGGCGCCCTTGATCGGCCGCTCGGGCAGCCGCGCGGAGAGGAGACGCTCGAACCGCCCCGCCGCCCGATGCCGGCTGCTATGCGCGAGCGCCAGCAGGCGGATCCGGTCCCCGGCAAAGTGATAGCGGTTCGCCGCGAACCGCTTTTGGTACGAGCCATACGGCGGCCGGCAGACGCGCTCATCATCGGGTCGCGCCAGGTACATGAGCACTGCGGCATTGCGCCGCAGCGCACCGGGCAGCGCACGAAGTGTCCAGCCAAGGCGGTGGGCGGCCAGCGCCGCCTGGCCGAGCCGGGTCATGGCTACTTGCCCCCTGCCCTCGCGCGCGATCCGCCGCATGTCGTGCAAGGGAATACCGTGGTTGCGGCAGCGCCAGCTCGCCCGCAGGATCCATTCGCGCACAACGATGCCCGGCTTGCCAGCGCGCCTCGCCTCGTACCAGCACCGCGCGCAGGCGTAATGGCGCTGCCGGCGCGGCAACACCGCCTCTGCGCCGCAGGCGAGGAAGGTCGCGCGCACCTGTGCCAGGGGCGCCTGGACGGCCCAGGCGAGCCGCTCGACCATGCACGCAAAAGCGGCGCGCCACGCGGGCTCCAGCGCGTCCTCACCACAGGCCAGATCGATGCGCGCCAGCGCGGGATCAAGCCCGAGATGGCGCAGCAGCCCGGCGCGGTCGGTGTCATGCGCGGCGGCGAGCCGATCGACCCACGAATCGAAGCATTCGTCGGCCTGCGGGCGCACGCGGAACGCCAGCGGCTCGGGCTCGAGACCGAGGTCGATCACCGCGCCAGGTGCATCGGCAAAAGCTGCGCCGCCTCGCGGATATCGGCGAATTCCACGCGTTCACGGCCATGCCGGCGGGCGACCTTCTGCCCCCAGTGCAACAGCCGCTTGAAATTGCCCGTGACGCCGAGGCTATGCTGCCAGAGGAACGCCGCGATGTCGGGTTCGGCAAGCCGGTCCGGCTCGACGAGGTTCATACCGCGCGCGAGCACACGGATCAGTCGCTGGGAGGCCTCGCCCGGCGGCCACGGCGACAGCCGCACGATGATCGAGCGGTACGCGAGCTCGACGTCTTCGGAGAAGATGTCGGCCGCGACATCGAGGCCCGCCACGACCATCGGAACGTTACCTTCGCTCATCAGGAAGCGGAACGCGTCGAGCGTGTCGCGGCGCGCTCGGCCGCTGGCGGTGAGGATCGCATGGACATTGTCGATGCCGACGAGCCGCGTGCGCTGCCGGCGCAGCAGCTCGACGACTTTGAGGTCGGCGATGCGGTGGGTCTTCCCGGTGATTGGCCAGCCCTGTTTCCATAGCAGCGTCAGATTGATCTTCAGCGCGGTCGAGCCGGAGGGGATGACGGTGCGCAGCATCGGCTCGTGGCGCGCCTCGTTCCCTCCCTCCGGCTCGGGAAAATCGAGCGCGATGCGCCGCTGGGCTTCGCGCAGGATCGAGGTCTTGCCCATGCCCGATTGGCCGACCAGGATGACACAGGGCGGCCGCTCGTCGGGCTCGTCGTGCGCCAGATCGACCAGTGTCTCGACCGCATTCCGCGCCTCCTGGAAGTCGATCCAGAAGGCCGAATTTCCGCTCATTTGCGCCATTTGAGCCAATCATCCTCGGACAGATCGGCGACCGCGAGCCATGAAACTGGCGTCTCTGGAGCCTGACCTTTTGGGGGCTGAGCGTGCGATAGACCCTCGCGTTCCTGGCGCTTGCGCTCGCTGCGGCTGCGCTCGGTGCGTTGCTGCGCCGTGAGCACCTCCCGCCGCGCTGACTGGACGTAGCGCGCCGTCGCCGCCTTGGCCCCGTCGGCCTGGTAAGCGGCCGATTCCCGGCGCTGGCGCCGGCGTTCGGCCTCCCACTCAGGCTCGCTTACGTCCGGGTAGCTGCCGACCACCGGCAAGGCGACGAAGCCCCCATCGATCTCGGCATAGACCTCCTGCAGCGTCCGCTCGTCCTGATGGATGATAATCGGCTGACCGATCCGCGCTGCCAGAAAGGGGTGCCAGTAACGGCGGTGCAGGATCTGCACGCCATAGGCTTGCACCGTGCGCTCGCGCGCGGGCAGGAACTGCCGGGTGAGATGCGCCACATCAAGGCAAACCGGGAGCAGCGATGAGTGCCCGGAAACAGCCTCTTTCCAAGCCTGCGCCGGGCATTTGCCGCCCAGCCCCTTGTGCGGGGCGTTGTGGTAGATCGCGATCTGGAACAGGAGCCAACGCTCGAACTCCTCGAGCGTCATCGCCGCCGCCTTGCCTGCGTCGTAACCGTCGCGCGCGGTTACATTGCCGCCGGTCGCGCCCGGGAGCAGCCGCATCTTGCCCACCATCGTGCCAATCAGCCTCTCGATATGGCCGCCGAAATGCGCCGGTCCGCGGGGCCGAATGTCGGGATCGATGCCGTTGGCAAGGCAGGCCCGGCGAAAGCTCTCCGCGCGGTGCGGCGCGGCATGATCGGCATGGAGCCGCCGAAATTGGCCGTGCATGGGATAGGTCACATCGATGCCGAGCGCTTCGATCAGTGGCTGTTTGGGCAGCAACGCGTTGGCAACCGCGCGGCCGCAGCGGAAGATCGAAGGGTCCCCAAAACTCACGTAGAACCCGAGAATGCTGCGGCTCCAAACCTCGATCAGCAGCGTGACCCAGGGTCGCGCCAGCTCCTCGCGATGCATCCTGTCGACCAGGATCACATCGGCGCGCGTGTGGTCCATCTGAACCAGGTCCAGCAGACCATTGCTGGCGTAGGCGCCAGGATGCGGTTCATGCGCGCTGCGCTGTTTGGAGCCCATACTCGCGCGGGCCCGCTGCGGCTCCGAGATTTCGCTGATCAGCCGGACAAGCGTCCGCTCACTTGGCACTTCATCGTTGGCAAACCGGAAATCCCCATCCTCCGCGATCAGCAGGCCGCGGATTTCTCGAGCGGCCAGCGCCGCAGATGGAGCCGGCCGCGTCAGGAAGATTTCGCAGGTCAGGCGTTCAATCGCCCCCTTTACCGGCTCTGAAATACGGTGGCTGCCCACCCTTGGTCCGCGCGGTGTCGGTGCCAAACTGGCCGCGACCGGATTGGCACGGAAACGCGCAGCAAGGCGGCGAACTTGCCGATCGCTCAGGCCAGTCAACTCGGAAACCGTGACCAGCATCGAAGCCGTCAGGGGCCCCTCTAGTGGGATATGCTGGCGAAAAATTGGATAGAGTTCCGCGCCTGTTGCCAGGGCTTCGGTTGAAGCAACCTTCGACCGGCTCGGCTTGCGCTCGATCACTCGCCCTCCCGGCCGAGAATCGACCAATTTGATGACATCATTTCTGGCAGGACGCTCGACACGAAATGTCAGCGCGCCAGAATTACCGGCCCTGAAGTCCATCTAATTTATTGAAAATACGTCTCTAAATGCGGTTGCCGTCAACTTTGGCATCCGACAGTTTGTTGGATACGTGTGGTGCGCCAAAGTTGACGTCACCGCCGGCCAACCTTGTGGCCTGCCATGTG
>CAZQEH010000128.1:0-4533 GCA_964592205.1 uncultured Novosphingobium sp.
GCACCGTCAACACCAAACGACCCTTGCATGGGCAGGGCGGGTCATACATTTTTTGCTCTCCTGTCCGGTTCGGCACCGTCCCCCCTTGGGTCTCGGGGGTAGTCCCCGTTCGGTGCCGATGAGCCGGTTCTACGAGGCGTGCGTCAGCGGAGGCGCCAGCCCAGCGTCAATCGAGCGTTAAAAACGCTCCGCTGCGGAAAAAATCGCCGCGTCATGCCTGCGGAAAGCCCCAGGGGAATACCCATCGGCCACAAATGAAAACGGCCCGGCCTTCGAGAAGGCCGGGCCGCTTCCGGTGTTTGCACTTGATCGACGTCGATCAGCCGCCGGGGCTGTCGCGGCCCTCGCTCGAGCCGATGATGGCGCCGATGCCACCACCCAGAGCGCCGGCGCCAAGGATGAAGCCGAGATTGGGGTGATAACCGATCCTGGCGGCCGGCGGCGGAGGAGCCGGCGGCGGAGGCGGCGGGGGAGGCGGCGGAGGCGGAGGCGGCGGCGGAGGAGCCGGCGTCGTCGTGGTCGTCGTTACCGTCTTCGTCTTGGGCAGGGCGCCTGCCGAACGCTTGCGCAGGTGCTTACCCTTGCGAGCGATACCCTTCTTCTTCCAGTTCTTCTTGTGCACCTTGTGCTTGGCCGGTGCGCCTGCATCGGCGTAGACCATCACAGGGGCGGCAATCAGCGACGCTGCAGCAATTGCGCACATCGTACGGGCAATAAAGCCAGCGGGGTGGTTAGCCATGTTTCTACTCCACATAAAGCGGCGCCTCGCCAACGGCGACGAGTAATTAGCGAATGTTATTATTGGACCCCGATCCACGTATGGACCCTTAGTTTTGTTACCTATCACACCTAATGTGCGTGCGCAAAGTGCGAATGTTGCAATGGCTCACGTTTGCAACAGGGTGTTGAATTATAAAAAGAATTTATCTTCAAACTCGAATAGAATTCGCTTTGTCACTGTTACGCGACGATTTTGTGGCCAAGGCACGGTGCTGTACGCCATGGCGGACAATGGTTCGCACCATGCTGATTTAATCTATATATTTCAGAATTTTATCGAGTTAATGGGTGGCGCCGAGATCGACATCCGCGCGGGGGTGCGGGGCCAGCCAGACGAGCATCGCTGCAACTGCGAACAGTGCGGCGCAACCCCAGAAAATCGTGTTAGTTGCAAGGGTTACACTTTCGGTCTGGACGATTCGCTCCAACATGAGGCGCCCCTGGTCCGCCGTTAACCCAATGCCTTGCGGTAGCGGATGCAGGATACCAACGAGATCGGCGTGCGCCATCGTGGTCTCGCGCTCCCACAATGTCGTCGCGAGCGAGGTCGCAAAAGCGCCGGCAAGCGTCCGCATGAAGTTCTGCAATCCGGCTGCAGACGCGGTCTGATCGGGCCGCACTGAACCAAGTGCCAGCGAGGTCGTGCCGATGAAGAAGAACGGCATCCCGAGCCCTTGCAGGAACTGCGGCAGCGAAATCGTGAAGAAGTCCATCTGGCTGACCCAGCCAGTACGCAGCATCGACATCAGCCCCAGCCAGGCGACACCGAAGGTAATCAGCCACCGCACATCGAAGCGCGCGATCATTGCCGCCGCCACCGGCGACATGATCACCGCCAGCACGCCGACGAAGGCCGTCGCATAGCCGGCATAAGTCGCCGTGTAGCCAAGGTTGGTCTGGAGAAACAGCGGGATCACCACAATCGCGGAGAAGAATCCCGCATAGGCAATGCTCTGCACCACGACCGCAACGGTGTACCCGCGCTGCCTGAAGACCGAAAGATCGACGACCGGGTTGGCGTCGGTCAATTCCCAGATCAGGAAGGCGGCGAAGCCGATCACCGCGATCACGGCGAGCGTGCAGATGAACGGGCTGGCGAACCAATCGGCATTGCGCCCCTCGTCAAGCACGATCTGCAACGCGCCGACCCAGATCACCAGCAGCGCGAGCCCGATGTAATCAATCGGGCGCCGCACCGTCGGGGTCTCGAAGCGACGCACATAGCGAAAGGCGAAGATACTGCAGAATGCGACGACAGGCAGGTTGATGAAGAAGATCCAGTGCCAGCTCCAGTCGTCGGAAATCGTGCCGCCGAAGATCGGGCCAAGGATCGGCGCGACGACCACCGTCATGCTCCACAGGCCCAGCGCCATGCCAACCTTCTCGGGCGGGAAGATACGCACCATGAGCGTTTGCGACATCGGCATGATCGGGCCGCCGCTCAGCCCCTGGAAGATGCGGAACAGGATCAGCGCTTCGAGGCTGCGTGAAAGCCCGCAGAGCAGCGAGAAGAGCGCAAAGCCCAGGATCGCCGTGAGAAACACGCGCACCGCGCCAAACCGGGCAGCGAGCCAGCCCGACAAGGGCACGCAGATTGCCTCGGCCACCGAATAGGACGTAATCACCCAGGTGCCCTGCGAGGGCGAGACCGCAAGGCTCCCGGCGATATGCGGCACCGAGACGTTGGCGATGGTGATATCAAGCACCACCACGAAATTGGCGAGCGCGAGGCTGAGCCCGGCCAGCACGAGCTGCCAGCCATTCAGGCCTTGTGGCCGCGCCTCCTGCGCGGGCGCGGTGTTCATGTCACTTCGCTCCGGTATCGATCGTCGCGGTCATCGAAAGGCCGACGCGCAAGGGGTGGTCCTTGAGCTCCTTCGGATCGAGCGCCACGCGCACGGGCAGGCGCTGCACTACCTTGATCCAGTTGCCGGTGGCGTTCTGCGCCGGGATCAGCGCCTGCGCCGAACCGGTGCTGCCCGAAAAGCCCACCACGCGCCCGTGGTAGACCACGCCCGAGCCGTATAGATCGGACGTCAGCTCGACCGGCTGGCCCGGCGCCACGCGGCGCAGCTGGCCTTCCTTGAAGTTGGCATCGACATGCGCCTCGGCGAGCGGAACCACCGTCATCAGCACGGCGCCGGGCGAGACGCGCTGGCCCACCTGCACTGTACGCTGGGTCACAACGCCATCGACCGGCGCGCGGATCACCGTGCGGGCGAGATCGAGCTTCGCCCGCTCAAGCCGGGCCTTGGCGGCGAGCACATCGGGATTTTCCGCCGGCGCGGTGCCGCCGACCAGCGCGGCGTTGGCGTTGGACTGGCCGGTCGCCGAACCGCGTGCGGCGCGGGCCTGCGCCAGATCGGCTTCGGCCACGGCAAGCTGGCCTTGCGCAGACGCGAAAGCATTGCGCGCGCTCGAAAGCTCTTCACCCGAAACCGCGCCGCCCGAAACCAGCGCCTCGCGCCGGGTGAGATCGAGCCGGGCCCGCGCGAGATTGGCCGAGGCGACCCCGACCAGCGCCTGCTTGCGGCGGATATCGGCATCGCTTGCCTGGACCTGCGCATCAAGCGCGGTACCGGTCGCGACGGTCTGGTTGACCCGGCGCAGCGCCTGCGCCACCGCCGCTTCCGCTTCGGCCAGAGCGATCTTCGCGTCGGCCGGATCGAGCTCTGCCAGCACGTCGCCCTTCCTGACCATCATCGTATCCGTTGCGGCGACGCGCACCACGGTGCCCGCCGCGAGCGGGGTTACCGGCGCGATTTCGGCGGCGACATAAGCATTATCGGTTTCGACGTAGCGGCCCGCAAACAGCCATGCATAGCCGCCATAGAGCACGCCCGCGAAGAGCACGACGCCGCCCAGCAAGGCAAAGCCGCGCTTGCGCTTCGCAGCCGCGTCCGATGCCGTGGCGAGGGGCTCGGCGGCTTCAAGCATGATCTGGGGGTCGCGGTCAGCCATCGTGGAATCCTTGCTCACGCCTGCGGGCCATATCCGCCGCCCAGCGCGCGGATCAGCTCGACATCGAGGGTTAGCGCGCGCGCATCGAGCGCGGCGACAAGCTGGCGGCTCTTGAGCAGGGCATCCTGCGCCGTCAGCACGGAAAGATAAGGCGAAAGCCCGCCTTCGTAGCGGCGCCGCGCGATGCTGTAGGCCTCTTCCGAGGCGGCCAGCGCGGCACGGGCTTCGGCCTGCCGCTGGCCCAGCGCGCGCTGCGAGGCGGCGGCATCGGCCACTTCTCCCAGCGCGCGGACGAGAACGGCATCATATTGCGCAACAGCTTCGTCGTAGTCCGCCCGCGCGGCGCGGTACTGGCCCTCGATCCGCCCGCCCGCGAAGATCGGCAAGCTGACTGCCGCGCCACCCTGCGCGATATCCGAACCCTTGGCGAAGAGATTGCTCAGGCCCAGCGACTGGAAGCCGGCGAAGGCGACCAGATTGACGTTGGGATAGAACCCGGCGCGGGCCACCGCGATCCGCGATGCCGCCGCTTCCGCGCGCAGCCGCGCGGTGACGATATCGGCACGGCGGCCGATCAGATCGAGCGCGAGATGGGCAGGCAGCGCCGCTACGGGGGACGTGCGCGGGGCGGGCAGAGCAATCGAGGCGCCGCGTTCCGGCCCGGCACCGAGCAGCGCAGCAAGGCGGTCGCGGGTGAGGGCGATGGCTTCGTCAGTCGCGGCAAGATCGCCGCGTGCAATCGGCACGCCCGCATCGGCCTGGCGCTGCTCCCCGCGCGTATCGAGCCCGCTT
>CAZQEH010000129.1:0-4452 GCA_964592205.1 uncultured Novosphingobium sp.
GGCGGCAGGGACTGCGGCGGATCAGCCACGTCGATCAACACATTGCCCGAAACGTCATGCCGGACCCGCACGGTCGGCAGGGGCATGTCCGTAGGCCCGGCGCCGGGCACGGCCGGCATCCCGGTGTGGATCGCCTTGGCCGCTGCCTCGGCCTGCGCTTGCGCGGCGCGCGCTTCGCGTTCGATGAGCTTCTTTTCGACAGGCGCGAAGCACTGCTGGTTGATCGCGGCAAGCGCGAGCGCAGCCGGGAGCATGATGACGAGCGCCGCGGCAATTCGCACACCATTGCTGCGCCCATCGAACCGGCGCAGCACCGGCCAGGCCAGCAGCGTGATCGCGATACCCGCCAGCGTGACAACCGCGCGGCGCCACAGCAGTTCGTTGAACTCGCCCAGATCGACGACGATCCCGCGCAAGGTGATCAGCAGGAAATAGGTCAGCCACAGTGCCGCTGCAGACAGGAACACGGCGCGCGCGGGCACGTGCGGTCTTGCAGCGGCATTTTCAACGGGAAGCGTGGCCATTTGGCTGCTTCTAACCCCAACTGCCCGGCCAGCGCCAGCCGGATGGTCGGACCCGGTTGGCGGTTGGTCGAACGATGAGGCGTCTGCGAAACGCGCTCAAAAGAGTGTTTCGAGGCGGTACCCGCGATCAGGCCGGCAACAAGCCCTCGTCCGCGATCTTCTTCTTCCACACGAGCGGGGCGAGCTGGTGCACGTTCTGCCCGGTCGAATCGACCGCGACCGTCACCGGCATGTCCTCCACGGTGAATTCGTAGATCGCCTCCATGCCGAGATCGGCAAAGCAGACGACTTTCGACTGCTTGATCGCACGGCTGACGAGATAGGCCGCGCCGCCCACCGCCATGAGATAGGCGGACTTGTGCCGGGCAATGGATTCGGTCGCGGCAGGCCCACGCTCCGCCTTGCCGACCGAAGCGAGCAGGCCAAGGTTCAGCATCGTGTCGGAGAACTTGTCCATGCGCGTCGCGGTGGTCGGGCCGGCGGGGCCGACGACTTCCTCGCGCACCGGATCGACCGGGCCGACGTAGTAGATCACGCGGCCCTTGAAATCGACCGGCAGCTCCTCGCCCCTGGCCAGCATATCGGCAATGCGCTTGTGCGCGGCATCGCGGCCGGTGAGCATCTTGCCGTTGAGCAGCAGGCGATCACCCTGCTTCCAGCCCTGCACTTCCTCCGCCGTCAATGTATCGAGATTGACGCGCCTGGCCGCAGCATCGGGAGTCCAGTGCACGTCGGGCCATTCGTCGAGCCTGGGCGTTTCGAGGAAAGCGGGGCCCGAGCCATCGAGCACGAAATGGGCGTGGCGGGTGGCGGCGCAATTGGGGATCATCCCCACCGGCTTGCCCGCTGCATGGCAGGGCGCATCCACAATCTTGACGTCGAGGATCGTCGAGAGCCCGCCAAGGCCCTGCGCGCCGATGCCGAGCGCGTTGACCTTGTCGAAGATCTCGATGCGCAGCGCCTCGATATCGTTCTGCGGCCCGCGCAGCTTCAGTTGCGCCATGTCGATCGGTTCCATCAGCGCCTGCTTGGCGAGCAGCATGCAATGCTCCGCCGTGCCGCCGATGCCGATCCCGAGCATGCCGGGCGGGCACCAGCCGGCGCCCATCTGCGGCAGCATTTCCAGCACCCAGTCGACGATCGAATCGCTGGGGTTCATCATCTTGAACTTCGACTTGTTTTCGCTGCCGCCGCCCTTGGCCGAAACCTCGAAGTCCACGGTATTGCCCTTCACCATCTCGACATGCAGAACGCACGGCGTGTTGTCGCGCGTGTTGCGGCGAGTAAAGGCGGGGTCTGCCAGCACCGAGGCGCGCAGCTTGTTGTCGGGATCGAGATAAGCGCGGCGCACGCCTTCATCGACGACGTCCTGCAGGCTCTTGTCGCTTTCCAGCCGGCAATCCTGCCCCCACTTCACGAAAACGTTGACGATGCCGGTGTCCTGGCAGATCGGCCGGTGCCCTTCGGCGCACATGCGGCTGTTGGTCAGGATCTGTGCGATCGCGTCCTTCGCGGCAGGCCCCTGTTCGGCCTTGTAGGCTTCACCCAGCGCGCGGATGTAGTCCATCGGGTGGAAGTAGCTGATGTATTGCAGCGCATCGGCCACGCTCTCGATGAGGTCTTCCTCCCGGATCGTGGTCATCATCGTTGTCACCTTTGGCATCGCCGGTTCCTTCCGCTGGTTTCGGCCGCGCGCCGCTTGGGCGCAATCGATGAACTGCCATTTAGCCATCGACCAGCGTCATGCAAAGCGCTTGGCGCGCCGAAGACGATATTCTAAGGGCTTGGAAGGATATGGTCGCAGGACACGCTGCGGCCCTCAGTCTGGAATGCGCCGGTTCGCCCGGCCTTGCAGTCCGGCTCCGCAAGTGAGGGATTTCATGACGGTAGTGGAAGAACGCGAGAAGGTGGCAGATGCCGGCAGCGAAGCTGCGCGTCGCGCGATGATCGACAGCCAGCTGCGCGTGAGCGGCGTCAACGATCCGGCCATTCTCGCCGCGTTCCTCGCCGTCCCGCGCGAGGATTTCGTGCCAGAAGTGCGCCGCGCGGTGGCCTATGCCGATCGCGCCGTCGCCTTGGGTGATGGCGCGGTGCTTTCCCCCGCGCTCACATACGGCCAGATGCTTACAGCCGCCGAACCTGCCAGTGACGACAGCGTGCTCGTCATCGGCAACCCCGGCGGATACCTCGCCGCGCTTGCTGAAAAGCTGGCCGACAGCGTGGCGCTGGTTGGCACCGCGGATGACTGGGCCAAGGCCGGTGCGCATACGCTGGTGCTGGTCGATGGCGCCATCAAGGACATGCCCGCCGCGCTGGCCGATCTGGTCGCACCTGAAGGCCGCATCGTTACCGGCGTCGTCGAGCGGGGCGTGACCCGGCTGGCGCTTGGCCGCAAGGCAGCGGGCGCACTTGCACTGACCGTTCTGGCCGAGGCCGACTTTGCGCCGCTCGCCGCTTTCGCGGCCCGCCCGGAGTGGAGCTTCTGACTCTCATGATTCGCTTCAAGGCCCGTTGGCCCCTGATACGTCGGCTGCGGGCCGGCCCTGCGCTTGCGGCACTCGCCGTGGCCACCGCCGCGGTTCCGGTTCACGCCGACGACCTCCAGGGCGCGCTGGCCGCTGCCTATGCGAGCAACCCCGATCTCGCCGCCGCGCGCGCCAATTTGCGCGCGACCGATGAAGGCGTGTCGATTGCCCGCGCGCCCGGCCTGCCGAGTCTGACCGGCACTGCGACCTACACCGAGTTCCTCAAGCAGGGGCCCAACAGCTTCATCGCGCCTCAGCGACTGCTCTCGGTCGATCCCCAACTCAGCGTGCCGATCTATTCGGGCGGCGCCGTCAGGAATTCGCTCGCCGCCGCCAAGGTCCGCGTCGAGGCCGGCGAAGCAAGCCTGCGCGGGACCGAGGCGGGCGTGTTCAGCCAGGTTGTTGCGGCCTATATGGACGTGATCCGCGATGCCGCGACCGTCGGGCTCAACCGCAACAACGTGCAAGTGCTGGAAGTCAATCTCAAGGCCACCAGCGACCGCTTCGAGATCGGCGACGTGACCCGGACCGACGTTGCGCAGTCCAATTCGCGCCTGGCACTCGCCCGCGCCGATCTGCGCAACGCCGAAGCAGCGCTCGTCGCGAGCCGTGAGCGCTATGTGCAGGTCGTCGGCCAGGTGCCGACCGATCTCCAGCCGCCGCCGCCGCTTGCCGGGCTCCCGACGAACCCCGAGGAAGCGGTGCAGGCCGCGCTCGACAGCAATCCCGATCTCGAAGCCGCGCACCAGCGCAGCAAGGCGGCCGGTTTCGATGCCAAAGCTGCCGGCGCGGGCCGCCTGCCGACGGTCTCGCTGTATACTTCGGGCGACTACTCGAACTACTTCAACTCGCTCGGCGGCAGCGCCAGCCGTGGTTTCGTCCAGAGCCAGACGACCGCACAAGCCGGCGCGCGCATTTCGATTCCGCTGTTCCAGGGTGGCTTGCCCGCCGCGCGCCAGCGCCAGGCGCAGGCAACCGCAAGCGCCGCGCAAGAACAGGAAATCAGCGCGGAGCGGCAGGTCATCGCCAATGTCCGGTCCGCCTATACCCAATGGCGCGCAGCGAACGATGTGATCACCCTCAACCAGACCGCGGTCGATGCTGCGGCGCTGAGCCTTGAAGGTGTGCGCGCGGAGAATACGGTTGGCAACCGCACGATCCTCAACATTCTCGATGCCGAGCAGGAACTGCTGCGTGCGCAAGTCGGGCTCGTGGCGGCGCGGCGCAACGCTTATGTCGCCTCGTTCAATCTGCTCGCCGCGATGGGCCGGGCGCAGGCCAGCGATCTCGGCTTTGATCCGGCCACGCTCTACGATCCCGAGGTCAACTACCGCCGTGTGCGGGGCAAGGTATTCGACTGGGCACTGGATGCGCCGACGCCGCCGAAGGCCACGCGCACGGTT
>CAZQEH010000130.1:0-4427 GCA_964592205.1 uncultured Novosphingobium sp.
CTTGCCCTAAACGCTCCGTCAGAATTTCTGCGCCTCCGGGCATAAGCATCCCCAGATTTTGATACTTGCGGCTTACCGTTGGTTAACAAAGACTTGATGCTTGGCCTTTTTGCCTGTGCTTTGCAGGGGTCTTTATGCCCGGTGGTTCGTCATGGCGGTCACCATCGACCGCGGATCAATATCGCGATCACGACTATGCGGACTTCGCGCAGGAATTCCTGTACCGTAATGCCGACTACCGCCGCGATTATGCCGACACCCAAGAGCGCATTGCTCGCTTCCCATCGGTCGAACACCATGAAAAGGAGGGCCTCTCCCGGCGATGGGGCTTGAGCTTTCCCCACCGATCCGCAAGCAAACGCCCGCGAGTGCCCGGCACTTTGGTCGCCCAGCGCATCGCCGGACGTGATCATCGTCGAAACTGCTAAACCGGACCTCCCGCTGATGTGGCTGTCGAGCTGGAAGCCGCTGGCAGAGATATCGACATCAGTCGGCAAACATCTCGTTTATACGAGGGGCAGCTGCAGGCTGCGACTTTGCATTCGATACCGAGCCGCCCTGCCCGTTCCCGCCGTCTCGATACCGTGCGATGAGACCTATGAACTGCGCATCGCAGCTGTCACGCGTATGCATCTGATAACGCGCGCCTCCAGCACCACATCCCAAGGCGCTCACGTCATCACGCACAATCAACGGCTGCGGTTGAGCCGCTTCCTTGCTATTCACGACGCGCTCGTGGCGGGTGCGTCTTCTCGTGACCTCACCTACGGCCTGATCTTCCCCAACCACCGTCCTCTTGTCGGAGCGACCTGGAAAGCCTCGAGTGAGCGGCGGCAGGTTCTTCGGCTGATCGCCCAAGCGCGTAGCCTCGTGTCCGGCGGATATCGCGATATTCTCTTACACCGCTGACCCAGACATCCGGGGTGACAGATTACGGCACCCGCATTCGGTCACTCCCTGCCCACGCCAATCCTCCGCCAAAGCTCGCGAACCCCAGCGACAGCCCGCTGCCGCTGCCAACCTTCGCCGGAGCCTTGCCATGGATGCCAGACCCACCCCCGTGACTGCACGATTTTTGCGGACGCCTGATGCTGCAGTGCACCTCGGGCTTTCGGCTCGCACACTCGAAAAGCACCGCTGTTTTGGAACGGGGCCGGTCTATCGCAAGCTCGGTGGCCGGATCGTCTATGCCGTGACAGATCTCGACGCATGGGCAGAGCAAGGACTGCGGCGGTCAACCAGCGATCCCGGCAAGGGCATCGTCCACCCAGCCAAGCGTCTTGATGGCTATACTCCGCCGGTCCGGCGCTGAGGCACGCAATGCGACGCCTGTCCGCCTTCCCAGCCAAGCCTGCGCAGCTTGACCTGTTCGTGTCCCAGGGCCGCGATATTGCCGCGCGCGACGCGCAGGACCTGATGGCCTGGCCGTTCTTCAGCCTCGCCAAATCAAAACGGGTCCGTCCGATCGACTTCCGGATGGGCGAGGTTACGATCCTCGTCGAGGCGACAGCCGAACACGGCATGGCGACCATCTGGGACGCGGATGTCCTCATCTGGGTAGCGAGCCAGATCGTCGAAGCGCGCGATGCCGGTCGGCCTACCTCGCGATTGATCGCCGCGACTCCGCACGAGATCCTTGCCTTCACCCGGCGGGGCACAGGCAAAGCCAGCTACGAGCGGCTGAAGGCCGGGCTGGATCGCCTACAATCCACCACCATCGCGACTTCGATCCGCCAGCGTGACGCGCGGCGGCGGCACCGCTTTTCGTGGATCAATGAGTGGAAGGAGCGTCTCGATCATTCGGGTCGCGCGCTCGGGATCGAGATGATCATTCCTGACTGGTTCTACGAAGGCGTGATCAATCAGGCGCTCGTGCTCACCATTGATGCCGATTATTTCGCACTAACCGGTGGTCTGGAGCGCTGGCTTTATCGCCTCGTGCGCAAGCATGGCGGCAAACAGCGCGGAGGCTGGAGCTTCGACTTCCAGCATCTGCACATGAAGTCAGGTGCGCTCTCCCCGCCCAAACGCTTCGCATTCGAGCTGCGCGACATTGTCCGCCGCCAAGCGCTGCCGGGATACACGCTTACCATCGAACATGCGCTCGGCCGCGAACGGTTGAACTTTGTCGCTGTCCGGCCCGATCCGTTCGACGCCGCAATGCGCCGTCTCGGACTGCGCTCTAGCAACCATCACCCTGTGGATATGTCATGATGCAGCACGGACTATCAGGAACCGCCCCGCTCGGACCATCAGGAACCGGAAGTTCGGACTATCGGGAACCGAAACGTCGTCCAAAGCGCCGAAAAACATCAGCAATTTGCGCCCTTAACTATCCTAACAAAGAATCCTTCGGATTCTTGCTAACGGCTGCGAGCCTGTGGACAAAAAGCGGGGCGGACCCCGAAAGGCCTGCCGGTACGAGGATGGGTGATGACCCGCAGCTGACCCATGTGACGCTGGTCTGGCGCGAGGGCCAGCATGAGGACTGGATCAAATTCGGTAACCCCGTTGCCGAACGGATCCGCAGCCGTAGCGAGCGGATCGAAAGCTATATGGCGGGCCAGGTGTTCGCTTTGGTCCGCTGGGCGTCCAACGATTATGGCACCGTCCGTTCAACCTTGGACATCGTACAAGCTGTCGGCCTAGGCGAGCATTGCGCAACCGTGCCGCAGGTCGACCCCGGCGGAGAACTGCTGCTTTCGGTCCATGGCTGGCCCAAGGTCGCGCAAGTCTTCCGCCTTATCGATGCCATCGAAGCGTCAGGCATAGACCCCTGCGGTGTTGCTCCGGAACATTGGCGACACATCCACAACAGGATGGCGGGCCGACTTACACCGCGTGAATACACGCCCGCGCGGCACCAAGCCTGGCTCCAGCGCAAGGCACTTTTGCCATGAAGCGGCGCAGCATGATATTTGCAGCCATCGTCGGTTGCGCAACGCTCTCGACCTTGGCCGTGCCCGTCGCGCGCTTCGCCGTGTGGAATGCGACCGCCTCGGTCCCCACCGGGCTCTACGCCATCCGTGGCAAGGCGAGCCTGCATGTTGGCGAGCGGGTCGCCATTGAACCGCCGCCCGAAATGCGCCGACTGCTCGCAGAGCGGCGTTACCTCCCGACAGGCGTCCCGCTGCTGAAGCGCATCGCGGCTGTACGCGGCCAGCGCGTCTGCCGAGATGCATTGAGCATTTCGATTGACGGCAAATATGTCGGCGCGGCGCGTCCGCGGGACCGTCTGGGGCGCGCACTGCCGACCTGGGCCGGCTGCCATGTGCTGCGCACCGGCGAGCTATTCGTGATGAACCCGGCAGCGCCCGACAGTTTCGATGGGCGCTATTTCGGCGTGCTGCGTCTGACACACGTCATTGGTCGCGCGGCCCCAGTCTGGACCGATGAAGCGGGCAATGGCGACCATGTCTGGTTCGCCGACCCGCGCGCCAACGAGACTTCCCTACCTTCAACCCAAGGAGATTGAACCCATGCGTATCGGAACTTTTCGTGCCGCCGGCGGCGGCTACAGCGGTCAACTGCGGACGCTGTCGCTGAGCATTGAGCTGTCACTCGTCCCGGCAGACCCATCGGACAGTGAGAACGCTCCGGACTTCCGTGTGGTTGCTGGCGAAGATGCGGACGCGCGCGAAATCGGCGCAGGCTGGAAGCATGTCGGGGAGAAGGCAGGCGACTATGTCAGCTTGCAGATCGATGATCCTGCGTTTTTGCAGCCGCTGCGGGCCAACCTTTTCAAGGGCGATGACAACGGCCATGTTCTGGTTTGGTCGCGTCCCGCGCGGCGCGAAAAGGCCAGCTGAGCCATGCAGCTCCGCCGCCTCAGCTTCGCCGCTTTGGCTGCGCTCGCTTTGTTCGGTGCCGCGCCTGCCTTTGGGCAGGACGCTGCCGACCCGACAGCGCCGCGCACCGTCGACATTGCAGCGTACGTTGCTGAGGCATCGCTGCGTTTCGGCATCCCGGAACAATGGATCTATGCGGTCATGCGGGCCGAGAGCGCTGGCCGGATCGGCGCGGTGTCGTCGGCCGGAGCGATGGGTCTGATGCAGCTCATGCCTGGAACCTGGGCGCGTCAGCGCGCCCGGTTCGGTCTCGGCAGCGACCCGTTCGACCCGCGCGACAACATCTTGGCTGGGACCAGCTATCTTCGCGAAATGTATGACAGTTACGGTGCTTATGGCATGCTCGCCGCCTATAATGCAGGACCCGGGCGCTATCAGGAGTGGCGCGATCGCGGTCGCCCGCTTCCCGCAGAAACCCGCGCTTATGTCGCAAAGATCGCACCGATGCTGCAATCGGACAACACGGCCACTGTCGTCGCCAGCATGTCGCCTGTGCCGCAAGTGCGCATTGCGTGGACGCAAAGCGGGCTGTTCACGGCGCGAACTGCCGCGACCGAGGCACCGCCGAACGCGGACATG
>CAZQEH010000131.1:0-4351 GCA_964592205.1 uncultured Novosphingobium sp.
CGCCGCGCGGGCGACTGCGGCGGGCGGCGCGCCGCGGCGGCGCATGCCAACCACATCGTTGAGGATCACCGGCTCGGACAGGCCCATGGCGATACCCGGCTCGGCCAAGGCGCGCGTCAGCAGGGTTGAACCGCAGAAAGCCGAGTGGAACAGCAAGCCGAGCGGGGCCTTGCCGAACTGGGCGAGGAGCTGCGTTGCAGGCACATCGACCTGCGGCGGCATGGCTCCCAAATGCGCGGCGAAGTCATCGTCGGTCAGGAAAGCCATGGCGGCATGGGCGCCGCGCGGAACGTGGGCAAAGCGGACCGCATCCGTGCCTTCGACCAACCGGTGCGCGAGCCATTCGGCATCGACAGGATTGAACGCGGGAGACGCCATGGGCCAAGCCTTACGGCGCGGTGCGCGCCGCTGCAACGCCGCTTGCCTGACAGGCGCGGCGCTGTAGACACATTTGTCGATGACATCGCAACCGATCGACCGGGCAAGAGCCCAGAATGCCAATGCCCGCGCCATGGCCGCGCTGCGGGCCGGCGATGCGCCCGTGGCCATTCTCGCCGCGCGTGAAGCGGCCGAGGCTGATCCGGGGGCGCTTTCGCTGTGGATCAATCTGGCGCTAGCCTGCCGCCTTGGCGGTGATACGGCGGGCGAGCGTGCGGCGCTCGAGCGGGCGCTCGATCTGGACCGGCTCGATTTTACCGCGCAGCTGCGCATGGCACAGCTGCTGCAGCGCGAGGGCGAGGAGACCAAGGCGCTCATTGCCTGGGACGGCGTGCGGCAGCTGGCGCAGCACTTCCCGGGCCTCCCCGATCCGGTGCGCGCAGAGCTGGCTGCGGGGGAGGCCTATTGCGATGCACTGCGCGCGCGGCTGGCCGTGGCGGCACGGGCATCGCTGGCGGCAGTGCAGGAGGGGCTCGATGAGACCGAGCAGCGACGCATCGGCGCTTTCGCCGGCATCGCGCTGGGTGAGCGGCGCATCTACCAGAATGAATGCGCCGGCTTGCACTATCCATTCCTGCCGGCCGACGAGTTCTTCGACCGGGGCCGCTTCCCCTGGTTTGCGGCACTCGAGGCTGGAGCAGGCGCGATCCGTGCCGAGCTTGACGCGCTGCTGCGGGAACCCGGCGAGGCCATCCGGCCCTATGTGCGGATGGAGCCGGGCAGTCCCGAGAACAAGTGGACCCCGCTTGATGGGTCGTTCGATTGGTCGGCCTGCTTCCTGTGGGAATACGGTGTGCCCAATGCCGCCGTCATCGAGCGGTGCCCGCAAACCGCACGGATCCTTGAGAGCTTGCCGCTTGCCCGCATACCGGGACGCGCTCCCAACGCTTTCTTCTCGATGCTGCGGCCCCGCAGCCGCATTCCTGCGCACACGGGGGTCACCAACACACGCGCCATCATCCATCTTGCGCTCGATGTGCCACCCGGCTGCGGCTTTCGGGTTGGCGGCGAAATTCGCGAATGGGTCGAAGGCAAGGCCTTTGCGTTCGACGATACGATCGAACACGAGGCTTGGAACGGCAGTGACGTTCGGCGCGCGGTCCTCATCATCGATGCCTGGAACCCGCATCTCAGCGAACGTGAACGGGCCGCGATCACGGCCTATTTCGAGGCCAGCGATACCGCGCTGGGCTGATGCAGCGCGCCTTGCGGAGAGGGAGCGGGCGCGCTAATCGAGTGGCAAGGTCAAATTCCCCCCAAGGATTTCCGTGCATGCCTGCCTATCTGCTCTTTTCGCTTGCGGCTGCTGCCGCAACACCAGCTGCCGATCTTCCCGTGCTGGCGAAGGATCCGACCCTGATGTCGCAAGGCGAAATCCGCACTTTCAACAAGGGCCGCGACGCAACCGATCCTGATTTCATCCGCTGCGTTCGCAGGGCAGAAACCGGGTCGCTGGTGCGGCGCAGCTTTACTTGTCACACCGTTTCGCAGTGGGCCGCATTGGATCGGCAGGGCAATCAGAACGCCCGCGATACCTTTGAATCGATGACCAGCAAGGCGACCACGACCTCCAACTGATCGTCAGCCGTCGCAGCGCGTCTCGCGCTACTGCGCGAGACGAACGATGCGGACCAAGGGGCCCTTGTCGACAGACGCGAGATAGCTGCCAAGTGCGCCGCGCTCGATACGGATGGTGGAACCCGGCCTTGCGAACAGGTTGCCGCCATCGGTCTGCTTCCAGCGCGCGCCATCGCCGAGGATCATCAGGGCTAGGCCATCGGGAGTGGCGCGAACGGCGGAAATCGTGGCTTCGATTTCGTTCACGTCTTCCCCTTCGGTGCCGCCGAACAGCTTGAGCTTGGGCAGTGTGAAGCCGAACAAGCCCTTCTTGGTTTCACGAAGCGTGGCGCGGTCGGCGACGACGATGTCTTCCTTCTCACGCGCCGTAGCGAGCGCGGCCACGTTCTTGTCGTAGCACGCAAGGCGTTCGCTGTCGGCCGTGAGCGTGCGGCAATTGACCACCGCTTCGAACACCGGCGGCAGCTCCTTTGGCAGGGGAGACTTGTCTTTACCGGCGATCGGGGCGGCGGCGAGGGCTACCACGCCAAGGGCAATGCAGCTCAGCAGAGGGCGGGACATGGTCGTTCTTCTCCAAGGGGGGCTTGCTGGTCGCCTTCTTCGCGCGGGGAGCGGCGAAGGTCAATCGAACGCTCAAGGTTCGGCCCCTGCGACACTTTTCCGCAGCGCAGCGCACCTTGAAATCCGTGGGCTCGTAACCATTTGGCCGTGATAAGCGAACGGCACTGCAGCACCTGAGTGCTCTGGTTCACACCCGGGCCGGGAACAACGCGGTAGAGCCAGCGCCACGCGGCGCGGCAATCTGCGCATACAAGGTTGGATGAATTACGATGACGCTTTTCGGCAAGGATTTCGTTCGCTCGCTGGTTCTGGGCTTCGCGCTCGGTTCGGCGGTGATGGTGGTGACGTTCGGCGCGCAGCCGGCGCAGGCTGCGACACCTGTCTTCACCGCGCAGGTGCGGTGATGGGCCGCGCACGCACGCTGGTCCGCTTCCTCGGCGGCGCACTTGCCGCTTCGCTGGCAGCGGCCTGTCTTCAGCCGGCCCAGGCTGAATCGGTGGTTTCGGCCCCGGCTTCCGCGGTGCAGGCCAAGGAAGCCAAGGGCCTGAAGACGGCGGTCTTCGCTGGTGGTTGCTTCTGGGGCATGGAAGCGGTGTTCAGCCATGTGAAGGGCGTGAATAGCGTGGTTTCCGGCTTCGAGGGCGGCAAGCAGGCGGATGCGCACTACGAGATCGTGAGCACCGGTACGACTGGCCATGCCGAGTCCGTGCGGATTACATATGATCCTGCCGTGGTGCGCTATGACCAGCTGCTGCAGGTGTTCTTCTCGGTGGCGAGTGACCCCACCCAGCTCAACCGGCAGTACCCGGATAGCGGCACTCAGTATCGCAATGCGATCGTGCCGCTGAACCCTGAACAGGCGCGGATCACCGCCGCTTATCTGGCGCAGATCAAGAAGGCGGGCCTGTGGAAACGGCCGATCGTCACTGCGATCGAGCCCAATCGCGGCTTCTTTGCGGCTGAAGACTATCATCAGGACTTCGCGCTGAAGAACCCAGACCATGGCTATATCCGCATGTGGGATGCGCCCAAGGTTGCAGCTCTAAAGCGGGTCTTCCCCGGCCTGTGGAAGCCCGATTTCACGCGCGGATGACCCCGATTTGTGCCGGGTTTGCGATCTGGCGCAAGGCGGTTTATTTCAACCCTCATGGCGGGCCATCACAACCATCACGATTTTGCGGGTGACATGCTTGTCGATGCAGCGCGGGGCGCACTGCAGGCGGCGGGTGAGCAATGGACCGACATGCGCAGCGATGTATTCGAAGCGCTGGCCGCCCACGATAAACCGGCGTCGGCCTATGACATCGCTGAGAGCGTCGGGGCGCGGCGTGGCAAGCGGGTCGCGGCGAACAGTGTCTACCGGATACTTGATCTGTTCGTGCGCACCAATCTCGCGCGGCGGGTCGAAAGCGCGAACGCCTATGTCGCCAACAGCCATCCCGGCTGCCACCACGATTGCATCTTCCTGATCTGCGATGCGTGCGGTGAGGCAACGCACATCGACGATGATACCCTGACCGGGGCCTTGCGCGATGCCGCCCAGCGCGCTGGCTTTGCCGCTGTGCGCCCGGTGGTTGAGATCCGCGGTCGCTGCGGTGCATGCGGCGCCGAAGATCGTCCGGGCTGATCATGGACAGGTTCTGATCGCCGAAAATCACCGCAAGTCTGGTTCGACAGAGCCGATACGAGAGTGTAAGGCATCACAATGTCAAATCCGGTTACGCCGCTGCTCGATCTGGTCGATACGCCTGACGACCTTCGCAAGCTTCAACCA
>CAZQEH010000132.1:0-4214 GCA_964592205.1 uncultured Novosphingobium sp.
GTTCCCACCACTTGTTGCCCCAGGTCTTGGCCGCCGCTTCGTGCGCCGCCTTGTTCAGGCCCTCGGCGCCGAAGCCCTTGGCAGGGTTGCCCGGCACCGTGTTGAAACGCCAGACTTCCTTGCCCGTCTCCGGATCATAGGCAGCGAGATAGCCACGCGCCTTGTATTCCGAACCCGCCGCGCCGATCAGCACGCGGCCCTTCACGATGCGCGGCGCGCCGGTAATCGTGTAGCTGGCCCGATCCGGCACCGTCACCTTGGACCAGATCACATTGCCGGTCTTTTGGTCGAGCGCGATCAGCCGCCCATCCAGCGCCGCCACGAACAGCTTGTCGCCATAAAGCGCGACGCCGCGATTCACGGCATCGCAGCAGGTGCGCACCAGCGTATCGCGCGGCACCTTGGGATCGAATGCCCAGAGCGGCTTGCCGGTGGTTGCGTCGTAAGCCTTCACCATCGACCATGCGGTGGTGACGTAGAGCACGCCGTCATGCACCAGCGGGGTCGATTCCTGCCCGCGCGCGGTGTCCATATCGGCATACCAGGCAAGGCCGAGCTGATCGACGTTGTATTCGTTGATCAGCGTCAGCGGCGAGAAGCGCTGCTCGGCATAGTCACGGCCATAGCTCAGCCATTCGCCAGCCGGCACATTGCGCAGCATCGCTTCCGTCACGCCGGCCATGGCCCCCGATTGGGCCACCGTCCCCGCCACAACCGCGAGAACCGATGCCATTGCCAGCTTGCGAACGAGCGAAACGCGCATACCCTTTTACCCTCTCCTCTCGGCCCGGTGTGTCCCAGGATCGCTTTAATCGACTGTTTAAACCACCCCGCGTCAATTCACCATACGCTGCGCATCGCCCCAATATTTTTTGCGCAGTTCCTTCTTGTCCATCTTGCCCGCAGCGGTGCGCGGAATAGCGGGGATGAATTCGACCGACTTGGGCGCCTTCACCCCGCCCAGCCGCTGCTTGGCGTAGGCGATGATTTCCACGCCGGTGATCCCTCCCGCCACGACCACGGCGTGCACCTGCTCGCCCCACTTCTCGTGCGGGATGCCGAACACGCAGGCCTCGCGCACTTGCGCCAGTTCGGTGATGGCGGCCTCGACTTCCGCGGTGAACACGTTGAACCCGCCGGAGACGACCATGTCCTTCTTGCGGTCGACGATATAGAGATAGCCGTCCTTGTCGAACTTGCCGACATCGCCGGTATGGTGCCAGCCGAACTTGCGGATCTCGGCGGTTTCCTCGGGCTTCTCGAAGTAGGAATGCGTCACCAGCGCGCCGCGCACGCAGATCTCGCCTGCCTCGCCCAGCGGCATATGATGGCCTTCGTCGTCCATCAGCGTCACCTTGATCGAGCGCGTCGGCTTGCCGCATGAGGCCAGCTTGTCGGGCGCTTCATCGGCAAAGCGCGCCACGTCCTCGGGCGGGAACCACGCGACGATCATCGGGCATTCGACCTGCCCATAGGCCTGGCACATGCACGGCCCGAAGATCTCCACTGCCTGCCGCAGCTTTTCCGGGCTGCAGGGCGATCCGACGAGGATGAAGACCTTCAGCGAGGAATAGTCGTGCTTCCCGATCTCCGGGCTCGCGAGACACTGGTACATCGCCGTCGGCGGTAGATACATGTGTGTGACCTTGTATTCCGCGATCGTGCGCAGCACGTCCTCGGCATCGAAGCCGGGCAGGATCACCTGCGTCGCGCCAAGGCTCATCGTCGAAAGCGCAATCGGCCCCGCCGCATGGGTGATCGGTGCGGACACCAGAGCGACCGGATTGTCGGTGCGCCCACCCATGCCATCGGCCGCCGTCTCGATCATCGTGCCCCAGCCAAGGTTGGTCACGTTCGCGCCCTTGGAAGGGCCGGTCGTGCCGCCGGTCGGGAAGATGCCGACCATGTCCATCAGGTTGGCAAAGGCGTCGATCTCGGGCTCGGCGAAATCGGCCTCGCTCACCCCGGCCATGCACTCCTCAAGGCTCGGGTCATCGCCCATCCGCTTGTCGAGACACACGAAGTGCTGCAGCGTCGGGCACAAGCCCTTGAGCTGCTGGACTTCGTCGGCCTTCGACGAATGATAGACCAGCCACTTGAGCCGCACGTAGTTGATATAGGCCGCATTGGCGTCAATCGCGTTGCGGGTGTTGACCGGGATCCACTTGCCGTTGGCGCGCCACATCGCCAGCAGCACGACGAGCAGCATCCCGTCATTCGGGCCATAGAGCCCAAGCAGGTCCTGGTTTGCGAACCCGCCTTTCTGCAGCGCCGCGGCAATGCGCTCCGAAAGCGCCTTGGTTTCGGCAAAAGTCAGCTTGAGCCCGCTCGCCGTGTCGATGATCGCAAGACGCTGCGGATCGCGGTCGTGGCCACGGTCGAAATAGTCGATGGCGCGCATGGTGTGGTTCTATTCCCAAGGGTTGTTGCATGGGCTGGCAGCCCGGAAACGGTCGGGTCCGCGCCCTGCCGCGCAAACCGGCAGCACAGCGGCCTTGTGGCGGCTGGGCATCACATCGGTCATGCGGCTGAGACCACGGCAGGCTCCCTCCCGACTCCGCACATGCGGATTTGATTGTTAGCACTACATACTAAATCAACCCGCCCGACGGTTCAAGCGGTCCTGCCCCCAGAGGCAGGATCAACTCCCCGCTTAGGCGCTCATGGCGCACCGCACTAACCGCTCCCGTGCGGTCAATTTTCACCGGGTGAAACCTCATTTCAGGGTCAAAGCGCGATCAGCGCGCCGCCATGCTCCAGCGCAGCAGCCCGCCTTCCCAAGGCACTTGGCAACCGCTTCAAGCTCGGCGTCGGTTACATCAACCTTGGTCTGCCCCGGCATCGCGTCCTTGCCCATGCACACCACGCTCTTCACGTAGTCGGCGCTCAGGCCCGTCCGGTTGGCGAGCAGGCTCTTGTCCGGCGTCTCGCCCATCATCATCCGCTGCTTGGTGAGGAGATTGGTCCCGATTCCGCCAACGAGGTGGCAATAGCCGCAGCGCACCTCGAACAGCACCTTGCCTTCACCACCCGGCTTCAGCCGATCGCCCGCAGACACCTCGGGCCGCATCAGGTAGAACGGCGGGCCGGGCGGCAGCGCCGTGGCGGCAGTCGCCACGACCAGTGCGGTTGCGCCAAGCAGCCGAGCGCGCATCAGGCCTGCCCTCCTCTCTGATCAGCATAGACCGCAAGCCAGGTCCCCTGCTTGCCCGGCGCAACGCGTGGCCGTTGAAATCGAAGGTATCCATTACTGGGTCCATCCACCCCAGATGCGTGCGATATTCGGCATGGCCAGCCTTCGCCGCCTCCTTCATCAGCGCGTCGAACATGGGGGGCCCTCGCCTTGTGAAGCCCTCTGCGGAACTGCGCCACCGCTTATTAGTTCGCTATACTAATTTACCCATTGCAAGACCTTTGTGCCGTTTGGTGGACAGGTTTTCGCCAATGGCGCGGCGGGGCTGCACCAGCCCCCTCTTGCCGTCGCCGTCTGTCAACGCGATAAGCGTGCCATGGTCGCCAAGCCCGTCACATCCGAAGCCCCCGTCCGCCCCGATCTCGATCTGGGCGAAGATGCCGCCCTCCTTGTCGATCTGCTCAAGCTCGGCACCTTCATCGCGCGGCCGATGCGCGAAGGGGTGGCCGAGCCGATGGGGCTCGTTCCCAACGATCTCAAGATCATTCTCGCACTCGGCGGCGAAGGCGAACTGGCAGGCCACGAACTGTCCGAGATCATGGGCCTGCCGCCGATGAACGTGAGCCGCGCGATCGCCGCGCTGATGGCCCGCGATCTCGTCGAACTGGTGCCCAACGCCTCCAACCGCCGCCGCAAGCCCGTCCGGCTGACCACCGCAGGCATGGACCTGTTCCGCCAGACGATCCCGGCCATGGCAGTAGTGGGCGGTCACTTGTTCGCCGATTTCACCCCGGAGGAACGCGCGGCGTTCCATACCGCGGCGCAGGCGATCCTGGCACGGATGACGGGGGGTAGTTCAGCCCCCAACCATCACCAGAATCCCCCGTCGCCCCGTGTTTGACACAGGGCTTGGCTTCTTGCCGCAAACGCCCGGCGCTCAGGCCGAACCCTGCTTCCCCTTCAGCCCGGCAAAAGGCTCCACCCGGAACACTTCCGCCAGCACCGGATGGGCAAAGCTCATCGGCACGTCTTGCCGGTGCGGCCAGGTCTGGCGGTAGCTGTTCTCGGGCAGGATCACGTC
>CAZQEH010000133.1:0-4125 GCA_964592205.1 uncultured Novosphingobium sp.
CGAGGATTCCCATGAGGGTCGTGCCGATCACGAAATGCAGTGCAAATGCTATGCGACTTTGCATAATCGGTCTCCGATCTGACCTCTCCTACAAAGTGCACAGCGAGGTGCATTGATTTCACGCAAATAGCTGGAATTAAATGATCATATTATCCGGAAATATTGTTGCCTTGCTTCGACATCATTTGCCTGAAGCGGCAAACTGGTCGTAGGCCTCGACCGCCTGCGCGGCATACATGAGGCTGGGGCCGGCGCCCATGTAGAGGGCCATGCCCATGACCTCCATGATTTCCTCACGGCTTGCACCCTGTTTCACAGCGGCTTGGGAATGGAAGGCAACGCAGCCGTCGCATCGGATCGCGACGGATATGGCGAGCGCAATCAATTCCTTGGTCTTGGTGTCGAGGACGCCGGCTTCGGTCGCCGCCTTGGCCATGGCTGAGAATGCCTTGGTGACCTCGGGCGAACCGAGGCGTACTTCCTTGATGGCGCTCGACAACTCGCCCGCCATGGTCTGCCAGTCCTTGTGCATTGCAATTCTCCTTTGATTACTGCCCGTGCGCTCAGGATTGGAAAACCATCCAGGTACGGTAGAGCATGTAGCTCGCCACGACGACGATCAGCGCGGCAAATATCGTGTTGAGACGGCCCTTGGCAGCTGACAGCCGGCGAGCCGCTGCGGCACCGAGCACCGAACCGACCATGCCTCCCGCGATGAAGCTTGCAGCCAGCGACCAGTCGAGCAGGCCTGAGGCCGCGTAGTTCGCTGCGGTTGTCAGCCCGAATGCGGCGACGGCAATGAGCGATGTTCCGATTGCCCGATAGATCGGCATCGAGGTCGAGGCGACCAGCGCGGGCACGATGAGGAATCCGCCGCCTATGCCGAAGAAGCCGGACATGATGCCCGTGGCGACGCCGAACAGAATGACCTTGGGCAGGTTGTCGCGGTCGCACTGAACACCTTCGATGCCGACATCGCCGCGCCCGCGGTACATCGCGAACGCCACGACCAGCATCAGCAGGGCAAACAGGAACAGCAGCTTCTGGCCGTCAAAGGCCTTGCCCAGGGTCGATCCACCCAGTGCTCCCATGACGCCGGCGAGCGCGAAGGAGCCGCCGCACCGCCAGTTAACGTTCTTCTCGCGGGCATGATTGAACAAACCGGCCAGCGCATTGGCGGCAACCGCCAGCGCACTGGTGCCAATGGCCAGATGCGGGCTTTTCACGCCCACGACATAGACCATCAACGGCACGGCCAGAATTGAGCCCCCGCCGCCAACGAGGCCAAGGGTGAAGCCGATCAGCACGCCGCTCAGCGCACCCAGGATATATTGGAGTTCGCTGAACATGTGTTGGCCTGACGCCTAGAGGAGGTTCAGCGGCAGTTTGAGATAACTGACGCCGTTTGCTTCCGGTTCGGGCAGATGTCCGGCGCGGATATTGACCTGGATCGAGGGCAGGATGAGACGCGGCATGCCCAGCGTCTGGTCGCGCGCCTCGCGCATGGCGACGAACGCATCTTCGCTGATGCCGTCATGCACATGGACGTTTTCAGCGCGCTCGGCCCCGATAGTCGTTTCCCAGACGTAGCCATCACGGCCTGGTGCCTTGTAATCATGGCACAGGAAAACGCGGGTCTCATCGGGCAGTTGCATCAGGCGGCGAATGGACCGGTACAGTGTCCGGGCATCGCCGCCCGGGAAGTCGGCGCGGGCAGAACCATAGTCGGGCATGAACAGCGTATCGCCAACGAAGACAGCGTCCCCAATCACATACGCAAGACACGCCGGCGTATGCCCGGGCACGTGAAGCGCGATGGCAGCAAGATCGCCGATCGCAAAAGTTTCGCCGTCGTCCATGAGGCGATCGAACTGCGAACCATCGCGGGCAAAGCTGGCAGGCTCGCTGAACACGCCGGCGAACACATTCTGAACGGTTACGATTTCGCGCCCGATGACCAGAGTGCCGCCGAGTTGCTGCTGGAGATAGGGTGCATCCGACAGATGATCGGCGTGGGCATGGGTCTCGAGGAGCCACTCGATCGTCAAATCCTGCTCGCGCACATAGGCTATCAGCGCATCGGCCGAGCCATGGCTGGTGCGGCCGGCAGCCTGATCGAAATCCAGCACGGAATCGATGATAGCGGCGCGGCGGCTCACGGGGTCATGGACGACATGTGTCGCCGTGAACGTGGGCTCATCGAAGAATGTCCGGATCACGGGCTTGCCGACCGCCCTACGCGCGGCTTCAATTTGGGCTTTGGCGACTTGGATGGCCTTGTCGTTCATGGGGCTATATTCCCGGTCAAGGCATTGAGCCGCCAGGCTGCGACAGTTCGCATGCCTTCGGCCTGAAGCAGCGCCGCTTCGGCTTCGATAGCTTCGCGCTCTGCATCGAGCACGGCGAGCATGGGCTTGGCGCCGACCTGAGCTTCAAGCCGCGTGCCGCGCAGCGCCTCGGTCGCAGCAACAGAGCGCAACTGCGAGGCTTCGGTCATGCGGCGCGCAGTAATCAGCCCCTGCCAGGCATCGATCACCATGCCCTCGAGAGCCTGATCGGCCTGGCGAAGCCTTGCTTCGCTGGCATCGAGATCTGCATCTGCCACTCGGGTCTGGGCTGCAACGCGCCCGCCTGCCCACAATGTCCAACGTCCCCGCACACCCACGGCAACCGAATCTGCCTTGTAGCCCGGGAAGAATTGATCGCGCACATGCGCGGCTTCCGCGAAGGCACCGACGGTGGGCATGCCTTCTGCCTTGGCGGAGCGCACCCCGGCACGCGCCACATCGACACCCGCTTTTGCTTGCCGAAGCGCGGGGTTGGAAGTTCGCGCCATGTCCAGCGCCTGATCAAGCGATGGCGGTACAGGCGGCAGTTCCGGCAGGGCCGCCAGATCGCCCGCAGGCTTCCCCGTCAATCGCTGGTATGCAGACTCGGCCGAAGCGCGCCGCCCCTGCGCCTGCGCCAAACCGGCGAAGGATTCACCAGATCGCGCCCGAGCCTGTGCCAGATCCGAACTGGCGATCTCTCCAGCGCGAAAGCGCAGCCCCGCTTGCCGCTCGGTCTCTGTCAGCGCCCGGACCAGCTGGCCGTAACGTGCCTCGAGTTTGCGGGCGGTCAGGACCTCGGTGTAGGTGCTGACGGCAAGGACGATAGTTTGCAGGTGCGCCTGCTCCGCCCCGAAGCGCGCCATATCTGCACCGCCGCGGGCCTGATCGATCGCAGAGGAAATCCGGCCACCCGCGTAGAGCGGCATTTCTGCCGTGGCCTGCAGAGCGAGCGGGGAGACATTGTCGGCGGTAATCCCGAAGAACCCACCGTTGTCGATCCGCCCCGCCCCGTACGAGCCTTCAACGCGCACCAGTGGATTGCGCTCGGCACGCGCGCGGTCGAGCCGGGCTTTCGCCGCCGCCTCACCTGCTGTTGCTTCGGCAAGCGTGGGGGCGTTTGCCAGAGCATCGGTGATGGCAGCGGCGAGATCCTGCGCCGCAGCCGGGGAAGCGGCAGCGAAGCAGGATACCGTGACAATAGGCAGGATCAGTCGGCGCATGTCAGGTCCGATTCAGTTGAAAGCGTTACCGGGCCTGACACCCAACTTCTTGAAGATCATTGCCGCAGGGCAAAAGCCGGTGAAGCTGGCCTGAAGCATATTCGCACCCGCAAACGCCGTCAGCCAGAGAAACCCTGGATGGACCCAGTGAGCCAGCGCCAGGCTGGCCAGCACGACCACACCTGCAAAACGAAAAACTGCTGCATCGAGCATCATGGCTAGTCTCCTTATTTGAAGCGAAGCTTGCGGATGCCGAGGGCATGCATCGCCAGCTTCTCATAGAAAGGTTCGCTGGTCCCGCGCCGCACCTTGTGGAGGAAGTACTTCTCGAACCCGATTTTCGCGAGATGCACCCATTTGCCGCTCGACGACCAGTTGAGGTTGCGCGGCGGGATCTGAGGCTGGGCGACAAAGGCCACGCCGCCATCGCCGAAGTCGGCCAGGCAGACGGCGTTCCAGGTTGCTTCCTCGGCGGGTTCCTTGCCGTCCAGTTCAAGCTTGAGGTTGGCAGCAATTGCCGTGACCATGGATTCTATCATGAATCCGGTCTTAGGCACGCCCACAGGCACAGGGGT
>CAZQEH010000134.1:0-4072 GCA_964592205.1 uncultured Novosphingobium sp.
GCCATCTGGGCGAGCTCTGGGAGCGCGACCTGTGCGACTTTACCGAAGTCACGGTCGGTCTGGGCCGCTTGCAGCAGGTCTTGCGCGACAACAGCGCCGATTTTTCCCAGCCCGCTGCCGTCAATGACCCGCCGCCGGGCCGGCGCATTCCGGCAAAGCCGCCGCGCCGCGCATTGGGATCGGGCTTGCCGAAGGGGCCACCGAAATTGAGGCTGGCACGCAGGCGCGAGCCGGTGGTTTCGGCAAAGGTCACCGCGCGCTCGTCCACGCTGACGATCCGCCCGCTGGCATCGCGGGTGACGCGGCCGGGGAAGGCGGCCTCGACATCGGGCGTGAGCAGCGGGAAGGCGTTGGTCGTATCGAGCGAGCGGTTGCGGAAGTATTCGAGGAGCAGCGCGGATTCCTTGCCGATCGGCAGATCCCAGTTGGCCGAAAGCTTGATATCGCGCTGACGTTCTTTCTTGAGCGCGGGATTGCCGCCGGTGATGACGGTGGCGAGCACACTTTCCCCGCGCGTGAAATCATAGAGCGCTACGCCAGTGGTAACAGTGACCGGCGCGCCGAGATCGGAGAGGCCCGGCGCTTTCTCGCTGGCGATGTAGTTGGCGGCGAACGTCAGCTTGGGTGTAACGCCCCAGGTGATCCCGGCGCCCCATGCGGTGATGCCGCCGAAATCGGAGACATTGTGCGCTTCTGCGTTCACGTTGAGCGAGATGTCGCCGAGCTTGCTGCCGAAGGCTTCGCGGCGGCTGGTGATCGGAAGATCGAGGCTGAACCCGCCCTGCGCATCGCCGCGGTTGAGATCGGCCGGCGTGCCGAGCTGGCGCGAATCCGCAGAACGCAGGCCCGAATAGGCAAAGCCGGCCTTGAGCGTCAGCGCGGTCTGCCCGCCCGGCAGGCGCAGCGGCGATCCGGTGAAGGTGGCGAGGGTGGTTGCGGTATCGCTCTTGCTGCGGGCAATGCCTTGCGGCGCGGGCAGGATCGCCTCGGCGGGGAGCGTACCGGTGGGAGAGAGGGTTCCCTGATCGACGAGGCCCTGCAAGCCGGACAGATCGGCGCGCGCATCGATCGTGGTGGTGGTGGCGACATGCGTGCCGTCCGCCGTCCACGCCAGTTGCCACGCGCCGAGCGGCAGATTGAGCGTGGCGCCAGCCGAGACCGTATCGGCCACGGTGCGGCTGGCGAGAGGAGCAGGCAGCAGCGTGGTGCGCTGGGTGAGGCTGCCATCGGGCGCGGCGAGGACCACCGTGTTGAGCCCGTTGAGGCTGCGGTTGTCATTGTGCTGGACAAGGCCGTTGAGCGTGACCGAGGCGCCGGTGCCGATCGATTTCGCCCACGTGCCGTTGAGCGCTGCGCTGCGCGCATTGGCCAGAAGCGTGCGGAAATCGCCCTGCTGGGGATCGGAGGGAACGGTCGCCGCGCCGTTTGCGGCGGGCTGGACGATGCCGCGCTCTGCTTCGGTCAACGGGGAGCGGCGTTCGAGCGTACCAGTGATGTTGAGCCGGCTCGCCTTCTCGATGCGAGTGAGCGTAGCTTCCTCGCTGAGATCGCTGAAACCGCCCGCGCCGGGGAGCTTGACCTCGGTCTCGCTGCCGAAGCTGTGGAACTTGTCCTTGAGGATGAAGTTGACGACGCGCTGATCGGGCCGGAAACCGTATTTGAGCGCGACTTCTTCGGGCAGCACTTCGACGCGGCGGATCGCCTCGGGCGGGATCGAGCGGATCTCGCGGAAGCTGGCGATGCGCAGACCGTTGAGGAGGACCGATGGCGTGCCATCGCCCCGCCCGCGGCCGCTGCCCGTTTGCGGAGCGAGCGCGGTCAGCAGCGACTGGAGCGAGCTGGCGCCATAGGCGGCGATATCCTCTTCGTTGAGCGTGACGATGGGCGGCGCTGCCGTTTGCACCGCGCCCTGGACGCGGGTTGCGACGACGACGATGTCGCCTTCGGGATCTGGCATGTCGGCAGGCGAATCCGGCGGCGTGGGCTCCGTGGACGGCCCAGTGGACGGTGCGGCCGATGCGGCAGCGGGTGCCTCGTCCTGCACCCTTGCCGGCGCGGCAATCGCAGGAAGCGGTGTCAGCGCGAGCAGCGCCATGGCCGCAGCGCGTTCTGGCAGTACCATCGCTCAGTATCCCATTGACGGACCGGGCATTCCTGCCCGGTGCGAGGTTTCTGCCCCCCGTCGCCGCTCCTAGTGCGGTGCACCTTTGCCCGACAATGACCCTTTCGTATCATTTTGTCGCAACGCAGCAATTGGCTTCGCGCTTTCCTTTTGTGCCGCAAGTCGCTATGCGCGCCGACCTAGGGCGCGTTTTCGCGCCCCTTTGCGTGTTTCAACCTCACCCACGAAAAGGCAATCGACCCCGCCTATGGCGAAAGAAGAACTCCTCGAGATGCGCGGCCAGGTGGTCGAACTGCTGCCCAACGCGATGTTCCGCGTGAAGCTGGAGAACGAACACGAAATTCTTGGCCATACCGCCGGCAAGATGCGCAAGAACCGCATCCGCGTGCTGGTGGGCGACGAGGTGCTGGTCGAATTGACGCCCTATGACCTGACCAAGGGGCGCATCACCTACCGCTTCATGCCGGGTCGCTCCGGTCCCGGTCAGTTTTAATGGGTCAGTTCTGATGGCCGCACTTTGATGGAGGGCGGTGAGGCCGCCGTGCCGTCAGTGCCTGGGGAACCTGAACTCGTTCTGGCTTCCGCCAGCCCGCGTCGCCGGGAATTGCTGGCCCGGCTCGGCGTGACCGCCCCGCGCATCCTCGCCACCGATATCGACGAAAGCCCGCTGCCCGGCGAAGTGCCGCGCGCCCATGCCGTGCGGCTTGCGGCCGGAAAGGCGCGCGCGGCGGCGGCACTGGCTCCCGGAGCGGTGATTCTGGCCGGCGATACCGTGGTCGGCGTCGGGCGGCGCATCCTGCCCAAGGCCGAGGACGAGGCTACCGCGCGGGTCTGCCTTGCGCTGCTTTCGGGGCGGCGGCACCGCGTGTTCTCCGCCATCGCCGTGCTGACGCCCGACGGCACGCTGCGCGAGGCGCTGAGCGAGACGATTGTCCGGTTCAAGCGGCTCGAGCCTGCCGAGATCGAGGTCTATATCGCCGGGGGCGAATGGCATGGGAAAGCGGGCGGCTATGCCATTCAGGGCAGCGCCGAGGGCTTTTGTACCTGGCTGGCTGGGAGCCATTCGGGGGTGGTCGGCCTGCCGCTCTATGAAACGCGCCGCTTGCTGCGGGCGGCGGGGCTGACGGTTGCCTGAGTGGCTGATCGAGCAGGGCATCGGCGAGGAACGCGCGGTGCTTGTCGAAAGCGGTGAGATCGTGGCCGCGCGCGTGCAGTGGGACGAGCCGTGGCGCGCGGGCGCAGTGGCCGAGGCGCGGCTCGGTGCGCGCATTCCCGGCACCCGGCGCGCCGTGGTGCGCCTGCCCGATGGCAGCGAGGCACTGGGCGAGGGCTTCGAGCCCGGACTGACCGAGGGACAGCCGGTTGTGGTGCGCGTGACGCGCTCTGCCATTGCCGAGAGAGGCCGCGCCAAGCTGCCGCAAGTCCGCCCTGCAGCACCGGGGGATGTAGCGCGGCCCGCGCCTTCGCTGCTCGATGCGCTTTCCGCCGAGCCGCATTCCGCGCGCCGCGTGCCGGTGCATGGGCGCGAATTTGCCGAGGCGGGCTGGGATGATCTCGTGAGCGAAGCGCTGACGGGCGAAGTGGCGTTTGCCGGGGGCAGCCTTGTAATCAGCCCGACTCCGGCGATGACCCTGATCGACGTTGATGGCCCGCCGCCGCTCCCCGCGCTGGCGCTGGCCGCCGTATCGGCAATTGCCGCAGCGCTGCGGCGCTTCGATATTGGCGGTTCGGTGGGGATCGATTTTCCCTCGCTCGCGGAAAAGGCGCCGCGCCGCGCGGTGGACGAGGCGCTTTCGGGCGCGCTTGCCGCCGCGGGCTGGCAGGGCGAGCGCACGGGCATGAACGGCTTCGGTTTCGTTCAGCTTGTCTCGCGCCTGGAACGGCCCTCGCTGATCGCCCGGTTCGCCCGCGCGCCAGCCGCCGCCGCTGCGCGCCGCCTGCTGCGCCTTG
>CAZQEH010000135.1:0-4063 GCA_964592205.1 uncultured Novosphingobium sp.
GATTGGGGCGGCGGTGGCGGCTGGGGCGGTGGCGGCGGCTTTTCGGGCGGCGGCGGCAGCTTCGGCGGCGGCGGCTCTTCGGGGAGCTGGTAGGCCATGCTGACACAGCAGGATCGCACACGCATTGTCGAGGCCGTAGCGGCTGCCGAAGCGCAGAGCGCCGGCGAGATCGTCACGATCGTCACGCCGCAGTCCGATACCTACCGCGATGTCGCGCTGGCGTGGTCGATCGTGATCGCCTTTCTCGCGCTTGCCGCGCTGGAACTCGCCCCGAACTTCTACCTCGGCCTGATCGAGCGCGTGCTCGGGCTATGGGCGCATGAATGGACCTCGCGGCAAGTACTCGGCATCGCGCTGACGGTGGCGGCGCTCAAGTTCCTCGGCATGCTGCTGATCATGGCATGGCAGCCGCTGCGCCTCACCCTAACGCCCGCCCCGATCAAGTCCGCACGCGTCCACGCCCGCGCGCTCACCTGTTTCCGCATCGGCGCGGAGGGACGGACAACCGGGCGCACGGGCATCCTCATCTATCTTTCGCTGGCCGAGCGCCGCGCTGAAATCATCGCCGACGAGGCCATCGCCAGCAAGGTCACGCCCGAAGTCTGGGGCGATGCCATGCATGCGCTGCTCGCCCCGATCCGCAAGGGCCAGGTCGGCGAAGGCATGGTTGCCGCCATCGGCAAGGTCGGCACGGTCCTCGCCGAGCATCTGCCGCGCGCGGACGACGACGAAAACGAACTGCCGGACCGGGTGATCGAAGTATGAGCCTTGAAGACGAATTCCGCGACCAGCCCGAAGAGATCCGCTGGCAAGGCCGCTTCATCACCGCCAAGACACGGGGGCGCTGGGAATACGTTTCGCGCGCAAGGGGCATCAAGGCCGCAGTAATCCTTGCGATCACGCCAGATGATGAAGTCGTGCTCGTCGAACAGTTCCGCATTCCGCTGGGCCGCCCCTGCATCGAGTTTCCCGCCGGCCTCATCGGGGATGATGCAGGGGGCGAAGGCGAGGAAGCCGCAACCGCTGCCATCCGCGAGCTTGAGGAAGAGACAGGCTACCGCGCGGGCCGCGTCGAAGACCTCGGCGAGTATTACTCCAGCCCCGGCATGGTCACCGAAGCATTTACACTGTTCCGCGCCTATGATCTCGAACGCGTCGGCGAAGGCGGCGGTGTGGAGGGCGAAGGGATCACCGTGCACCATGTCCCCCGCGCCAAACTCGGCGATTTCCTCGCAGCCAAGCGGGCAGAAGGTTATGCCATCGACGTACGAATGCTCATGCTGCTAAGCCCTGCCTGGTTGAAAGAATAAGCGAGAGGATTGCGTTTGATGGGCAGGGTTTCGGGCAAGCTGGCATTGGTAACCGGCGCAGCACAAGGGCTGGGCGCCGCGCATGCGGGGCTGCTGGCGCACGAAGGTGCCCGCGTGCTGCTCACCGATATCAACGGCGAAGGCGCCGCCGCGCAGGCCGAGGCGATCAACGCCGAATTCGGCGCCGGAACCGCCTTTGCCATGCGCCACGACGTAACCAGCGCGGATGATTGGGACGCGGCCATCGCGATGGCGGCAGACAAGCTCGGCGGCCTCTCCGTGCTCGTCAACAACGCGGGCGTCGGTGTGCGCGGCGATATCGAGACCTGCACGCTGGAAGAATGGCACCGCGGCTTTGCGATCAACGTCGATTCGGTATTCCTCGGCTGCCAGAAGGCGCTGCCGCTCTTGAAGGACAACCAGCCCGGCTCGATCATCAACATCAGCTCGATCGCGGGCCTCATCGCCTCGCACACCATGCCCGGTTACAACGCCAGCAAGGCAGCGGTGTGGATGCTGACCAAGTCGGTCGCGCTCTACTGCGCCAAGCGCGGGTGGGACATCCGCTGCAATTCGGTCCACCCGACTTTCGTCGATACGCCGATCCTCGATGGCATCAGCAAGAACGCAGGTATCGAGAAGGACGTCGTGATGGGCAAGCTCGCCCGCCAGATCCCCCTTGGCCGGGTCGGCGAACCGAACGACATTGCCAATGGCGTGCTCTATCTGGCGAGCGATGAAAGCCGCTTCATGACCGGCGCGGAGCTCAAGCTCGACGGCGGCATCTCGGCAATGTGAGCGGGCCAGTACAGGCCCACGCCCATGATTGATTGGCCGGTCTTCGCGCTCATCCTGTTCGCGGCCTCGCTGCACGCGAGCTGGAATGCGTTCCTCAAGGGGAGCGGCGATACGCTGCTTTCCACCGCGCTGGTGATGGGCGGCGCGGCGCTGATCGCGCTCGTGGCGCTGCCGTTTCTGCCGGTCCCGGCGCGCGCGAGCTGGCCCTATCTTGCCGCCTCGGCCTTGCTGCAGGTGGGCTATCTCGGGCTGCTGGTGCGGGTCTATCGCACGATCGACATGAGCCTTGCTTATCCGCTGATGCGCGGCTGCGCGCCGCTGGTGGTGGCGCTGGTCAGCCGCTTCTGGCTGGGTGAGGCGCTGCCGGGGCTGGCCTGGCTGGGCGTCGCCACGATCTGCGCGGGCATCCTGACGATGGCCCTGGGCGCGCGCGCCTCGCTGCGCCCGGCAGGTCTGGCCGCGGCGCTCACCAATGCCGGGATCATCGCGGCCTATACCCTGATTGATGGCACCGGCGCGCGGCTTTCGGGCACGCCGACGGCCTATACGCTGTGGCTTTCGCTCCTCACCGGCCTTGCGATGATCGCCTGGACGGTCCGCGCGCGCGGACCGGCGGCTGCCGGCTATGTCCGCGCGAACTGGCCGATCGGACTGCTCTGCGGACTCGGGACGATCGTATCCTATTCCATCGCGCTCTGGGCGATGACCATGGCTCCCATCGCGATGGTCGCCGCGCTGCGCGAAACCTCGATTCTCTTCGCAACCGCGATTTCGGCTTTCGTGCTGCGCGAGCGGGTCGGCCCGCCGCGCATTGCGGCTGCGGCCATCATCGCGTGCGGAGCAATGCTGCTGCGCCTTGCCTGAAGCCGCCACGCGGGCGGCCTCAGGGGTATTTCAGGCGTTCGGGTTCGGCGAAAAGGCGCAGATCTTGTTGCCGTCCGGATCGCGCAGATAGGCGCCATAAGCCTTGCCTGGCGCGTTTTCACGCACGCCCGGAGCACCTTCGCAAGTGCCGCCATTGGCCAGGCCCGCAGCGTGGAAGGCATCGACTTCAGCAAACGTCTGGGCCGCAAAGCCCTGCGTAAAGCCGTTGGACCAGGTGTGCGCCTCCCCGTTCAGGGGCATCCGCACCATCAGCGCACCCGCTGCTGCCGGGAACAGCGTGCCATTCGGCAGCGGAACGGCCTGATGGCCAAGCGTGCCCATCACCGCCGTGTAGAACGCACGCGACCTTTCGATATCGTTGGTGCCGAGAACGGTATGGGTAAACATGCTTATGTCTCTTTCTGTCAGAACACCACGACCGAGCGGATCGACTTGCCCGCGTGCATCAGATCGAACGCGGTGTTGATTTCCTCAAGGCCCATCACATGGGTGATCATCGGATCGATCTCGATCTTGCCCTGCATGTACATGTCGACGATCTTGGGCACATCGGTGCGGCCCTTGGCCCCGCCGAACGCGGTGCCGCGCCAGTTGCGGCCTGTCACCAGCTGGAACGGACGCGTGCTGATTTCCTTGCCCGCCTCGGCAACGCCGATGATGATCGAGGTGCCCCAGCCGCGGTGGCAGGCTTCGAGCGCGGTGCGCATTACTTCGGTGTTGCCAGTGGCGTCGAAGGTGTAGTCCGCGCCGCCGTCGGTCATCGCGACGATCATGGCGACCACGTCCTCGCGGCTCATGCCCTTCGAGTTGAGGAAGTCGGTCATGCCGAACTTGCGGCCCCATTCCTCACGGTCGGGATTGATGTCGACGCCGATGATCTTGTTGGCGCCGGCAAGGCGCGCGCCCTGGATCACGTTGAGTCCGATGCCGCCGAGACCGAAGATCACGACGTTATCACCCACCTGCACCTTGGCGGTGTTGATCACCGCGCCGACGCCGGTCGTCACGCCGCAGCCGATGTAGCAGCTCGACTGGAAGGGCGCGTCCTCGCGGATCTTGGCGACCGCGAT
>CAZQEH010000136.1:0-3693 GCA_964592205.1 uncultured Novosphingobium sp.
GTCGGCCATGAGCAGCGCCTCTAGCATCCGGCAGAGCGTGGACTTGCCGCTGCCCTGCGATCCGCTGATGCCGACGATGAGCGGGGCACCTGCCGTTGCCGCGCGCGCTGCGATCCAGGCAGCGAGCGGGCGCCAGTGGGCATCGATCGTGGTGCCGTAGCTGGCGGGGAGGCCTTCCGCGGCGATCAGGGCAGCGAGGCTCCCCCCGTCAGCTGCTCCCCCCTTCGATCCGCGCACGGTTCATCCCTCCTGCCACGAGCGAAGGCGGCGCAAACCGCTAGCGTCCCGCGCGGGATGCCTGCCGGAAGGACACCATTTCGCGCAGATCTTCATCCCACAAGGCGAGCCGCAATGTGCCGCAAGCCTGCACCGCCGTGAACCGGTTCAGATCGCGCAGGCCGGGATGAATTTCCAGCACTTCGGGCAAGCGATAGAACGGGATCCTGCTCGCCAGATGATGGACATGGTGGATCCCGATATGTCCGGTGAACCAGGCCAGAATGGGCGGCAATTCGAGATAGGAGCTACCGAGCAAGGCCGCATCATGGAACGACCAATCCGCTTGGCGCTCCCAGTGCGCATCAGGAAACTGGTGCTGGACGTAGAACAGCCAGACGCCGAGTGACGCCGCGCTCAGCAGCACCGGGAAGAAGACCAGCGCCGTGACGCCAAAGCCCAGGAAATAGACCGGAATGGCAAGCAGCAGCGCGGTCACCAGATTGGTGACAAGAGCGCTGAACCAGTAGATCGACCCTTCCCTCATCAGCCCGATGGGGAGCCGGTGTCGCAGCAGAAACAGATAAGCGGGGCCAAGGCCCAGCAGGATCACGGGATGGCGATAGAGCCGGTACAGGAACCGCCCGAGGCGTGAACGGTCGCGGTATTCGCGCACCGTGAGCGTATCTACATCGCCGAACCCGCGCGCGTCGAGATTGCCGGTGGCGGCGTGGTGCAGCGCGTGCGAACGGCGCCAGCAATCATACGGGGTCAAGGTCAACGCGCCGAGCGCCCGGCCGATCCAATCGTTATTGACGCGGCGGCGCAGAAACGCGCCGTGGCCGCAATCGTGCTGGATGATGAACAAGCGCAGCAGGAACAGACCTGCCAGCGGCGTTGCGGCTAGCGCCACAAGATATCCGGCTTCGACAGCGAGAGCGATGAGCGCGAACAGGGTGAGGAACGGGAGCAGCGTGATCGCCAGTTCCCAGCCGCTCCGCCTCGGTTGCGGATCGCGGAACGCCTGCAGATCGCGCGTCAGCTTGCGAGGATCAAGCGGTGCGGAAGCAGGGTTCACAAAGGGTTCGGTGCCGTGGCTCTGAAGTGCGGTCGCGTTCACGCTCCGTGCGCTAGTTGCCTCCGCTGCATTTGTCACGTGGGTTCAAATGTCATCCACAAGCAGATGCAATGAGTCCGGGGAGCGCAAGGCCATTCCTGCGCCCCGATCCGGACCGGCCGGCCATGCCCGCCCTCAGCCCTCCAGCAGTGCGGCGGCCTGGAGCAAGCGGTTGCCGTGGTCGGCTTCTTCCTTGCCATTGGCGCGCAGGAGCGAAGCGGCTTCATTGTTGCCGATGCTCAGCGCCCAGCCCTCATAGAGCCTCTCGCCGTCAAATTCGGTCTGGGCGAGCTTGCGCAGCGCGGGCGGAGTCAGCTCGCCGATGGGGAACACGCCGCTGGCGAGATAGGGGTTGGTGTCGGCCTCGGGGGGCGTGAAATCCTCACCCGTCAGCACCCTGAGCACGGCGGCCGCCCGGCGGGCGTGGACGAATTCCTCATCGCCATTGGTGCGCAGCAGATCGGCAACGGCGGGATTCTCGGCGCCTGCGGCTGTGGCGCGGTAGAGTTCCTTGCTGGCGGCTTCGACGAGGCACATGACCTTGATGTCCATCACCGTGGGCGCGGTGACTCTGCCGATATGGGCGAAAGCCTCGCCGATGGTCGGCGGCATGCCTGGTTCGAGCGTGACGGTGGGCATGTGGATTCTCCCGGATGTTCTGATTGCCCGGGCAGCGTACATCACGCCTCCCCCGGATGGGAAGGCGATTTAATCGCGCGGCTAAAGCAGCAGCAACGCCCCTTCGCGCTGGAGCAGCTTGGCCTTGATTTCGAGGCCCCAGGCATAACCGCCAAGGGTGCCATCGGTGCGGATCACGCGGTGGCAGGGGATGAGCAGCGAGACATGGTTGGCACCGTTGGCCGAGCCTGCCGCGCGCACCGCGCCGGGGCGGCCGACTTCGGCGGCGAGCTCGGCGTACGTGCGTGTCTCGCCCTTGGGAATGCGCCGCAGCGCCTGCCAGATTTCCTGCTGGAAGGGCGTGCCCGATACATCGACCGGGATATGGCCGAAATCGACCTCGCCGGGGGCATCGGCAGCCTTGACGATTTCGGCAAGGACCGCCGCGAAGTCCGCGCCGCCCTGCACCAGATCGGCATGGGGGAAGCGATCGGCCAGGACCGCCGGGTCTTCGCCGAAAGAGAGGCGGCAGACGCCCTTGTCGCTCGCGGCGACGAGCATCGGGCCGAGCGAGGTGTCCGCGACATCCCAATGGATTACAGTGCCGCGCCCGCCATCGATCCAGGCGGAAGGGATTGTTTCGGTCTGGCTCACGGCGTTGCTCCTGCTGTGTCTTGCGAGATGGTCCCTAGCCGAATTGCACGCACGGTACTTCCCGCTGCTTGCGGTGCAATCGATTCCCGGCAAGAACGCCTGGTAATGGTTTTGCTCCGCCGCTTGCTCGCCGCCTTTGCCGCCCTTCTCATCGCCGCGCTGCCCGGCGTGGGCGCGGCCGATCCCGGCGATATTTCCGCCGCAAGCCGCGGGGTCGTGCGCGTGGTGCTGATCCGCTATGATGGCGGCTCGGCGCAGCTTGTCAGCCATGGCACCGGTTTTGCGATCGCGCCCGATCTCGTCGTCACCAATGCCCATGTGGTCGAGGACTTGCGGTCGAGCGATGGCATCGTTGTGGGCGTGGTGCCATCCGAAGGGCGCGGGGGCTTTGCCGCGACGATTGCGGCCTATTCGCCCAAGCGCGATCTGGCGCTGCTCAAGCTGAAGCAAGGCGCGGCGCTCAATGCCCTGACGCTGTTTTCAGGCGCGCCGACGGACAGCGAGGAAGTCTATGCCGTGGGCTATCCCGGCAATGTCGACATGGCCGAAGGGCTTTCGATGAGCGATCTCGTCAGCCCGCAGGCCGCGGTGAAATCGCGCGGGTATGTTTCGGCGGGGCGCTCCAGCCGCGAGTTCGACACGATCCTGCACACTGCGCCGATCGGTGCGGGCAATTCGGGCGGGCCGCTGCTCGATGCCTGCGGGCGGGTGCTGGGGGTCAACAGCTTTGGAACGGTGAGCGAAAACACCACCGATTCGGCATTCTACTTCGCGGTTTCGATGCGCGAACTGGCGGCCTTCCTGCAGGAAGCTGGAGTGAGCCCCCATGCGAGCGGAACGCCGTGCACTTCGCTCGCCGATCTTGACCGCGCCGATGCCGAGCGCGGGGCCGAGGACCAGGCGCGGCTGGCGGCGGAGGCAGGCGCGCGCAAGGCTGCGCAGGCCGAGACGGTGGCCAAGGCGCAGCATGATGCAGAGCTCCAGATCCTGGCCGAGCGGGACAACGGACTGGCGCTGGCGGCGGTGCTGCTGGTCGCCGCCATGGCCGCAGGCGCGGCGGCGTTTGCCTTCCTGCAGCGCGGCAAGCA
>CAZQEH010000137.1:0-3646 GCA_964592205.1 uncultured Novosphingobium sp.
CGCACAGGTCCGGCGAGTTCGCGTGCGAGAGCAGAGCAACCGTGCGCACGATCGCCTCCGGCTCCAGGCTGATGTCGTCGTCCATGAAGACGACGTGCGTGCTCCAGCCCTCCTCGCGGAACTCGATGAGACCGCGCGGATCGTCCCCGGCGGACGCGTGCTTGAACTGCTGAACGGTGATGCCCTCTCCGGCGCCGGTATCGCGCGCAGCAGCGCCACGCTCGAAGGCGGCGGGTTCTATCGCGGCTTCGGCCTGCGCATCTCGGGCACTTATGCCAGCGGCACCCATGTCGATGGCGTCCAAGCGAGTAGTGGAGGTATTCCCAGCCCGAGCAGGCTCGATTTCGGCGATCTGGCGACGTTCAACATGCGCGGCTTCGTCGATCTCGGCCGCATGCCCAAGCTCGTCAGCCGCGCGCCCTTCTTCAAGGGCACGCGCGTGTCGCTCGGGATCAACAACCTGTTCGATGCTGTCCAGAACGTCACCGACCAAACCGGCGCGACACCGCTGCGCTATCAGCGCGGCTACCTCAATCCGGAAGGACGGGTGTTCAGCATCGAACTGCGCAAGCAGTTCTGATCGCTTGGGTCACACGATCCTGCGCAGCTTCGGCCGCTCGGCCGGACCGGGCCGGACGCTGCGGCGATACGGCGCGGGCTCTTGTCCGCTTCTGGTTTCGGCAGCGTGGCGCTCGTTGATCACATCACGCAGCAGCAGCGGTTCCTCGAACGCGATGCCGAAGCACGCCCGCTGCGCCCAGATGACAGTGCCGAACACATCCAGCCGATTGGTCCGCAGCACCACGCCCGCGCCGATCCGGGGCAGCTTCGCCGCGATCGTCACCCGCGCGCCCGCCTGCGAAAGATCATCGAGTTGGCAGTTCACCAGCCCCTGCAGCAGCATGACTTGCGCCGGAATATGAAGCCTCACGCGGGGTATCGCGCGGCGCCCGGTGATCCGGGCCACCGGGATGTTCGGCTGGGGAGAAACCGGGGGCATGATGCGCGCGAATGTGCGCCCGCCACTCTTAAGCCGCTATCGAGCACCACCTAGCAGGTTTCCCTTATAAGCGGGTCTGCGCGCGGGGATATCTGCCCGCTGCCCCTCCCCAAACCGCGTGCGGGCGACTATCTCGGCCCCAGCCATGGCGCGCCGCACTCCTCCCTCCACGCCCGACAACCACTCCGGCCCGCAAGTGCCGGAGCCGCTGCTGCCGCAGGCTTCGGAGCGCTTCAACGAGGACAAAGCGACCTACACCGTCCGCGGCTCGGACCAGCCCGATATCGAACGCGGTATCGCTGCCATCCGCGAAGTCGTCGCCACGCTGAAACCCAAGCCGGGCGTCTACCGCATGCACGATGCGCGCGGCGATGTGCTCTATGTCGGCAAGGCCCGCGCACTGAGGAACCGCGTCGCCAACTACACGCAAGTCGATCGCCTGCCCCAGCGCCTCAAGCGCATGGTCAGCCAGACGCGCTCGATGACCATCGTGACGACCAATTCGGAAGCCGAGGCGCTCCTCCTCGAAGCGCAGCTGATCAAGCGCTATCGCCCGCCCTACAACGTGCTGCTGCGCGACGACAAATCGTTTCCCTTCATCCTCCTGCGCGCCGATCACGCCTTCCCGCGCATCCAGAAGCACCGGGGCGCGCGCCGCGCCAAGGGCAACTACTACGGCCCCTTCGCCAGCGCCGGTTCGGTCAACACCACGATCAATGCGCTGCAAAAGCTGTTCCTGCTGAGGAGTTGTAACGATGGCTACATGTCGCGCCGGGATCGGCCCTGCCTGCTCTACCAGATCAAGCGCTGCTCGGCCCCATGCGTCGATCGCATCAGCGAGGCCGACTACGCCGAACTCGTGCGGCAGGCGAAGGACTTCCTCGGCGGCAAATCGGGCGCGGTGCAGAAGGAAATCGAAGCGCAGATGAGCCAGGCGGCCGAAGCGCTCGATTATGAGCGGGCCGCCATGCTGCGCGATCGCCTCCGCGCCGCGACGTTCATCCAGGGCAGCCAGGCAGTGAATGCCGAAGGCGTCGGCGATGCGGATGTCTTCGCGATGGCGAGCAAGGGCGGCCAGATCAGCATCCAGGCCTTCTTCATCCGCGGCGGGCAGAACTGGGGCCACCGCGCCTTCTTCCCCGGCCATACCGAGGGCCTTGAGGAAGCCGAAGTCATGACCAGCTTCCTCGCCCAGTTCTACGAGGATGTGCCCCCGCCGCGCCTGATCCTCGTCGACCGTGAGCTGCCGGAAGCCGATCTCCTCGCCGAAGCCTTGCACGGCGCCGCTGGCGGCAAGGTCGAAATCTCGGTCCCCCAGCGCGGTGACCGCCGCCGCCTGATGGAACAGGCTCAGCGCAACGCGGTCGAAGCGCTCGAACGCCGCATGGCCGAAAGCGGCACCAAGGCGCGGACCTGGCGCGAAATGGCCGAATTCCTCGAACTCGGCGAAGCCCCCCAGCGCGTCGAAGTCTACGATAACTCGCACGTGCAGGGCGCCCATGCCTTGGGCGCGATGATCGTTGCGGGCCCCGAAGGCTTCCTCACCGGCCAGTACCGCAAGTGGAACATCAAGACCGCCCGGACCAACGACGATTTCGGCATGATGCGCGAAGTCTTCCAGCGCCGTTTCGCGAAAGCACAGGACGACGACCCTGACCGCGAGGCGGGCATGTGGCCCGATCTCGTCTTAATCGATGGCGGCAAGGGCCAGCTTTCGGCGGCGTGCGAGACGCTGGAAGCCATGGGCATCGAAGACGTTACCCTCATCGGCATCGCCAAGGGCCCGCACCACGGGCGCGATGGTCGCGAGGTGTTCCACTTCATGGACGGGCGCGAGAAGATGCTCCCCGTGAACTCGCCGGTACTGTTCCACCTCCAGCGCCTGCGCGATGAAGTCCACCGTTTCGCCATCGGCGCGCACCGCGCCAAGCGCAGCCGCGCGATCACCGCGAGCCCGCTCGATGAAGTCCCCGGCATCGGCCCGGCCCGCAAGCGCGCGCTGCTGCTCCATTTCGGCACCGCCAGCAAGGTCCGCGCCGCCAGCCTCGAAGACCTCCAGCGCGCGCCCGGCGTCAGCGCTGCCGTCGCGCAGGCCGTCTACGATTTCTACCATCCCGGCGCATAGTCCGCCCCAAAAACACGGTGTTTTCCGGGTTAACCGCAAGCCTTGAAGGCTCGTGCACCATTGGTTTCTAACCGTCTGCTCATGGGAGAATGCCAAGGGCGACGAGCCGGAGAGCGTGCCGCCGCCCATCACATGGGGAGCACAAGATGCGCATGAACCGCTCTGGCCTAGCAGGCCGGCCTGTCCTCGCCGCTGCGCTGATCGCGCTGGCCACCGCACCTGCCGCCGCACAAACCGCCGCGCCGGTGGCGGCAGTGCAAGCGCCCAACGGCGTCGGCTCCGCGTTCGAGCTCACCTTTTGGCAGTCGGTCACTGGCAGCGAGGATGTCGGCAGCTACGAAGCCTATCTCGCGCGCTATCCGGATGGCACGTTCAGTGGCCTTGCCCGCGCGCGCATCGCCGCAATCCAGCGCGCCATGGCCGTACAGCCCGCAGCTGCCGCCCAAACGCCTGCTCCGGCTGCTGCGCCCGCGCCCGCGCCGCAGACATTGCCAGCGGTGCTGACGGTGCCGTCGGCAACC
>CAZQEH010000138.1:0-3615 GCA_964592205.1 uncultured Novosphingobium sp.
AAATAATTTTTTCAAATCGTCACCGAGGACGCGCGCGCGCTGCTGCTGGCGGGCGCGGACAAGGTGGCGGTCAATTCCGCGGCGGTCGCGCGGCCGGAACTGGTGCGCGATATTGCCGAGCGGTTTGGCGCGCAGTGCGTGGTCGGCTCGGTCGATGCGCGGCGGGTGGCGCCGGGCAAGTGGGAGATCTTCACCCACGGCGGGCGCAAGGCGACCGGGATCGACGCGCTGGCCCATGCCGAAAACCTCGCCAAACTGGGCGCGGGCGAACTGCTGGTGACTTCGATGGACGGGGACGGCACGCAGGCGGGCTACGACCTCGAGCTGACGCGGCGGATTGCCGATGCGGTGCCGGTGCCGGTGATCGCGAGCGGGGGTGTCGGGAATCTTGACCACCTCGTCGCGGGCGTGCGTGAAGGGCATGCGAGCGCGGTGCTGGCGGCTTCAATCTTCCATTTCGGCACGCATTCCATCGCTGAGGCGCATGCAGCCTTGCGCGCGGCGGGGATTCCGGCGCGTGGGTAAGGCGATCCGATTGTCGGATTTCTTGACAAAGTGCGCGCGGGCGCTGTGGGCGTAAATCAATTGGCTGGGCTAATATCCTTGTTTTTCCGAGTATTGGCACAAGAATTGCATTAACTTTTTGGCAAGGCCTTGTATTGGAAATCCCCGCGTGCTCCGCATTGTCCCCGTTGCCCTTGTCGTGTTTGCGGTCACTGCGACGACAGCGTTTGCGCAGGCGAGCGGGGGGACCGCCATTCCCGAACCGACCGACGGCGCGCTGTTTGCGATCGGGCTTGCCGGCTTGATAATCGGCCGCCGGGTGGCGAAGCGCAAAGAGGACTGAGCGGACCTCTCTTGACCTTGCCCGGGCTGCGCGCCATGCCCGCTGCGATGGCTGCTTCACCCGATCCGACCGCGCTGCTTTCCCGCCTTGAGGCGACCATCGCCGCGCGCCGCGCGGGCGATTCTGCTTCCAGCTATGTCGCCCGGCTCCATGCCAAGGGGCGCGGCAAGATCGCGCAGAAGGTGGGCGAGGAAGCGACCGAAGTGGTGATCGCCGCGCTGACCGGCAGCCCGGAGGCGCTGGTAGGGGAAGCGGCGGACCTCCTGTTCCACCTCCTTGTGCTGATGGGCGATTGCGGCGTTTCGTTGGCCGATGTGACCGCGGAACTGGAGCGGCGCGAGGGCGTGTCAGGAATTGCCGAGAAAGCCAGCAGGAGCGCTTGAGCCATGGCGGTCGATGCCACCCAGCCTTACGACGACCAGAACGTATTTGCGAAGATCCTGCGCGGGGAAATCCCTTGCCGGAAGGTCTACGAGGACGAATGGAGCCTCGCCTTCCACGACATCGCTCCGCAATCGCCGACGCATCTGCTGGTGATCCCCAAGGGCGCCTATGTGAGCTGGGATGATTTTTCGGCCAAGGCTTCGGACGCGGAGATCGCCGGTTTCGTGCGCGCCGTGGGGCATGTGGCGCGCGAGGCGGGGCTGGTCGCGCCGGGATACCGGCTGCTGGCGAACACCGGCACCAACAGCCATCAGGAAGTGCCGCATCTGCATGTGCACATTTTCGCCGGGCGCCAGCTTGGGCCGCTGCTGGCGCGGGTGGACTGAAGGACTGGGCCTTCCGGCGTAATTGCTTAACAAAATGCAGCGTTTGATCTTGCCTCGCGAGTCGCGGCGAGGCTAGGACAAGGCGCTCATGCCTGCCCCGCTCCCCCCTTCCGGCTGCTTCGACGGCGCGCGCCACCGCTATGCCGTGCGCGTCTACTTCGAGGACACCGATCTTTCGGGTGTGGTCTATCACGCAAATTACTTGCGCTGGTTCGAGCGGGCGCGGTCCGACATGCTGCGGCTGCTGGGCATCGACCAGCGCGCGGCGCAGGAAGCGGGGGAAGGCGCCTTTGCCGTCACTGATCTTGCGCTCAAGTACCAGCGGCCGGCACGGCTCGATGATGATGTGGTGATCGAGAGCACCGTTGCCGATGTTTCGCGCGTGACGTGCAGTCTGGTGCAGAAGGCGCGGCGAGGCGAGGAGTGGCTGGCCGAGGGGCTGGTCCGCGTCGCCTTCGTTTCTCCGCAAGGCCGCGCGCGGCGGCTGCCCGCGCATTTCCATTCCGCTTTCACGGCGCTGCTGGCGTCTCCCCCTGAAGGGTCCGTTTATCCATGATGCTTTCCGTCCTTGCCCTCGCCGCTGAGCCGATCGCTGCCGGCGTTACCGCCGGCATGCCGACCCGGCTCAACCCGGTATCGCTGTTTGTCCATGCCGATATCGTGGTGCAGGTGGTGATGGGCGCGCTGGTGCTGGCATCGGTGTGGGTGTGGACGATCATCGTCTCCTTCTCGCTGCGGATGGGCAGCGCCGAACGCAAGTGCAACAAGTATGAAGCCGCGTTCTGGGAAGCGCGCGATGTCGATGCCTTCCACAAGGAAAACGGCGGAAAGGATGTGCCGAGCGCGCGGATCGTGACGGCGGCGCTGGCTGAATGGCGGCGCTCCACTTCGGGCAAGACCATCGACCGCGATGGCACGCGCCAGCGGCTCAACAGCGCGATGGAAAGCGTGGTGACGGCAGAGGCCGACCGGTTGGCGGGGCGGCTCAATTTCCTCGCAACCGTGGGTTCGGTGGCGCCCTTCGTCGGGCTGTTCGGCACGGTGTGGGGTATCATGGACAGCTTCTTCAACATCGGCGCGCAGCAGAATTCCTCGCTCGCGGTGGTGGCGCCGGGCATTTCGGAAGCACTGTTCGCGACCGCCATCGGCCTCTTCGCCGCGATCCCGGCGGTGATTGCCTACAACCGCTTTTCGCACCGCGTGAACCGCTTCGAGACGCGGCTGTTCCGCTTTGCCGACCGGTTCCATGCGACGTTGAGCCGCGAGCTGGAGCAGTAAGGCCGTGGCGATGAACATGGCATCCGGCGGCAGCAGGCGCGGGCGGCGCGGGCGGGGCCGCGGCGCGGCGATGAGCGAGATCAACGTGACGCCGCTGGTCGACGTGATGCTGGTGCTGCTGATCATCTTCATGGTGACCGCGCCGATGCTGACTGCAGGCGTGCCGATCGACCTGCCTGACAGCCGCGCCGAAGCGCTCAAGACCGAACAGAAATCGATCACCGTGAGTATGGACGGCGAAGGCCGCGTGTTCCTCGACGATCAGGAACTGGCACCGGGCGAGCTTTCCGACCGGCTGACCAGCCTTGCCGTGCCGGGGCCGGGCGGCAAGCTGCCGCTCGTGACGCTGCGCGCGGACCGCAGCCTCGATTATGGCCGCGTGGTGGCGGTGATGGGCGCGCTCAATGCGGCGGGGTTCAAGTCGATCTCGCTGGTCACCAACGGTTCAGTCACGGCGCCGTAGCGTGAGCGCGATGAGTGCCTCTTCCCCTTCATCAGGCCTCAGCCGCGAGGAAGTGCTGGCGCTGGCCATCGCGCTGGCGGCGCATGTTGGGCTGATCGCGGCGCTGACACTTTCGCCGCCGGGCAAAGCGATCATGTCGCCGCCCGAGCGGATGACGGTGACTTTCGCGGACGAGGTCGCCGACCAATCGACTTCGCCGCAGCCCGATGCCGAAGCCGCGCCCGATGTCGCGCCGGTGCTGGGCGAGCCGGCGCCCG
>CAZQEH010000139.1:0-3577 GCA_964592205.1 uncultured Novosphingobium sp.
GCCCATCAGAAAGCCAGCGTCAGGTTGGCGAGCACGGAATAGAACTGCTTGCCGTGACCGCGCTGGTCGAACAGGTCACGAAAGCCCTTGCCCGCTTCAAGCACCGCGCCCGAAAGCCGGAACACCACGTTCTGCGCCGCCTTGGGCCGCCAGGTGGTAGCCAGCGAAAGATCCCATCCGATCGAGCGCGGGATCGAGCCTTCGTTGCGCAGTTCCTGCAACACAGCGGTATTGGCGAACCACAAGTGGTTGGCATTGGCGGTCAGGCGGAAATGCGGCGTGAGATCGAAGTCCCCGCCCACGCCGGCAAGCGCCGTGCCCGGGTTGAGGAAGTTCGACTGCCCCTGCTCCTTCGAGGAGCGCAGCGAATTGAGAATGCCGTTGCGCCCGTTGATCCCGATCACGCGCCCGCCGCCCGCGAAGGGGATCGATTGGCGGATCCAGTACGACGTGTCCGCCCCTGCGAACTGCGGGTTCTCGAAGATCGCGTCGAAGCCGGTCTCGGTGTTGTCGTAGGGATCGCTGTCCCCCGTCGCGTAGAGCGCAGAGGCGCGCAGGCGCGCCCAGTCGCGGTCATAGCTAAGCTCCGCCGCGCCGAAGAAGGACTGGATCCGCGCCGGCTCGCTGGTGAGGAAGTTGTTCCGGTCCTTGCCGAACGCGCCGTAAAACTGGCCCGTCAGGTTGAGCCGACCGATATGTCCGTCCACCCCGTAGCCGACGTAGAACACACGGTACGTGCGCGGGCGCAGATCGCCGATCAGCGCGGGGCGGACCGGGAAGCCGTTGGCATCGGTGGTGATGCGCGTTTCCCGGTTGACGTTGTAGGTCAGCGAAAGCTGGCTGGTGAGGCCGACGAAGGGGAAATCCTGCCGATAGACATTGGCGGCGAAGACCCAATCCTTGCGCAGCGGCGCGGCGATGTTGTTCAGCCCGGAATTGGTTTCCTTCTCGATCCGCCAGAAATAGGCGAGGTTGAACTGCAGGCGGTTGTTGTCGCGATTGCCGAACAGGCGCACGCCGAGTTGGTTGTCGTTGAACAGGAAGCCGCGGAAATCCGCCTGGAACGGCTGGATGCCCACGCGCAGAGAAACGAAATCGAAGCGGTTCGTATCGAACTGCCCAAGATGGTAGTCGATGAAGGCTTCCTGCAGGCCGATGAAGCCATCGGTGCGCTTGGTGCCCTTGGAAGGCTCGACATAGAGCACGCGCCGCTCTGGCACTTCGACATGGTTGATATTGGCCGCGATCGCGACGCGATATTCGATCACCGGCGGCTTGAACGCGGTCTCACCCTTGAGTAGCGAGAACCCGGCGATGAACGTCTGCGACAGCACGAGGCTGTTGCTGCGCCCGAAGGTATCGTTGGAATCGGGATCAGTCGTCGTCTGGTTGCCGACCGGGATCGGAAAGCTGCGCGGCTCGATCACGCTGTCGGAGACACCGTTGACGACGAAGAACCAGTCGTCGCCCTTGAGGAATCCCGGCTTCTTGCCCGGCGCGAGCGGGCGATCACCCTTCAGCGTGTTGTGGTGGAAGGGATCGAGCTCTGAGTGGCAGACATAGGCGAGCTTGGGATAGAGCGTGTAGAGCGCGGTGTTCAGTTTGCCAGTGGTGGTGTCTCGCTTCGGGCACAGCGAGGAGGTGATGCGCCAGCGATCGGGCACGCCGGTATCAATGACGAGATCCGAGGGTGAGCCCTCCCCGTCCCACTTGTCGTAGAAGGCTTCGGGCGGCGGTGCGCCCACCGCGCCGGGATTGTCTTGCTCGACCTTGTCCGGCAGCGTCTTCTGGTGACCGGGACGGCGGCGGCCGTCGATCAGCACGCCGTCTGCCGTGGTCGGCTCCGCTGCGGGGGCAGGCGCAGCCGCGGGCGCCGTGGCGGCAGGCGCTTCCTGCGGCCGAGCCTCTGCCGCTGGTGCGGCAAGCGCAAGCATCGGGGCAAGGAGGGGCGCGAAGACGCTCACAGACCCTCGCAGACGTTCTGGATGGACGTATCGAGGAAGGGTGCAAACGGGCAACTGATGTAGCGCAGCCGCACCCCGACACCGACGTTCACAACGATCCTGTCAGAGCGGATGGCCTTGGGCGCATTGCCGATGCCGCCGACCCTGAGACCGCCGTTGTTAAGGCCAACGAAGCCGATCATGTTGTCCTGATCGATGCCGTCACCCGAAACGCCGATGGCCCCGACCAGCATGTTGCCGCGGTAGATCGGCACCGAACCCGAAAAAATCTGAATGCCGTTGGCAAGGCGCTGCTGGCCATTGGGCGCGAGCGGAATCTTCGTGCAGCGGTCCGCGCCAAGCGTCTGCGCGATGAGCGCGGTTTGCAGGCCGGTGGCAAACGGGCTGAACTTGGCGATCGGCACCGAAAGCGGGCCATTGGGGCGGCCCACTTCGCCATCGGGGAAATAGGGCCGCGCCAGATTGCCGATGGCGCGGTTCGAAAAGGCGATCTTGCCGGTCAGCGCCGTATTGTCGGCAAGGAAAGTCCGTGTCGCCGCGACAGTGGAGGCCACGCCAGGATCGGGATCGGCCAGCAGCAGTTCGCCCGCCTTGCGGTTGGAGAAGAACGCCACCGTGCGCGCTTTCTGCAGCGAAACGTCGGTGCCGAAGATCGGCGCATCGGGGCTGCGCACGAGGCCGAGCGGCGTGCCCCAGCTATCGACGATCGAAATCGTCACTTGCGCGGGCGTATCGAGCGGGCGGCGGATCTGCGCGCGGGCGCGGCTCATGATCTTGAAGGCTTCCTCGAGCACCGCGCGAACTTCGGCCGGGCTCAGCGCCGTGCCGACTTCGGCGGCATCGGCGCCGCCACGGATCGGAAAGCGGTTCACGCCGTTCCCGTCGCTAAGGACGAAAGCCTGAGGATTGCTGAATTCACTCGCCTTGGCAAAGCGGATGCCGCTGCGTTCGGTGCCATAGGCAACGCCGGGAAGGATCGCGGTCCCCGCATAGAAACCCGCGACCGCGATCAGCGCCCCGGCCCCGGCACCCAGCGCCGCGAAGTTCGATTGCAGCGCGTGCAGCTGGGTCGGCTTGGCATCGGAAAAGCGCAACGTGGTGCCGTCGACCGGAATGCGGTCGGCCCGGATCGTGATCGGCGGGACAAAGCCCTGTTCGCCCGCCAGCGCCACGAGTTCGTCAAGGTCGGTATCAAAATCGAGCACATTGGGATCGAAGCCGTAGATCCCGTCGGCCATCACACCGATCCCACCGACGACCACGCCGTTCTTGTAGAGCGGCAATCCGCCCGGATCGGCGGCAAGGCCAAGCGGCGAGCGCTTCGGGCCGATCATCGCGGTCGGCACGGCGGCGGAGCCGGGAAAGCGCGTGTTGAGGTCCGAGCAGGGCAGCTGGCTGAACTGCACGCCGAACAGCGGACCGGATTCTAGCCCCGGCGTGCTTGGTGCAGGCGGAAAATGCTGCTGCACGATCATCGAGGCAGTGCGCGTCGAAAAGGCATTGCCGCCCGAGGAGAGATAAGCCGCAGTGATGGCCTTGGCGATGGCCCCCGCTTCGGAGGGGAACGTCGTCGCCGGAAGCTGGGTGGGCGCGGGAATGCGCATCGTCGTGCC
>CAZQEH010000140.1:0-3539 GCA_964592205.1 uncultured Novosphingobium sp.
GCCCCGGCCAGCACCGCGCCGGTCCCGCTACCGCCGCCTGCGCCCGTGCCGGCTCCCGCCGCCGCACCGCCGCCGCCCAAGGCTGCGAGCACCGCGCCGGCAGATTTCCGCAGCATGTTCGATGGCTTCAAGCCGCCCGAGCAGGAGACTTCGGCCACCACCGAAGCGGTCGATCTCGCGCGGATCGAGGCACTGCGCGAAGCGGCAGCGAAGGCCGCAGCGGCCAAGACCAGGGACCGCAGCACCAAGGACCGCGCAGCCAAGGATCGCGGCGAGCGGCCCGATGGCCCGACCGCCGTTTCGCGCACCAGCGATCAGGATGCGGCGGAAGAGGCCAAGCTCGCCCGCGCCGCCAAGGAGAAGGCGGCCGAGAAGGACGTCAAGGGCAAGAAGGACAAGCTCGCGCTCGATACCGATTGCCTCGACACCTCTGCCAAGGGCAAGGCCGCCAAGGGCAAAGGCAAGGCTGCGCCCGCGCGGGGCAAGGCCGCCGCAAAGTCCGGAGCGAAGTCCGGCAGGGGCAAGGCAGTTGCCGAAGCCCAGTGCCCGCCCGAAAACGGCAAAGCGCAGAAGGGCAAGGCCAAGGCCGAGCCGGTTCATGCCAGCCGGATCTGGGTGCAGGTACTCACCGGTTCGAACCGTGAGGCGATGGGCAAGGAGTGGCAGCGGCTCGTCAATCAGGCCGCCGCACTCAGGGCTCGCAAGCCCTCGATCACCCCATGGCGCAGCAATTATCGTTTGCTCACAGGGCCTTTTGCCAGCGACGCCGAGGCTCAGGCGTTTGTCGAGAAGCTGCGCGGGCAGGGTGTCAGCAGCTACCAGTGGACCAGTCCGGCGGGCCAGGCGGTAGACAGCCTGAGCGCGAAGTAGATCGCGTGGAGGCGCGGCGCACTCCCACTGCTTCTCCACAGCTTATGAACAGACTAGTAAAGTTTTGCCCAGCCCCGGACGGGCCCCCGATTGCCGCCACCGGCCCGCTCCGCGATGGCACGCAAATGCCCAGCCCGGGTACTCGAGGAACACGCGATGCGCACCGGCCATGAAGACAGCGAACGCGAGGATGCGGCGCCGGTCGATATGCTCGCCTCGCTGTTCGAGGCGCGCGGCTGGCCTTGCGAGTTCGTGTCCGAGGACGAGATCCACGGTGAAATCCAGGGAAGCTGGGCCAGCTACCAGCTCCGCTGCATCTGGCGCAGCGAGGATCACGTCCTCCAGATTCTCTGCCTCCCGGATATCCGCGTCGCCGAAGACAAGCGCGGCGCGATGTTCGAGATCATGGCCTTGATCAACGAGCAGGTGTGGCTCGGTCACTTCGATATCTGGTCCAACGGTTCGGTCCTGCTTTACCGCCACGGCCTGATGCTGGGCGATGATGGCTTGCTCAGCCTCGTTCAGGCACAGACCGCGATCGAGGCAGCGGTCGATGAATGCGACCGGTTCTACCCCGCCTTCCAGTTCCTGCTGTGGGGCGACAAGCCCCCCGCCGAAGCCCTCGCCAGCGCGCTGATCGACGCCGCGGGCGAGGCCTAGTTCTCCCCTCCCGCTTGCGGGAGGGGCCGGGGGAGGGCATGTGCCAACCCACACCCCTACCAAGCGAGACCCCCATGACCTTCACCCTCCTCCAGTTCGGCTGCGGCAACATGGGCGGCGCGATGCTCGCCGGGTGGCTGGCTGCCGGGTTCGATCCCGCAGCCTTCACCGTGGTCGATCCGCTGCTGGCCGAAGCACCCTCCGGCGTTCGCCTGCTGCGCGAAGCACCGGTGGATGCCGCGCCGGCCGATGTCGTCCTGCTCGGCTTCAAGCCGCAGCAACTCGCCGCCTCCGCCCCCGTCATCGCGCCGCAGGTGGGGGAGGGGACACTGCTGCTCTCGATCCTCGCCGGGGTCGATTGCGCCACCCTGCGCGCCGCCTTCCCGCAGGCCGCCGCCATCGTGCGCGTCATGCCCAATCTCGCCGCCGCCATCGGCAAATCCCCCATCGCGCTCTATGGTGATGCGCAAGGCCCGCTGCGCGAACGCACCGAAGCGCTGCTGGCCCCGCTCGGCCCCGCCGAGTGGCTGGTGGATGAAGACACGATGGATATCGTCACCGCGCTTGCCGGTTCCGGCCCCGCGTTCGTCTACCGCTTCATCGATGCGCTGGCCGAAGGCGCCGCCACGCTCGGCCTCCCGCGCGCACAGGCGGACCGGCTTGCGCTTGCCATGGTCGAAGGCGCCGCCGCGCTCGCCGCTTCCGCTGCCGATGCGCCCGAAGAGCTTGCCCGCCGCGTTGCCAGCCCCGGCGGCACCACCGCGGCGGGACTGAAGGTGCTCGATGCGGATCAGCGCCTCGCCGCACTGATCACCGCGACCCTGCGCGCCGCGCGCGATCGCAGCGCGGAGCTCACCGAGGCCGCGAAAAAATAGCGGCACACCTTATTTTCCCGGAGCCAGGCCAAAACCGGAACTTATTACGCTTTGACACACTCTGTTATGGCCCTCCTGCTTGAAAAGGCAGGGGATTGGGGCGATATTGGGTGCACTCGGTCCATCCCGGGCCGAAACGGAGTTTGGTACGTCATGGCAAACTGGAATGACCCCCAGCCCTCGGGCTGGAGCCCGGCAGGCTTCGGCGCTGCGGCGGGTCTCGCCGGGCGCGGCGCCGCGTATGATGCGGGTCTGCGCCGCTACATGCTGTCGATCTACAACTACATGGCCTCGGGCGTGCTGCTCTCGGGCGTGGTCGCGCTGCTGTTCGCCACCTCGGGCATGGCCGAAGCAGTGTTCGGCACCCCGTTGCGCTGGGTCGTCGCGCTCGCTCCGCTCGCCATCGTCATGGTGATGAGCTTCGGCGTGAACCGCATCTCGACCTTCACGATGCAGGCACTGTTCTGGGCGTTCAGCGTGCTGATGGGCATCTCGCTCTCAGCGATCTTCGCGGTCTATACCGGCCCGTCGATCGCGGCGACGTTCTTCGCCACTGCGGGCGCCTTCGCCGGTCTCAGCCTCTATGGCTACACCACCACGAAGAGCCTGTCGGGCCTTGGCACGTTCCTGATCATGGGCCTCGTCGGCATCCTGATCGCCAGCCTGATCAACGTGTTCCTGCAGTCGGCCGGCCTTGCCTGGGGCATCAGCTTCCTTGGTGTGCTGATCTTCGCGGGCCTCACCGCTTACGATACGCAGAAGCTCAAGCTGATGTACGACCAGGTCGCAGGCACCGAATTCGCGGGCAAGATGATCGTGCTCGGCGCGCTCACGCTTTACCTCGATTTCGTCAACATGTTCACGTTCCTGCTGCAGTTCATGGGCGATCGCCGCTGATCTGAAGCCGGTCTGGTTCACATTGCCGTGCCCGGCGGGCCATCTGGCTCGCCGGGCATTTTCTTTATGCGATGGGCTGGTTAAACCACGCGTCTGCCTTTTTCCGGGGGAACACTTTCGCATGCCACGTACCACGCGCCCTGAAGCGCCTGTTTTTAAGATGATCGCCCGGTTTCTCCCCGTGGCCGTTCTTGCAGCCGCGCTGGCAAGCTGCGCCGCGCCCGCGCCGCCGCCCCC
>CAZQEH010000141.1:0-3503 GCA_964592205.1 uncultured Novosphingobium sp.
GTCCATCATCGCATAGAGCGTGTTCTCGATGGTCTCGTCGGGATTGGAAAGGAAGGCCGCAACGCCGGCCAGCGATTTGTCGCCTCCGGCATAAAGTACATGCAGGATCGCGCCGACCAGCAGTGCATGACTGGTCTTCTCCCAGTGATTGCGCTTTTCGAGACTGCCTTCGGGATCGACCAGGATGTCGGCGATGTTCTGAACGTCGCGCACTTCGTTGATGCCGCGGCGCACCTCGAGCAGCGGGTTGTAGGCGGCGGATTCGAGGCTGGTTGGATCGAAGCGTAGCGTTCGGCTGAAGGTGCTGCGAAACCCGGCGGTGATGTCCCAGTTCTCGCCCTTAATGTCATGGACGATGGCGGTGCCCGGCCAGGTGAGCAGGCTGGGAATGACAAGGCCGACGCCCTTGCCCGAACGGGTCGGGGCAAAGCACAAAACGTGCTCGGCGCCGTCATGGCGCAGATAGTTGTTCTGAAACTGACCAAGCACCACGCCAGTGTCGGCCAGCAGGCCGGCCTTGCGGATGTCGTCACGGGTCGCCCATCGCGCGGTGCCGTAGGTATTGGCGTTTCGGTTCTCGCGGCCGCGCCAGACCGACATGGCAATGGCGACGACGATCGCGACGAACCCGCCCGAGGTTGCGATCATTCCGCCCTTGTCGAAAATCTGCGGTGCATAGGCATCGTAAGAAAACCACCACCAGAATAGGTCGTAGGGCCGGTAGACAGGATGGCCGAACAGCGAGAACCAGGGTGCGCCGAGTTCAGGCTGGAAGCCAAGCGCCGATGCGGTCCACTGGGTGGCCGACCAGACACTCGCCAGGATGATGATGAAGACGGCCAGCACCTGGCCCCAGAGGATCTTCGCAGCGGACAATGACCATGCTCCTTCGGGTTTCGGCGGCTATGTCGGTGCGGAAATTGCAGCTTTGCAAGCCCTGCGCGCCACCGGTCGCAGGTTGGCGAATGATCGGAAGGATTGGCGGGATCGGCGTTGCCACGATCATCCAATCTGTCACGTCTTGAAGAACATAGATGGAACGAATATTGATACTGCCTTGCCGATTCGGCTTCAGCACAGGAATGACAGTCATGCAGCACGATGTGGCGCTGCGCGAAGCCGCGCGCGCGATCTACGAGAGCGTTTATCCAGGCGAAGAATGGACGCCAGTGCCATTCGTCGAGGCGGAGCGGTTTGGCACGGTCCATTATCGCAACGCCGTCGATGCCGCGCGCCGCGCCGATGCCTGCCTCAACGGCGATAGCACGCAGCAGCTCGTGTTGATCTGAGCGCCATGAAGGTCAGGATCAGCGACACGGAGCTCGCCCGTTGCATCGCCGTCGGCCTCGCTGTGACCGGCAAGCGTGGGCAGAGCAAGGATGCCGAAGTCAGCATCCTGCGTCAGCTTGGGCGATACGATCTGTTTCGTGATGCCGATACGGCCGAAGCCATGTCCAAGGATGTACCACTGTTCTCCGATGATTATGGCATCACACGTGCGGCGCAAGTGTTCGAGAAACAGGTTGCCCAGCGCAATGACAGGCGGGGCGATTTTGATTGGCCGCTCAAGATCGACCGGCAAGGCTGACGCCTAGATTTCAATCCCGCGCGAGCGGCCAAGGGTCCACTCGATCCCGCCGCCCGATCGCGTGTTGCCGCTCACATGCTGCCCCAGATGCCGGTCGAGCTGCTTTGACCAGGGAACGAGCGAGAAGCCGAGGCCGTCGTCGATCATTGCAAAGCGTCCGGAGGCAAGCTGGACGCGTCCGCGATAGACGCCCGACACATCGCCGTGCGGTCGGTCCTGACGATAGGGCAGATTGTGTTCGCGCGAAAGGGAAGCACCTGCTTCGGACAAGTCGCGCTCGCGCAGCGTGCCAAGCAGGTTGCGGGATAGCACGAAGCGGTCGCCACGCCGCTGGGCGAGGCCTTCGCTTTCCAGGTACTCAAGTCGCCGCGTCTTGGCCGCCTCGATCTCACTGCCAAATCCCGCGCCGAGCGTGAGCGGCTGCGAGGCGATCAATTGCTTGTCGAGCCAGGTTGATCCTTTGGCGCGCTCCTGACCCGCAAGATCGAGATCGGAATGAGTCCAGAGCGAGGATTGTTCGCGGCCGCGCCGGTCGGTCCAGGTGCGAAGCTCGACGATGCTGCCGGCTGCGGCATCGCCGGTCATGTCTATGTTCGAGAATTTGAGATGATGGACGCGGCCATCGGCACCATCGACCACGGCATACGCCTGACCGGTCAGCTCGTTGTGCAGGCCGCGCTCGACCAATCGTCCGATGACGGGTTCGGGTGAAGCTCCGTCATACGTCGCAAAGCGACTGGGTTCGGCAGCGAGGCCTTGCCCGGTCATGGCCCGGTGCATCGTCTTGATGATGTCACCGCGGGTGCCAAGATCGCGTAGCGACGCTTCAAGCCCCGGCTTCAGTCGCCAGCATCCTGGAGAAATCCTGTCTGCCAGCCCCATGTGTTCGAGCTTGGTGGCGCGCCCGATGAGAAGCTGGTTGGTCGGATTGACGGTGCGGTGCGGATCTCGGCGCAAGTCGATCACCCCGCCGAGCTCGTCGCCGATCACGCGTAAGCGGCGATCAAGGCTGGTCCATCTGTCGGCTTCTACTTCGCGCGCCAGCGCCTGGTTGATCTCTCGCTCGCTGCGCGGGCCAAGCTCGAGGGATACCCGCTCTTCAGCACGACCGCGCATCCCTTCGCGGATGTAGTCCTTGTCGATCACGAGATCATGGCCATCATCGGCCTTGCCTCTGATCAGGATATGGATGTGTGGATTGTCGGTGTTCCAGTGATCAACCGCTACCCAGTCAAGTCGGGTGCCAAGATCCTTTTCCATGTCGGCCAGCAGTTCGCGGGTGAAGGCCCGGACATCGGCAAGTTCGCCTGCGTCCTCGGGAGAAACGATGAAGCGGAAGTGATGCCGGTCATCGGCGCAGCGCTCAGCGAACGCACCCTCGTCAACGGGACCGCCGCCGCTGCTGAACAGCGTGGCATCCTTCCCGTCCCGGGTGACGCCATCGCGCCGCAGATATGTCAGGTGCTGGGCGAGCGGCGCTGCGGTGAAGCGGGGGCCCCGGTGCCGCACGATCCGTGCTTTGACGGCGACTCGCCGCTGGCTGGCGCGCGAGGTTGCGCGCAGACTCGCTATCCGCCCACGCGCAAGGCGACCAGTCCCGCGCCGCGATCCAGAACGACTTGCCCTGCCACCATGGCCCGATCGGTTGGCGAGAGCGCGAAGCTGGGCTTTAAGTGTGCGCTCCTTGCTCTGGCCGGAACTGCGGTTCCGGATGCGCCCTGGCCTGATCTCGAAATCGTCGTCGCTCATGGCTGCGGGGCCAAGGCAATGGCGGCTGGCTCATCGCACGGCGGAAATGCGTGAGTTATCGGAAATGGAGCCAGCCGGGCTGTGCAGCGGCTGGCTCTGAAATCCGTGCAGTTCTGCGCCCCCACACCCCAGCGGCTGGCTCCGCTTTTATCTTGCCATCCTCCTG
>CAZQEH010000142.1:0-3461 GCA_964592205.1 uncultured Novosphingobium sp.
CGCACCCCGGAAGCCTTGCGCCGCCTCGCCGCCTTGCTCCCTGCCGATCCGCTGGCGGCCGAGCAAATCGCCGCGCGCCTGCGCCTCAGCCTCGCCCAGCGCAAGCACCTCGCCCTCGTCGCCGCACGCACCGTGCCTGAGGAAGCCGCCCGCCCGCTCGCCTACAAGGTGGGCCGCCAAGCTGCGCTTGACCGTCTGCTGATCACCGGCGCCAGCACCGCGCCGCTGGCGGATTGGGATATTCCCCGGTTCCCGCTCAAAGGCGGCATGATCGTCGCTCGCGGTGTGAGCGCAGGCCCCAAAGTCGCCCGCATCCTTCGCGCCGTAGAAGCCCGCTGGGTCGGCGAAGGCTTTCCTGATCAGGCGCGGATTGAAGCATTGCTCAGCGAAGAACTCGGCTAGACGCCGCCCTCAGCCCCCGTCCGGCCCCTTCCACTCGCGCCGCTCTTCGGCCGCGCGCAGCACTTCATAGGCGGTCTGGAGCTTCAGAAACTCCGCCGCCGCTTCCTTGTCGCCGGGGCGCACATCGGGGTGGACTTCCTTGGCGCGGCTGCGCCACGCCTTGCGCACCGCCTCGAAATCGGCGTCCACTTCCAGTCCCAGCGCTTCCAGCGCGCGCATCTCGTCGCGGCTGCGGCTGCCGTCGCCCGGCCCGGCCCAGCTCTGGTAGGCCGATTGCGCATAGCCCGAAGCCTCACCACGCTCGGCCTTCTCGCGCAGTTCGGCTTCTTCCTTGTCGAGCCCTTCGAAGTAGTTCCACCCGGCGTTGTATTCCGCCGCATGGCGCTCGCAGAAGTACCAGCGGTCCGGGTTATTGGGCGATTTGGGTGCGGGCCGGTCGCCCTTTTCCTCGCACCCCGCACGGTCGCACAGGCGCACCGGGGCCGCCTCGCGCGCGCCTTCATAGCCGCGCCAGCGAGGGAAACCCCAGTCGGCCGATCTGCCTTGCCGTGCCATCGAAGTGGCCTTGCTCCTGCCTTACTGGACTGTGATCGTCACGGCCCGGCGGTTCTTCGCCCAGCTTGCCTCGTCAGAGCCCAGCGCGATCGGGCGCTCCTTGCCGTAGCTCACCGTGGTAACGCGCGAGGCATCGATGCCCAGGCTCACCAGATAGTTCTTCGCCGCATTGGCGCGTCGCTCACCCAGCGCAAGGTTGTAGTCACGCGTACCGCGCTCGTCGCAGTGGCCTTCAATGGTCACGCGCTTGTTCGGATAGCGCGCCAGCCACTGCGCCTGGCTTTGCAGGATGCCCTGATCCTCGCTGTCGATGTTGTACCGGTCGGTGTCAAACAGGATCGTATCGCCCAACACCGAAGCGATGAAATCGGCCTGGCTGCCCGGCACCGGCCCCAGCGGTTGCGTCGTCGCCGGCGGATTGGTCGTTGTCGTTCCGGTCGCACCGGTCGGCTGCGGCGGAAGCTCCTTGGGTTTCGTCGCGCAGCCCGCAAGCGCGAGGCCCGAGGTGAGCAGCAGGGTTGTGAGAATCTTGCGGTTCACGAGGCGGTCTCCTTTGGTCAATCAGCGCCAGAGTGCATTGCACAAGGCGAATCGGCAATCAGTTTTGGTGTCGGTTTACGGCAGCACCGGGCCCCATGCAGGGTCGGATGCATCGACCGGCGTATTCAGCCGCCGTTCGTTGCGCCCGGTCAGGTCGACCTGCCAGATCGAGGTCTTGCCGGTATTCTTGGCCGTGCGGAAGAACTGCACGATGCGGCCATTGGGAGACCAGGTCGGCGCTTCATCCTGCCAGCTGTCCGTCAGGTAGCGCATCTCGCCGCCCGACGGGTTCATCACCGCGATGCGCAAGTTGCCCGCAATGTGCGTGAAGGCGATCTGATCGCCGCGCGGGCTCCATTCGGGCGTGGCAGAGCGGCCGCCGAAGAAGGTAATGCGCTTCTGGTTCGTGCCATCCGCGTTCATCACATAGATCTGCTGGCTGCCCGAACGGTCGCTTTCAAACACGATCTTTTGGCCATCGGGCGAATAGCTGCCGCCGACGTCGATCCCCGGCGAATCCGTAATCTTCACCGAATCCCCGCCGGTCGCGGGCACGCGGTAGATGTCGGTATTGCCGGCAATCGCCATCGAATAGAGGATATACTTACCATCGGGCGACCAGCGCGGCGCAAAGGTCGGCCCCTTGCCTTCGGTCACCAGCCGCTGTTGCCCGCTGCCGATATCATAGACATAGATGCGCGGCGTGCCGTTGAGGAAGCTGAGGTAGGCGATCTTCGAATAGTCAGGCGAATAGCGCGGGGTCAGCGCGGTCGCCTGTCCGTTGGTGATGAAGCGGTGGTTCGCCCCGTCCGAATCCATGATCGCCAGCTGCTTGCGGCGATGATCCTTCGGCCCTGTCTCGGCGATATAGGCAATCTTGCTGTCGAAGAACGGGCTTTCGCCGGAAAGCCGCGAATAGACCATGTCCGCGCACTTGTGGGCCGCGCGCCGCCATTCCTCGGGCTTTACCACATAACCCTGCCGCGCGAGCTCGCTGCCCAGCGCCACGTCATAGAGGTAGCAGCCCACCGTCAGCCGCCCATCGGCCCCGGCCTTGACGAAGCCCTGCACCAGCATTTCCGCCGAGCGCGCGCGCCAGTTCGGAAAAGCCGGCGCGCTCACGTCGCCAAAGGCAATCGGCGGCAGCGCATCGGGGCCGACCGGCTTGAACAACCCGTTGTTCTTGAGATCGCCATAGATCACCCGCGCCAGATTGCGCCCCAGCGCCTCGGTGTTCCCGCCGTCCGCCGGGGTAGGCAGCATCTCGTTGGTCGGGAACGTCGGGATCGCAATCCCCAGATCCTGCCAGTCGCTGTCGTCGGTGACCGAACCCGTCAGGCCATCGTCAACCGGCGCAGCCGTGGCCGCAGCGGCGGGTGCCGGCTTGGCGGGCGCTGCCTGCTGGGCGGAGGCTGGAACGGCAAGCGCCGCCCATGCGGCAGCAGCGATAAAGGCAGTGACAGCAGGCTTCATTGCGACAACTTCCTGTTGAATTCGAACCTACCGACCCGCTTCCACTTATCATAGTAGACAGCTGGTAGATTGAATGGCGCGGCAAGTTGCACAGCGCGGATGGCCTGTTCAGCGTGGCGCTGCGCCTGTGCTCGGTTGGAATCGTTGATCCCTGATTGCGATACGACCACCGGTCGCCCCGCGAGACTGCCATCGGGATTGAGGTTCCACGCCAGCACCGTCACCAGCTTGTCGACATCGACGCCTTGCGGTGCGGACCAGTGCGGCTTGATCTGCCGGTTGAGCGCATTCCGGAGAGCAGAAATCACCTCGGGTCCGGCGACCTCAGCGGGCGGGTTGATTGCCTTGCCAGGCTTGTTGGAACTTGGGATTCCGCTCAGGAAATCGTTGCCGATCCGGCTCGCCCCCGTCGGCGCATCCGGATCGGCAACGATTTCTTGTTGGAACTTGGGATTCCGCTCAGGAAATCGTTGCCGATCCGGCTCGCCCCC
>CAZQEH010000143.1:0-3214 GCA_964592205.1 uncultured Novosphingobium sp.
ACTTGCTGGCACCATCCATCGAGCCGTAGAAATCGGCCTCGGTCGCCACTTCGCGCCGCCGCGCCTTGGCTTCGTCGGCCGTCATCAGGCCCGCCGCAAGGTCCGCGTCGATGGCCATCTGCTTGCCCGGCAAGGCATCGAGGGTGAAGCGCGCGGAAACTTCCGAAACGCGCCCCGCGCCCTTGGTGACGACCATCAGGTTGATGATCATCAGGATCATGAACACGAACAGGCCAACCGCGAAATTGCCGCCGATGAGGAACGCGCCGAAGCTTTCGATCACATGCCCCGCCGCCGCGCCGCCTTCGTGGCCCTTGACCAGTACGATGCGGGTGGAGGCCACATTCAGCGCCAGCCGCAGCAGGGTGGCGAACAGCAGCACCGAGGGGAACGAGGAGAAATCGAGCGGCTTGAGCGCATTCATCGCCGCCATCAGGATGGCGACCGAAAGCGCGATATTGAGCACGAAGAACCCGTCGAGCATGAACGCGGGGATCGGCATGATCATCAGCGCGATCAGGATCAGGATGCCGCCGGGAAGCGCGAACGCGCCGGGCTGGCCAAAGCGTTTCATCATGGCCGGTCAGATCCCCAGGCTGCGCAGCTGGCCATAGGCCGCGCGGACATGCGCCGGAGCCGTGCCCGGCTGACCCAGCGCGAAGGCATCGCGCAAGGTATCGGCCATCGAGCGCGCCGGCGGCGCATCGGGGGAATTGGCAGCGGCATTGAACGCCTGCTGGATCGGCCCGCCCTGCGCTTCCTCTGCTGGCGCGGCATAGGCGGGCAACGGGCCATCGGGCGCGTTCATCGCCTGCCCCAGCCGGCCGCGCAGCAGCTCCATCACCTCGCCCACCGAACGCGCGCCGGATGGCCCGAAGAACACGCCCCGGTTGGCCGCCGCCGCCTTCGGCAGCAGCGTCGCAGCGCTTTGCGCCGGGTTGCTTCCCAATGCGCCAAGGAACCGCCCGGCCCCTTCCGCGCCAAGGAAATGCGCAAGGTAGAGCTCGCTCGCATCGGGATCGCGGCCGAGCACGCCGGACAGGAAATCGCGGTTGTCATTGGCCAGCTGCCCCGCCATCAGCGCGGAAAGCTCTGGATCGGAGCGCAGCGCCAACAGCTGCGCGCGCGCGGCGGGATCACCTGCGCCGGAAATGCCAAGCTCCGCGCCGTGCTTGTCCAGCATCGAAAGCCAGGTCTGCCCGGTGAACTGGTAGAGCCCAGTCGCGCTCGACGTCGCTGCGCGCGCATTGGGGTTGAGCCCGGATTCGATCCGGGCCTGCGCCATGAGATAGGAAAAGTCGGTGCCGGTCGCCGCCGCCGCACGCGCAATCGCGCCCCGCACGTCCTTTGGGCGCACATCGGGCGCAGGGCGCGGCGTGGCCAAAGCGGCAATTGTCGAAGGTTCGCTCACTCGGGTCTCTTTCCGGACCGCCTGAAATTGGCGGCCGGAACGAGCTCAGCAAGCAGCGTGCCAAATGACTTCTACGGACGAAACGGGAGCGGGCCGGTGCCGCAAGCCTCTCGCGGAGGCGAGGGGCTTCCTTCAAACTAACGCGCGCGGCTGATCCGGGCATGGGGCGCCTGCGCGCGATACAGCGCCGGCTGGCCGGTGAGCGCATCAAGGCGCGCCGAAACATTGGCTGCAATCAGGTTGCGCACGCGGCGGTTTGCCTCGTTCACGCGGCGCGCGGCTTCAAGCAGGCCGCGGCATTCCTCGTCGATCGCTTCAGGCGCGGTCGTATCGAGACGGCCGCAAAGCGCGTTCTTGTCCACCGCGCAGCCCATGATCGCATCGACATCGAGCCCGGCAAGCGCCTGCCGCTCGTCTTCCAGAACGGCCAGCATCTGCCGCAAGGTATCGCGCAGATCGATCGGACGGCGGATCGGCTCGACGGTATCGATCATTGCGCTCATGTGCTCGCTCACTTGGGGCTCCTCAGCAGCATCCCGGCCGCGATCATCGCATCGGCGATCTTGGTCGGGAGCACGGGGTACGTGCCGGTTTCGATGGCATGGCGGATAGTGGCGACCCGTTCCTGGTCGACCGGTGCCGCACCCGCCTTAACCGCATCGCTGGTTTCCACCTGCGGCGCAGCAGCGGCGGCAGCCGGGGCCGATGCCTTGGAAGTTTCAGCCGTAGCTTCGGTCTGGACAGGCTTGCTGCCTTGGCCAACAATACTGACCTGCACCGCGCTGACCGGGCGCGATGCTCCGATTTCAAAGGATGACATGGTCCGCTCCTCGCGTTTCCTGCATACCAGAACGGACGTTGCTGGCAGAGTTTAAGCGGGGGCGGAAAAATTTTGCCGCTGGCGGCAACAGCACGCAGGAACTTGCCGGGCTCGAACTCAATCCACCGGCAGTTCGACCAGCCCCGGCCGCACAATCCGTGCCCGCAGCGGATCGCCCTTGGCAGACATGCGCACGCGGATCCATGCGCCAACCGCGCCCGCATCGAGCGCTTCGCCCGGCTGCGAGACAGTGAAGCCATCGCCTGCCACGCTCACCGTCACGCCTTCGCCGCGCGCCACGGCCATGGCTTCTGGCGCTGCGGCCTGCGCAGCCCGCGCCGCGCTCACCGGCACGAATACGCGCCAGCCTCCAGCATCTGGGCAGCGCACCAGCACGCTCGCCTGCGCCGCACCGTACCATGAAAGCGCGAGTGGAGCGCTGCACCCTGCCAGCCGCAGCCGCCGATCGACCGGCTGCGCCGCGCCGCCCGGCACGCCGATCTGTTGTCCGGTAAAGGCCGCCACGGCGTTGTCGATTGCAGCAAGGTCGGTGAGCGGTGCGGCCAGCGCGGGAAGCGGAGCCAGCACCAGCGCGGCCAAGAGAGCGGAACGAAGAGCAGCCATGGCAGAGGGCTTTCACAGGAGTGGATACTGCCTGCACCGCTGCAATCATCGTGCCACCTCACTGTGGATCATGGGCTGTCATGGCGCATCATAGGCCAACACCACGCTCGCGCCGCCCTCGGCGCCCGGCTCGATCACGATCCTGGCGCCCGTGCCGCGCGCACCGGCCTTGGCCAGAAGCGCTTCCGCCCGCGCCAAAGCGGCCTGCTCGTGCCCCGCCGCATCGCGCACGAGGATCGAGACCGTAAGCCGTGGATCGCGCGCTTCCTGTGCCAGCCATGCGGCAAGGCCCGGCGAGCCGGTTGGCGCGGCCTTTGCCGGTGGCGCGGCGCGTGGCAGCAGCGGCCCATCGGGCGCAT
>CAZQEH010000144.1:0-3137 GCA_964592205.1 uncultured Novosphingobium sp.
CCGATGGCAAGTCGCCCGCCAGCATATCCAGCTCATCGCCCAGACCGAGCGAACCGTCCGGTGCCCACGGCGGCGCCTGCGCCAAGCTGCGGTCCGCCCGATACGATGCCATTGGCGATGCCCGGCCCGAAGATGCCGAGGCCAAGCAGCGACAGTGCGGCCAGGACGATGGCCATGGCATCGTCGATCGATGGCGTCGCGCCGCCAAAGCCTGCGGTGAATTCGGAAAAGAGCGTTGAGCCGATGCCGATGATGACGGCGAGGACGAGGACCTTGATGCCTGACGAAATCACGTTGCCGAGCACACGTTCGGCCATGAAGGCGCTTTTGCCGAAGAGTCCGAAGGGAATGAGCACGAAGCCTGCGAGCGTGGTCAGTTTGAACTCGATCAGGGTGACGAACAGCTGAACGGCGAGCACGAAGAAGGCGAGCAGCACCAGTGCCCAGGCGAAGAGCATGCAGGCGATCTGGATGAAGTTTTCGAAGAAGGACCAGTAGCCCATCAGATTGGAGATGGAGTCGAGCAGCGGGCGACCGGTATCAAGGCCGGTCTGCGCGACTTTGCCCGGGCGCAGGAGATCAGCGGTGCTGAACCCCGTTCCGCTCGCTTTGAGGCCGAGGCCAGCAAAGCTTTCGAAGACGATGCGGGCAAGATTGTTCCAGTTGCCGATGATGTAGGCGAACATGCCCACGAACAGCGTCTTCTTGATGAGGCGCGCCATGATGTCGTCGTCGGCGCCCCATGACCAGAACAGCGCGGCGAGCGTGACGTCGATGACGACCAGCGTCGTGGCAATGAACGCCACCTCGCCGTGCAGAAGGCCGAAGCCCCCATCGATGTAGCGGGTGAAGACCTCGAGAAAATGGTCGATGACGCCTGTGCCGCCCATGGTCAGCGGACCTCCGGCCGGGCTGGTGAGACCTCGCCCTGCGCAGGAGGCTGGCCGAGAAAGCGGCGGCGGTTGTCGGCCCATGCCTTGAGGCATTGGGGATCGCTCGCTCCCACTTCGCCTGCCTGCGAGCAACGGGTCAGTTGCTCATCAAGCGGGTCATGCCGAACGATGGACGGCTGCTTCGATAGGGCCGAATCGGGCAGTGGGTCGCTCCGGTTCATATCGATCGCCGTTGCCGTGATCGCGAGCGCCACGAAGGCGACTGCGCCAATGCGTGCGAGGGTTTTGCCGTCCATCGTCGGGCCTCAGTTACCGGGCTGGAACATCTTGGCGTTGCCGGGCTGGTAGCCCGCGCCGGGGGTCAGAAACCGGCGGCGCTGTTCCTGCCCTTGCGCAGCGGCGGCCGCCTGTTCCGCTGACTGGAGCGCCTGCGCTCGCCCGTTGGCAGCGACGACTGCGGTGAGATCGGCGAGCTGCTGAGCCTGAAGCGCGAGGAGCTGATTGCCAGCCTGTGCGGCCTGCAAGGCGCCGGTTGCTCCCTGGCTCTGACCGATGAGTGCGGACATCTGGGAGCGGTTGGTGCCCAAATTGCCGACCACGCCGGCCTGCACCTTCATCGCGTCTTGCAAACTGCCGACGGTATTCTGCCAGCGCGCGCGGGCATCGGTGATAAGCTGGGTATCGCTCGCCGACATGGCAGTGCTGCCGTATTTGAGCTGGAAGGCGCGATCGATCGACTGCACGTCGTAGGCGATGTTCTGGGCCTGGCTCAGGAGCGATTGGGTGCGCTGCACCGACTGCTGAAGCTGCTGGAGCGCGGAATAGGGCAGGCTCGCGAGATTGCGGGCCTGGTTGATCAGCGACTGCGCCTGATTTTGCAGCGACGTGATCTGATTGGTGATCTGCTGGAGCGATCGCGCCGCCGTCAGCACGTTCTGTGCGTAGTTCGACGGATCGTAGACGATCCCGCCGAACCCGAATTGGGCATAAGCGGGCGCGGCCAGCATCGGTGTGAAAGCGACAGGGGCGACAAGCAGCGCGGCAATGAGCCGAACGCTGCGGGAACGGCGCAGTTTCATGGGGCTTTGTCCTGGTTGGTGAGGTTGGGGACGAGGTCAGCGGCCCAGCCGAGCCCGCGGTGTCGAAGCCATTGAAGGAGGAAGGCTTCGCGCCCGTGCTCGCTGCGGATCTTTGCAATGTCGGCCTGATCGGTTTTCGACGAGGCAGCGCATAGCGCCAGCGCGACATCGGATAGTCCCAGCTCGAAGAGCCGGTTGCCACGACGGGACTGGCAGTAATAGTCGCGCTTGGGCGCAGCCCGCGCGATGATCTCGATCTGGCGGTCGTTGAGCCCGAAACGGCGATAGATGGCCGTGATCTGGGGCTCGATCGCCCGTTCGTTGGGCAGCATCAGACGGGTCTGGCAGCTTTCGATGATCGCCGGCGCGATTGGCGACCCGTCGATGTCGGACAGCGACTGGGTGGCGAAGACGACGCTGGCGTTCTTCTTGCGCAGTGTCTTGAGCCATTCGCGCAGCTGACCGGCGAACCCCTCGTCATCGAGCGCCAGCCAGCCTTCATCGATGATGATCAGCGTCGGTGACCCATCGAGGCGGTCTTCGATCCGGTGGAACAGGTAGGCCAGGACCGCGGAAGCCGCGCCGGTTCCGATGAGCCCCTCGGTCTCGAAGGCCTGTACCGTGGCGCTGCCGAGATATTCGGCCTCGGCATCGAGCAGGCGGCCATAAGCGCCGCCCACGCAGTAGGGCCGAAGTGCCTGCTTGAGGTCGTTGGACTGGAGCAGGACGGCAAGTCCGGTAACGGTCCGTTCCTCGACCGGCGCCGAGGCCAGAGAGGTAAGCGCCGTCCAGATGTATTCCTTCACGTCAGGTGTGATTGCCACGCCTTCGCGTGCAAGGATCGCGCTGATCCAGTCAGCGGCCCAGCCCCGTTCGGCAAGCTCGTCGACGCGCGCGAGTGGTTGCAGGTTGACGGATGTGTCCGAGGCGTCGGTGAGCCCGCCACCAAGATCGTGCCAGTCACCGCCCATGGCGATCGCGGCCGCGCGGATCGAACCGCCGAAATCGAAGGCAAAGACCTGAGCACCGGCGTAGCGCCGGAACTGAAGCGCCATGAGGGCGAGCAGGACGGACTTGCCCGCGCCGGTCGGACCAACCACGAGCGTGTGCCCGACATCGCCGACATGAAGGGAAAACCGGAACGGGGTCGAGCCTTCGGTCTTGC
>CAZQEH010000145.1:0-2733 GCA_964592205.1 uncultured Novosphingobium sp.
GGCCGCGCGCGCCGCTGTTGCGGCCGCCGCGCCGACAAAGGCGCCCGGCAGCAAGATGGCGCAGGCCAAAGTGGCTCAAGACTGATCATCCGGCCATGGCAGCCCCGCGCATCACCAAGGTCTTTGCGGCCGTCAATCTCGGCTCGTTCCGTGTCTCGGCAATCATCGCCGGGCTGACCGAGGCGGGCGAGATGGTCGTCATGGGTTCGGGCCACCGCCAGTCGCAGGGGATCAAGCGCGGCTACGTGACCGACATGGTTGCCGCCACCCATTCGGTGCGCGACGCGATCGAGCGCGCCGAGAAGATGGCCAATGCCAGCGTGCAAAGCGTGTGGATCGGCTGCTCCGGCGCGGGGCTTGCCAGCACCACCGCCAAGGTCGAGGTAGAGATCGGCGGTCGGCGGATCGAAAGCGATGATATCGACCACTTGCTTATCGCCGGGCGCGAAGTGATCCAGCCCGACGGCCGCACCGTGCTCCACGCCCAGCCCGCGCACTACACGCTCGATGGGGCAGACGGCGTGCCGAACCCCAAGGGCCTCCACGCCGAACGGCTCGCGGTAGATATCCACGTCATGCTCGCGGACGGCGCGCCGGTGCGCAATCTCACAGAGACGGTCGAGAATGCGCACTTGCGCGTCGAGGCCGTCGTCGGCTCGCCCATTGCGGCGGGGCATGCGTGCCTGTCCAACGAAGAGCGCGAACTGGGCGTTGCGCTGATCGAGTTCGGCGCAGAGGTGACAACCGTCTCGGTATATGCCGGCGGCATGCTGCTTGGCATGCAGGCGATCGCCTTCGGTTCGGGGGACATCACTGATGCCATCGCTTCGGCTTTCGGCATCCGCCGCTATCAGGCCGAGCGTCTGAAATGCATGGCCGGCTCCGCGCTGGCGAGCCCCGCCGATCACCGCGAAATGGTGCCGGTGAGCGCACCCGGCGATCCCGAGCAGGGCGCCCCCGTCGCGCGCCACGCCGACGACAAGAACCGCATTCCGCGCGCCGAACTTGTCTCGGTGATCACCCAGCAGCTTGGCGTGTTCACAGATGAAGTGGGGCGCGCGCTGAAAGCGCTCGGCTTCAACGGCAAGCGTGGTCAGCAAGTCGTGTTGACGGGCGGCGGCGCGCAGCTTCCGGGGCTTGCCGATTATGCGCAGGCCGCACTTGGCCGCCCGGTGCGCATCGGCTCGCCGCCAACGATGCTGGGCCTGCCGCCGGGTCATGCCACGCCCAGTTCCTCCACGCTGGTCGGCCTCATGCTCTATGCTGCGGCCGATCCGGTCGACATTCGCAAGATCGGCCCGACCTGGGGGCCTACGCAATCCTACAGCGGGCTTGGCCTGCTGCAGCGCATCTGGCGCGCGATGAAAGACTATTTCTGATGGTTGGAGGCGGCTCGCACCCTCCTACTTGTGGAAAAACCTGTCGAAGCTTTGATTCGGTCAAACGATCCGTGCCAAAGCAAAAGTTACATTTTACGGGGCACCATTTCCGGCCCCCCGCAGACCCGCATGGGAGAGCGCTATGAGCATCAACATCGGACCGCCGGCCATTGACGAACTGCGGCCGCGCATCACGGTCATCGGCGTGGGCGGGGCGGGCGGCAACGCCATCGCCAACATGATCAACGCAAAGATCGAGGGCGTCGATTTCGTTGTCGTCAACACCGATGCGCAGGCGCTCAACAATTCGATCGCGGACAACCGCATCCAGTTGGGGCCGGACATGACGCAGGGCCTCGGCGCCGGCGCTCGTCCCGAAGTCGGTCGCGCCGCCGCCGAAGAAACGATCGAGGACATCGAGCGCGCGCTTGAAGGCGTGCACATGTGCTTCATCGCGGCCGGCATGGGTGGCGGCACCGGCACCGGCGCCGCACCGGTCATTGCCGAAGCCGCGCGCCGCAAGGGCGTGCTCACCGTCGGCGTTGTCACCAAGCCGTTCCTGTTCGAAGGCACGCGCCGCATGCGCGCCGCCGAATCGGGTATCGCGGAGCTGCAGAAGCACGTCGATACGCTGATCGTCATTCCGAACCAGAACCTGTTCCTCGTCGCCAAGGCAGAGACCACGTTCAAGGAAGCCTTCCAGCTGGCTGACGAAGTGCTCCAGCAGGGCGTCCGTTCGATTACAGATCTCATGGTCATGCCCGGCCTCATCAACCTCGACTTTGCCGACGTGCGTTCGGTCATGGGCGAGATGGGCAAGGCGATGATGGGCACGGGCGAAGGCGAAGGCCCGAACCGTGCGCTCGAAGCGGCGGAACGCGCGATTGCCAACCCGCTGCTCGATGGCGTGTCGATGCAGGGCGCCAAGGGCGTCATCATCTCGATCATCGGCGGCGACGATATGAAGCTGCTCGAAGTCGACGAAGCCGCGAACCACATTCGCGAACTGGTCGATCCCAACGCGAACATCATCTGGGGCTCGGCGTTTAACCCGAACCTCGATGGCAAGATTCGCGTCTCGGTGGTCGCCACCGGGATCGAGCAGACCGGCGAAATGGCCGAAGCCGCAGCCCGCCCGGCGATGACCGGCGGCATGCGCGGCCCGGCGTTCCCCGGCGGCCTTGGCCGCACGGCTGCGCCCGAGCCGACCCCTGCTCCCGCGCCGGAACCTGTCACCGCAGAACCGCAGCCCTTTGCGCCGCCGCCCGGTTATGTGGCACCCGAGCCCGCCGAACCGGAAGCCGCTGCACCGGCCGAGGAACCGCTCGATCTGACGCTCGACTTGTCCGACGCG
>CAZQEH010000146.1:0-2584 GCA_964592205.1 uncultured Novosphingobium sp.
GCCGGACCCGGCTATCAGTACGCCGTTGACCAGTCCTTGGAAGGCGTCAAGCGCTCGGCGAATGCTTCCGGCGATCCGCTTGGAGGCAACACGCTGGCGGCTCTCTCCGATCGCGCCGGCAGCATGGCGAACCAGGAATACGGCAACTGGCTAACGCGGCTTCAGGGCTACGTGCAGCCCGAGCTTTCTGCCACGGGCGCGCAGGCGGGCTATACCGCAGCGAAGGCCCCGGTCATCACGGGCACGGCCGGCAACATCGTCGGGCTTGACCAGAACACCACGCGCGGCATCAACGATCAAGCCACACAGTCAGCTAATGCCGAGATCGCTGGGTCCGGCAACATTCTCAAAGCGGGCCTTGGGTTGGCAAGTTTGGCTGCGGGCGGCCTCGGCGGGACATCGCTACTTGGCGGGCTCGGGAGCTTGGGTGGCAGCGGCGCCGCTTTGGGCTCGATGAATGTTGGCGGCCAACTTTTCCCTAAGTTCGGATGACGTTGAATGGCTGAACTAACCGTACCGTCCATCGATTTTGCCCCGCTTGCCAATCTCGGCAACGTCTACAAACAGGCACAATCCGATGCGTTGCGCCAGCAGACGCTTCAGGGCTTGGGGCAGGGCGGGCAAGTCGATCCGACTGCGCTGATCCGCTCGGGCGATCTCAGCTTGGCGCAGCTTGGGCTAAACCTTCAGCAGCGGCAGCAGGAGCAGGCCCGTCAGGCGCAGCTCGACCAGCGGCAAGCGGCGCGAGACAAGGTTACGGACAGCCACTGGGCCGCCAACTACGAGCTGCAAAAGAAAGCGGCGGCGAGGGCCGATGAAGACAAATACGGCATCAAGGAAGTAACCGACCCGACCACGGGCGCGACATCGTTTGTGAAATACAACACCCGCACGGGCGATGTTGTTCCCACTGGCCCACAGGCGCCTCCGTCAACTCCTGCCAATCCCTTTGCGTATCCGGGGGCCAAACCACAAACTGAAGCTCAGAGCAAGGATTCCGGCTATGCGAACCGCCTGTTCCGATCCGAGCAAATCTTGCGCGATCCTTCATCCATCGATGCAGCTACCAGCCTGACCCAGAAGGGGCTTGATGCGGTTCCGCTAGCTGGAAATTATATGACCAGCCCGGCATTTCAGAAGTTCGACCAAGCAAAGCGCGACTTTGTGAATGCCGTTCTGCGCCGAGAGTCCGGCGCGGCGATCTCGCAGTCGGAATTCGATAACGCCAACAAACAGTATTTTCCACAGCCAGGCGATAGCAAGGAGCGCATCGCTGAGAAGCAGCGCAACCGACAAGATACGATTGCCGGTATTGCTGGCGGCGGCGGTCCAAACTACAGGCCACAGTATTCGTTCGGCGCCGATGGCGAGCTTGTTCCGACTGGCGCCGGCAAGCAAGGCGCGGCAGCCGGCCCTGCGCCTCCAAAGGTTGGCGAACTGAAGGACGGATGGCGATATAAGGGCGGCAACCCGGCCGATCCTAATAGCTGGGTGAAAGCGCAGTAATGGCCGGACCTTGGGAGCAGTATGCACCACAGGCCACCGCATCTCCCGTAACTGACGGGCCGTGGGCGTCTTATCGCCCGGAGGCTGAACCCTCGACTGGCGGAACGCGAACAGAGATCGGCCCGGACGGGCGCCCGATTGTCCGCATGGACATGAGCAACACCAAGCCAGATCGTGGGGCAGTTAATGCTGCGGCGCGCGGCGCGGCTCAAGGGTTCACCGCCAACTTCAGTGATGAGATCCGGGGCCTAGTAGAGGCTTCCGGTGCAAATCCTGACGACCCCGCCAGCCTCGGTTCGCTGATCTCTGGCGCCCTGAAGTATTGGAGCGGCGATAAGGAAGCCAAGAAGCGATACGACGAAGCGGTCAGGCGCGAGCGCGAGTTGAACAAGACGGCCGAGGAGCAGCACCCTTACGCATCCTTGGGCGGCGAGATTGGTGGCGCCGTTGTGCTGCCGCTAGGGGCTGGCGCGGGCGCGGCCACATTACCGGGCCGAATCGCGGCCGGCGCGGGCACGGGCGCTGCACTTGGCGGGGCAGCGGGCCTCGGTGAGGGGCAGGGCGTTGCGGATAGTGTGTCGCGCGGCTTGGTCGGCGCCGCTGCCGGTGGCGCGCTGGGTGCGGCTGCTCCGGCTGCTATCGAAGGTGTCGTAAGGGGCGCGAGGGCGGTTGCCCAGCCGGTTGCCAACGCTATTCGTGGTGTTCGCAATGTGGACGACGAGGCTGCCCGGCGCGTGGCTACGGCGCTTGAAAGGGATATTCAGGCAGATCCCCAGGCGGCAAGCCGCCTCACCCCGCAGGAATTTGCAGCGAGCATCCAGAGCGGTGGGCCTGCCACCATCATGGACATTGGTGGCGACACGACGCGCGCCCTTGCTCGATCGGCGGCCAATACCTCGCCAGAGGGTCGCGGTACTCTATCCCGAGCGATAGATGATCGGTTTGAAGGACAGGCTACGCGGGTTAATGACTGGCTCCGGCAGACGTTTCACTATCCGAATGCAGAGGCGCAAGCGGAGGCGCTGGCTGACACGGCGCGGAACGTCAACCGGACGAACTATGCACGGGCTCTACGGTC
>CAZQEH010000147.1:0-2401 GCA_964592205.1 uncultured Novosphingobium sp.
GCGCGACGCGGGCGCGGGCGCCCGGCGGCTCGTTCATCTGGCCGAACACCAGCGCCACCTTCGAACCGTCAGGCGTCGGGTTGCCGTCGGCGTCCTTGGCGATAACCCCGGCGTCGAGGAACTCGTGGTAGAGGTCGTTACCCTCGCGGGTGCGCTCGCCGACGCCGGCGAACACCGAAACGCCGCCGTGGCCCTTGGCGATGTTGTTGATCAGCTCCTGAATGAGCACGGTCTTGCCCACGCCCGCGCCGCCGAACAGGCCGATCTTGCCGCCGCGCGCATAGGGGGCGAGCAGGTCGATCACCTTGATGCCGGTGACGAGAATGGCCGCTTCGGTCGATTGCTCGATGAACTCAGGCGCCTTGGCATGGATCGGCGCGGTCTTTTCCGCATTGACCGGGCCGCGCTCGTCGATCGGCTCACCGATGACGTTGAGGATGCGGCCGAGCGTCATCGGGCCAACCGGCACCGAGATCTGCGCGCCGGTGCTCTTCACCGCCTGGCCGCGGGTCAGGCCGTCGGTCGAGTCCATCGCGATCGTGCGGACGGTGTTCTCGCCGAGGTGCTGGGCGACTTCGAGCACGAGGCGGTTGCCGTTGTTGTCGGTTTCCAGCGCGGTGAGAATCGCCGGCAGTTCGCCGGTGAAGGTCACGTCGACGACGGCGCCGATGACCTGGCTGATCTTGCCGGAAGTGGTCTGGTTGAGGACGGCTGCGGTGGCCATTGTTCGTTCCTTGCCTTGAAGTTCTTAGAGCGCTTCGGCGCCAGCGATAATCTCGATGAGTTCGGTCGTGATCGCGGCCTGGCGGCTGCGGTTGTACTGGATGGTCAGCTTCTGGATCAGCTCGCCCGCGTTGCGCGTCGCGTTGTCCATCGCGGTCATCGAAGCGCCCTGCTCGGAAGCTTCGCGCTCCAGCAGCGCGCCGAAGACCTGCGTGGTGACGTAGCGCGGCAGCAGCGCCTCGAGGATTTCCTCCTCGCCCGGCTCGTATTCGACCACGGCGTCGCCGCCCGCAGCCACGACCGGCGCGGGCACCGGGATCAGCTGCTGGGTCACGGGTTCCTGCGTCAGCGCGTTCTTGAACACGGGCGAGACCAGATGGGCGACATCGAACTTGCCTGCCTCGAACATAGCGATCAGTTCGTGCGCGATGGCGCTGGCCTCGTCGAAGCCGGGCGTACGCACCAGGCTGGTGTCATACCCGGCAGCAGCGGCAGCCGGGAAGTCACGCCGGATCGGTGCACGGCCCTTCTTGCCCACGAGGTAGAAGCTCACCGTCTTGCCCGCGGCTTCGAGTGCGCGCGCCTGCGCCCGTGCTTCCTTGACGATGTTCGAGTTCAAGCCGCCGCACAGGCCCTTGTCGGTGTTGACGACGACGAGGAGGTGGCGTTGGTCAGAGCCCGTGCCGCGCATCAGCAGCGGGGCGCTGTCCTGCCCGGCAACCTTGCCGGCAAGGCTGCCCATCACCGCCGCGAGGCGGCTGGCATAGGGGCGCGCCGCTTCGGCAGCGGACTGCGCCTTGCGCAGCTTCGCCGCCGCGACCATCTGCTTGGCCTTGGTGATCTTCTGGGTCGACTTGACCGAGTTGATCCGGCCCTTGAGTTCCTTCAGCGAAGCCACTCTAGTTTCCTCTTAATCGTCATCCCCGCTCCCGGCGCAATGTCCGGCAGCGGGGAAGAAGGTGCCTCAGGCGAACTGCTTGCCGAACGCGTCAAGCGCGTCCTTGAGCTTGCCCTTGGCCTCGTCGCCGAGGTCCTTGGTATCGCGGATCAGGCCCAGCAGATCAGCATGGCTGGAGTGCAGGTAGCTCAGCAGCTCGGCTTCGTACTCGCCCACGCGGTTCACCGGGATACCGTCGAGGTAGCCGTTGGTGCCCGCGAAGATCACGCAGGTCTGCTCCTCAAAACCCAGCGGCGAGAACTGCGGCTGCTTGAGCAGCTCGGTCAAGCGCGCACCGCGGTTGAGCAGCTTCTGGGTCGAGGCATCGAGGTCCGAACCGAACTGCGCAAACGCCGCCATCTCGCGGTACTGTGCGAGCTCGAGCTTGATCGAGCCGGCGACCTTCTTCATCGCCTTGGTCTGCGCCGACGAACCCACGCGGCTCACCGAGAGACCGACGTTGATGGCTGGGCGGATGCCCTGGTAGAACAGGCCGGTTTCAAGGAAGATCTGGCCGTCGGTGATCGAGATCACGTTGGTCGGGATGTAGGCCGAAACGTCGCCCGCCTGCGTTTCGATGATCGGCAGCGCGGTCAGCGAACCATTGCCGTTGTCGTCGTTCATCTTCGCGGCGCGCTCAAGCAGGCGCGAGTGGAGATAGAACACGTCGCCCGGGTAAGCTTCGCGGCCCGGCGGGCGGCGCAGCAGCAGCGACATCTGGCGGTAGGCCACGGCCTGCTT
>CAZQEH010000148.1:0-2396 GCA_964592205.1 uncultured Novosphingobium sp.
AGGAACCGAAAGTTCGGACTATCGGGAACCGAAATGGCCTTCAAACCCGCAGAAATCTGCGCCAAATTTCGCCCTTAACTATCCTAACAAAGAATCCTTCGGATTCTTGCTAACGGAATCGCGCCTGTGGACGGATGGCGCCGCGCCGCCGCGCAGGCCAGCCGAGACGGGGTTGAGCGATGGGTCGCAGCTAACGCACGTCACGCTGACCTGGCGTGAAGATGAGCGGGAGGACTGGCTCAAGTTCGGCAGGCCGGTTGCTGAGCGGATCATCGACCGCAGGCAGCGCATCGAAAGCTACTCAGCGGGCCAAGTGTTTGCCTTGGTGCGCTGGGCGTCCAACGAATACGGCACCATCCGTTCCACCCTTGACATCGTGCGGGCTGTCAGTTCGGGCGAACCCTGCACCCCGATCGCCCAAGTCGAGCCCGGCGGTGATCTGCTGCTCTCCGTCCGGGGTTGGCCCAAGGTCAACCAGGTCTTCCGTCTGATCGACGCGATCGAGGCATCGGGCATCGACCCTTGCGAGGTTGCGCCCAATCACTGGCGTCACATCCACAATCGCATGGCGGGGCGCGAACGCCCGCGGGACTACAGCCCCTCGCGCCACCGCGCCTGGCTCCAGCGCAAGGCGCTCCTGCCATGATCCGGCGTCGTTACTTCCTCGCTGGCGTCGTTGCTGCAGCCACCATCGCGACGATGATCGTCCCAGTGTCGCGCTACGCGGTGTGGAACGTGACAGCTTCCGTGCCGACCGGGCTCTACGTCATCCGCGGCAAGGCGAGCCTGCACGTGGGCGAACGTGTGGCGATCGAACCGCCACCGCCGCTGCGCCGCCTGCTCGCTGAGCGCCACTACTTGCCGACCGGCGTTCCGCTGCTGAAGCGCGTCACTGCCGTCAGCGGTCAGCGCGTCTGCCGCTTTGCGCATGGCGTGATGATTGACGGCGCATATGTCGGCGCGGCGCGCGCGCGTGACCGGCTCGGCCGTCCACTCCCTGTCTGGGCGGGCTGCCACGTTCTCAAATCGGGTGAGCTGTTCGTGATGAGCCCGGCCGCGCCAGACAGCCTCGATGGCCGCTATTTCGGCGTGCTGCGCCTCGCCGATGTGATCGGCCGCGCGACGCCCGTCTGGACCGATGAAGCGGGCGATGGCGACCACGAATGGTTCGCCGATCCGCGCGCAACTCTACCCACCAGTTCAACAACCGAAGGAGACTGAACGATGAAGATTGGCTATTTCGTGAGCGGTGACGACGGCTTTGCCGGACATATCACGACGCTGACGCTCGACATTGGCGTGGTGCTGCTACCCGCAGAACCGTCCGACAACGAGAACGCACCCGACTTCCGGGTAATAGCCGGCGACGGCGATGAAGCGCGCGAGATCGGTGCGGGCTGGAAGCGCACCGGCGAGAAGGCCGGCGACTATGTCGCGCTCCAGATCGACGATCCCGCGTTCGTCCAGCCGCTGCGCGCCAACCTGTTCCACGACGATGGCACCGGCCATGTCCTGGTCTGGTCGCGCCCGTCCCGGCACGACAAGGCGGACTGAGCCGGTGCGCTGGAATCGGTTGGGCTTTGCCGCGTTCCTCGCCGCTGCCCTGTTCGGCTGTGCGCCTGCCTTCGGGCAGGTTGCTGCCGAACAGGCGCAGCCGCGCACCGTCGCCGTGGAACGCCACGTCGCCGAAGCCTCGCAACGCTTCGGCATTCCCGAAGGCTGGATCTACGCCGTGATGCGCACCGAGAGCGCGGGCCGGATCGGCGCGGTCTCGTCTGCCGGGGCGATGGGGCTGATGCAGCTGATGCCCGGAACCTGGGCGCGCCAGCGCGCTCGTTTCGGCCTTGGTGCCGACCCCTTCGACCCGCGCGACAACATCATGGCGGGCACTAGCTACCTTCGCGAAATGTATGACAGCTACGGTGCCTCCGGCTTCCTTGCTGCCTACAATGCAGGGCCGGGCCGCTACGAGCAGTGGCGTGATGACGGTCGCCCGCTTCCCGCCGAGACCCGCGCCTATGTCGCCAGGATTGCGCCGATGCTGCAACCGAACAGCGCGGCAACCGTCGTTGCCAGCGCATGGCCCGTGCAGCCGGTTCGCATCAACTGGACACAGGGACAGCTGTTCGCCGTGCGCGGAGATGCAGCAGCAGACGCATCCGGCAGCTTCGCCGCCGCCGCGCCGCCGACCTCCAGTCCTGCTTCGCCAACTTCCCTCAACGGCCTCTTCGCGCCCGTCTCGGGTAGCCGTTCGCAGTGATTGCCTGTTCGATCCCTAATCGTGTCATGGCGTCGACTGGCGTGGGCAAGTGCGGAGGGGTTGCAGGAGACGGGGCAGGTTCAGGAGGATGGCAAGATAAAAGCGGAGCCAGCCGCTGGGGTGTGGGGGCGCAGAA
>CAZQEH010000149.1:0-2313 GCA_964592205.1 uncultured Novosphingobium sp.
CCCCGGCCCGAGCAGCGCGGCGCGGCGCGGGCCGAGCGCCATGTGCCAGCGTTCCAGCTCGGAACTGCGGTTGGTGACGGCGGCGAGCGACCAGACCGCGCGGCTGCAGCGCAGCAGCAGCGGCTGCCCGGTGAGCAGCACATGGCCCACCACCCGCTCGGCAAATCCGGCGGTGAGCGGCGCGCTGCCATCCTCGACCTCGATCACCAGCGCCGCGCCGTCGATGGCGGATTCGCGGCTCCACACTGTCGCCAGCCGGTCGCGCGCTTCGGGATCGGTGGGGATATCGGAGGAACGCAGCAGCGCCGTTTGCAGCCCCAGCCGGGCGAAGGCCGCCGCCGCGATTTGCGGTTCGAGCCCGATGGCCTGAATGAGTGGGGGCAAATTGCGCCCGGGCGCCGAACGGAGCGCCTCGGCAAGCTCTGCGGCAAGCGCGGGACTGGCGAGATCAGGATCTGCCGCAAGCGGGGTGAACCGGGCGGAAAGACCCGGATCGAGCGCTGTCATGCCGCCGAGCCGGTCCGCCAGCGCTTCGGCAAGCCACAGCCGCGCGTCGATCCGGGGCGTATCGCTTTCGCATTCGATGAGCGCAAAGCGGCGCAAGCTTGCGCTCGCCGAAAGGCTCTGCGCGGATAGCTCGGGGAGCAGCCGCTGCGCCAGCCACAGTGGCAGGCCGCGGCGGTTGTCGCGGGTCTGGCCGTGGATCGCGGCCGTAACGGGTTCGCTGAGTCCCGCACAGTGCAGCACCGCGATCAGCGCCGCTTCGGCGGGATCGAGCACAAATCCCGGGACGATCCGCGCCATGGGTTCGGTTTGCGGCGCGGCTTCGAGCCAGTTTGCCACCGCATCGCGCTCCACCGGCGTGTTCTCCCCGAGCGCGATCAGCAGGGCCTGTTCGAGCAACGGCCCGGTCATGGCAGCGGATCCAGGATCGAACGCGTGATCGCGGGGGCGGCATCCTTGGGATTGGCGCGCGATCTGACGGTCAGTTCCATATCGACTACCGGCGGACCATCTGGCGTGCTCACATCGGTATCGAGGAAGGTGGTGGTGACGAGGTAGTAGGCGCTCGGCCGGATCGGCGATTGCAGCGCCGACCACAGCTTGGTCGACATATCGATATCGAGCGGGTTCTGGCTGATCTTGATGCTTTCCGGGTGCTGGCGGACATCCCACAGCGGCTCCCCGGTCAGCTGGTCCATCGGATCCTGCGAAGGCACGGGCGGGGGGGTCGCGTCGAGGATCGCAAAGACATTGGCCCGCGTGACGATCGCGCGCCGGTGGAACGCCGTCATCGCAAGGCCCAGCAGCGTTTCGCGTTCGAGCCCCGCGCCGGTCGCGGCGAGGAGGTAGTGCAGATCGAGCACCAGCGGTGTGCGGGCCGAAAGGCTGCCGTCGTTTTCCTGATAGGGCACCGCCATCGAACGGTAGGCAGCGTTCGGCGCGACATGGTGCATGTAGAGATAGACTGCGCTCGGCTCCTTGTCGGCAACCGGGCCATTGCCGCCCCCGCCCGCAGCAGGGCTGGTCGGCGAGGGGCGCGGAGGCGGCGCGATCAGCACCGACGGCGCAACCTTCGGGTTGTAGGCCGCAGCGAGTTCCTGCTCGATCATCGCCTTGAGCACGTAGGTCGTGGCGGGAATGGCAAACATCGCGCTCATCGCCGGTCACCCGGCATGCGCAGATAGTCATCGAGCGTGACCGCTGGCCCGGGCCGTTCGCGCTGCCGGGGCGGGGCGGCGGCGGGGCTATCGCCAAGGCGGATATCGAGCCGCTCGATGGTGATCACGATGGGCGCGGGCGCGCTTGCAGGTGCCGGTTCGGCGGCTGCTGCGGCCTGTTCGGCTTGCACCGCGATGACCACTGCGGGCGTGGCCTGAGCGGGTAGAGGGCGGGGCCCCGGCGCTGCGACAGGCAGAAGCGGAGTGGCTGTGAGTGGGGGCTGGCGCTCGCCGATCTCCGGGATCGGCGGGGTTGCAGTGTGGCCATTGGCAGCGGGCGGAAGTGCGGCGGCGGGCCTTGCGGGCTCGCGCGGCGTATCGTGCTGCACGGCATCTCCGGCGCGGCGTGCCGGGCTGTCTGGCACCGGTTCTGCCGGTGCTGCAGTCTGCTCAGCGCGGGGCGGGGCTGGTTCGCCGCGCACCGCTTGGCCGGTGAAGTCCTGCGCTTCGGGCGCCGGATCGGGTAATGCCGCAGGCCGCGCCGGGGGCGAGGGGCGCTCCGGTGCGGCATCCGGCTCGGCCCCTGATCGCGGCGCATCGGCGGCGGGGAGGGGGCGGCAAATTCGGCCGGGTGCGCGCGGCAAGTCTTGCC
>CAZQEH010000150.1:0-2289 GCA_964592205.1 uncultured Novosphingobium sp.
GGCCCGGCGGGCGGCGCAGCAGCAGCGACATCTGGCGGTAGGCCACGGCCTGCTTGGAAAGATCGTCGTACACGATCACGGCGTGCATGCCGTTGTCGCGGAAGAACTCGCCCATCGTCGCGCCGGTGTAGGGCGCGAGGTACTGCAGCGGCGCAGGCTCCGAAGCGGTCGCGGCCACGACGATGGAGTATTCCATCGCGCCGTTTTCTTCGAGCTGGCGGACGATCTGCGCGACGGTCGAGCGCTTCTGGCCGACGGCGACGTAGATGCAGTAGAGCTTCTTGCCTTCGTCATCCCCGGCGTTGACAGCCTTCTGGTTGATGAAGGTGTCGATCGCGACGGCGGTCTTGCCGGTCTGGCGGTCACCGATGATCAGTTCGCGCTGGCCGCGGCCGACGGGAACGAGTGCGTCGATCGCCTTGAGGCCGGTCTGCACGGGCTCGTGCACCGACTTGCGCGGGATGATGCCAGGAGCCTTGACTTCGACGCGGGTGCGGACGGCGTCAACAATCGGGCCCTTGCCGTCGATTGGGTTGCCCAGCGCGTCGACCACGCGGCCCAGCAGGCCCTTGCCGACGGGGACGTCCACGATGGTGCCGGTGCGCTTGACCTGGTCGCCTTCCTTGATCTCGGCGTCCGAGCCGAAGATCACGACGCCGACGTTGTCGGCTTCGAGGTTGAGGGCCATGCCCTTCACCCCGTTCGAGAACTCGACCATCTCGCCAGCCTGGACCTGATCGAGGCCGTAGATGCGGGCAATGCCGTCACCGACCGAGAGCACAGAGCCGACTTCCGAGACCTGGGCCTCGGTGCCGAAGCTGGCGATCTGGTCCTTGATGACCTTCGAAATTTCAGCAGCGCGGATTTCCATGGAAACGCCTTTCGTAAAACTTTTGGGGCTTCAGCCCTGAGTTGTCAGCCCTTCATGGCCTGGGCGAGCGAATTGAGACGGGTGCGGATCGAGCCGTCGATCATGCGGCTGCCGATCTGGACGACGAGACCGCCCAGGATAGCCGGATCGACATGAGCCTTGACCGTGACGGAGCGGCCCTCGCGGGCCTTGAGCTTGTCCGCCAGCTGCGTGAGCTGCGCGTCATCGAGCGGGTGCGCGGTGGTCACTTCGGCAGTCACTTCGCCGCGCGCGGCAGCGGCGATCGTGGTGAACGCGCGCACTACGTCGGGCAGCGAGGCGAGGCGGCGGTTCGCGGCGAGCACGCCGAGGAACTTGCGGGTAAGGTCGGAAAGCTTCAGATGCGCGGCCACCGCGTCAATCGTGCGGGCAGCGACATCGCGCGCGACTTCGGGATTCTTGAGCAGCGCGGCAAGATCTGCCGATTCGCGCACCGCTGCACCAAGCGTATCGAGGTCGGTTTCGACAGCCGTCACGACCCCCTGTTCGCCCGCCAGATCATAGAGCGCGGCCGCGTAACGTCCCGCCAAGCTGGCCGTAATCCCGCCGGAAATCTCCACGCGCCTTGGTTCCCTTCGTCCAGGATGGATCGCAAATATTGATTGCATGGGCCATCTTGCCGCGCACAAGAGTACGCACGGCCTGCAATGGGGGCGCGCCTAGCAACCAAGTCCCGGCCTGACAAGATGCCAGTTGCCGATTCCCGGGACAGGGTGAAACAGTGGCCCATCAAGGCAAGCGCCTTCCGGCGCATCCTGATCGGGGAGCGGGCCGATCAGGGAGCGGGCTTGCAGTTGTAGCGCAGCCGCTCGTTGGGTTCGGCGGGCAGCAGCGCGCGGATCGACCCTTGCGCCTCGCCCAGCGCGCGCGCGGCAGCTTCGTCCACGCCGCAGGCCGGCGCGCTGAGCCTGGCCCGCGCGGCCCGCGCCGCGGTCATCGCATCGAGCCCGAGAAGATAGCGCTCGACGGTATACTCACGCTTGTCCGGATCGTACCGCGTGACCGAGATCGTCGCTTCGCCCTGCGGCACCAGCACCCGGCTCCAGCCATCCCCGGCAAGGCCATATTGCGTCCGTCCATTGACACAGCCACCCGGCTCCCAGCTCAGCGGCACGTCAGTCAAGTCGGAAACGGTTACGCGGCTGCGCTGCGGATCGAGCACGCAGACCAGCTTGGCCGGGGCATCCGCCGCGCTGGCACTGGCATCGGGTGCCGGTGTTGCCTGGCTTTTCGCGCGCTCATCCGCCACGATATCCTTGGCGCGCTCGTCGATCAGGCTGAGCGGCGGGCGCAGCAGCCATGTACCCACCGCCGCCAGCGCCAGCAGTCCCGCTGCACCGCCCGCGATCCTGAGCGCGCGCTGCTTGCCGCGCTGCAGG
>CAZQEH010000151.1:0-2179 GCA_964592205.1 uncultured Novosphingobium sp.
TTCCGGTATTGTTCGTCCTTAGCGTTGCTTGGCGTACCTCCCACGCTATGCCCTCCGTCAGGCCGCGGACGTGGTGTTCCTGGGCGACTCGCTGATCGCCTTGCCCCGTGCCGTCACGGCGGCGCGGCGCACGCTGCGCGTCGTTCGCCAGAACTTCGTGCTGGCCGTGGCCTATAATGTGCTCGCAGTGCCGCTGGCGGTACTCGGTTATGTCACGCCGCTGATCGCCGCCGTCTCGATGGCGGCAAGCTCGATCCTCGTGATCGCCAATTCGCTTCGCCTCGTGCGGGCCGCAAAGTGAGGACGAGCCAGTGACCAGTCTTGCCGCGCTCATCCCGATCGCGCTCTTCCTCGGGCTGTGCAGCCTTGGCACGTTCTTCTGGGCGCTTCGCGGCGGCCAGTTCGACGATCTCGAAGGCGCCGCCAATCGCATCCTGATCGACGACGACGAATCCGGCGATCGTCCATGACCCGGGTCTTCAGTCCCTTCGCGCTCCTGGCGCTCGTGCCCGCGGCGCTGAATGGCGCAGTGCCCAGAACCATGCAGATGATCGCCCCCTCGTGCGGCGGCGGACGCGTGGCCATCACAATTCCGATGCGCCCTGGTGTACCCGACGAGGACAGGAGCCAGCCTTGCTGCGCCAAAGGATGTCACACCGGCAGTTCGCGGAAGAAAGCGAGACCCTGTTGTTGACCTGGCGCAATGACGCTGCCCCTCATTCCGGCGATTGAAGCGGCATGTGGACCTATCACCCCGATCTTCTCGCCACGCCGGTTCCCCGCTACACGAGCTTTCCCACCGCGGCAGAGTTCGTCGATGGCATAGGCCCGGCGGATGCCGTAAACGCGCTGGCCGCCGCCTCCGGCGATGTGTCGCTCTATCTTCACATCCCCTTCTGCGAGACCATCTGCTGGTACTGCGGCTGCAATACGGGCCGCGCCAACCGGCGACAGCGTCTCTCGACCTATCTCGAAGCACTCCACAGCGAGATCGCGCTGGTAGGCCGGGCACTTCCGGGGACCGCGCGGATTCGCAGGATCGCGATCGGCGGAGGCAGTCCGAACGCGATCTCGCCCACGGACTTCGTCCGCCTTTTTCTCTCCCTCACCCAGGCTTTCGCGCTCGAGGACCCGGTCATCTCGATCGAACTCGATCCCCGGACCCTGGATCAGGCCTGGGCGAAGGCGCTTGCCGGCGTCGGTGTGAGCCGGGCAAGCCTTGGGGTTCAAACCTTCGATCCGGCAACACAGGAAGCAATCGGGCGGGTTCAGCCCAGCGCTTTGATCGCGCAGTGCACGGATATGCTGCGCGGTGCGGGCGTGACCTCGCTCAATTTCGACCTGATGTACGGCTTGCCCGGCCAGGACGACGAAGTGCTGCTCCAGACGCTGACGCAGGCCAATGCTCTCGGCGCCGACCGGATCGCCCTCTTCGGCTATGCGCACGTTCCGCATCTCATCCCGCGCCAGCGCCGTATCGACGGGACCCGCCTGCCCGATCAGGCGCAGCGCTTCGCCATGGCCGCGCTGGGCCATACGTGGCTCACCGGGCAGGGTTATCTGCCCGTGGGGTTCGACCATTTTGCAAAGCCCGAAGATCCCCTCGCAGGGGCGGCGGCCTCGGGCCGGCTGCACCGCAACTTCCAGGGCTTCACCGATGACGATGCGGGCGTCCTCATCGGCCTGGGAGCCTCCGCGATCAGTTCCTTCCCCGATCTCCTGGTGCAGAACGAGAAGAACGCCGGCCGCTACCGCATGATGCTCTCGCAGGAGCGATTGCCCGCGAGCCGCGGTGTCCGCCGCTCCAGGGACGATCAGGAGCGCGGCCGGATCATAGAGCAGCTGCTATGCGCAGGGCGTGCATCGGTCGGCCGCAACCTCCTGGAGGAGGTTCGGCTTCGGCTGCAGACTTTCATCGATCGGGGCCTCGCTGAAGTTCAGGGGGACGACCTTCTTATCCCGTCCGACGCCCTGCCCTATGCCCGATCGATCGCCGCATTGTTCGATCCCTACCGCACGGACGCAGCCAAGCGCTTCAGCAATGCCGTCTAGGCCGGCGCCTTCGGACAATTACGGATAGGATGCGCGTTCCGCGCCGCCAATAGGCCTCGTGACGGGGTCCAAACGAGGCGGTGATCTATGAGTTCTTGCAGCGAATGCGCGGTCCGCGATATCGCCG
>CAZQEH010000152.1:0-2088 GCA_964592205.1 uncultured Novosphingobium sp.
TCGACCATGGATCGCTCCGACGCCTCGACGGCAACCGCCCACAAGCCGCGCTCGTCCAGGACGTGCAGCAGTTGCGAAAGCAGATCGGCGTTCTGGACCATGCGACGAAACGCCTTCGACTTGACCGCATCGCTGCCGATGCGCAGGGCTTCCAGCGCCAGTTCGGCGTCCTCGGCTTCCAGTGCGGTGCGCTCTGAAAACGGACGGTCGACCCCGCCGGACACGTAGGCATGCTTGCTGGCGGCCAGGTCGGCCTTGATCTCAGCGCGGCGCAACTTGATTTCCTGCAACCTGATTTCAGTGCTCATGTCAGAAGTCCGGCATCGCTATGGCAACGGCCTTGGGGGTGGGTGCCGGCGCGGGGGATTCGACCCACGGTGGCGGCTCGGCGGCCGGCGCGGCATCCTTCGGGTTGCCGCTCATCTTTGCGGGCGCGCGCAACACGGCCAAGTTCGCGTCCACCAAGCGCATAAAGCCCACAAGGTCGGACTCCAGCGCCTCAATGGCGGCTTCGTCGCGGTAGATCCGCTTCACGAACAGGTCTTTGCCCACCGGGGCCAGCCACGGGCAATAGACAACCAGGTCACACCACTTGCGGCCCGTGATCCACAGCCCGCCGTTGATCTGGTCGATGTATTCCAGGTGCGCGCTACCTGGGTTCTGCCACACGTTCACCAGCTTGTCGCAGGACGCTGGGCACTTGATCTCGATCAGGCCGTCGTCGCCCACAAAGCCGTCGGCCGAGTAACCGAAACGCTCGTCGTCGGTCAGGATCAGACTGACCTCCTCGACCACGGCGCCGGTGCGGATCTCGTACTTCTGGCGGCCGTATGGTTCAAGCTCGCGGCCCCTGCGCATGGCGAAGGTGACAAACGTGTCATCAAGCGGCTCGCGGGCGATGGTTTCGACGGAGATCAACGCGGCGTAGGCGATGGCTTTTGCGCTGGGCTCGTCAACGGGCTGGCCTGCCAGCGCGCGGTCGATCACCGCGGCGCGTGGCGCATTCTTGTAGCCTGCGGCAATGCGCGCCGCAACCTCGGTCATGCCGCTTTGCATGGCCTTGACGTAGGTGGCCTGCTGCTCATTCAGGCCGCCGACACGTTCGCGGGCCTCGCTGAAGCGTGAGGCCGTGCATGCGCCGATGCGCGCACGCAACCAGTCTTCGGAGCCTTGAGGGTGGTTGAGGACGATCATTTTTCGTCTGCCTTTCGCGCGGCCTTGCGCATCTCGCCGAACTCAGCGTTCAAGCGTGCGCGCTGCTGTTCGGTGAGCCCTTGCCACCAACCAGTGAGGGCCTTCATGCCGCTCATGGACGCATCGCGCCCTGCCTGCAGCAGCGCGTTGTCTTCTGGTTGGGCTTCCTGCTGCTGCTCGGCACCCCTGGCCTTGCCCTTCAGCTTGTTCTCGTCGTCTTCCTCGGCGGTCGCCGTGCCGGTGATGGCCAGCGTGCTCTGGCGCTTGAGGTAGCTGCCCGTGGCCTGCATGTTCTGCACGGGCGTATTGGCGTGCAGTTCGCCGGGCGGGCCCTCCAGATCCAGGCTCTCGCTGTGCCCGTCGCGGTGCTCCAGATAGCACGTGACGTAGACCCAGGGAATGTCGCTCTCCACGCCGTCCTTCACCCACTTCCTCGAGCCGAAGACCTCGTTGTGGCGAATGCTGAAACCGTGCTTCGACAGCGCGGGCGACAGCATCTGCATGACTGCGCCGTACTCGGCCTGGTTGAAGCTGCCGGCCTTGCCGCGGTCCACAAACTTGCTCTTGGGCACGATGATGTTCTCGCCCCTGAAGGCCGCGAAGTCGCGGCGGAAGGCCAGGACGCCGGCCGCCTTGCGGTCTTCTTCGTCCATGCGGCGCTTCTCGCGCATCATTTCCAGTTGGTGGTTGTCCGCGCGCACTTGCAGTTCCAGCACGGCCTGCAGTTGTTCGGGCGTGGCGCCGGAGCGGATCATGTGATCGATCGCGTTCAAGGCGCGCGGCTGCTGCGCATCCAGGGCGAGGCCGGAGGCCGGAGGTTCGGTCTCGATCAATTCGAGCCGTTGGGGTGCGTTCATGGTTCTCCTTTCGTGGTCACAGGTGCGCGGACGGCGC
>CAZQEH010000153.1:0-2061 GCA_964592205.1 uncultured Novosphingobium sp.
CTGCGGGCCATTCCGCGCGCGCGACGATGGGCGGGCCGCCGTCGATGGGCAGTCCCTCGCCATCTACCGCGCGGCCGAGGAAGGCTTCGCCGACCGGAAGCATGCCGGGGCGGCCTTCGGGGCGGACGCGCGCGCCGGGGCGGAGGAGCACGGTATCGCCGAGCAGCATCATCAGCATGCGCCCGGCGCGAAAGCCGATGGTTTCGGCGAGGAGCGAGCCGGAACCATGTGCGATGCGGCACTGTGCGCCGATCGGAAGCGAGAGGCCGCTGACTTCGAGCAAGCCGCCATCGCAGGCGGTGACGAGGCCGTAGCGGCGCGGGGCGAAATCGGGCTGGGCTTCCTCGCAGCGGGCGAGGAGGGGGAGGGCGGCAGTCAACATAGTGGGCCTAGCATGCGGAAAGCGCTTCGCTGAGCGCCCTGGCCCAGGTGCCGGGGCCATCCTCGACACCGCCCGCCGTGCCTTCGATGCGCAGCGCGCCGCGTTCGAGCGCGGGGTCTGGTTCGAAGTGCCAGTCTTCGGGCAGGCGCTGGCCAAGGAGCGCGAGGTCTTCGGGATGGAGGCGGATCACGCGTTCGTCTGCCGCGCGCGCGAGCATGGCGGCGGCGGCCTTGACGCGGGCGGCAAGGGCATCGGGATCAGCCGCATATTCGCCGAGCAAGGGCGTGCAAAGCGCGAGGACGGTATCGCGCAGGCGGGCCTCAAGCTGCAGCGTGAGGTCTGCATCGAGCCGCCCGAAGGCGAGTTCGAGCCTGGCGCGCGCGGCGTCCTGCGCGGTGAGGGCTTCCCGCAAGACTCCTTCTGCATCGGCGGCGCCTTGCGCATAGCCGGCGGCGAAGGCGCGGGTTTCGGGGTCTTCCGCGGTCTCGGCGGAGGGCGAAGCCCGGTCCGACGCCGCGGAGCGCTGGAAGCGGGAATCGCGGCGGAAGCCGGTGGGGCCGGCGCCGAGATCGGCGAGCGAAAGCGCGCGGACCCGTTCAGACATAGTCGTCGTCGCCCGCGCCGAACACGATCGTGCCTTCGGCGGCGAGGCGGCGGGCAGCCGTGACCACGGCCTTCTGCGCTTCGACCACTTCGGCCATCTTCATGCGGCCGCGCGCATCGATCTCGTCGCGCACGCCTTCGGCAGCGCGGCTCGACATCGCGCGGAAGAAGCACTCACGCTGGTCGGCGCCGATGCCCTTGAGCGCGGCGATGAGCGTATCGGAATCGACCTCGCGCAGCAGCGAGCCCATCGACTTCTCGTCGAGCACGAAGAGGTGCTCGAACTTGAACATCTCGTTCTCGATCGCCTTGGCGAGCTGTTTGTCCGCCCGCGCGATCTCGGGCATGACACGCTTCTCGACCGCGCGGACCGAGGCGTTGATGATGTCTGCCGCCTCGCGCGGGCCGCCCATGGTGAGCGCGGCGCTGCCATGGCATTCGGTGATGCGCTGGGCGAGGAGGTCTTCGAGCATGGCGATCGCTTCGGGCGCGACGGGGCCCAGGGTGGCAACGCGGTGGATGACTTGCGGCTGGAGCGCTTCGGGGAGGGCATGGAGCACGCCTGCGGCCACATCGGGATCGAGCTGGACAAGCAGCACGGCCAGGGCCTGCGGATGTTCGCCCTGCACCAGCGGCACGAGCGCGTGAGGGGTAAGCCAGCGCGCGAGTTCGAGGCTTGAGCCGGGGCGCGGCGCATCGGGGGCGATGCGCTGCATGAGGTTGTCCGCCTTGATATCGCCCACTGCGTGGGTCATCAGCTGGCGCACATGATCGACGCGGCCATTGGTGCCGAGCGTGACTTGCGCGGCGCCATCGACGAAGCCCTGCAGGGCCTGGGTGATCGCCTCGGCGTCGATCTCGCCGATCTCGCACATCTTGGTGCCGAGCAGGCGCAGCTCGGCAGGTTCGAGCTGCGAGAGCAAGGTCGCGGCGTGATCGTCGTCCAGCAGCATCATCATCACGGCGGCGCGGACGGGGCCGGGGAGGTCGCCGCCGGTCTGGGACTGCGCTGCGCGCGTCATACGGCGCCTTCCGGATCGGGTTCGTTGAGCAGCTGGCGCAGCGCGTTGAGCGCG
>CAZQEH010000154.1:0-2061 GCA_964592205.1 uncultured Novosphingobium sp.
TTACGCGCTGCGCCGGGTTACGAACGCGCACTTGCCGCCGTGCTGGGCCGCGACGCCAAGGCTCCGCTGGGTCAGGCCCCGGCGGGTGAAGATGGCCGGTTCTGGACTGGGGCCAATGCGCCCGGCTCGGTAGCGGAAAGCCTGGCCGCGCATGTCACTCAGTGTCCCGATGAGCTGAAGGCTCGCCTTGCGCTGGTCCACGTTGCCGAAACCGACGATGGCCGCGCGCTGGGCCCGGGCGAATGGGTGGTCACCAAAGGCGGCCGGATCCGCCGCTGGGATGGCTTCGTCAGCCAGGGTGAAGGCGCCGCCGAAGCGGCCCGGCTCGAAGCGGAAAACCGCTTCACCGCGCTGGAAGCAGACCTTCCGGGCAAGCGCACGCTGGCCGCTGATGCCGAAGAAGTTGTCGCCAGCGTGCAGGCCGAATTGTCCGAATTGCAGATCGGGCTGATCGCCAGCGAACGCGCGCTGGCCGCTGCTTCCGAGGCAGAGCGCGGCGCGCTGCGGGCGTTTGATCAGGCCGATGCCGCCAAGGCCCGGCTAGAACAGCGCCGCGCAGAACTGGCCGAGGCAGCGGGTGATCTGGCTGAACAGGTCAAGGTGGCTCAGGCTGAGCGCGATACGGCGCAGGTTCGCCGGGCAGAACTGCCCGATCCCGAAAGCGGGCGCGCGCAGCTGGCTGCGGCGCAAGTCCGCCATGATGCTGCCCGCCAGGCACTGCAATCGGCGACTGCTGGCCTTGCTGCACATGATCAGGCCATCGCGGTGGCCCGCGAACGCACCAATGCGCTGCGCGGCGATATCAAGGGCTGGCAGGCCCGCGCCGGCGATGCCGCCAGCCGCCTGGCCGGAATGGAGCGCCGCTTTGCCGAAGTGGCGGAAGAGCGTGCGGTGGTCGCGGCCAAGCCCGCCGGGCTGATCCGTGAGATCGAAGCTGGCGATTCTGTGCGCGCCCGCCTGACTGCCGAGCTGACCGCTGCTGACGTCAAGGTGGCTGAGGTGGGCGATGAAGCTCACCAGGCCGACGCCGCCTTTGCCGAGGCCAACGAGGCGCTCAGTCTGGCCCGTGAGAGCCGCGCCGGAGCCGCTGCCCGGGCCGAGAACGAGGAAGCGCGGCGGCAGGAGATGGCCGGCATTTCGGGCGAACGCTTTCAGTGCCCCCCACCCCTGCTGCCCGAACGGTTTGCCTTTGCCGCCGACGAAGTCGCTTCGGCCGCCCTCGAAAGCGCCGAGCATGACAAGGTCGTCGCCGACCGCGAGCGGCTTGGTCCGGTCAATCTGGTCGCGGCCGAAGAGCTGGCCACGGCGGAAGAGAAGCACGGTACCTCGCTGGCCGAACAGGCCGAACTGCACGAGGCGGTCAACCGGCTGCGCGGCTCGATCGGCAATCTCAACCGCGAGGGCCGCGAACGGCTCCGCGCCGCGTTCGAGGCGGTCGACGTGCATTTCCGCCGCCTGTTCAGCCGCCTGTTCGAAGGCGGGCAGGCGCATCTGGCCCTGGTCGACAGCGACGATCCGCTCGAAGCCGGGCTCGAGATCTATGCCCAGCCGCCGGGCAAGCGGCTGCAATCGCTGACCCTGCTGTCAGGCGGCGAACAGGCGCTGACCGCAGTCGCGCTGATCTTCGCGCTGTTCCTCACCAACCCCGCGCCGATCTGCGTGCTCGACGAAGTCGACGCGCCATTGGACGATGCCAACATCGAACGGTTCTGCGATCTGCTCGATGCGATGGTTGCCGAAACCCAGACCCGCTACCTGATCGTCACCCACAACGCCGTATCGATGAGCCGCATGCACCGCCTGTTCGGCGTGACCATGGTCGAGCGCGGGGTCAGCCGCCTGGTCAGCGTGGACCTTGAGGGGGCTGAGGAGCTGCTGGCGGCGGAGTAATGCCGTCTTAAATTACATCGTGTCAGGTGAGGGCTTTGAACGTCGCTTCGCGGAGCGGTAAAAAACAAACCCGACCAACAAAACCGATGCCACTCTGGCAATCCACACGAGACGGACAAAATTGTCTTCATTTAGAGGACCGCCACCCGCGATTATCATGAACATTGCGAT
>CAZQEH010000155.1:0-2018 GCA_964592205.1 uncultured Novosphingobium sp.
GCTCTTGCCCAGCGCCTGGGCCTTGCGCCACAGCAGGAAGGTGCGGTACTCCACCGCGTAGCGACTGCGCAGACCCGGAGCCATGTCCGCGAACCGCATCGCGGGCAGCACGTCGGCGCGCATGAACTCGGCATCGGCCGGCAGCACGTCCTCGCCATGCGGCGGGTTGGACGCGGCGCGCTGCACCACGGTGCGCAGCATCGACACCTGCCCGCCCTGGCGGTAGGTGACCGTCACCACGAAAGGCCAGAGCGTGGCCTTCTCCAGCGCGCGGGCGCCGGCGGCGATCAGTTCCAGGTGCGGCTGGCCGGCGGGCCACACCGCGCGCGGCTTGTCATCGGAGCGCAAGGGCGCGATGCCCTCGATCGCCAGGCCGTCGCGCATCAGCGCCTGCAGGCCCTCTTCTCGTGCCAGACCCATCTCTACCTCCCTTGCCGTGCTGGCCGCCGGTGGCGGTCTGAAAGCAGGCGACGAATCGAGTGTGCCACACGAAAAGCGTTTGCACAACAAAAACGTTTGTATCAGAGAAAGGCAGTCGCCCAAGCCGCGCGAACCGCATCGGCCTGGCGTGAAAAAGCCCGCGCGCGGCGGGCCTCTCCTGGGAATGTCGGGGCTACGTCAGCGCTTGGCCGGCTGCAGTCCTACGCCGCAGTGCTTGCACTTCACTGCCTCTCGGCGAACGAGCTCGTGGCACGCCGGGCAACGCACGTGGGTCTTCGCTGTAGGTGGCGGCTCTGTCGGGCTTCGCTTGCTGGCTGCCGAGTAGATCAGGTGCAGTGGAATCGTGACCAACAACCCGGCTACGCCGAAGACAAGGGCCAGGATGTGCAGGCAGATGAAGATCAAGGTTCCCATGAATCGCGACTACAAATAATCCGGGCCCCAAGTGCCATTAATGCACTCAACCGATCCCGATGTGGTCGGCCCACCCCCTGACTCGGGGTGGCGCCTATTCCTTGTGATGGTTAACGTGTGAACGTTGCCGAACTTGCGCCCGCCGATGGGCGTTTCCTGTGCTCGACCATCGGCATGCCGGCGCGCTCCGATGTGATGCGAAATTCGAGCTCTTCGATCTCGCGAGCGCGGTTCTCAAGTTGCTGCAGCACTTGCGCTCGATCGGCTTTGAGAACGCGGCGATAGGCTCGCAGGAGTCGGGCTTCATCTGCCAGCAATGGCTCGCCGGACTGGCCGCCATCGGCGCCGTGCATGAAGACTGCCGGGGCGACTCCCATCACTTCGGCGATGCGATTCTGTCTGGCCCGGTTCGGAGACGTGGTGCCGTCGCGCCACTTCCGCAGCGTCTCGTAGGTCACGCCGAACATCGCGGCCAGGGCTGCGCCGCCTGGCAGGTTCTTGGCGTGGGCGATGCGCTCGATCCGAGCGCCGACGGTTTCCGTGGGCACGATCGGATCATGAGGACAACGATTTGCTGCGACAACAAACGATTTTCTGACACCAAACGTTTTTGTTGTGGCATCATCGGGGGATGAAACCACAGCACTCGTCTGCGATCGCGAAACTCGTCGCGCATCACAAGGGCCCGACGGCGGTATCCGTGAAGCTCGGCGGTACGCCGGTGTATCAGGAAATCCAGCGGTGGGTGAGGCGAGGCTGGGCATCACCGATGCACATTTTCCGGCTTAAGCCGTTGCTGCCTCGTGGCATGAAGCTCGAGGACCTGAACGCCGACCGCGAGCGGGCCAACGCCGCAGTTGCCGACGCCGCGAACTAGGGGCGGTGCATGAGCGACCTGCAAGAACTGTACGGCCGCGACCAGTTGATGGTGGTGGCCGCCGTGCGCTACAGCCTGGGCCGTAGCAGTTCTATCGTCAGCGTCTGCGCCGACTGGCTGCTGAAGATCTGGCCGGCGCTGGACAGGAGCACCCAGCTGATCGTCAGCCGCGACATCGAGGACGCCTTCAAGCGCGACGCTGAAGATCGCGCCCTCGGCCGTCCGCACACCGCGCTGGGCATGGACATCGACCGGATCCACTGGCAGCGCGTGCGCGTGCTGTGGG
>CAZQEH010000156.1:0-1997 GCA_964592205.1 uncultured Novosphingobium sp.
TCGCGCGCCAGCCCGCCGCCGTCCGCGCCCGCGCGGTGCGGATTGCCGCCAGCACAATGACCGCGGGCAAATACCGCCGCCTCGATGAACCCGGCTTGTCGCAGCTCGCCGCCCAGAAGGCCTACAAGTCCGCCGGAGCCACCCCGCAGGACATCGACCTTGCCGAAGTCCACGACGCGACGTCGTTCTGCGAACTCTACCAGTCCGAAATGCTCGGCTTCTGCCCCATCGGCGAAGGCGGGCGGCTGGTCGAAAGCGGCGCGACCACGCTCGGCGGTTCGATCCCGATCAACCTCTCCGGCGGCCTTGTCAGCAAGGGGCACCCCGTGGGCGCGACCGGCCTTTCGATGATTGACGAACTCGTGCTCCAGCTGCGCGGCGAGGCTGGCGCCCGGCAGGTCAGCGGCGCGCGCATCGCGCTGGCTGAAAACGGCGGCGGGGTGATGGGCTTCGATGAAGCGGCCTGTTCGGTCATGATCCTGCAGAAGGACTGAAGCCCGTGGCGACGACCGCCCCTAAGCCCGAGGCCCGTGGCGGCGAAAGTCGGCGCGAGGCGCTGCTCGATACCGCCGCCGCCATGTTCGCCGCCAAAGGCTATTACGGCACCTCGATCCGCGACATTGCGGGCGCGGTCGGCATGCTGCCCGGCTCGCTCTACTATCACTTCAAGTCCAAGGAAGACCTGCTCATCGCGGTCTACCGCAAGGGCGTCGCCCGCTTCGAAGCCGCGATCAACGAGGCCCTTGCCAGCACCGAAGGCGATCCGTGGCAGGCCATCGAGGCGGCTTGCGCGGCGCACCTTTCGGTTCTGCTCGATGCCGGCGACTATGCCCGCATCGTCAACCCCGAATTCGTGCGCTCGTTCCCGCCCGAAATGCTGCCCACCTTGAACGCCGAGCGCGACCGCTACGAGCGCCATTTCGAGAAGCTGATCGCCGTGCTCCCGCTCAGCCCCGAGACCGATCGCTGGCTGTTCAAGGTGGCCTTGTTCGGCAGCCTCAACTGGTCCCAGACCTGGTACCGCAAGGGCCGCTACACGCCCCGCGACATTGCCGCAGCCTTCATTGGCATGCTGCGGCAAAAAGGAGATTGATGCTGCACCTTACCGGCCCCAAAAACGGCAGATAAAGCCAGAAAAATGGCCAAATGGATCATCGCACTGATGCGCAGCATATGGTGCTATCGGATCAACTGGAGCCCGGGAAACGCCGGGCCGCGAGGAGAGGGTAGAACTATGCGCATTTCCTTTATGCGAAAGCTTGGCTTGGCATCGTCGCTGGCGCTGGCCGCAGGCGCCAGCGCGGTGCCGGGCGCGATGGCGACAGTGACCGAGGCGATGCTGCGCAATGTGCCGGGTGCCGAATGGCTGACCTATGGCGGCGACTACGCCGAGCAGCGTTTCTCCCCACTCAAGCAGATCAACGAGTACAACGTCGATCAGTTGGGCCTTGCCTGGTATGCGGACATGGACTCCGCGCGCGGGCAGGAGGCCACCCCGCTGGTGCATGATGGCATTCTCTACGTCACCACCGCGTGGTCGATGGTGAAGGCCTACGACGCCAAGACCGGCAAGCCGCTGTGGGCGTTCGATCCCAAGGTCCCGCGCTCCACGCTCTACCGCGCCTGCTGCGATGCCGTGAATCGCGGCGTGGCGCTCTATGGTGAAAAGTTGTTCGTGGCGGCGCTCGATGGCCGCTTGCTGGCGCTTGACCAGAAGACCGGTAAGGTCCTCTGGGAGAAGGTCACCGTGCCCGACCAGAGCAGCTACACGATCACCGGCGCGCCGCGCATCGTGAAGGGCCGCGTGCTGATCGGCGCCGCCGGTTCCGAATATATGGCCCGCGGCTATCTCGCCGCCTATGATACCGAGACGGGCAAGGAAGTCTGGCGCTTCAACACCGTACCGGGCAACCCGGCCAAGGGTTTCGGTGCTGAAGGCGTCAACAAGGCGGCGCACGAAGCGGCGGCCAAGACCTGGGGCAACAAGTGGTGGGAAC
>CAZQEH010000157.1:0-1995 GCA_964592205.1 uncultured Novosphingobium sp.
GAAGGCAGTCTTGCCGAACAGGCCGAACGGGATCAGCACGAAGCCGCAGAGCGTGGCCAGCTTGAACTCGATGAGCGTGATGAACAGCTGAATCGATAGAATAAAGAAGGCGATGATGACGATCGCCCAGGCGACCAGCAGGATCACGATCTGCAGGAAATTCTCGAAGAAGCTGACAAAGCCGAGCAGCTCGGAGATCGATTCCAGCAAGGGATAGGCGGCATCGAGCCCCACTTGCGCGACCCTTCCTGGCTGTAACAGTTCGGCAGCCGTAAACCCGGTGCCACTGGCCTTGAGGCCAAGCCCGGCGAAACTCTCGAACACGATGCGTGCGAGGCTGTTCCAGTTGCCGATGATGTAGGCGAAGATCCCGACAAACAGGGTCTTCTTGACGAGGCGGGCAAGAATGTCGTCCTGCTCGCCCCATGACCAGAACAGCGCTGCCAGCGTGACGTCGATGACGATCAGCGTGGTCGCGATGAAGGCGACTTCGCCGCCCAGAAGGCCGAACCCGCTGTCAATGTAGCGCGAAAAGATGTCGAGGAAGCGGTCGACGACGCCGGTGCCACCCATGTCAGCGATCCCCCGCCATATCGAGGGTGGGATCCCCGCTGTTGTCAGCCACAGGGGGCACGACCGCCGCATCACGCTCGGCTTGCCCCAGGAACCGGCGGCGTTCCTCTGCCCAGGCTGCGGTGCAGATATCGACCGATGCCGCCTCAATGCCCAGTCTTGAGCAATAGCCAAGGGTGGCCTTTGCACCGTCTCCGGATACATCCGCCGCAGCTATCGGAGCGCTTGGCGGCGGCGCAGGCTCTTCGCGCAATTCGAGCATGGCCATGGTGATGGCAATGGCGACGAAGGCGCTGGACCCAATCCGCGCAAAGAGCTTGCTGTCCATCGCCTCAGTTCCCGAACAGCCGGGCATTGCCCGGAACATAGGGCCGGCGATCGCCGAGGAAGCGGCGCAGCTGTTCGCGTGCCTGCGCCTTGGCGGTCGCTTGCGCAGCGGCGTCGAGCGATTGTGCGCGCGCGAGCGAGGCGACCGTGGCGGTCAGGTCCGCGAGTTGCTGCGCCTGCACTGCCAGTAGCTGATTGCCAGCCTGGGCGGCCTGAAGCGCGCCGGTTGCCGACTGACTTGAGCCAACGAGGCTGTCGACGGCGGCGCGCGTGCCGTCGATATTGCCAACCACGCCGGCTTGAACCCGTAGGGCATCCTCGAACGCGCCGACGCTGTTCTGCCACCGGGCTTCAGCACCCTGGACCAGCTCGCGCTGCGGCCCGGTCATCGAGCCCGCGCGATAGTTGTTCTGGAACTCGCGTTCGATCTGACGGACGTCGTAAGCCACGCGCTGCGCCTGCCCGAGCAAGGCCTGGGTCCGCCGGATCTGCGCCTGCAGCGGTTCGAGCACGGTGAGTGGCAGCGATTGCAGGTTGCGCGCCTCGTTGACGAGCGAGGTGGCCTGGTTCTGGAGCTGCCGGATCTGGTTGTTGATCTGCTCGAGCGTGCGCGCGGCGGTCAGGATGTTCTGGGCATAGTTGCGCGGGTCGAACACCACGCCGCCGATCTGGGCGCTGGCGGCCGTCGGCTGCATGGCGCTGACGCTGACCGAGAGGACGGCTGCACCGGCAGCGAGCATCGAGGCGAGTCTATGGCGTTTCATGGGCACTACTCCTGGGGTTGGTCCAACCGGGGACCGGGCTGGGGAAGGGGCGAAGGGCCGGGCAGTAGCTCGGCTGCCCAGGCCAGACCGCGATGGCGCAGCCAGCGCGGAGCAAAGTCGGCGCAGCCGTGCACGCCCGTGATCGCATCGATCGCGAGCTGGTCGGCCTTTGATGAGGTGGCAGTGAAGGCGAGCGCGACTTCGCCCAGGCCAAGTTCGAACAATCGGTTGCCGCGCGCCGACTGACAGTAATAGTCGCGCTTGGGCGTCGCCCGCGCGATGATCTCGATCTGCCGGTCATTGAGGCCGAAGCGCCGATAGATCGCCAATA
>CAZQEH010000158.1:0-1896 GCA_964592205.1 uncultured Novosphingobium sp.
GCTTCCTGCACGCCAGCGGAGTTGTGGCGGAGGGCCTTGAGCACGGTATCGACGATCTGGGGGGCGTTGAGGCGGGCGGTGTCGTACTGCTTGTCGGGTGCGTCGTGGTCCTGGAACACGTCGGGCAGGCGCATCGTGCGGATGCGCAGGCCCGCATCGGTCAGGCCCTCGTCGCTCGCCATCGTCAGCACATGCGCGCCGAGCCCGCCGATCGCGCCTTCCTCCACCGTCACCACCACATCGTGCGAGGCCATCAGCCGGCGGATCAGCGCGGTGTCGAGCGGTTTGGCAAAGCGCAGGTCCGCCACCGTGGTCGATAACCCCTTGGCATCGAGCAGGTCCGCCGCCTTGAGCGCTTCGGCCAGCCGCGTGCCGAGCGAGAGGATCGCCACCTTGCTGCCTTCGCGCACCACCCGGCCCTTGCCGATCTCCAGCCGCTCCGGAACCGTGGGCAGCGGCACGCCCGTGCCATTGCCGCGCGGATAGCGGAACGCGATCGGGCCGCTGTCATGCATGGCGGCGGTGTGGACCATGTGGACGAGTTCGGCCTCGTCGGCTGCGGCCATCACCACCATGTTGGGCAGCGTCGCGAGGTAGGTCACATCGAAGGAGCCCGCATGCGTCGCGCCGTCCGCGCCGACGAGCCCCGCACGGTCGATCGCGAAGCGCACCGGCAGGTTCTGGATCGCCACATCGTGCACCACCTGATCGTAAGCGCGCTGCAGGAAGGTCGAGTAGATCGCGCAGAACGGCCGCATCCCTTGCGCGGCAAGCCCCGCCGCGAAGGTCACCGCATGCTGCTCGGCAATGCCCACGTCGAAGTGCCGCTCGGGGTAAACCTTGGCGAACTTGTCGATCCCGGTGCCCGAAGGCATCGCCGCGGTGATCGCGCAGACTGCGGGATCGCGCGCCGCCTCGGCCAGCAGCGCCTGGGCAAAGACATTGGTGTAGCTTGGCGGGCCGGCCGCGCTCTTGGCCTGCTCGCCGGTGATCACATCGAACTTCTGCACGCCGTGATACTTGTCCGCCGCGTTCTCGGCCGGGGCATAGCCCTTGCCCTTCTGCGTCACGACATGAACCAGGCACGGCCCTTCGGCCGCATCGCGCACGTTCTCGAGCACCGGGATCAGCTGCTCCAGATTGTGCCCGTCGATCGGGCCCACATAGTAGAAGCCCAGCTCCTCGAACAGCGTCCCGCCCATCGCCATGCCGCGGGCAAACTCGTCGGTCTTGCGCGCGGCCTTGTGCAGCGGTTCGGGCAGGCGGCGCGAGATCGCCTTGAACATCTCGCGCAGTTCCAGGAACGGCCGCGAGGAAACCAGCCGTGCCAGATAGGCCGAGAGCCCGCCGACGGGCGGCGCGATCGACATGTCGTTGTCGTTGAGGATGACGACGAGGCGGTTGCCTGCCTCCGCCGCGTTGTTCATCGCCTCGTAGGCCATGCCGGCGCTCATCGCGCCGTCGCCGATCACCGCGATCGCCTTGCCCGGCTGGTCCTTGAGCTTGTTGGCAATGGCAAAGCCCAGCGCCGCCGAGATCGAGGTGGACGAATGCGCGGTGCCGAACGGATCGTACTCGCTCTCGGAGCGCTTGGTGAAGCCCGATAGCCCGCCGCCCTGGCGCAGCGTGCGCATCCGGCTGCGCCGCCCGGTCAGGATCTTGTGCGGATAGGCCTGATGGCCAACATCCCAGATGAGCCGGTCCCGCGGCGTCTCAAACACATAATGGATCGCCGCCGTCAGCTCCACCACACCCAGACCCGAACCCAGATGACCACCCGTCTGGCCAACCGTCGCGATCATCTCCTGCCGAAGCTCATCCGCCAGCTGACGCAGTTGCAATGGTTGAAGCTTGCGAAGGTCGTCAGGCGTATCGACCAGATCGAGCAGCGGCGTA
>CAZQEH010000159.1:0-1784 GCA_964592205.1 uncultured Novosphingobium sp.
CGAGCGGCATCCCCACATCTTCGGCGACGTCCCCGATCAGGGCCATTCGCGCGAATTTGGCCCAACGTCGCACCAGCGCAGACAAAGACTGCGGCGCAGGCCGGAAGGCATGCACCGCGCCGCGCACTTAATGCGGACAAGCTCCCGCCGTTCTGATTGTTGGCGAATGCCACCTGCTCAACCACCAGAATGGCATCCGGACATTGCTCCGGGTGCCATTCCTTCTGCGCTTGCATAAGGTAAAGCCCGCCAGCATCGTGCGCCATCAGAGCTTGCATGGCCGCCTTTTGCCCGGCGGCGACCCAGCTGTTGACGCATAGGCGACGCCGGCACTTCTGCTGCTCCATACCGGCTGCCGCATTAGCGACGCGCTCGGATTTCACTGGACGGACTTGAAGAGTAGCCCTTCGATTGCGTCGAGAGCGCCTGAGGCGACGAGTTACCCCGCGAATTTGTTGCGGATGGTGAGGTGTGCCACCACCTGCAAGGACGGTCGACCACGCTTTTCGATCAGTTTCTAGTCTCACAGCCAGCTGCCATTGGCGAAATGTTGGGAACCGCGTCTCGCTGAGCATCGCCTGCACTGGGCGTTTGGCACGTTGCGTCTCTGGCCCCGACTTCTGGCCTAACACGTCGAGAAGTTTACCGAGCGTAACATTTCTCTCTTGCTCGGGAAGTGAGTCGGGTTCGGTTGCGGGACGACGGTGCTGACCTGCGATGAGTGGTGCAAAGCGATATGAATACGCGCTTGAACGACACGCTCTGTCCGGCGTAACTATCGGGTTAAGGGTCGCCCTGTTCGGTCTCGTCCTGCGCGCGGTGAGGGCTGCACTGCTTCCTCCGCACTCAGCGCTGGTAGTGTGAAAAGAGGGGCAATGCACGGCAATTCGACAGTGGCGCGGCTGTTTCGGGCTGCCCTTCACGGTGGAGCGCGGACTCCGCCTCAGACATGGCACCCGGTTTTTGCAATAGCGCTACTCCAATTCACCGCTGTGCTGGGGCTAGATCCTGTACTGCGGAATGCCGGGGCCACCGACGCTGAGACTGGTCCGCTGCGAGGGTACTTGTCCGTCGCCGGCGGCAGTTCGATGCCGCAGGACGAGCCACCCTGCTTGCTGAGGGAAGCCCCCTCGACCTACGCACACGGCAGCGTCTGGCGTGCAATTGAAGAGCCGCGCGGCCCGACTGCTGCAGTATGGCGCTGGCTCTTGCTCCATACGCGGTCGGTCATGATGTATGTTACTCAGCTCGGAGGCATGATCCATGGCCCCCAGATCAGCGAGGTCGAAGCCGGAGTACACATTCTCTACAAGTTCTAGCCGATTGCCTTTCGCGGCGCTCTCGGCAGCGCAGTTTGTTCAATCCGGAGTATTTGCTGATGGGTTCGATCGGAATTTTCGGGCAGTTCATGTCCTGGTTTTCGCTGTTTGGCCAATCCTTCGCGGGGCCCCTGGTAACGGCTGCAGCGCCGCCGCCTGTCGTTGTCAGAACTGCGGCACCCGTGATCATTAGTCAGCAAACAGTTGCTGTACAGCCTGCGGTGCCCCAGGCGGCTTTCTCGCAGGCAAGAATCTATTCGGCGCCCGCGCTGGAAGCGCTGACGATTGCCGACGTGCAGCGGATCATCGCGCAGGCAGCCGGTGAAGCGAAGGCGCGCGGCGCCAAGGCTACCATCGCGGTGGTCGACCGGGTCGGCAATGTGCTTGCGGTCTACCGCATGACGGGCGCGGGCACGACGATGCGCATTCCCGCGCCCACCCAGCTTCCGGCGACGACGTTCCCCT
>CAZQEH010000160.1:0-1733 GCA_964592205.1 uncultured Novosphingobium sp.
GGGCCTCATCGGCGGCGGTGCGTGCGGCATCGGCCTCGGCAGCACGCACCTTGGCGGTGGCGGCGGAGGCGGCGAGGCCGAGATCGCGGGCATCGAGCCGGTAGAGCGGCTGCCCGGCGCGGACGTGCGCGCCGGCATCGACGAGACGGGCGACGATCTTGCCGGGGACGCGGAAGGCGAGCGTGCTTTCGGTGCGGGCGTGGACGGTGCCGGTATAGGCATCGCCGCTGGAGCCGCCCTCACCCTCGACCAGCGTTGCCGCCACGAGCGGTTCGGCTGGCTGGGTGGGCGCGGAGGCGGAGCAACCGCCGAGCAAAGCGGCGCCGGCGAGAGCCGTGGCGGCGAACGGAAAGCGGGAAATCGCGCGGCGTTGCATGTGAGCCTCCGAGCCCCTGCGGGCACTTTCGACTCATCTATAATCGCGGTGAGTATTTAGGGAAAGATGAAAAATATTTTCTGTTTTCAGTTTTTCATTTTGAGTGCCTCAAGCACCAGGCGTGTGATGCCCTCCGTCTCGCCTTCCAGGTGAGCGATACCGAACGTATCGAGCATGACCGGGTGCCAGACCTTGGCCATCGCGGTGAAAGTTGCGGCCGTGGTTTCCTCGAGCGGAAGATCGGCGCGCATCACGCCCTGGCGCTGTCCTTCGGCGATGACATGGCGGATGAGGCCGCGCAGCGTATCCATGAACTGCTGCACCGGAGGCCAATTGCCGCGTGTGGCGGCGAGGCAGATATCGCTGGAATGGCCGCCTTTGAACAGAAGATCACGCATTTTCAGCGCAATGTCCATGCAGAGCAGTTCAAATGTGCCGATGGGATCGATCGCTGCGCCGCGTGCGACGCGCCATGCGGCATCTTCTACGCCGGTCAGCGCGCGGCTGGTTACCGCTTCGTCGATCGCCTGACGGTTGGCGAAACTGCGGTAGAGATTGGCGGGCGACATGCCGAGCGCGCGGGCTACATCGGTCACGGTCACTTTCTCGAAGCCGAGCGCGTCATAGAGCCGCTCGGCCGCGTCCAGGATCTCGTCGCGCCGGTCCACGCTGGGCCGCCCGGCCTTCCGCTTTTCTGAAACGGCTGGGTTGATTTTCATGAAAAAGAATATATTCTTTCATCATTCACAGGTCAAGGACTCCTGCCATGCGCCCGTTCCCTGCCGGTATGGCGGCCCTGCTGCTGACCGCCGGCGCGATGCCGCTTCCCGCCGAGGCCGCGCGGAACGCCCCGCCCGCGCCCCCGGCGTTGGCTGACGCATTCCGCAACGCGCCGGTCGCCGCAGATGCCGTGCCGCTCGCCGATGGTTGGTGGAAGAGTTTCGGCGATCCGGTGCTGGACCGCATGGTGGAAGCCGCGCTCGCGGGCAATCTTGATATCGCGGCGGCAGCGGCACGGCTGGAGCAGGCCGCGGCGGGGCTGAAGGCGGCCAAGGGCGCCTTGTTTCCGCAGGCGTCGCTCGATGGTTCGGCGGGGTTCAAGCGGCAATCGCTCGAGGATGTGCAGGGCCGGGCCTTCTCGCGCTTTCCCGGCTTCAAGCGGACGGCCGAGCAATACGGCCTGAACGGCGCGGCATCGTGGGAGCTTGATCTGTTCGGGCGGCTTTCGGCGGGTGCGCGGGCGGCGCGGGCCGAAGCGGGCGCGGCGGATGCAGGGCTTGCCGGTGCGCGGCTGACGATCGCGGCGGAAGTGGTGAACACCTATATCGACGTGCGCGCGCTTGAAGCGCGGCTGGCG
>CAZQEH010000161.1:0-1712 GCA_964592205.1 uncultured Novosphingobium sp.
TATCGATACCTCGCGATTACTCGAGTTATGGCGAGGTGAGCATAACTTCATCCAGCTGCCCAGATAATCCGCGTGGCGCACGGTCGGTTCGATGCCGAGCGCGGCACACAGGAATGCCGAGGCAAGTTCGGCCACGAGTTCCTCGCGCGCATAGGGCGCAGAGCCGAACCGTCCGGTCTGGTCGCGGCCCAGCCGCGAGCCGTGACCAGTCCAGTGGCCCAGCTCGTGCAGAGCGGTGCGGTAATAGTCGATCTGTTGATGAAAGGCCGGTTGCGGCGGCACCATCACGAAATCGCCGGATGGCGAATAGTAGGCCTGCGCCCCGCCAATCCGGAAATCCGCGCCCGTCGCGGCAATGAGGTCTTCGGCAGCGCGGTGCAATTCGCGTTCGGGCAATGGCGCTGGCTCGGTCACCAACCCTACGGGCAGACCATCGCATTGCGCCGCATTGAAAACGGTAAAGCGCTTGAGGAACGGAATCGAGCGCGCTTCCTCGCCGCTTTCTCCCTGCTCGCGCCCCTGCCCCTTATCGGTATCCTTGGGGGTGAAGCGGTCGGCATAGAACACGGTGCGACCCCGCTCGCCCTTTCGGACGCAGCCGCCAGCGGCCTGCGCTTGGCGGAAGGTGAGCCAGTCCTGCGAAGGATAGCCACCCTCGATCACCGCGCCCCACAGGACAAGGATATTGATTCCGGAATAAGCCCGCTTGGTCACGACGTTGCGCGGCAGGCCGAGCGAGGCCTTGGCCTTGCTCCACGGCCTGACCCAAGGAAACACGCCTTCCTCAAGCTGACTGATGATTGTCGCGGTGACTTCATCATAGAGCGAGGCGCGGGAGCCATCCCCGCGCGCGGCGCTCCGCGCCGCCCTGCTACGCCTGCCACCTGCACTGCCCTTTGAATTTCCACGCGCCATCTGTTGCCTCCCGATCTGCCCAAATCCGCACACCGGCCCCCGGAAGGGGCGGGGTGGGCGGTGACAGCGACCAGAAAGGCGCGGGCCGGACAGCCGCACCCGCATGACGCAGATGGCTGGCAGTCCAGCCAGTCAGACAAGGGCTGCAATGCAATGGAAGACCCGGAAGCGGAGCGACGGGTTGCGGCTGGCCGGACCGTGCCTAGACGGGAGCGCCGCCCACCCCGCCACTTCTGCGGGCCACACCAACAACGCCGGCGCGCGGGCAGCGCGCCGTCCGCAGCAACCTGCTCATGCCACCGATGGCGCCGAGCGACCAGCGAGGTGCACAAGCCCAACAAAGCGCACCCTGAATGGAGGCGTGTACTGCATATGCCTGGATCGGCCGCCCCGGCGGGGCCTGTCGTCCGGCAGGCTGATCCTCTTGGCCATCAAAGCCGTAATCAGAGTGCGCGCGGGGCCCAAAACAAAAAAGCCGCGCCCTCAGGAGCAGGCCGCAAGGCCTGTGGGACAGAGCGCGTCATCAGTCCCGCTCCGCTTCACGGGGCGTTGCGGGGTGTCCCCGCAGAAGGGGTAGCCGGAGACAGCAAAGCGGCTCCGGCTCAGGGGAAGGCTTTCCCCTCCGAACTGAATTCGGTTTATCTGTGGACAATTCACCGGCCTAAAAACCGGCCTAAAACCGATTTTAGGCCGGTGCGGCCGAGCCGCATCAGCAAAAGCACAAGATATTCGGGGGCTTAGGTGGTGAGCCCTGCTGGGTTCGAACCAGCGACCTACTGATTAAAAGTCAGTTGCTC
>CAZQEH010000162.1:0-1707 GCA_964592205.1 uncultured Novosphingobium sp.
AGGCAGTGAATCAGGTCAGGTCAACAAGCGCCAGAGTTTTTCGAACCGTCCAACTGGGAGCCAGGTTTGCTGCGACAAACAGCCAGTCATTAACCTCGACTTTACCTTGCCTTGCTATCACATGTCATCGGCAACGCTCCCTGCCGCTCTCGCATACGGCCCGCCGCCACCTTTCCCCCCCTGCCCTTTCAGGCGGCGGCGGGCCGCCAAGAGGAACAATCCAGTTACTGATACGCGTGGAGAACGAGGCGCTCTGTGCGTCCGTCCCTGCAAGAAATGCTTTCGTGATGGCGATCAGGCATCGATTGAGGTGGATAGCATTTCTGGTCATTCAGGCGTCTGCTTACCCTCATGTCAGCAGGGCACGAGCCTGTCGGTGACGACGGTACCGGCAGGCGCGGGCGTTCGCCAGCGATGCGGCGCGCTGGCTCACCCGTATGTCGTCACCTGTTGAGGTGATCGACAGACCCAAGTGATCTATGATTTCGGCGCGAAGCAGAGTGACCCGGGCAAATTGGTCGGATGGGATGGGTCACCGCCCAGCTCGCGAAGCTCTCCCGCAACCACGATCTCGCAAAGGCCATCAACTACATGCTCCGCCGTTGGGATGCCTTCACCCGCTTCCTCGACGACGGCCGAGTCTGCCTGACCAACAATGCCGCCGAACGTGCCCTGCGCTGCGTGCCTCTTGGTCGGAAGGCTTGGCTGTTCTGCGGACGGTCGCGGTCTTCTCGGCCGCTGCTTCGGCAGCAAGATCGTCCTCGGCGGCGTCGGCCTCGAGATCTTCGAGCTGCAGTTCCATCTGGTCGAGAAGGCGGCGGGTGCGCTCGGCGCTGGCGCCATACTGCTCGCGCTTGAGCTTGGCGATCTGCAGCTTGAGGTGCGCGATCACGGCTTCGGTGGCGCTCTCCCTGGCATGAGCGTTGGCGAGCTTGGCCTCGGCCTCATCGGCCCGCCGGGTCGCGCTCGCCAGCAGCGCCTTGAGCGCTTCAATATCGTCAGGAAGGGGCGAAACGGCGGCTTCCACAACCGTGATGGAATCATAGAAACACGCCCAAATGAAGCGCAAAATGCTCCGTGGGAGAGGAAAACGACGCCTCTATCCAGCGCTCTGCGGACGCCAGGAATACTGCGGGTTACGCCAGTCAATCCCGTCGAGCAGGCAGGCGAGTTGCGCACTGGTCAGAGACACCATGCCGTCCTTGGCCGAGGGCCACACGAAGCGCCCCTTCTCGAGCCGCTTAGCGTAGAGCGACATGCCGATCCCATCGTGCCAGATCAGCTTCACCAGCGACCCTGCCCGCCCGCGGAACACGAACAGATCGCCGCCATGCGGATCGCGCTTGAGGCCCTGCTGAACCAGCAAGGCCAGCCCCTGCATCCCCTTGCGCATATCCGTGTGGCCCATCGCGATCCACACCCGCGCACCCGCAGGGATCATCGCAGGGCCTTCAGCGCCGCCGCCACGAGCGCCGGCGATGCCGAGGCAAAGATGCTGATCCGCTTGCCGCGCGCCAGGTCGATGACGATCGCGGGCTGCGGGCCAGAAGGAGCGACGCCCACATCCTCGATCATTACCGCCGCCGCGAACCCGGGGGGCGCCAAATCGTCCGGTCCAGGCCCGCCTTGAGCATCGCGCAGCTTACGCCGCCATGGTAAGCGCCGACGGAACCCGGCCTTGTCAGCTATTGGGTGGTGATGGAGTTC